>JAZQYY010000023.1:0-56595 GCA_045633805.1 Acutalibacteraceae bacterium
AGCGGTAAACGCATACCTGCCCCCCTCCTTTACTCTCATAATCGAAGAAAAGCTCTTCACCGGCTTTCTTACTCTTGCCGTATTCTCCATCCGCATAACGACCAATCAACGTCGCTTGAATGGATGAAGAGAGCATCACAGGAGATTTGTTGTTATATTTCTTCAATGTATCCAACAAAGTCGATGCAAAGCCAAAATTACCTTGCATAAACTCCTCTTGACTTTGTGGACGGTTGACGCCTGCAAGATTGAATACGAAATCCGCCTGTTCGCAATAAATTTCCAAATCCGTAGAATCGCTGTCGATATCATATTCAAAAATCTCTTCAATCGACAAAGCAGGACGAGTTTTATCTTTCCCGGCTTTCAAATTTTTTAAAGTGGCACAAAGGTTTTTCCCTACAAACCCCTTCGCCCCCGTAACGAGTATTTTCATAGCTTGTCCTTATTTTTTCAGTTCGTCTTGGATATATTGCAAAGACGCAATCTTCGCCTTCGTTTCTTCAACTGTCAAAAGCTGTGTATTGTTAGAATTGAACTCCGTCAAAGGGTTGCGTTCTACGTCGCCGTGCTTGAAATACTTATCATAGTTCAGCCCACGTTTATCACAGGGCACGCGATAGAAGTTACCAAGGTCGATAGCGTTAGCACATTCTTCATTCGTCAAAAGCGTTTCGTACATTTTTTCACCGTGACGAATACCAATCACCTTGATATTTTCCTTATCGCCACCGAACAATTCGCATACAGCCTCCGCCTGCGTTTGAATAGTGCAGGCAGGTGCTTTTTGCACAAGTATGTCACCGCTTTCGCCGTGCTCAAACGCGAACAACACAAGGTCGACGGCTTCTTCCAAGGACATAATAAATCTCGTCATCGAAGCGTCGGTAATGGTGATAGGCTTGCCTGCACGGATTTGCTCAATCCAAAGAGGAATAACCGACCCACGCGAACACATTACGTTGCCATAGCGCGTACAGCAAATCTTCGTCTTTTCAGGCGAAACCGTACGGGATTTCGCAACGATAACCTTTTCCATCATCGCCTTGCTTGTCCCCATTGCGTTTACGGGATAAGCCGCTTTATCCGTCGAAAGGCAAACAATGTTTTGTACGCCTGCTTCAATGGCTGCCGTCAATACATTTTCTGTACCGAGAACGTTGGTCTTCACCGCTTCGATGGGGAAAAATTCACAAGAAGGCACTTGCTTCAACGCCGCCGCATGGAATATGTAATCTACGCCGTGCATAGCATTACGAACGCTTGCAATATCTCTTACGTCGCCGATATAGAATTTAATCTTTTCTGCAACCTCAGGCATTTTTGCCTGGAATTCATGGCGCATATCGTCCTGCTTTTTTTCGTCACGTGAAAAAACGCGGATCTCACCGATATCGGTTTTGAGGAATCTGTTGAGCACAGCGTTGCCGAAAGAGCCCGTGCCGCCTGTTATAAGTAAGGTTTCGCCTTTAAAATCAAACATTTTTATCATCTCCGTCAATTTTTTCTATGCAGGGCAAAACAGCGTTGCCCCAATTCTTGAACCAGTTTTTTAAATGTATGGATTCGGAACTATGTTCGATATTAAAGAGAAATGATGTGCATTTGTCGTAATACATGACTCCACCTGCGTTGTCTTCATCATAAAGTAAAATATCAACATAGTATTTTCCCGGAACAAAGAAATTGGTGTCGAACATATAATCCACATAATTCACGCCAACTTTTTGCTTGATTTCTCCACCAAACAATATACCTATTGGGGTTGCATCAACGTTAGTTACAAACATTTTTACTTTTATTCTTTCGGTGCTGTTTTTACTTTCCCATTCAAGTCTAAATGGAAACTTCTCACCATAATAAAAGGAATTTGAATCGGATTCATATAAATGTATGCTTTTGATAATATGGCGGCTATTGCATTTCCTGGGTCTTTCTTGTGTAGTTGCGTCAAAATATACGTTTTTTTCAAAATCATCATTATTCATATAAACGGCAATCGCTTCTTCTGTTTCGCCTTCAAAAGCAACCTGACCGTGCGAAAGAACAACGCAGCGGTTGCAAAGGCTTTTAACTGTTGCCATATTGTGGCTGACGTAAAGAATGGTTCTGCCTTCTTCTTCGGCAACCTTTTTCATTCTGTCAATGCATTTATTCTGGAAGGCAACGTCGCCAACTGCGAGCACCTCATCCATAATCATAATTTCACTCTCAAGGTGAGAAGCAACGGCAAAGGCGAGCTTAACCTTCATGCCGCTCGAATATCTTTTAACGGGCGTATCGATAAACTGACCGACCTCGGAGAATTCAACGATTTCGTCAAATTTCTTTTCGATTTCCGCCTTTGTCATACCAAGGATTGCGCCGTTGAGATAAACGTTTTCTCTGCCCGTAAGCTCGGGGTGGAAGCCTGTGCCGACTTCGAGCATACTTGTTATTCTGCCGTTGAGATAGATATTGCCCTTTGTGGGAGCCGTAACACGGCAGATGAGCTTGAGAATTGTTGATTTGCCTGCGCCGTTTCTGCCGATGATACCAACGGTTTCGCCTTTTTTGATATCAAACGATAAATCGTTCAGCGCAAGAAAACGCTCGTTTTTGCCGTGAGCCTTTTCGCCGATTTTAAGGTTGGGGTCTTCTTTGTGCCTGAGTCTTGCAATCGCGGACTGAATTTCGCCCTTGAGCGTTGCACCGCCGATGGCACCAAGGCGGTATTCTTTTGAAACGTGTTCAACTCTTATTGCCAATTCTTCCATACCGCACCTCACACCGTATCCATAAAGGTTTTTTCAGATTTGCTGAACATCAGCGCGCCGATAACCGCAACAACGGCGGTTGTTATCCATCCGATGCCGTAAAACAGCCAGTCAACCTCGCCTGTGCCGAGAAAGCCGTAGCGGAAAAGATTGATTGCAGGGGTAACAGGGTTGAGCATATAAATCTTATAAATTATGCCGTTCATAAGCTGTTCGCGGCTGAACATATCGTAGGCAACGGGGGAGCAATATGACCACAGGCTCACACCGAAACCAACAACCATCGCAAGGTCGCGGTATTTTGTTGTGAGAGCAGAAATCATCATACCGAAGCCCATGCCGAGAATTGCAAGCTGAATGAGCACAAGGGGGAACATCAGCATAAGCAGATTGGGTCTGATGCCTGCGTCGGTTATTAGATAATAAACCATAAAGCAGAGCATAAAGGCAAACTGAATAAAGAAGCCGATGAACTGCGAGATTGCCGTTGAGATGGGCATAACAAGGCGCGGAAAATAAACCTTGCCCAGAATTGCGGAGTTACCCGTAAAGGTGTGGGAGGTTTCGGTCAGGCACGCAGAGAAAAGAGTCCATACGATTGTGCCCGAAAGATAGAATATGAAGTTGGGAACGCCCGAAGCGCCCAGACCTGCAATGTTGCCGAAGAAAACGGAATAAACAACCGTTGTGAAAAACGGCTGAATAACCGCCCACGCAGGGCCCAGAACGGTCTGCTTATATTTTGCAACAAAAGTTCTGCGCACAAAAAGGAAGATGAGGTCTTTGCAGTTTTTAAGACCCTTGATATCCATATTGAACGCGCTGTTGCTTGATTTAACAATAGTTGTCCAGTTTTGTTGTGTCATATAACACCTCGAAAATCAATTGGTAATCTTTTTAATTTCACAAATCCATTTGTCAGCGATGTTTGAAATTGATAATTCTTCCATTATGGTGCTTGCTTTTTTTGAATAGGATTTGGATATGTTGGGATTTTCTGCAATAAAGCACATAGCATCACAGAGAGCTTTTTTGTCATTAATTGCAACAATTAAGCCGTTATGATTATTCTTTATCATTTCGCGTGCTCCACCACCAACGCAGTCGGTGCAGATGCATGGTAAGCCAATTGCCAGTGCTTCAATCATTGAATTAGATAATCCTTCATAGTTAGAGGAAGAAACAAACATAGCGCAATTTAGAACAAGCTCGTGAACATTTGAGCTTGGTGGTAAAAGTTTAATATAGTCTTTTGCGTTTAATTCATTAATTAAAGAGTTAAGATAATCACGATGTTCTTCTTCTGATTTTTCAACAGTGTTTCCATATATAAACAAGCTATATTCAGGATGTTTAAGATGAAAATCAAAAAATGCTTTAATAAGCAAAGTTAGGTTTTTTTCCGGTGACACTCTGCAGAAGGTTACAACAGTTTTTTCTCTCTCGCCAACATAAGGAGACGGCAGATTGGGTTTTATAGGATTATTTATAATGGTTGCATCGACATTAAAAGACTTATAGAACTCAAAAGAATTTTGAGTTTGCAATATGATGCCGTCAGCTTTTTTTATTTTTTTTATAATTTGCTGTGTTTGGTGTTTTGATTTTGGAAATTCAATAAGTGGAGTAGTTCTTTCTGCATAAATAATTTTACTTTCTCTGTTAAGAGAGTAAAATGTATTTACATAATAATCAATTCCGAAAGGAATATAAACACAGTCGGGGTTATTTGCAGCATAAACAGCAAGGTCTTCGCTTTGCCTCAAATTTCTGATTTTTGCGGCGAGTTTTTTATCCAAAGATGGTAAAAGCTTTGAAATGTATCGAAGATATTTGAGAATGCGGATTCTGCACCTTCTTTTGCGCAGAATTTTTGCTGCTGCTTCATCGCTTCGGTGAGAAGCAACATATTCTTTAAGAGAAACAATGCTCACATCTTTGTGAATATCAAAAAATATGTTTTCGGCAATATCCTTTGTAACAAGGATGGTTGACGGATAACCCCTGCGTGCAAATTCATTGGCAAGGTTGGTTGAGCGCATGGGAACGCCGCCATTTTTGTAGTTGCCGATAACAAAAACAATTTGCTTCATCAGTTTTTTCCTCTGAGCTTTTTATAAATTTCGGTTTCGGTCAGGGCGTTTATCAGGGGGCTGATATATTTGTTTTTAAACGCCTGCCTGCGCTTGTAGTTTTTTGTGAACGAAAGAATCTTTGCCGCTTTCTTTTTGCAGATGAGCTCATAATATTTGCGGTAAAGCGGATTGAGCTTTTCTGTGGGAATATGTCCCTTGAACTTTTCGCAGATGGGGTCGTTCATAATCTGCTCAATAAGCTTGATTCTTGTCTTTTTATCGTTGGGGCAAAGGGGCTTCATTTCGTTTTCAATGCAGTCTGTTGCGAAGAAGAATGCACGCAGATGCATCTGATTCATAAGATCAAGCTCTTTGAAATTCTCGGTATCTTTATAGAGAATTTCAATCAGATATGTATAGAGCGGCCACATATTTTTTGTGTAACCTCTTGAAAGTGAGTCCAGAACAACTCTGTTGTGATAAAGCGGCTCGGCGATATAGTAATAATTCTGCGCAACAAGCGTTGCTTCATAGGTGAGTTGCAAATCCTGGCTTCTTCTGAGCCTGCGGTCAAAGCGGATGTTATTCTTTTCGAGTGTTTCTCTTTTGTAAATTCTCAAACAGTTTGACCAGCGGATAGCACGCTTTGAGCCGCCTTTGCCGATATATGCAAGGGTTTTGGGTAGAATTTTTTCTTTGATAGCCTGCCTGTCATAAGCACCCTCGGGCATTTCGGGGGTGAAAATATGCCCGTCTGCGTTTTCCTGACAGTTGCAGAAAACAACGTCGGATTCATTGCTTTTGGCGGCAACATACATCTTCTCATACATCTCGGGTTTTATATAGTCATCGGAATCCACAAAGCCGAGGTATTCACCGTTTGCGCGCGCAATGCCGTCTGCTCTGGCGGCGGCAAGACCCTCGTTTTCTTTGCGGTAATATGTAACACGGGAATCCGAAAGATATTTTTTGCAGATTTCGGCACTGCCGTCGGTTGAGCCGTCATCGATAAGGATGATTTCGATATCCTTAAGGGTTTGGTTAACAACGCTGTCAAGGCATTGCGTGAGATATTTTTCTGCATTGTATATGGGCACAATAACGCTGACCTTAGCCATTTATCATATCCATCCATTTCTCAATAATTTTTTCAACCGATTGCTCGGTGCGGATTTTAACTGCGTTTTTGCCGAGCATTTCTGCATATTCGGGGTTTTCGGCAAGATTTTTCATTGCGAGATAAAGTGCATTTGCGTCACCAACAGGTGTGAGAATGCCGTTTTCGCCGTTTCTGATAACCGCTCTTGCTCCGCCTGCAGGGCAATCTGTGCAGATAACAGGCAGACCGAGCGCCATCGCTTCGAGCATTGAATTGCTCATCCCCTCAAAATCCGATGACGAAACAAACATTGCGTAGTCTTTGATATATTCGTGAATATCCTTGCGTGAGGGCAGAATATGAATGCAATCTTCGCAGCCGTTATTTCTGATTCTCTCATTGACCGCTTCAATATAGCCTTCCACACCGTTACCCACCGCGTCACCAATAATATCCAATTCATAGTCGGGGAAGTCTTTGTGAAACAGCGCAAAGGCATCGACGAGCACAAGCAAATTTTTCTGTGCGGAAATGCGGCAGAAGTTGACGATGCGTTTTTTTCTTTCACCACAATAAGGATTGGGTAAATCGGGCTTGACGGGGTTGAAGATAACCGTACCTTTGGCGGATGTATTTTCAAGATACCATTTCTGCGCATCGGGCGACTGAAAAACAACGCCGTCAGCCTTCTGAAATTCATTTTTCAGAAATGCCACTGTGGTTTTGCTTGAAAAAGACTGACAGGGATCGCCTCTTTCAGAAATGATAAGCTTATTTTTCTTTGTTACCGATAAAAGTGAATAAAAAATAGAATCATAAAGAAAAGCAACCACCGATGCATCGGAATGTTTTCTGAAATATTTTTTTAGCCAACTCACAGAGCCGTAATTTTTTGAAAGATATTTCAGAACAGATGATTTTTCTTTTAAGCCGAGCTTACCGAGAAGCCTTGCCCACAGCATAATGAGTTTGGGCAAAAACGCAGACGTCTTTTGTTTGCGTGTTTCATCAGGCAAAGAAATTACTCGCACACCTGAATCAATATCCCTGAGAACGGAATCCTGCTTTTCCTGATGTGTTACAAGTAACGTAACATCATAACCACGTTTTACTGCGGCAGAGGTCAGCAGAGAAATTACTCGTTCTGCACCACCGCCGTTCATAACCTTCATCACAAAAACAAGCTTTTTTTGCATAACTTTCCTCGTCATCATTCATCATTAAATAAAAACTGTTACAGTTTTCTTTTCAGCGAAACCATTTTTTTATAAAGCTTTCGTTTGAAAAATTCAACTTTTATTTTTCTGAATTTACCGTTAATCCAATTATAGTAAAGTTTTTTATATTGTTGATTTACATAAGAATCAAAATCATTCACGCCACAGGAAGGCATCAGAGACAACCAATCAAATTCTAATATTGAATCCATTTCCTTGTTTGTTGATGCATTTTCACAGGATTTCACAAAAATATACATAACGTCGGAAAACCATCGTGCATAAATTCTTTGTTTAAATTCTTCGGTATTAAGTTTCCATTCCGGCAAAACAAAAACCATCTCTTCAAACACATGAGAAGAATCTTTTTTTGCAATAACATCCGGACTGAAATTGCGAGATATGCTGGCGGGATTATATCTGTAGTTATACAGCGGCACATCTGCATATATAATTTTTTTCGCATATGTAATCGGATAAATTGATTGCAATGTATCTTCTGACATGTTTTTTGAAAAATATTTTTTGAAATCTATAGGGTCTCGCTTCAAAATTTCTGTTCTGACAGCTTTTATCCACAACGCATCAATACTGTCACCGGTTGCAAGCAATTCAAAAGCCCTTTTCTTTTTATCCGCACTCCATATTTCGGAATCTTCAGCAACAAATATGTTTCGTTTTTTCTTTATCCCGTCACTGTAATAATTAAAAGAGTATATCACCATATCGATATCAGCATCTTTTAACAGATAACTGTTGACAGTTTCCAGCAAATTACATTCAATAAAATCATCCGAGTCAACGAAAATACAAAATTCACCTTGAGCGTTATCAATTGCAATTCTTCTTGCTGAGATTAATCCTTGATTTTCCTTGTGAATAACGTGTATTTTTTCGGGATATTTTTCTGCGAAAGAATCACATATACAGGAACTGTTATCTGTTGATCCGTCATCAACAATAATAACTTCGTAATCGCCGAAAGTCTGATTTATAACAGATTTCAGACATTGTTCCAGATATCTTTCAACATTATAAACAGGTATCAATATACTGAATTTCAAGTTTATGCCTCCAATAATTTGCACCAATCGTTAAAATATCTTTCTCTTTCGCTTGAATAATCAATTTCTGACAGTATGTTCTTCATTTTTATTCTTGCTTCTGAATTTGTTATCATTTTTTCAAGTGATTCTGCCAATGCTTCAGGGGTTATATCAGCCAAATATCCTGTTTTTCCTTCATCAACCATAGCGATACCGCCGGCTGTTTTTGTTGATACCATAGGTAAACATAAAATCTGAGCTTCAAGCATTGCAATTGACAAAGCCTCTTCATACGAAGGCTGAACATATACGTCGCTTATCCCCAAATACGGATACGGATTTTTCTGCATACCGGTTAAGTTAATGCAGTCATTAAGTTTATATTGGTCAATCAATTTTTCAATTTCAGGTCTTGTCGGACCGTCACCGACAAAATACCATAAAAATCCAAAGCCTTTGTCTTTCAATATCTTAGCTGCTTTCACAGCCAAATCAATACCTTTTACAGGGGAAAAACGTGCACAGGTACAAAAAGTCAGTCTGTCATCCTTTTTGATTTCTGCTTCAGAACACATTTCTTTTATCAACTGAGGATTTGTGTAATTTTCAACAACAATAACCTTGCCGTTTATACCGTTATACCATTCACACAACGATTTCTTTATATCCTCGTGTTCAACTACAATCGAATCATAGTTTGGCATGGTTTTCTGATGAACATCGTGTAATTCATCGGTAGAAACCTGATAAAACATGATTTTTCTTTTTGCCTTTACGTACTTATCAACAAACAGGGTATTATAACCTTGCCAATAAGATATTGCCACGTCATATTCAACGTCAGAAAAATATTTCTTTTTCTCATTTTCAAACATCGAAAACATAACATATTCAGATAATCTGGCTGTCAAATTATCTGTTTTTTCTTTTAAGCCGAAAAGCTTGCAAAGAAAAAGCAAAACCTGTAAATATAACGCATAGGGGGATCTATAATAATGGACATCATCTTCATTAATCAGAATTTTTACATTTTTATTAACGTACGGCAATAAATCCAATCTGTTTTTTCTGATATACAATGTTACTTCATTAACGCTGTAATCAATACTGTTAAGAGCAGAAATCAAAGATTTTTGAATTCCTCCGACTGTCAGATGATTAGCTACGAACAAAACTTTTTTCATAAAATCAAGTCCTTTAAAATAATTCCATCCATTTTTTGGATATATTCTCAACTGATAATTCATCACGGATTTTTGCTGCGTTCAATGATAATGATTCTGCAAGTTCTTTATCAGACAACACCTTTATTATTGCGTCTGCAAAATCTTTCGGATCGCCGACCTTTGCAAGTATTCCGTTTCTTCCGTTTTCAATAACTGCATTTGCACCGCCTATGGGACAATCCGTACACACAACAGGCATACCGATTGCCATTGCTTCAAGCATTGCGTTGCTCATACCTTCGTAATCAGATGAATTCACATACATCGCATCGCGGATAATCATATTATGAACTTCTGCGCTGAAAGGCAAGAAGTCAATATATTCTGTAATGCCGAGTTTTGCGGCAAGGGCTTTTGCTTCGCCAAGTGAAGCGGCATCGTCGTCATTCTGAGGTTCACCGATGATTTTGAGTCTGTAATCGCTGAATTCCTTATGAAATTCTGCAAAAGCCTCAACAAGCATAGGCAGATTTTTTTGTCTTGAAATGCGGCAGAAGGTGGTAACGTATTTTTCTCTTTCGCCAAAGTAAGGCTCGGGGAGCTTACCGTTAATCGGGTTAAAGATAACCGTGCCTTTTTGGGCAATATTTTCGGGATATGCGGCTTTTGCATCGTTTGTCTGAAAAACAACGGCATCGGCACGCTGATAATATTTTTTGATAAAGTTATAGCCGTAGCGCTTTTTCATCTGTCTTTTCGGGTCGCCTCTTTCAGAGATAACGATTCTGTTGGGCAGATTTTTTGCGGCAAGGAGCGTGATGGGGATTGATGGCTGAAGAAAAGCGATAACCGAGGTGTCGGGTGATTCTTTGAGCTTGTTTCTGACTGATTTTATTTCGCTGTGATATTGAGCAACAAACGATAGATAAGCAAACGAAACGGGAGCCTGCTTGCCGAGCATTTCAAAGGGCTTGCAAAGAATTGTTGAAATGATTGCAAGAACCGCAAAGAAAAGCTTTGAAACGGGATTTTCTTTTTTCTCAACGTCCGTCAGCGGTATTGAACTGTCAAGGTCACGGTTGATTGCTTCGTCTTTTTTCATCGACGTGAGCATAAACTCGCAATCATAGCCGTTTTTATGAAATTCGTTTGTCAGCAGAGCCGCAACTCTTTCGGCACCGCCGCCCTTCATAACGGGCATTATCATCAGAAACTTTTTGTTGCTCATTTTATCTTTTAAATACCTTTTCAAATATTTTATATATGACCCAGAAAATCTTACCCTTGCAACGCATTTTCAGCGTTTTGTTGCCGTGAGCATTGCAGGCGATAAGAGATTTTTTTAAAGCGGCAAGCTCTTTTTTGCATTCCTTTTTATCCTGCTTATTCAGCTTTTCATAAACGTTGAAAACGTTGAAAGCACAGCGGCAGATAAAGCTTGTCTGGTAATCATCGGGGTCTTTTGTGAATTCTGCGTTAAGGCGGTAAACCTCAACACAACTCGAAAAATGCTTCTTGCTTTTGGCAGAAGTCATTATGGAATCCTTGCGGTATCTGCGGTGATAAAAAGCTTCGGTGCATTGCGAAACGGTTGATGCAAGAGAAAGAATCTGATAGGTGAAAACCATATCTTCATAAAGAATGCCCTCTGTAAAACGCAGACCGTTTGCCGCCAAAAAGCTTTTCTTTATCATAAGCAGGGGCACTGCGGAGTGAAACTCTTTGTTTTTAACCATTTCGGCAAAAACCGCTTTGCCGCTGTCGGTTTTATATTTGTTTTTGCGGATGTAATTCTGTTTAACTTCAAAATCATCGGTATCGGCAAACGAAACCGCGTCAAAAAACACAACGTCGCTCTCGTCGTTTTCAGCTATGCCGACAAGCGTTTCAAGGGAGTTGATTTCAATATAGTCATCGCTGTCAAGAAAATAAACGTAATCACCCTCGCAGGCATCAAATCCCGTATTTCGTGCGTCAGAAAGACCGCCGTTTTTCTTGTGGATAACGGTTATGCGTGAATCCTTATCAAGGTATTCTTCGCAGATTTTGCCCGAAGAATCGGTTGAGCCGTCGTCAACAAGAATAATTTCAAGATTTTTATACGTCTGGTTTATAACGCTCTCAACGCATTCGCGCAGATACTCTTCAACGTTATAAACGGGGATTATTACGCTGATAAGAGGCTGATTTTTCATAATCTTAACCCTTTAATCTTTCTTTGATAATAATCAGAACGGTTGCAATGAATTTCTTTGTCTCTGAAATGAAGCCGTAGGAATAATGCTTTTTGAAGATTTTCTGAATTTTTTTATCAATCTGAACTTCGGCAAAAACGGGGTTGGCGATTGCTTTTGACAAATCAACGCGCATTTTTTCGGCATCATCAGCCTTGCTGTGCACACCCGATTCGTCGCAGCCGATGTTTGTGATATACGAATATCTCGGATATACGGTGAGCAGATCGTTTTTAACAAGATGAGCACCGAAGCGTACCGACCAGGAGCTTCCGTTGCCCTTGGTCTGGCGGTAAAGGCGGATGAATCTGTCGCTTCCGTTTGAATTGAGCTTTCTGATAAGCTTGGGTGAGCGATAAAAATCGCTCATATTTTTTAAATCCCAGTCAATATTCTGCCAGCGGTCTGCCCAGGTTGCCCAGGTGCAACTGCAGGAGCGGTAAGCGGCAAAAACGTCGGATTTATAATAATCGGGCAAATCAATCATCGGTGTATAGCCTGCGATTGAGCCGATTTTTTTGTTACTTTCGTAGTAATCGAGAGCACCGTTTATATAGGAGAGAAAATGAGGCGAAACCTTGCAGTCGTCTTCAACAATAATTGCCTTGCCGTGCTTGCCCATAACCTCGGTAACACCTGCGATAACCGAAGCCGCAAGACCTCTGTTAACAGGGCTTTCGGTAACGGTTACTGCCTTGAAGTCACCTGCATCTTTGATTGCGGCAACTGCGGCACGTACTTCGTCAACCTTTGCTTTGCCAGCTTCGTTTTTGGCTCCGTCAGAGAAGATATAGAGTTCCGACTCTTTTGCTTCTTTGCAGGCGGCGAGAGCGTTATAGGTTTGCACGAAGTGGTCTGCACGGTTATAGACGAATATTATAATCGGCGCAAGGCTCATATTATTTCTCCTTTAATATATCGGTATATGCATCAATAAGTAACTGTGCGTTTCTTTCGGGGTCGTGAGTGAAAAGTGCTTTTTTCTTGCCGTTTTCAGAGAGTGAAAGCGCAAGCTCGTCGCTGTCAAAAACACGCTTCAAATTCCAGGCAAGAAGCTTGGGGTCATCGTTTCTGAAGAAAAGAGCTTCCTTGCCGTCCTGTGCCATATCTGCAACGCCGCCAACGTAAGCCGCAACGCAGGGAGTGCCAACCATCATTGCTTCACCAAGAGTGTTGGGACTGTTTTCAACTGCCGAGCATAAAACGTAAGCGTTGACGCTTGCAAGCTTTTTTGCAACCTCGGGTGCCTTGAGCGGACCTGTGAATTCAACGTAATCTTCAACACCGAGGTCAGAAACGAGTTTTTTGAGATAAGCGGCATAGCCTTTTTTGAGGGGTGAGCGCTTATCGTTATCCGTATAGGGCTTATAGCCTGCAACGTAAACTTTGACGTCGGGATATTCCCTCACAAGATAGGGCAGAGCCATAATAACAAAGTGAAGTCCCTTGAGCGCGCTGTAGCCGTTGCCGACGTATATCGAATGACGCTGAGCTTTTTCAAGACTCCATTTTTCTTCATAGAAAGGAGCTCGCAGAATTCGGCTGCAGGGATAATATTTTGCCTTGGGATTAAGAGCATAGGAATGCGCCCTGTCCCAGGTTGTTCTGCCGAGAATATAATCTGCGTTTTCAATTATCTCTTTTTCAGCCTTCATTCTGGGCTTATACCATTTTGTCTTGCGCAGATGCATAATCCAGCCTGCAAAAATCTCGGTCAGAGATTTTGAAAACATCATATCGTCAATCTGGAGCTGACCGCACTGATAAGCATATTGACCGTTGAGAATACCCTGCATTGAAACAACCGCAGGCACGCCGCTCTTTTTTGCGGCAAGCTGCATTGCTCTTGCGTGAAGGAATTCCGTGCCCTCAATATTGATTATATCGGGTCTGAATTCATTAATCAGAGCGGTGCATTTTTCTTCAAGCTCTGCGAGCGCGGTTGAAGAGGTATAGTGCAGGCTGAAATAAGTTATGCCGTCAATTGTTTCGCAAAAATCAAGCTTTTCTTCGCATTTGCAGACTATGCCGAGCTCAATGCCGCCGGTTTTGCAAAGCTGAGCTGCCATTGATTCAACCCAGCCGCCGAGAACCTCAGAGGTTTTTCCGAGCTTTGCGGTAACTGCGCCGGGTATTAAGTTAACTGTCCATAAAACTCTCATTTTTTTCCGCTCCGCTCCATTTAATAATATCTTCCAACAAAAGTGGGGCAACTATCATTATCGTCATTGTAAACGAATAGTTGAATGAATCGAGGGTTGAAACAAAAAGATAGGTAACGAGTGCTGCGTTTGCGGCGGATGTTACAAACCTGTCTTTTACAATGTGTTTATAGTGAAGAGGTATATGATAGAACATCATTGCGAAAGCGTAACCGCCGAGAATGCCGTATTTGGCCGTGATATCGAGAAGCGCCGAGTGGCCGCCGCCGCTTTCACGCCAGAGTGAGCCGATGAGGGGATATTTGAAAATATTTGAAACGCTGTATGCGTAGGCATCGATTCTGACCTGAATAGAGTCGCCTGTTACACCTGTGTCACCTGTTGAAACGAGGTCGTTAACCTTTCTTGCAACCGCAGTACCGTCAAAGTTTACGAGAATCCAGTTTCTGAATGACGGAACGTACAGGATAGCCGCCATAATTCCCATGAAAGCAAGGACGGTGATAACAAAAGCGGGAACGGTGCTTTTACCTCTGTAGAAAAGCAGAAGAATAAGACCGATGGCGCTTGCAAAAAGAGCGATTGAATAACCTGCAAGCTCGAGGAGCCTTACGTAAATGTAAGCCCAGACAATGCCGATTGCAAAAAAGAGCTTGTTGTTTTTGAAGGCTTTGATTGTCCATGCAACAATCAAAGGCGAAATACAAACCTGCGGATAGATAAGGCTGTAGCCACCGATACCCTGACGGAGAAATTCATAGGTTTTTTCATCGTCACGCACAAGCAGTCTTGCAACGGTGTGGTCTTCAATAAGAATCTGCCAGGTGTTATAGTTGAAAATTGTGAAAAGGATCAGAACTATAGGCACAATGCCTGCCAGCTCGTCCCATTTATCGTCATAGAAATAGGTCATCATAAAGCAAATAACCAGCATAATCAGCGCAATTTGCTTTAATAAATTGTCGAAACTGTAGTCCTGAAAATAAACAACAATCATAACCGCTATCAGAAAGAAAACCGCACCTATCTGTTCTTTGCCGAAGGTTACGGGGCTTTCTCTCACAAACCATATTGCAGTCCACAGGGCGGCGCAGGCGAGAGCTATGAGTCTCCAGATCAAGTCAACCTGCAAGGGGGGAGAGATAGTCCACACAACAAGATAAAGCACGGCTATTTTTTGAACAAAGCCGTAAGAAAAACCGTTTTTGAGCATATTCTCCCTCCTTTCATTTTATTCCAGCCAGTCTTTGGTAGGCTGAACGTAGTTTTCGTAATGGAACGTATTGTTAAGTTTTTTATCCTGAATTTTATTTTCAAGCTGAAAGAGCATTGCTTCGGATATGTTTTCGGTTTCAATGCTCTCGAGCAGAGAACCTCTGCCGCTTGATTTGATGTATTTGCCGACATCACTCACATCGGTGGTGATAATCGGCACGCCGCAGGTGAAGCTTTCTGCAAACTTTGTGGGGAAGCCTGCGTTGTTGCGCTTATCGGAGCGGCGGATGAAAATATAGCAGTCACAGCCGAGCACGTGTCTGATTGTTTCGGTGTGAGTGAGCCTGCCCATAAAGGTGATTTTTGCATTTTCGGGCAGAGAAAAATCGGGATAAAGCGCCTCGAAATCGGCTTTTGTTATGCCGATGATGCGCAGGTGAGCGTTTTTGTTGCCGAGAGAAACAAATGCCTGCACGACCTTATCAAGGCTTTCTTTTTTGCCGTCGGGTATGCCTGCAAAGCAGAATTCAAAGGCATCGCCGTGATTTTCGGGCATCTGGTGCCAGATACTGTCGTTCAAATCAATCAGCGGCGGCAGAGTGAGCAGATTTTTTGCTTTTTTGTATTTTTTCTGCATAATTGAGCTTATGGCAATCACGCCGTCGGCAACTTTATGCGCAAAATTGCTGATAAAGAATTCGTCAAATGCCTTGAAAATTCTTTTGGGGAGTGAACCGTCGGTATCCTTTGTCCATTCCGTGCAGTCATAGCAGACTTTTATATTCTTTTTTGAAAAAACTTTTTTTGCTTTGAGCAACGTGAGCATAGGCACGTTGTAAAGAATAATTCTGCAAACGTCGCCGTATTCTGCGGCAACGGCTTCGATGTGCTCAACGCTTATCATATGCCTGAGCCATTGCGAGGTGGTTTTGGGGTGGGAATGCTCAAACATATCTTCGCAGCCCGAAACTTTACGCAAGCCTTCAAAGCGGTCTTTGCTTTCAGCCGCACCAATAAAAACGGTTTTATAGCCGAGTGAAGCAAAGATTTTGCCGTTTGAAACAACGCGGTTTGCCGATGCACTTTTATCGGGCAGGGTGAAGCCGCCGTAATAAATTATTGTTCCCTTGCTCATAAGTTTTCTTTATACCAACTGATTGCTCCGGCAAGACCTTTTGCGAAATCATAATCGGGGTCATAACCGAGCAGATTTTTAGCTTTTGAGATATCGGCATTGCTGTGCTTGATGTCGCCTGCTCTGTCGGGACCGAAATTCGGCTCAATATCAACGCCGAGAGCTTTTGTGAGGGCATAATAAATATCAATCAGATATTCTCTGCCGCCGTAAGCGATGTTGAATGCTTCGCCTGCCGCCTCGTGAGGAGCAAGGCAAGCTCTGAGGTTAGCTTCGATAACGTTATCTATATATGTGAAGTCACGGCTCTGCTTGCCGTCACCGTTGATGGTGGGCTGCTGACCGTTCATAAGCATCTTGATGAATTTCGGAATAACTGCGGCATAAGCACCGTCGGGATTCTGTCTTCTGCCGAAAACGTTGAAATAACGCATTCCGTAGGTGTCAAGACCGTAGTGCTTGGTATACTGCTTTGCCCACTCCTCGTCGCAACGCTTTGTGAGCGCATAGGGCGAGAGCAGGTTGCCTTCTCTGCCTTCGGTTTTGGGCAGGTTGGGCTCGTCACCGTAAACGGAGGAGCTTGACGCATAAACAAACTTCTTGACGCCGTTGATTCTTGCAGCTTCAAGCATATTGAGAGTGCCTGTGATGTTGTTTGCGCAATAGAAAAGCGGCATTTCAATGCTTCTGGGAACGCTGCCCCAAGCCGCCTGATTGAGAACGTAATCAACGCCCTCGCAAGCTTTTACGCAGGTGTCAAGGTCTTTGATATCGCCTTTTACGAATTCGTAATTCGGGTTATCGGCAAACATATCAACGTTTGCCTGAAAGCCTGTTGAAAGGTCGTCAAGGCAACGGACTTTATAGCCCATTGAAAGAATAGCTTCGCAGATGTTTGAGCCGATGAAGCCTGCGCCGCCTGTTACAAGAAAGAGTGAATCTTTGGGAAAAACAAGGTGTTTATAGCCCATTTTTTACAGCCTCCAATACTGATAGCCTGCTTCTGAATATGTTTTTCTGTCAAGCACGCCCTTAACGTCGATGAGCACCTTGCTCTCGTTTGCGCCTTCTGCAAACATAGCGTCAATGTCGCTCGTTGAGAAAGCGGAGAATTCGGTGTGAGCAACGGCAAGGATAACCGCATCCATACCCTTGACTGTCGCGATGTCGGCAAATTCAAGGCCGTAATGGCTCTTGCCTTCTTCTGCATCTGCAACGGGGTCTGCGATAACGGGTGTGATGCCGTATTCTTTAAGCTCGTTAACGATATCGATAACCCTTGTGTTACGAGTATCGGGACAGTTTTCTTTGAATGTGAAGCCGAGGATTGCAACTTTTGCATCCTTAACGTTTTTGCCTGCGGCGATAAGCTTTTTAACAACGTTTTCGGCAACGTATTTGCCCATATCGTCGTTGATGCGTCTGCCTGCAAGAATAACCTGGCTGTGGTAGCCGAGCTGTTCGGCTTTATATGTGAGGTAATAGGGGTCAACACCGATGCAGTGACCGCCGACAAGACCGGGGAAGAATTTAAGGAAATTCCATTTTGTGCCTGCGGCTTCGAGAACGGCTTTTGTGTCAATGCCCATCTTGTTGAAGATGATTGAAAGCTCGTTCATAAAAGCGATGTTGATATCGCGCTGGCTGTTTTCAATAACCTTTGCGGCTTCGGCAACCTTGATGCTTTCTGCGCGGTGAACGCCTGCTTCAACAACAAGTTCATAAACCTTTGCAACGGTGTCAAGAGTTTCTGCATCCATACCTGAAACGATTTTAACGATTGTTTCAAGGCGGTGAACTTTATCGCCGGGGTTGATTCTTTCGGGAGAATAACCGATTTTGAAGTCAACACCGCACTTAAGACCCGATTCCTTTTCAAGAATGGGCACGCAAACGTCTTCTGTTACGCCGGGGTAAACGGTGGATTCAAAAACAACGATTGAACCCTTTGTGAGGTTTCTGCCGAGGATTCTTGATGCGCCCTCAACGGGTGTGAGGTCGGGTGTGTGGTCGTCGTTAACGGGTGTGGGCACCGCAACGATGTGGAATTTTGCCTCGCGGAGCTTTGTTTCGTTGGAGGTGAATTCAACGGTTGTTTCTTTGATTGCATCGTCACCGACCTCAAGAGTGGGGTCAATGCCGCTTTTATAGAGTTCGATTTTTCTTGCATTGAGGTCGTAGCCGATAACGTCAACCTTTTTTGCAAATGCAACGGCGATGGGCATACCAACGTAGCCGAGACCAACGAGAGAAATTTTTTCTTCTTTAGCGATTATTTTTTCATAAAGATTTTTAAACATTTTCGGATACTCCTTTATTTGCACAGTTTGCTGATTTTTTCAAGATATGCGTCGGTAACGATTTTGCGCGAGAAATTTGCTTTTATATATTCTCTGCCCTTTTCGCCCATTGCTTTTCTTTCTTCGTTGGGCAGAGCAATGAATTTTCTGATTTGTTCGCACAGGGCGTCAACGTCGCCTCCGTGATAGATAAAGCCTGTTTCACCGTCGATAAAGGTTTCCATGCAGCCGGGGTTATCCGTTGAAATAACGGGTCTGCCCGAGGAAGCGCTTTCAAGCAAAACGTTGCTCATGCCCTCGCCGTAGGTTGAGGGGTGAATTGTTGCGTGCGATGCGGCAACGAAGGGCTTGATATCCTTCTGACTGCCTCTGTATTTAACAATATCCTTTTCTTCAAGCTCCTTGAGCAGGTCTGCATAGTGCATCTCAGTAGGCTCAATGAAGCCGAGCATATTGAATTCGGTTTCGGGGTATTCGGCTTTTATTCTTTTTGCCGCTTCAATATAATCGTCAACGCCCTTATCGTGCAGAATTCTGCCGATATAGTTGAAAACGATTTTGCCGTTTTCGGGGTAGGGGAGAAGCGGATATCTCTCTGTGTTAACACCCGAGCCGGGGATAAGCATATGCTCACCCTTGACCATACCCGATTCCTCCGCAAGCTTCATATTGGTTGAATTCTGAAACATAACGCAGGCGGAGCGGCGGAATGAAAATTTGAAGAGTGTCATTATGAGCTTTTGTTTAAGACCGCTCTCGTTGAGCACGCTGCCGAAGCCCGTGACGTTGCTGATAACGGGGATTCGCAGAAGCCACGCGGCAAGACCCGCATAAACGTTGGGCTTTGCCGTATAGGTGAGCACAACGGAGGGCTTATGTTTTCTGAAAAGTGAGAGATAATGTAAAAACAGCTTCAAATCGGCAACGATGTTTGTGCCGCGTCTGTCAATCTCGGGGTTATCGTAGCGATATTCAAGATGGCGCATAAGCTCAAACTTTTCGCCGTCGGGGCAAGAGATAAGCATTTCGTAGCCTGCACCGATGATTTCTTCAATCAGTTCTTTGCGGAAGCAATAGATATCGTCATCGTTATTTGTGAGCAGTGCAACAAGCTTTTTTGTTTTGTTTTCTTTCATATTTTCACCTTATCGGAAAACCGCAAGCACGGTCAGAATCATAACTTTGATATCGTCAATGAAGCTGAAGCTTCTGATGGCGGCGAGGTTATATTTCATTTTATCGGGCAAAACAACCTCAAGATAGGTCTTTTCAACGTCTTCAGCGGCATCAAGAAGCTCGTTTTCATCCTTATAATAAATGCTTGCTTCTGATGTGATGCCTGCAGGCAGAAGCAGGGTTGCCATCATTTCGGGTGTGTATTTTTCAACGTATTTGGGAACTTCGGGACGTGTACCCACAAAGGTCATCGTGCCTCTTAAAACGTCAATAAGCTGGCTTAATTCATCGAGCTTATATTTGCGGATTAATCTGCCTGTTTTTGTTATTCTTGAATCGCCGCCAACCGTGAGAAGTGAGCCCTTATCGGCATCGGTCACCATTGAGCGGAATTTGAAAATGCGGAATTCCTTGCCGTATTTTGAAACTCTGACTTGGCGGTAGAAAACGGGACCTTTGGAATCAAGCTTGATTGCGATTGCAAGAATGATAAAAACGGGCAAAAGGAGAGTGAGCAGAGAAAATGAAACAACAACGTCAAAAATGCGCTTGAGCAAAAGCTGCGCCTTCTTTTTGCAGAGGATATCGTAATATTCCCTGACCTCGGGCAGCTGCATTTCTTTTGGCAGGTCTTCCCATTTTTTCAGAATCATAAAGCTCTCCTTAAATGTATTTCTTAATAACTTCCTCAAAGTTTGCGGCAACGTATTCAACCTCGGTGTCCGTGAGTTTTGTGTGAAGCGGAAGTGTGATTTCGTTTTTGAAATAATTGTAAGCGTTGGGGAAATCGGCAATGTCAAAGCCGAGATTTTTGTATGCGGTCATCATCGGCAGGGGTTTATAATGCACGTTGCAGGCAACGCCTCTTTCTGCCATTTCGGTGATGATTGCGTTTCTTGCATCCTCGGTGATGCCGGGGATTCTTGTTATGTAAAGGTGACCCGAGCCCGAATGGTTTTTGCCGTAATGCTCAAGGTGCATAACGCCGAGCTTATCGCAGATTTTATCGTATTCGGTGATGATTTCTTTGCGTCTTGCCATAAGAGCAGGATATCTTTCAAGCTGTTTCAAGCCGATTGCGGCGGTAACGTCGGTCATATTGCATTTATACCACGCGCCTACGATGTCGTATTCCCACGCGCCTGCTTTTGTTTTTGCGAGTGCATCCTTGCTCTGACCGTGGAGGCTGAAAAGCATATATTGCTTATAAAGCTCCTCGTTATCGATGCCGTCAATGTTTTTCCAGGTTGCGGCACCGCCTTCTGCGGTTGTGAGATTCTTGACTGCGTGGAAAGAGAATGAGGTGAAATCCGCAATCTCACCTGCGTTTTTGCCGTTTCGGGTTGCGCCTAGAGCGTGTGCACAGTCAGCGCAAACGGCAACTCTGCCCATAGCGTTCTGAATTTTGTTTGCAGGGGTGAAAAGATGCTTTTTGTTTTCAACTGCGGCAAAAATCTTATCGTAATCGCAGATGATGCCTGCAAGGTCAACGGGGATAATCGCCTTGGTTTTTTCGTTTATTGCCGCTTCAAGTTGTTCGTAATCCGCTTCAAAGGAATCGGGCTTGCAATCAACAAACACAACCTTTGCACCCGTGTGAAGTGCGGCGGAAGCGGAAGCGGTGTAAGTGTAAGCGGGCACAATAACCTCGTCACCTTCGCCGATGCCGAGCACACGCAGATTAAGTTCAAGAGCCGCTGTTGCCGAATTAAGGCAGGCGGATTTCTCTGTGCCGCAGAATGCGGCAATCCTGCGCTCAAACTCTTTTGTTCTCGGGCCTGTTGTTATCCAGCCTGAACGCAGAGCCTCGCAAACCTCATTTATTTCTGCTTCGGTGATATCGGGAGGGCTGAAGGGAATGTTAAGCATCGGGTAACCTCTTTCTTTAATGAATAGTGAACGGTGAATGCAACGATTTATTTATCCTGCTTGAATGTGGGAACCATCTTTTTAACGAGCTCGGTGATTGTGCCGTCGTTTTCGTAAGCGGCTTTCATCAGCTCCTCAAGATCTTTACAGAAAGCGTCTGTGTCAAACATAATCGGGTTGCCGATGTGAATGAGCTTGTTTGAGGTTGTCTGAAGACCTTCTTCTTCCATAAGCTTTTCTTCATAGAGCTTTTCGCCGGGTCTTAAGCCTGTGTATTCAACCTTGATATCAACGTCGGGCTTCAGACCCGAGAGTTTGATAAGGTTGCGTGCAAGAGTGTCGATTTTAACGGGTGAGCCCATATCGAGAACAAAGATTTCGCCGCCGTTTGCAAATGCACCTGCAATCAGAACAAGCGAAACTGCCTCGGGGATAGTCATAAAGTAACGGATAATTTCGGGGTGAGTAACGGTAACGGGACCGCCCTTTTCGATCTGACGCTTGAAAAGGGGAACAACCGAGCCGTTTGAGCCGAGAACGTTGCCGAAGCGGACTGCAACGAATTCCGTTCTTGCGTTTTTGCAGGGCACGGGCTCGCCTTCTTCAAAGTGGGTGAACATTCTGGGAATATCTTCGCAACGGTTTTCTTTGATTTTTCTGTCAAATGCCTGAATAACCATTTCGCAAAGACGTTTGCTTGCGCCCATTACGTTTGTGGGGTTAACCGCCTTATCCGTGCTGATAAGCACAAAGCGGCTGCAGTTATTGACCATAGCGGCATAAGCCGTTTTATATGTACCGATAACGTTGTTTTTGATAGCTTCGCAGGGGCTGTCTTCCATAAGGGGAACGTGCTTGTGAGCCGCGGCGTGATAAACGATATCGGGGTGATACTGTTTGAAAACGCTGTCAAGTCTTCTTGAATCGCGGACTGAACCGATGAGCACATCGAGCTTGAGTGAGGGATATTTGTCGCGAAGCTCCTGCTGGATTGCGTATGCGTTATTTTCGTAGATATCAAAGATAATCAGTCTTTCGGGCTTGTGAGCGGCAACCTGCCTGCAAAGCTCGCTGCCGATTGAACCGCCGCCGCCCGTAACAAGAATCGTTTTGCCTCTGATCAGATAAAAAACGTCTTGCATATCGGCGTTGATTGTTTCTCTGCCAAGCAAATCCTCAACCGAAACCTCTTTGAGTGCGCCTGCGGTGATGCCGCTGTTGACGTATTGATAAAAGTCGGGCAGATTCTTTGTTTCGCAGCCCGTTTCTTTGCAGATGTTAATGATATCGCGGATAGTTTCTTTTGATGCGCTGGGCATTGCGATGTAAATTCTGTCAACGCGGTATTTTTCAACGCTGTGCAGAATATCATCTCTGCCGCCAACAATCTGCACACCTGAAAAATAGCGGAACTGCTTATCGGGGTTATCGTCAATCAGGCAAACAACCTTGTCTTTGTTTGCTCTTGTTTTCTGGATATTTTCAAGAAGCATTCTGCCTGCATCGCCTGCACCGATAATCATAACTCTGTGATAGGTGTGCGAATCGGTGTCTGTGCCGAAAAGCTGGGGAACGGCGGTGAAAATTCTGTAAGAAAATCTTGCTGCAAGCACAAGCAAAAGCTGGAAGCAGGCACCCCAGAGATAATATGAGATCGGCATTCTGCGGAAGATAAGAGTGATGAGCACCGTGTGCAGAACAGAAACCGCAATGCTGCCGATGGCGGCACGCATAAGCTCTCTTATGCTGACGTATTCCCAGATGCTGTGATACATTCTGCCGAGATAGAATACAACAAGGCTGATCACCGTGTAGATGGGAATGAAATAAACGTAGGGGTCAAGATATTTTTCGGGTATTGCCGAAAAAATGCCGTCAAATCTTATCCATAAGGCAAGAAAATATGAAACGTTGATAACCATAACGTCATATGCCATAAGGAAAGCTGATCTTATCTGCCAAGTTTCAATATGAAGTTTTCTCTTTGCTTTGGGTGACTTCAACTAAACCAATCCCTTTACTGTTTTGATGAGGAATGCTTTGAACTTCTGTGGCTCTTTCTTTTTTTGCTCTTGCGGCTGTCACCGTAACTGCCGTAATGACCGTAGCCGTAGTGACCGTAGCCGTAACCGTATCTGCCGTAACCGTAGCCGTATCTGCCGTAGCCATATCCATAGCCGTAACCGTAACCGTAGCCGTAGCCCGAGAAGCTGCTTACCATACCGTTGAGCACACAACCCATAATGCGGATATCGGTGGCCATAAGGCTGTCCAGAGTTGATTTGACTCGGTTGATTCTGACTGCGTCCTGATATGTGATAAAAATTGCGGCATCGGCATACTGTGCAATGAACAGAGCGTCTGAGATAAGACCGCAGGGGGGAGTGTCAACGATGATGTAATCATAGTTATCGCGCAGGTCTTCAAACATCTTTTTGATGTTACCTGAACTGAAATAGCCTGTTGCATCTTCTTTGTCTGACGTGGGCAGAAGGATGCGGAGCTTATATTTTTCAAGATAAGCGATTTTATAAAGATCCGTAACTGTTTCGTATTCAAGCTCGTCGGGGTCAACACCGAGCAGCGGAGCAACGCTCGGATGGCGGATATCGCCGTCAAAGAGCAGAATGTTTTTGCTGTGGTCGGCAAGAGAGATTGCAAGGTTTGTTGCAAGGGTTGTTTTGCCTTCGCCGGGAACGGAGCTTGTTGCCATAATAATCTTTTCGCCTTCGTTGAGCGATGAGGTGAAAAGATTTCGCAGCACACGGAAGGATTCGGGGAAACCGCTGCCGATATCAGGGTTTGTGAAAAGCAGGGTTTTATCGCCGGGCATTGCTCTTTTTCTGAACGAAACCTGCGGAATAACCGCAAGGGGTTCAAGGGTGAGCTGGTTTTTGATATCGTGCTTGGTTTTAACGGTCTTTCGCTGAATGATATAAATGAAGATGAAAAGAAGGCCGAAGAAAACACCGACTATTGCGCCCTTGATTGCTTCGCTCGGATAATCAACAGAGTTGCAGGGGGACGTTGCAACAGTAGCCTGCTTAAGGATTTCAAAGGATATGTTACCTACAACGTATTTTGCAACGCCGGGGTAATTCTCAAGCGCAGATTGCAAAACGTCATATGCCATCTTGGGGTCAGCGCCCGTTGCCGTGAGGGTGAACATATTTGTTCCTTCAACGGCAGATGCTTCGAGCGATGCGGGCAAGCCTGCAGTGCCGAGGTCTTCGCAGATTGCTTCCTGCAGAAGATTGCAGTTAAGAATATGCGGGAATGTTGAAGAAAGCAGTGAGGCTGTTGTTGAATCGTAATAGAACGAATAAACAGAAACACCGTTAATGGCAGGGTTTGCATTCTGAGTGTTTACCGTGAGAGTAACGGATGACTGATAAAGCGGACGGTAATTGAGCTTTTTGGTGATTACGCTGTAGCCGCCGAAAAGAATCGCTGCGGCAACGCAGACCCACCAGAATCTTTGCAGACCTTTGATTATATCGTTGAGATAGACCGAAACAAAAACGTCCTTTTTGTTTTCGGTTGTCTGACTGTTTTTTGAGTTATGACTCATCTTAAATCAAATCTTTCTTTAGCAATTTATTTTAAGCTTCGGCTTCGGAAGCTTCATCTTCGGCAATCTCGGGCAATTCGGATGCGGCATCGTCATTGAAGTTGGGTATGCCGCTGTGATGTCTTGTATATTGACCGTAGTGACCGTAGCGGTAATTCTTGCCGTGTTTATAACCGCCGTAGCGTGTGCTCTGGTCGTTACCTGTGAAGCTGAAGGGCAGAATATTCATATGCAGGTCGTTGAGAATACAGCCTGCGAGGTTTGAACTGATTTTGCTGATGGTTGTGATTGCTTCGTTGATTGCGTTGATTCTGACGGTGTCGGTTCTGACAACAAGAACGGTTTTATCAACCATTCCGACGATATCGGTAACCGAAGCGTCAAGCGAAAGGGGCGCGGTGTCGACGATAATGAAATCATATTCCTCTTTGAGCTTTTCAAGCAGTCTGACTATGCTGCCGCTTTCGATATAACTGCGGTATGAGGAGTCTGCCTTGGTGTTGACGGCAAGGAAAAGGGAAGTCTTTTTGAACTGTCTTATCATCAGCTCTTCGTAGCCGATTTTTTCGCAGAGCAAATCCGAAAGCTCGCCATTTTCAACTGCTTCTTCACTGAAAATTTTGTAAAGAGCGGGTTTCTTGAAGTCAAGGTCAAGCAGAATAACCTTATTGCCTCTGTCGGCAAGCGAAACGGCAATGTTTGCCGCGCAGGTTGATTTACCTTCGTTTTCGGCAACGCTTGTGATTGCAAAAACCTTTTCGTTTGCCTGGTGCTTTTTATGTTCAAGCTTTGCGGCGATTTTATGGAAGTTTTCCGTAAATCGCAAGCTGATAAACGCATTGCTGTGGATAAGCAGACCCTTTTTCTTTTTCTGTCTCATATCGCGCAGAGTCATTCGCTTATCTTCGTGTGTGATTGTGCCGATGAGCTTTGATTCAACCTTATCGTTGAAATCGCTTTCTTTCTTGACTGTGTTTCGCATAAGCGAGAGAACAATCAGAAGAGCAAGCGAGAGCGTTGCACAGGCGGCAACAACAAGCGAGCGGTTCTGGTTTGAGATGTGATTTGAAGGTGCGCTCGGAACGGTTGGCATGCTGATAACCGAAACGCCTGCGTTTCTGAAAATCTTATTTGAAACCTTGTGATGTGATTTGATGATGGCATTGAGAAGCCTGTAAGATTTTTCGGGGTGGTTTGAGGTTACCTGAAGCTCAATGAAGTTTGTCTGGTCAAGCACACGGGCTGAAACCGTGCCGTCGAAGCTGTCAATTTCAAGATATTCGGCGGCGGCTTCTTTGATTGTGGGTTCGGTGAAAACGTTAACGAGAACGTTTGCTTTTTCAGTTGAGATGGTGTAGGTTGCATAAGAAGCGGTAACCGAGCCGCTGTTAAGAACAGAGAGGGTTGCGCTTGAGGTATACATCGGTTTATAGGAAGCGTGGTTTATGAGATAAAAGCCCAGCGCACCGATGATTGAGCAAAGAATAACAACCCAGAAATTTTTTGTTATATCCTTGAGCAGGCTGTGCAATTCAATTGTGATTTTATTTTTTTTCATAGCTTATCATTCTCCAACAACAACGGTCATAACGCTGTGACCTCTGAGTGCGTTTGCATCTGTAACGTAATAGTGAACATTGTATGTGCCGGGGGTATTTATATCAACCATATGTGCTTCAACCGTAACGCTGTCTTTGAGGCTGAGCTCGTTAAGGTCAAGAGCATCAACAATATAGGATCTGAAATCAACCTTCTGACCCTTGTCGATATAGATGAGATATTCGCTCAGCTCAATCGTGGGCACGGAAAGAGGTCTGTCTTCAACAATAATGGGGAGCTTGACTGATGCGCTGTCACCCTTTGAGTTTGTGACCGTTGCATCGATTGAGAAAGCGCCTGTGATTGATGATGAGAAATTATCCGAGGTTACGATGATGTTGCCTGAAATCGAACCTTCAAGGCTGTCGACTGCGGATATCATACCCGTGATGTCAATATATTCATAAAGTGAGAAGCAAAGGTTGCCCGAAACTCTGAATTTGGGTGATTCATAGCCAACGAATCTTATCAGTCTGGTTGCCTTTGAAACGTTGTTGTCGCTGTCGCAAACGGTGTAGATAACTTTGCTCACACCTTTTTCCGTGAATCTTGAGATTGATTCGATGATGATTTTATCCGTGAGGTCTTTATCTTTTTCGTCATAAGCGGTAACGCCCTTGAGCAGTTCTTCGTCCGTTGCCTTGAGGCTGACGTCGATGATTTCGCCTTCGACGGTAATAACGGGTATTGTTTTATCCGTTCTTATCTTTTCGCCGATAAAAACGGTCAGCGAAGCGATTGACACAAACACAAATGCAATTAAAACAATAATTCTCAGCAGTTTCATTATGTTCACCTTATAATAGAGTTGATTTTTTCGTTTCTGATAACTTTTTCGGGGTTGATTTTGAGAAGCATCTCGGCATATCTTGAAGAACGCAGCTCGCTGATGATTTCATAAGCATCTTCAAGGTAGGGCGTTCTCATATAAGGACTGTGAGCGTCACTTGCAACAAAATCGGCATATTCGCGTTCAATAAGCTCACGCGCAATGATATAAGACGTTCTGCCGAACTTCTTTTTAAGGCTGCCCTTGTTAAGCTGGAGCAGGCAACCCATTTTTTTGAGTCTTAACGGAGCCGCGGGGTCAGCGGCAATAAAAGCATATCTTTCGGGATGTGCAATAATCGGTGTAAGCCCCTCGGCGGTGATGAGTTCGAGCTTTCTGTAAATGGATTCTGAACGCTCTTGCAAAGCAAACTCAATCAGCGGATATTGCGAATTGCAAAGCGTTAGGAGCCTTTTTTTCTTGATAAGCTCGATAAAATCGCTTGCGGCAAAAATCTCGTGGCCGGGATAGAGCTTGAGGGGAATATTCTCTTGTTTGAGCCTTGCATCAAGAGCTTTGAAAGCCTCAACGTAAGCTTTGCCGAAATAGTTTTCGTATTTATCGGGGATATTGCTGTGTGGGGTTGCGATAACGGCGGTTGTGCCGCCCTCAACGGCAAGGCGAGCCATTCTGACGGACTCTTCCATGTTATCTGAACCGTCGTCAAATCCCGGCAGAATATGGCAGTGAATATCAATCATGGCGCACCTCCACTAATACATAATTACACATAATATATAATACTATATAAGGGTGCTTCAAGTCAACATATTATTAAATATTTTTATTATTTTCCTTATTATACGACACAAAAGAAAAACGCTTCTGCCGCAAATCTTTTAAGTCGCCGCAGAAGCAAAAACAAAATCGGCTCCGTTTCAGAAACGAAGCCGATTTTTTAGTTAATTCTTATGAGAAGAAAATCTGGATGCTTGAAGAGAATTTGCAATAATCTTCAAACATAACAGGGTTTTGGCATCCTTCATACGCGCCGAAAGCCTGTGCACTGGTAGGGTCATAACCCATTGAAATCAAGATGTTTTTTATTTCGGTTGCATCCTGAGTGCTGGTAGAGCAGGACGATGCGGCTGCGTTTGAAGCAGTTGTAGAACTAAGCTTTATAACAGGTTTAATGTAGTCGTTCATTGTATCAGTCCTTTCTCTTAAAATCCAAATAAGTTTGCAATAGCTTCAAGAAGCTTTTTGAACATGCCGACAATCCACTTGAGCAGACGGATGAAGGGACAACCTGTGTCATCTGTAGGCTCGTCACCGTCTGTGGGTTCGTCACCGTCTGTGGGCTCATCAGGATTGATGGGCTCATCAGGATTGATGGGCTCGTCGGGATTGATGGGCTCGTCGGGAATAACAGGTTCTTCGGGTACGTCTTCTTCGATAGTTGCTCTCATCATTGCAAGAACCACGCCGTGATCAAAGTCTGATGAAACAGAAGCCTTATTGATGCTGGGGCTTGTAAGTTTGAGTGAGCCGATTGAGAGAAGAGTGCCTGCGGTTGTGTTCTGGATAACAACGGTGCCGTCATCGCCAACATAATCGGTGATATCGTAATACATTTCTGTGTTACTTGTTACGGTGAATGCTTTGGAACCGATTTTAACTTCTATGGAGTTGCCATTTGCAGCTCTGAGGCTGAGCATAACTCTGCCTGCATTTGCGTCAAAATCCTTGATTGAGAAAGCAATTGCTGTATCTTTGTTTGCAAGATAGAGTTCATCCTTCGGGCCGATGGTCTTATATCTGTCAATGGTAAGTGCTTCTGTCTCTGTTCTTGAAATATAAACGAAGGAGAAGAAATTATCTGTAAGATTGAGACCGCCGTTCGCAGGATCGAGCAGGTTATCCATAACGTTGATGTAGTTGGCGTTCTGCTCTGAAACGGGATAGTAAGAGCTGTCTGTGTTGAGAGGATGATAAACTCTGATTGAGTCGATAACGTTAACGAGGCTTGTGAGTGCAGCTGTTTCGAGCTGACCTTCAACGGGAGTGTTAACGCCCTTGCCGCCAACGAACGTTGAGTTTTCGTCAAACCAGATAACGTCAACGCTTTCAGAATCAAGAACGTATTCAAGACCAACCTCTGCGAGAGCTTCGCGAAGAATCGGATCTTCGTTGGCAGCGGCAACGTTAGCTGTTACGTCGCCAACAGACTGAGCATCTACCTTCTGGGCAGCCTTGAGAGCGCCTGAAAGTGAAAGGTAGGATGAAACAACCTGAACTGTGTAGTTTGCATTATCAAGGTTATTTTCGCTGATGAGGGGAACTTGATAAAGAGTGCCGTAGGTTGCGTCACCGTAGTAAGTATCTACGATGTAAGACTTAACCATAGCGCCTGTGTCGTTATTTTTGAGTGAAACAATGAGAACGCCTGTGTCATCACCGCAAGTACCAATGAGGTCGAAGCCTCTGCCTGAGAAATCAAACGTCATGATTTTTGAGGTCTTGTTTTCGTTGGTAACGGTTACCTTGAGAGCGTTGCCGTTTGAGTAATCGGCAATCTTGTTGTAGCTTGAGTCTTTGCCGTAAATATCGCTGTTTGTTGAAGCTTCCTGATTTGCGTTAACCGCAGAGCCGGTGTTGGTCCAAGCAACGCCTGAAACCAAGGTGTTTGCCTTGAACTGGTTTTCTTCGTAGAGAACGTTTGAAGCAGGGGCAACTGTGAGCTGGCTCTTAACAACGGTTGTTACGCCGTCTGTTGTGAGTGATGCGTGGTAATAAACGGATTCTGTGCCGTTAACAACCTTACTGGGGGTGTATGTAACGGAATCACCGTTTAATGTGAAGGAACCGTAAGTGCCGGGAAGAGAGCTTCTATAGTTAATGCCGTCTGTGCTCAGACCAACAAGCTTCTTTGTGCCGGCTTCGTTGTTGAAGATTGTATCGTTTGTAAGAGGAGTGATCTCGATGGGAGTTGCAAAGTCGATAACAATGTTATCGCTTGTGAGAGATGTGTCGCCGATAACCCACTTTGACTTAAGGTAAACCGTAGAAGTCTGTGTAACGGTTGAAGATTCGGTGATCAGAGTGTCACCGTTATACCAGCCAACGAAGTCATAGCCTTCTCTTGTGGGAGTGGGAAGAGAACCGAATGTTTCGCCGGGTTTTACAATCTTGTTAACAGGGTTAACGTCGATATTTTTGCCGTCATATTCATAAACACGGATGTTATCGAAATTTACCTCACCGCCTGCGACGTTGGCATCAACGCGGATCTGAGCTTTAACAACTGCATCGTTATCGGGAGCGGTGAAGATATGGTCCCATCTTGTTGTTGCGGAATATCTGTTTGTTTCGCCGTCTGCAAAATCAATCCAAGTACCGTTTGCATCGCAGAAGAAGATATAAACGTCCCAACCCTTGTTGTTGATATCTGTGATATCGATATCAATCATATAGTTCTTGCCGGGTTCAACAGGGAAGTAGGGAGAGGATGAGGTTGCTTCGCCGCTACCTTCGTTGCAGGTGATTGTGAAGCCTGTGTCGGTAACGTCTGAAACAACGCCGTTGCCTGCAACTTTGTTCCATGCATTGAAGTCGATAAGGTTATCAAACGTAACGTTAAGTCTCTCTAATCCCCAAACAGCATAGAGAGTGATTTCGCCTGTAGGGGCAAGTCTGCTTATAGTCTGACCGGGCTGAAATTCGGGCACTGTTGCAGAAGCACTTGTTGCCCAACCGAGCAGAGCATGGTCCTTTTTGGTGAAGCCTGATGAGGGCAGAGTGAATTCTTCTGAAACTGTAACGGTTTTGCTTGCGATTGAGCCTGAACCGCCGTTTGCATCATAGTAAACGGTATATTTACTTTCTGCCCATACGGCATAGAGAGTAATGGTTGCGTTGGCTGTTCCTGTCAGACCCGAAACCTCCTGACCGAGAGCGTATTCGGGCGAGGTTGCCGAAGCGCTGGTTGACCAACCGATCAGCGAGTAGTTATCTCTCGTGTAGCCTGAAGATGCAAGATTAACGGTTTCAGAGAATCTGACCGTCACGCTTTCAATATAGCCGTAGCCGTTATTTTTATCGTAGACAATGGTGTAACTGCCTTCAATCCATATTGCATAGAAGGTGGGTTTAAGACCGCCTGAAACGGGGTTTGTGCCTTCGGCTGCATCTGCTTCTGTTGCCCAACCCTGAACTTCATAGCCTGCACGGGTGGGGTTATGCTCTGCAGGGATTGTGTAATCTACATAGAGGTCAAATCCAACGGTGAGATTAACAACCTTTGTGTCTGAACCTGAATAGGTGCCGCCGTTTGCAACAAGTTTAACGGGAGTCTGAAGAGCATTCATTTTGCTGTAGAGCTCGTTATATACGCCTGAAACGTCTGAGTCTGTGGGATTGCCGAGCTCATAAGCAGCATTCTCAAGAGCTGTTTTGAAAGCTGACCAGGAATCTGCTGTGTAGTTATTCTCATCAAGAGATGATGCGAGAAGAACAAGGTCACGAAGGTTACCCTTGTTAACGTTAGCTGTGCGAAGCTGAACGAAGTTGATTGAATATGCACGGGCATCGCTGTTCTTGTGAGCGTGAGCAGCAGCCTTAAAGATGTAGTCATAGGTATCGGAACCTGTAACAACAGCTCTGTTCCACTGACTGTTATATTCAACGCCGTTTGTAACTGCGACGTTTGATGTTGCGCTACCGTAGATGATTGCGCCTGTGCCGTCGCCGTCAAACCATTCGTTCAGTGCTTTGTTGGCGATGTTGCTTGAGCTGTCCTGTTTTGTGTAGTTATAGAATCTGGCACCTGTTCCGTTTGTACCGTTATCTGCGGTATCAAGAGTGTTTGCAATGGTGGTAAAGTCGGAAACATACCAGTAAACACCTTTGCTGTTTTCAACGTCGGTGATGTTATAACCAACGGTGAGGTTGGGAATCTGATTGAAATTTGTGTATCGGCTGGTATCAACCGTGAGATTTGCAACAGGGCTGACGTCGGCAACAAGACAGCCGTAGTTAGCACCCCAACCTGACTTAGCTGACAAGCTGTAATATCTGATGGTGGGTGAGTCGATACCGCTACCGGGTTTGGATGAGGTAAGGAATGTATTTACGGCGGTGGTTGTATTGCCGGGGGTACCGATAGTGCCGAGCATGGGCACAAGGGTGTAGTCACCGCTTTGCTTTGCATAGAGTGTGCCTCTGTCTGAATATTCACCTTCATCGGAAAGAGTCTGGTTGGTTGCGGGAATCCAATGGTAGCCGCTGGTGTTTGCTGTGTAGCCGTGAACACCGGAAATCCATGCAACCGACTGGTCATACAAACTGTTACCTGTTGCGGCTCTTGTTGCAGCGCCGACGGGTTCAATCCAGGGAGAGTAAAGGGTTGTGTAAGCATAGTAAGTTATGCCTGTTGTGTCATTATCGCCGTAATAAATTTTGATTTCCCATTCAAGAAGGGCTGTGCCGCCCTCGGAAACGCCCGTGCCGTTAATTGCAAGACCGAGATCGTTAAAGAGGAACCAGTCCTCTGTTGCGCCTGTGCCGTAAGCGTTATAGATAACGCTGTGATCCCAGCGCGTATGATTCTCATATGAGCCGCTGACTGTGCCGTTACCGATAACGGGGTCACCGATGCCGCCCTTGATGGCTGTTACGTTAAAGCTGATAGCTGTTGAATCGGGAGCATAAACGCTGATAATACCTCTTGTTGCGTTTGCTGATGCATCAACATGAAGGTTACCGTTTCCGTCAACCCAGTTGTTAACGAAATACTGGCCTGTTGTTGACTGACCTGCGTTGGGAGTCATATAAATTGTTTCGGGAACGGCAATGCTTGCTCTGCCGCGCTCTTGAGTATAAGCATCGCTGTAAGTATCGCCGAAGGTATCGCGGATATCTCTGATTGTACCTGTTGTGAGAGCGAAAGAATATTCTGTGGGTGTATAGCTCTCAAACATTCTTGCATCGTAAGGCACGATGTAAGAAGTGGGGCCTTCTGACGCAGGGTCGTTGGTTACTGCGTGACGGTCATTTAAAACCGATGCGTTTGATTCGCTGTAAATCTGAGGATAACAACCGTATGAGAAGGTTGTTGTTTCGGGTGAATAGATACCAACGCCGAAGCTTTCTGCAGACTGACCTGCCATAAATGCAGTCCAACCTTCTGCTGCGTTAACGTTGGGGTTAAAGCCGTTGGGGTAATGAGTGCCGATGTAACTCTGTGAAACGCCCCAGAAATCAGGGTGTGAATCATAAACAAGGTTCTGCATCTGCCATGCGTCGCCTTCGCTTACGTTGTTATAAACGAATTCATTAAGAGGTTCGATGGTATAGAATGCAGGCATTTCCTGTGTATTAAGAGCTGAGGGAAGACCCGAATAATCAACCATGCGGCAATGAGTTTCAATATAGCCGTCTTTGAAGATATATGTGGCTTCCATATATGAGTCGGTGATATATTCATCGCCCCAGCAAGCTTCGGTGTGAGCACCTGAATGCTGGCATTCTGATGCGTGGTCATCAGACCATTTTGACCAGTCAAGGGGACGGGTTTTGATATAGATATAGTCTTCGCCTATTTCGTAATCAATAACCTTTGAAGCTTCGTTGGCAACGTTACCGCCCTGAACGGGGTTATAACGCCATTCAACGTTGTTATAATAGGTTGTTTCATAGGGCTTTTCCTGCGTGCCGTAATATGACTGCTGCAGGTAACGGCCTGTATCGAAAGTGTTGATAAGGTTAACCTTTGTGCTTTCGCTGTTTGCTACATAACCTGATTCAGCCATATTTGATTTATAGTCAACCACGGTTTTTGTTTCCATGTTACCGTTAGCATCTTTTGTTGAATAAACACGGGCAACAACATCTTGGTTAAGAACATAAAGCTCGGAAACAACGCCGCCGTTAAGAATATCAACGCCAACTTCATATTCGTCGTTGATGAAACGCTGGATTACATCTGAGGAATTAGCTATGTTGCTTGCCTTGGTTGTTGTGATTGAGAGAAGGTCAATCGTGCCTGCCTTGTTATTGAGGGCAGTGAATTTGATTGATTTGATGCCGTTTCTTGTGTAGGTGTTGATAGCGGTGGTTGCGCCGTTACCGTTAACAACCTTTTCAAGGTAGCCGTCAATGAACGAGGTGAAGGTGGGAGTATCGCCCGAATCAAAGTTTGATGAGGGTTCAAGGAAAAACTGCTCTGTTTTGCCGTCGCTGTAGGTGATGATACCCTCAAAATAAGCAGTTGCGCTGTAAGTGATGGTGTATTTGTTGAATTCGCCTGTGCTGACTGCGTTTTCAAAAGTATAAAGATTATTTGTTACGTTAACGTTAACCGTTGAACCGTTAACAACAATCGATTCGGGTAAGCTTGCGCTGACGTTAACGGTGTAAGTTGCAGTTTTACCGCCGTAATGCACGGTGATTGTCTGTGTGCCTGTTGAGGTCAGATATTCGGGAGTGCAGCGATAACCCGAAGAAAGCTCATAGGTCATCGTGCCAACCTTTGCTTCAAGAACAAGACCTGTGGGGTTAACTCTTTCGCCAACAGTATATTCTGTTTTAACAGGCATTGTTTTGATTGAGAGAGAGGTAACGATAGGATCATATTTGGCATAAACGGTGTGGCTCTCAAAATCAATAAGAGTGTTTTCTGTTATGAGCTCGCCTGTGCCGTCAACGCCTGTATACCAACCTGCAAAAACGTAACCGTTGGGTGCGTAAGTGGGGGTGGGAAGAGTGCCGTAGGTTGAAACGCCGTCACCTGTGTATGTGTAAACCTTACGGTTGGGCACGCCTTCGCTTGTGTCACTTGCACCTAACTTTTTCTGGATAGCAATGTCTTTGAAAGCAACAGAGCCTGTGCCCGAAATTGTGAAACGGGTCTGCGCATATTTTGCGTTTTCAGGAACTGTGAATTCGAAGCGGTCTTTACCTGTTGTTGTTGAAGAATGAGCATCATAACGGATGTGACCGCCGTTTTCATCAAAGTAGAAAATGTAAGGGGTGAAAATAAGACCGGATGTGAGGCTTGTAACATTATATGAGTATGTGTAGGTCATACCTGCTTCAACATCCATCATATAATAATTGAAGTTAACCTCAGGGTTGCTTTCGGCAGAATGCATGCTGAAGCCTGTGTAAGCTTCGCCCGAATAAGGGTTAGTGAAAGTAACGCTGCCGGCTTCAATATCAATGCTAAGCTTATCATCTTTGGCAACACCGCCATTGACAATGGTTGTTGATATTCTGTTGCTTGCCCATCTGTCAAAAACAAAGATGTTGTTGAAAGCAAGCTCAACGGTGTAATTTGTTTGCGCCGCAGAAGCTGAAAGAGTTGCAGGCTTCATAATAAACATTGAAAAGTTTGGCAGAAGCATCGCAACTACCAGCAAAGCGGTAATCAGCTTTTTTAAATGCTTTTTCATAAAGAATTCCTCCATAAAAATTTGCTGTGAAAAATCTATATAAAATCCAAAATTATTGCCTTGGATAATAATTTTCGTGCTGACTTAAAAATTCGTCACACATCTTTTTGAACTGCGCCGCCTTTTTGCACATATATTCAGGCAAGCCGCTGAAACTGCCCGTTTCAGCAAACGAAACCGCCGCGCACGTGTCGCAGTATTTTCGCAATTCGCAGTTTTTGCACTTCGGAGGAAGATATATGCCCTCCCTCGCTTTTGTTATCCGACCCCACGCATCCTTGAAACTGTCAATTTCAAACGCAGGCTCCGTCATCATTCCGCAGGGGGTCATCATGCCCTCCCAGGTTACCCAGAAGGTGCTTCGCCCAGCGCGGCAGGGGATTGCCTCGCCGCCGCTTGATTCCTGCACGCTCGGCACAGGCTGTTTTGCTTTGGCAACAAGGTGATTCGCCAGCTTTTCGCCCCCCCATTCAAGCAATCGGCAGTTAAACTGTACCGCCGCCGCTTCTTCGGGCAAAAGCCTCTCTGCCTCGCCGCAAACCCTGACGGGCGGAAACATATAGGTTACCGTTTGCACAGGCAGCGAAAGCTCTTTGGCAAATTCATAAATCTTTTGCGCATCCTGACTGTTATATTGATTGGCGGTGTAATTGATTTTAACCGCAACGCCTGCCGCTTTGAGCTTTTTAACAGCCGAAACAACCTTTTCAAAAGCCGCTTCGTTGCCGCAAATCTCGCCGTAAGTCTGCGCCGAAGCGCCGTAAAGCGAGATATTAAGCTTCTGCGGTGGGTTAGCCGCAAAAAATTCAACCTTTGCATCGTCAATCAACAAGCCGTTTGTGTTAACCGAAACAAGTAAGCCAAGTTTTTTTGCGCCGAGATAGATTTCTTCAAAATCTTTTCTCAACAGCGGCTCGCCGCCCGTGAGCAGAAGCATCAGCATGCCTGCCTCCTGCGCCTGTCGGGCAACCGAAAGCCACCATTCGGTGCTTTTTTCTCGTTGCTTTGCTTCGCAATCGTTTTCTTTGCGGTGAATATAGCACATCTTGCAATCCAGCGGACAGCGTGACGTTAACTCAAACGCACCGGAAAGAGGGATAAGGTTTTTATCTGCTTTTGCAAACAGGTTTGTTATAAAAAGGTCATATTCAAGCCCCATCTATAACACCTCCGTTGCACAAAGCAGTTTCAAGAGCAATAACCGCTTCTTCGCTTGCCGTGCATTCAAAAGAATAAACGGGCACGAATGAAAGCAGGTTAATCAGCAAATCAAAAATTCTTCTTTGTTCATCGGGTGCAAGCAAATCAAGGTGAACGTTTTTCAGAACACCCTGCAGAGCCCCGAGCCCTGACAGGCGTTTAACGCTGTTTGCTTTGCCCTGCGAAAGCAGAACGATTGCGCCCAACGGCATAACGCGGTTTTGGCAGATGCCGCTTGTTCCGCAAAACGGAACGCCGCAGGCATAAACGCCGTTTTCAACAAGAACACCCGCCTTGTCGCCGTTGATTATCTCTGCTTCTCGGTGCTTTTGCCACAACGCCGCCTGAGTGCTTTTGCCCACTCCGCTTGCCGCCGAAAACAAAACCGCCTTGCCGCCAACCGAGATAAACGATGAATGAAGAAAAAATGCATTCTTTGCAAGCATAAGCTGCGCCAGCGAAACGGAGCTCCACATATAGCGGCTGTCCGCCATTATCGGAAAGCTTCTTTCTGTGAAAAAGGTTTCGCTGTGAGAAGTATCGGAGGAAAGGTATTTTGTGAGAGCACCGTTGAGCTTGCCCATCGGAAAAGCTCTGTAAACAACGTTGCCGTCAGCCCACACCTCAAAGTCACCTGCTTTGCCGCAGTTTTTGCCTTGCGGTGCAGGGAAGGGCTCGCAGATTTTGCACTCGATGCTGATATCTGCCTGACCTTCATCGGCTTCAAAGGGCTTCCAATCGGGGTTATCGCCGGGGAAGCTCTCTGCCTCAATACAAATCAACTTTTTACAAATGCAATAGAATTTTTTCATAGCCAAATATAGGTGAATGTCTGAATGCGCAGAAACACACACCCACATTACTCCATCATAATTAATGGCTATTATATCATAACAGAATTTTAAAATCAATATATAAAGTATTATTTTTTGAATAATTTTATATAAATTATTATATATCTTTTTGTTGCATATTTAAAAAACTATGTTATAATCAAAATGATAAAGTGGGCAGATATTGCCCGAAAGAAGAAAAAGAGGTTTGCTATGAAAAAACCGGGTGAATATGCAGAGCTTTTCCGTTCCCTCGGCAAAGAGTGGAAATGGCTTTTGCGGTATGCTTCAAAATACCGCCTGCAGATAGTTTTTTACGTTATTATCGGCTTGGTCAGCACCGCAATGGGGCTTGGCGCAAGCGTTGCATCAAAATATCTGATAGATTCCGTTATCACACGCAACGGTGACACGATTCTGAAAAGTGCCGTTATTGCAGTTACCTTCGGCATACTGCAGATTCTTATCGGCGCAGTTGTTTCAAGGCTTGCGGCGGTTGTGGGCACAAAAATCAGCACCGAAATCAGAAGCGGAGTTTATGAGCGCATAACCTATTCAAAGTGGGAAGATATCAGAAAATACCATTCGGGCGAGCTTCTCAACAGAATTGAGGGCGACGTTGGCTCTGTTTCGAGCAGTATTATCTCTTATATCCCCAATCTTTTCACAACCTCCGCCCAGTTTCTCGGTTGCCTTGCGGTTGTGCTTTATTATGACCCCACAATGGCAATCTTTGCGTTTATGAGCGCACCGTTTCTTGTGTTTTCTTCAAAAATCACAACACGTATGGTTCGCAAATATAACAAAGAAAGCCGCGAAATGAACGGCAAAATCCTTTCTTTTTATTCGGAATCAATCCAGAATCTTCAAACAATCAAGGCTTTTGACTTGACCAAGCGTTACGTTGAGCAGATGAAGCTTAATCTCGAGCTTCACAGAAAAATAAAGCTCAACCACGACAGGTTCACGATTGTTATGAGCCTTTGTATGTCGTTTATCGGTCTTGTTGTTGCTTACACCTGCTACGGCTGGGGTGTTTACAGACTCTGGCAGGGCGCAATTTCTTATGGCACGATGACCCTGTTTTTGCAGATTTCGGGTCAGCTCACGGCATCGTTTTCATCTCTTGTTTCGCTTGTGCCGTCTGCAATTTCAATTGCAACCTCGGCAGGCAGAATTATGGAAATAACCGACCTTCCGCTTGAAGAAAACAAAGATGATGCCAAGGCATCGGCAATGGAAAAATCCGCAAACGAAAGCGGTGTTACCATTGTTTGCAACGATTTGAAATATACTTATCCCGACGGTGACAAGCCCGTTGTGGGCAATGCTTCTTTCAAAGCTGAGCCGGGCGAAACAATTGCGTTCGTGGGACCCTCGGGTGAGGGCAAAACAACCTTGCTCAGGCTGATTCTCGGTCTTGTTGAAGCGGATTCGGGCGAGCTTATCATCGAAACTGCAGACGGCAGGCAGGTTGCCGTTTCGGAAAGCACAAGAAGATTTTGTTCATACGTGCCGCAGGGCAATGCGATTTTTTCGGGCACGGTTGCGGATAACCTGCGAATTGTTCGCCCCGAAGCCACCGATGAAGAAATCATCGAAGCTCTCAAAACTGCCGATGCATACGGATTTATCAAGGATTTGCCCTTCGGAATCAACACCGAAATCAAAGAAAAAGGTGTTAATTTTTCAGAGGGTCAGGTGCAGAGAATTTCAATTGCGCGTGCGATTCTGCGCGATGCACCGATTATTGTTATGGACGAAGCAACAAGTGCGCTTGATGCCAAAACAGAAGAATGCGTGCTTGCCAATATGATGAAGGCATATCCCAACAGAACAAGAATTATCACTACCCACAGACCCAGTATGCTTCAATACTGCACAAGGGTTTACACAATCAACGAAAGCGGAACGCTTGTTGAAATCGAGAAGCGTTTCTGAGCAAAAAACAATGAATACCACGGAGGTATCAGCGATGAATTCAGTTGAAATGTTTGAGCATATCTATAAAAGACCTGCTCAGAATACGGCTTTCACACCATACAGAATTTGTCCCGTCGGCGCTCACAGCGACCATCAGCTCGGCAAAATCACGGGTTTTGCAATCAACAAAGGCATTCATATCGCTTACGGACCCAAAGAAAACGGTGTTATCGAGATAATGTCAATGCAGTTTGATAAAAGAGCGCAGTGGCACGTTGCCGCAACACCCGAAGAGGTGCAGAATGACTGGGCAGACCACCTGCGCGGTGCAACAATAGCCCTCGGCAGACGCTATCCTCTGCGCAGAGGTCTTTGCGCCGTTGTTGACGGCGAGCTTCCCATCGGCGGTCTTTCATCGTCAGCGGCGGTTATCATCACTTTCTTATCCGCACTCTGCGCAATGAACAACATTTCTCTGACAGAAAAAGAGCTTATCGCCATTTCGCAGGAAGCAGAAAACTCTTACGTTGGTGTTGCCTGCGGCAAGCTTGACCAGTCCTGCGAGGTTTATTGCAGAAAAAATCATCTTCTTTATATGGATTTGCAGAATGATACATATGAACTTATCCCTGAAAATCCTGCGATGAAGCCTTATAAAATCGCGATTTTCTTCAGCGGAATCGAACGCACTCTCACAGGCTCGGCATTCAATATGCGAGTTGATGAATGCAGAAGCGCCGCATACGCTCTGAAAGCCTTTGCAGGTATGGAATACGGCAAATTCAAAGAAACAAATCTGCGTGACGTGCCTTATGAGGTTTATCTTGAGCATAATGATAAACTGCCCGAGAATTGGCGCAAGCGTGCCGAGCATTGGTATACCGAGTTTTACCGCGTGCAGAAAGCTGCCGAAGCCTGGCGCAACGGAGATATCGAGCTTTTCGGTGCCCTTTCAACCGAAAGCGGCAAATCTTCAATCTATAACTGGGAAACAGGCTCACCCGAGCTTAAAACCCTTTATGAAATAATGGTTAACACCGAGGGTGTTTACGGCGGACGCTTTTCGGGTGCAGGCTTCAAGGGCTGTTGCATGGCGCTGATTGACCCCGATTTTGAAAAGAGCATCACCGAAGCCGTAACCGAAGGCTATCTCAAAGCCTTCCCTCATCTTGAAGGCAAATTTTCCGTTCATATCTGCGAAAGTGCAGACGGCGTTAAGTTAGGAGATTAAGAATTATGAAATGTTTGATTCTTGCGGCAGGCTATGCCACAAGGCTTTATCCTTTAACAGAGAATTTTCCCAAACCGCTTCTTGCAGTCGGCGAAAAAACAATTCTCGATTGGCTGATTGACGATATCGATGCGTCGGGCGAGGTTGACGAATACGTTGTTATTTCAAACCACAAATACGCTCATTGCTTTGACGATTGGGCAAAGGATAAGGCGCAGAAGATAACCGTTGTTGATGACGGCACGGATACCAACGAAACCCGTCTGGGTGCGGTCAGGGATATTCAGTTTGCCATTGAAAAGCTCGGTCTTGACGATGATATGCTTGTTATTGCAGGCGATAACGTGCTTGATTTCAGTCTCACAAAATTCGTTGCTTACGCAAAGGCGAAAAATGCTTCGTGCATAATGCGCTATTATGAGCCCGAATTTAAAAAGCTTCTCAAATGCGGTGTTGTTACCGTTGACGAAAACGATAAGGTGCTTAAGATGACGGAAAAATCGCCCGAGCCTGCCACAAACTGGTGTTGCCCTCCGTTTTATTATTACACAAGAAACGATGCATCGCTTGTGGGCAAAGGCATTGAGAGCGGTTGCGGCACAGATGCACCCGGCAGCTATATTGCATGGCTTTGCAGTCAGACCGACGTTTACGCAATGGAAATGCCCGGCAAACGCTATGATATCGGTAATCTTGAAAGCTATGAAAAGGTCAAAGCGGAATATAAGGGAATCACAAATAAATAAAATCAAAAGCTTGCTTCATTTGAAGCAGGCTTTTTTCTTTGCTTTTTTCGCATAACCGCCGCCGCTTTTGCCAAAATATTAAAAATATATCTTTCGGGGTGATTTTATGGCGCAAAGGCTTGGTAAACACACTCTTTTTCTGCCGTCATTGCCTGCAATAATCGGCTATGCGGCGGTTGCAGGCAAAAAAGAGGGCGAAGGACCGCTTGGCGATAAGTTTGATTTTGTTTATGAGGATTCCTCTGCAGGCGAAAAAAGCTGGGAAAAGGCAGAAAGCACCATTCACGGAGATGCCGTAAGGCGCGCAATCTCAAAAGCAGGGCTCACCGATGAGCAGATAAACGTTATTTTTGCAGGTGATTTGCTCAATCAATGTATCGGCACAACATTCGGCATCCGCGAAACAGGCATTCCGTTTGCAGGTGTTTACGGTGCCTGCTCAACGATGGCTCTCTCAATGGCTCTTGCCTCTGCAAGCGTTGACGGAGGTCTTGCAGGCACGGCGGTTGCTTCAACCTCGTCGCATTTCTGCTCTGCCGAAAAGCAATTCAGAATGCCGCTTGAATACGGAGGTCAGCGCACACCCACCGCTCAATGGACGGCAACTGCCGCAGGCGCAACGGTTATTTCAAAAGCCTCGGGCAAAGCAGCGGTTGAAAAAATAATCATCGGCTCAATCTGTGACTACGGCATCAAGGATGCAAACAATATGGGTGCCGCAATGGCACCTGCCGCCTGCCGCACCATAGCGGATTTTCTTGCCGACACCTGCACGCGACCCGATGAATACGATATGATTCTCACGGGTGACCTCGGTGCGGTTGGCTCGGAGCTTCTTTGCGAGCTGATGATAAAGCAGGAAAACGTTGATATTTCTGCAGTTCATGCCGATTGCGGACTGATGCTTTTTGATCTTGCAAAGCAAAAAGACGTTGGTGCAGGCGGCTCGGGTTGCGGCTGCAGCGGAGCCGTTCTCTGCAGCGAAATTCTGCCCAAAATTGAAAGCGGCGAGCTTAAAAAGGTTTTATTTGTGGGCACGGGCGCGCTTATGTCAAGCGTTTCGTCGCTTCAGAGCGAGAGCATTCCCGCCATAGCCCACGGAGTTCTGATAACAGGCGGTGAACAATGATGAATGATATTCTGGCGGCGGTCAGAACGGTGAATTTTGCGTTCAGAACCGCCAAAATTGCCGATGCGGTCAAAAAATTAACCGTTGCTCTTGCGGCGGCGGTCTGCGGTTTTATTATTTACCGCAGTTTCCGCAGATAAGGAGGGCTTGCTTTGAGAAGAAAAATGAAAAAAGCAGCTCGCCTTTTCAGGCAAAAAGCAGTCAGCGGCACAGACGAAAGGCTGATTGATAATTTTTATATTCTTGATACTGCCGCACGAAGTGCCGCAAGGGATTTGCGCAGAATCAGAGGTTCCGATTTTATAAAAAGCACCGTCAATGAGTGCATCAAGCTTTGCAAAAACGGCAAATTGCCTGACGAAGCGGAGATTATCTCGTTTTTCGGCTCATCCGCAAGCTCGCTCACGGCAGAATATCTGCCGCTTTGCCTTACCTGTGCCCTTGTTGAATATGCGGCAAAGGCGGTGCAAACGGGTGACGATTCGCTTTTTGAGGCAATTTCTTCTTTGCGAAGAATGGCTGAAACTGATTTTGAGCTGATTTCAGCAAGTCTGAGTCAAACGGAAAAAATTCTGCGTGAGGATGCGGAATACCCTTGCTTTGATGAGCAAAGCAGAGCTTTTTACCGTGCGTGCATTGCGGAAAAATCACGCAAAACAGGGCTTCCCGAGATTGAAATTGCCCGAGTAGCGCTTGAAAAATCGCGCAAAACAGGCGCACATATCGGCGAATATATTCTGCCCGAAAGAAAAAGTAAAAAATCAGGCATCGCAATGCTCGTTATGGAATTTCTGTTGCCTGCATCGGTGTGCGCGGCAATTGGATTTCTGTTCAAAACCGTTATCGTACCGCTTTTGCTGTTTATTCCGATTTATTCGGTTTTGCGCAGCCGCATTGAAAGCTCCGTAATGCAAAAAACAAAGCCGCAAAGGCTTCTGCGCCTTAATCAGTCAGAGAGCAGAGTGCAAAAAACGGGTGTGCTCATAACCGTTTCAACCCTTGTGCCCGCCCCCGAAAAGGCAAACGCACTCGGCAATCACCTTGAAAAGCTTTATCTTTCAAACAAAACCGAGGGAGTTAAGGTCTGTTGCCTTGCCGATTTCAAAGGTGCACCGTCACCTGTTATGCCCGAGGATAAAACGGCGGTCAAGGCTTTGTGCGAGATTATTGACAGGCTCAATAAAAAGCATTCGGGCGGATTTATTCTGGCTTTGCGACCCAGAGTTTTTTCAAAAACGCAGGGTGAATTCACAGGCAGAGAGCGCAAAAGGGGAGCAATAACCGAGCTTGTGAATGCCGTCAAGGGTAACGCGAAGGGCTTCGGGCTGATTTACGGTGATAAGGCGGAAATCAAAAAAATCAAATACATCTATGCCCTCGATGCCGATACCGTACCTGCATTTGACAGTGCCGCTCAGCTTGTTTCGATAGCGGAGCATCCGCTCAACCGACCTGTTATCAACCAAAAACTCGGCAGAGTAACAAAGGGCTACGGAATAATTGCTCCCAAAGCACAAAATGCCTTGAACTGCGGCAAATCAACGCTTTTTGAACGTATTATGGTTGGCGCAACGGGCGGAGTTTATGATATTCTTTCTGCCGAAAAATACCGCGATCTTTTCGGCGAAAGTGTTTTTTGCGGCAAGGGTCTTATCGACGTTGAGGTTTACCACACGCTTATGCAATCGTTGCCCAAAGAAAAAATCCTCAGCCATGATATCATTGAGGGCGGCTATCTGCGCACCGCACTTGCAGGTGACGTTGCAGTCAGCGAAAGCATACCGCAAAACGCTTCCGCCTGGTTTGCACGGCTTGAAAGATGGATAAGGGGCGACTGGCAGAATATCCGTTTCATCTTCGGCAAAAATCCGCTAAATAAGCTTTCCCGATTCAAGCTTTTTGATAATATTCTGCGCAGTCTTATAAAGCCGTTTTGCGTTTTTGCAATTGTTGCATCGCTCTTTCTCGGCAAATCGGGTGTTGCCGTTGCCGCAGTTTCGGCTCTTGCTCTTTGTGCGGATGAACTGATTTCGGGCATAAAAGCCGTTATCAGCGGCGGATTTCAGGCGGTTTCGCGGCTTTATTATTCGGGCACCGTGCCGGATGCACTTGCCTGCTTTTTGCGAGCCTTTGTTTCGCTTTCGTTTGCCGCTCACGAGAGTGCCGTCAGCCTTGTTTCGGCGGCAAAAGCCTTGTGGCGTATGGGATTGAGCAAAAAGAAGCTGCTCGAATGGGTGCCTGCCTCAGGTGGCGGCGCAGGTAGCTCGGCAATCAGAAAAACGGCATATTGTCTGCCGTCTTTGGCTTTAGCGGCGGCACTTTTTGTTTTTGGTCAGCCGTTTCATCGCCTTGTTGCGATTATTCTGCTTTTTGATTTGCCTTTAACCCTTTTAACAAGTATCAAAAAGCCTGCAAAAGAGCAAAAGCTCACTCCCGTTAACCGCGAAAAGCTTCTTGCCTATGCAGGTGCAACGTGGCAATTTTTCAGCGACCTTTGCGGCAAAGAAAATAATTTTTTGCCACCCGATAACGTTCAGCTTTCGCCCGTGAGTGCAACGGCAAAGCGCACTTCGCCCACGAATATCGGGCTTATGCTTCTATCGTTTCTTGCGGCAAGGGATTTGGGATTCATCACCTCGCAGGAACTTTATCTGCGCCTTGAAATGAGTCTGAAAACCGTTGATATGCTTGAAAAATTCAAGGGCAATCTTTTTAATTGGTACAGCACCGAGGACTGCACCGTGCTTGAGCCCCGATTCATTTCAACAGTTGACAGCGGCAATTTTCTCTGCTCTTTGACCGCTCTCAAAGAAGGTCTGAAGGAATATTATTCCGAGTGTCCTTCGCTTGCCGAAACGGAGTCAAAAATCGAAGAAATTATCGCAAACACAGACCTTGCCTGCCTTTATAACCGCCGCCGCAAACTGTTTCATATCGGCATTTACCCCGATACGGGAGAAAAAAGCAAAAGTTTTTATGACCTTTATATGAGTGAATCGAGGCTGACCTCATATTTTGCCGTTGCAAACAGAATCGTGCCCAAAAATCATTGGTCCTCGCTTGGCAGAATCTTTGTCGGCGGCGGCAGACGGTGCGGTCTTGTTTCGTGGACAGGCACAATGTTTGAATATTTTATGCCGTGCCTGTTTTTGCCATCACCTGAAGGTAGTGTCAGCTGTGAATCCCTGCGTTTTTGCCTGCAAAACCAACGCTCACGCGCAGGCAGAAAGCCCTTTGGCATATCCGAAAGCGGATTTTATGCCTTTGACGGCAACCTGAATTATCAATATAAAGCTCACGGTGTCGGTAAGCTTGGCTTAAGCAGAGGTCTTGACAGTGAAACGGTTATCTCGCCCTATTCATCTTTTCTTTGCACCGCAATCGCCCCGAATCTTGCCGTCAAAAACCTTGAAAAGCTTGAAAAATCAGGGCTTTTCGGCAAATACGGTTTTTATGAGGCGGCAGATTATACTAAAAGCAGAGTCAGAGAAGATTTTGCCGTTATCCGTTCGTTTATGGCGCATCATCAGGGTATGAGCCTTGTTGCGGCGGTCAATGCCCTGCAGAATAACCGTATGCAAAGGCGGTTTATGAGCAACAGCGCAATGAAAGGTGCTTCGGAGCTTCTGAATGAGCACGCAGGCGGAGAAAACAAGGTTTTCAAGGATATCCGCCGCCGTGAAGTGCCTGAAAAACGCGAAAAATCAGGCGGTGCAAGCAATATAGTAAAGAATCCGTTGCTTATTGCGCCCAAAGCCGCGGTTTATTCAAACGGCAGGCTCGCAGTTTGCATAACAGATTGCGGCACAGGCTTTTCGATGATTAACGGAATCGATGCAACCGTCAGAAGCGAGGATATTCTCGAGCATCCTCAGGGTGTTTTTGCGGTGCTAAAAAACGATGAAACGTGCATTTCAACCGCCAAAGCTTTGCGTATGCAAGGTGCGCACACCGCAGAATTTGCAAAAAAATATGCGCTCCACACCGTAACTGAGAGAAATATAAAGCTCACAATGAAAACCTCTGTTATGGCAGACCTCAACTGCGAAATAAGGTCTTTTACTGTTGAAAATAACTCCAAATCACTATTTCACGGCAAGCTGACGGTCTATTTTGAGCCTTGTCTTGATACGTTTTCGGCTTTTTCGGCTCATCCCGCGTATTCAAAACTGTTTGTCAAAGATAAATTTGACGAAGAAAACGGATTCGTTCTGTTTTCCCGCAGTTCAGTCGGAGAAAGTAAGCCTGCAATTGCCGCGGGATTTATTGAAAGCACGGATATAAACGCATTTTTTTCAAAAGAAAGCGTGCTGACAACACCGATGGGCATATTTTCTCTCGGTTTTCGGAAAAATCCGAAAAAGGGCAGGGGCAATCCCGATTGTTGTGCCTGTTTTGAAATTCCCGTTACTCTGAAATCGGGAGAGAAGATAAAAAAGACTTTGCTCATTGCCGCCGATGAATCCTCGCAGGCGGCGGAAAACACTTTTCTCACCGTCAGAAACGGTAACGGCAAAATAAAAACCGCAAACAGACTTTTTGGCGGTGAAAATCTTGATTCAGCGGTTGCGGCATCGGTGCTGCCCTCGGTGATTTATCCGAAGAGCCTTATCAATGAGCAAATGCAGGCAAATTTCAGAATTGAAGATTTGTGGAGCCTCGGCATTTCGGGCGATAATCCGATAATTCTTGCTGAATCAAAAAATGAAGAGGATATCCGAAGCCTGTTGCCGTATGTCAGAGTGAATAAGGAGCTCCGTTCCTGCGGAATCCGAACAGATCTTGTTGTGATTTACAGTCAGGATGAAGGATATAACACAGCATTTTTGAAAGCACTCAGAAAGCTGCTGGCAGAAGAAAATTGCGAGCTGATGTTTGGTATAAAAGGCGGTGTTCATGCGGTGAATTCAAGGTCGGTTTCACCCTTAAAATTGCAAGTTCTTAAAGGCTTCGCCGCTTTCAATGCAAGCACAGAAAAAATCGAGCTAAATTCTTCTCAAAAACGCTTTAGACCTCTCGAAATTATTTCCGAAAAAGAAATTGAAAAATCGTCAAAAAACAGCTCGACTGTAAAGTTGTATAACTTTACAAACGGCAAAATTGAGGTTACAAACAGGGGTGAAATCGTTGATATTCCTTGGAATATGGTTTTTGCTAATAAAAGCTTCGGAACAATGGTGTCTGACAAGGCTTTGGGCTTTACTTGGGCGCTGAATTCAAGGGAGAATAAACTCACTCCTTGGGGTAACGATGCCGCCTCAGATAACCGTGGAGAAATGCTTATTTGGAAAAATAACGGCAAATTATACGATATTCTGGCTCTTTCGGGAGCAACTTTTTATCCTAAAAAAGCCGTTTGGAAATCGCATATAAACGGCATCGATTTCACCGTCCAAGTGAGCGTTCCCGAGAGGGGAATGACCAAAAAAATAAGCGTTAAAATCAGCAATAAATCCTCCTCTGCAGGTGGTGGAGAGTTGATGCTTTATACCGTTCCCGTTCTCTCTGCGGCAAGAAATTCAAGATCGGTTTTTGACGTAAAAAAGACCGAAAAAGGTGCTGTAATCAGCAACTCTTCAGCGGTAATTCCGGGCTTTATGGCGGTTGAATGCACTGAAAAAACCGATTTGATTTGCTTATCAAGACCCGATTTTTTTGAGGGTAATTTCACTTCTTCGGATGCTGTTCCGCAGGATTCTTGCGTTGCCGTGGGCAGGCGAATTTCGCTTGCGGCTGGTGAAAAAACATCTTTTGGCTTCAATATTTCTTGGGGTGCAAGTCTCAAATCTGCCCTGCTTATGCCTTCTGTTTCAGACTTCAAAAGGCAAAATCTTAACCCCTTGAAGCTGAATTCAGATAACGAAAAACTTAATATTTTCTTCAATTCTTTTCTTTATTCGCAGGTAAAGCAGAGCCGATTTTACGGTAAAACAGGTTTCTGGCAATGCTCGGGAGCATACGGTTTCCGCGATCAGTTGCAGGATAGCCTTGCGTTTTTGTTTTCAGAGCCCAAAATCACACGAACCCATATTTTGCGTTGTGCGGCGGTGCAATTTAAGGAGGGCGACGTGCTGCATTGGTGGCACGTAACCGTTAATAAACGGCAAATTATCCGTGGAATCCGCACAAAATGCAGCGATGATATGCTCTGGTTACCCTTTGTTTGCGCAGAATACGTCTCGAATACAGCCGATTACGGAATTCTGAACGAGGTAATACCCTATCTGGAGGCACAGAATCTCCTCAAAAGCGAAAAGGAACGCTATATTTCTCCTCGAAAAAGCTCTAAAAAGGGAAGTTTGCTTGAACATTGCATAAAAGCGGTTGAAAAAGCCTGCAATTTCGGACCGAATTCCTTGCCGCTTATAGGCTCCTGCGACTGGAATGATGCCCTGAGCAACGTTGGAACGGACACCGCAGGTGAGAGCGTTTGGCTCGGAATGTTCCTGATTATTGTGCTTGAAAATACCGCACAGCTTTGTGAAATCGGCAAAATGAAAGCAAAAGCCGAAGAGTTCCGCCAAAAAGCGCAGAAAATACGCATTAATATTGAGAAAACAGCCTACTTTTCTGACAGATATGCGAGAGCTATTTTGCCCGACGGTAAAATTCTTGGCGCTGACGGTGAGTTTATTGATATTCTTCCGCAGGCTTTTGCAGTTTTTGCAGGTTTGCCAAATGCTGAAATCGCGGTCAGAACCGCTTACGATAAGCTTATTGACCGTGAAAACAGGGTGATTCGCCTGCTTTCGCCACCGTTTTCAGAGGATGATGCAGGCAAATTCGGCTATATTGCCGCCTATCCGAAGGGGATTCGCGAGAACGGCGGGCAATATACTCATGCGGCGGTATGGCTTGCAATGGCTTTATTTTCAATCGGTGATAACGAAAAAGCTATGAAATTGGTTGATCTGATTAACCCGATGGGGTATTATGATACGGTTAAATCTGCTGAAAGCTACAGAGCAGAGCCTTTCGTGCTTGCAGGTGATGTTTCTTATGCTGACGGTGCAGTAGCAAGGGGAGGATGGAGCCATTTCACGGGCTCGGCGGCTTGGTTTTACAGGTGTATTGCTGAAAATTACCATTCAATCACCGTTAACGGAAATACGAATGGCAAATCTGCCGCTCTGAAGAAATGTAAAGTGTTTGACTGTTACAATCACCAAAAGAATATCGAAAAACAGACAAATTGACCGCAGAGTGTTCTGTTATTTTCTGAAAATGCATAAAATTGCATTCAATCAGTCGGATTTTATAACGGATTTTATAATAAAAATTTGTTCGAAAAAATATTTTAAAAACAGACGCTTGTAAAGCAATATAACTTTACAAGCGCTCGTTTTTTTGTATTTCATCAGCAGAATCTCTGCTATATTTACTATAATTTACTATACCTTTTATATATATCCCTTTCCACGGGCATTTTCCTGAGCCAACGATAATCCGTTTCCACACCGAAAAAACAACGCAACTTGTAAAGCAATTACACTTTACAAAAAGAATAAAACGAAAAAACTTTTTTGCTCCAAAAAAGCGTTGTCATAATCAACAAAAACGCGCAGAACCGCTTGTTGATTATTAACAAATTATTAAAGGAGTTTTGAAAATCATTGACATTGGGTTTATTTTTAGGTATAGTTATTATGACCATATGGTGGTTTAGTGGGATAAGTGTTTCTTTTTGGAAGCATAAATTCCGCAGAACCCACTGTTGGACAGCTAAATTAAGTGATTCTGACTGTTGCTTTGCGCCGGATTTTGGCGTGTCTGGCGCAGCGTAATCAAAAAGGAGGTCGGTCAGAGAATGGCTCGGCGTATGCATTAATATAATGTTTATATTAGGGCCGTTCGCAATCCCTGATTTAATTGTCCGCAATTTTTTTCAAATTTCAAAAATTTTTTGGAGGTGTACAATTTGAAAAAGTCAATCCGCATTCTCTCAATCCTTATGGCTTTTGCTATGCTCATCGGTTCGTTCAGCGTTCTCGGCTCGGCATATCAGGCTTATAAGAACGACGCTATCGAAGAGTACAACGACGTAGATGCTCCTGTTTTCACACTTGAGCAGTACGCATCAATGGCTCTTGACGAAGTCGACCGTATGCTTGCTAAGGAGCAGATTAGTCTTAACATTTACATTGGTACTCTTGATCTTGGCAGCATTACTGAGACTATCGCCAGCGTTGAGTCACTTCTTACAAGCGTTAAAACACTTCTTCCCCTTCTTGGTGATGCAGCATCTCTTAAGATCACATCTCTTGAAGGCCACGCCAGACATCAGGATACAGACCTTGACATCATTTACGCAGTTCTCGACTTCCTCGGCGACAACGCAGAAGTATTTGAAAAGTTCGTAAACGGTTCACTCAACCTCGGTATCATGGACTCTTTCATCGCAAGCTTCAAGTTCAACATTCGTGAACTTGCTATCGGCCTTATCTACGGTTTTACTCCCGCAGGCAGCGATGCAGACTATGATTACTTCGACAACGGTACAGACGGTCTCCCTGAAAAGTACCTCAACCCCGATAACGGTATCATCACTCTTGGTCAGGACCTTCTCAACGGCCTTGTTCTCGGTGAATGGAAGCTTCTCGACGATCTCTTCGCAGATCCCAACAGCTGGGTAGAATACGAAGGTTATATGTTCGAAGGCGAAATGGACACCGATACTTATGACTACTACGGCTGGGTTCATCCCGACCAGTGGGTAACATTCGCACTCGGCGGTTGCGCTAAGGTTGCAGCCGGCGCAGCAGCTCCCGCTCCCATTTACGATATCGTTGACATCACAACTGACAAGAACGGTTATGAATTCATCGAAGCACTCATCCAGAGAGCTTTCAACGAACTCCTTGTTCCCGTTCTCAACAGAGACACTGTTCCGTGGCTCCTTAAGCTCTGCGGCGTAGAGTTCCTTCCCAAGTATAAGGATAAGAACATCTTCGACGAAGCAACAGGCGAATGGGTTCCCAACCCCGATTACATCCCCGGTTACAGAGGCGAACCTCTCACAGATGAAACAAGAACAGTTTTCGCTGACATCTTCAATCTTGAAGTTGTTATTGAAAAAGTAACAGTTCCCGCAGGCGAAACATTTGTTGACAACTTCAACAACATCCTCGGCGACTTCATCAACAACCTTCTTATCGTTGAAAAAGGCGAAACAACAGCTGAAGGCTACTCATGGAATTGGGTAGAGGGCGATAACAGCCACCTTCTCACAAACGTAGCAAGCGTTGCAAAGTTCATCCTTCAGGTTTCTGAAGGCGAATTCTTCGCAGACTTCCTCGACGTTCCCTCAGCATCTGAAATTACAGGTTACACAGACCAGCAGGTTGTAGCTCTCATCATGAGAGGCATCCTTAACGGTTCAGTTGACTGGATGTTCATTGATGAATCCGCTCAGTCAATCGTTGACGTTGGTTACGCAGCAATCGAACAGCTTGCATGGCAGGATATTCCTCAGTATACATATACTAAGCCCGCAAGATCCGCTTATGCAACAGACGTTGCATACTACGATGCAGTTGTTCAGAAGTGCCTTGACATCCTTCTTGACGTTGCAGTTTACAACCTCAACCAGAGCATCGACACAGTTCCCGCACAGGGCAGCAACCCCGCAACAGGCGCAGGTCTCCTTCCCTACCAGGGCGACACAGGCAGCTGGGAAAACACAGCTGTTCAGGTAGCAGCTTGGGCAATCAGCACTTACGCTGACATCCTCGCTCTTGAATTCAACTGCGATAACGCTAACGGCGCTACAACAGGTCTCACAATCGATGACGTTTGGACAGACCTTGACACAGTTCTCAATCAGATCATCCCCATCAAGGGTGACGGCGCATGGATCTATGACGAAATCGCTAACAGCGGTCTTGTTTCCAAGGCATTCATCTTTGATTACCTTCTTAAACCCATCTATACTCTCGATGCTACAAACATCGGTAAGATCTTCATGAAGAACCCCGACGGTGCTTTCGCATCAAAGAACGGCGTTGAAATCATCATCGACCTTCTCGGCGGTATCTTCGATCTTCTCTTCCCCAACATCTTCCCCGCAACAGTTAAGACTGTTGACGCATTCGTTCAGAATGACGTTCTCGGCACATTCGTCCACGACCTCTTCAAGTCACTCGGTACAAAGGAATTCACAGGTAAGACAAACGGTGTTACAATTCAGGGCAGAGGCGTTAACATTGCTGCAACTGCACTTCCCATCGTTTGCATGCTCCTCGGTCTCAGTGACGAACAGGAATTCTCCGAAATGGAAAACTTCCTTCCCGAAACAATCGCTGCAGGCACTAACCCCACATTCCGTGTTTACAACGGTTCAAGCGGTGTTAACACAGGTTGGACAAATGCAGCAGGTCAGTTCACACAGGATAAGCTTTACAAGTACGAAATCGGCCCCGTTGTTGTTAGATCATATGTAAACGGCGTTGATACAAAGGCTGCTTCCGTAAGCGGCATCAAGATGGGCGACACCCTCGACGGTGGTGAAAGCGTTGACGTTACTCTTCAGGGTACACTCACCAACGGCATGCTCATCGAAATGAACATCGACTACTATATCAAGGGCGAAGACGGTGCTAACATCACATCTACAGCTCTTACCAAGACAGTTTACGCTGTTGTTGGTGACACAGATAAGGACGACGATGCTATCGAAATTTCCGAAGCAGTTGGCGATCGTTTTGTTCAGTACGAATCAGAAATCTACCTTGGCCAGGGCGATGATCTCGGCGATTTCGAAGGCTATCAGATCCGTGTTAAGGATAGCAACGAAAACAGCGGTAAGGAAAATCCCGCTGACACAGGTTCAGTTTCAATCGTCAGCGTTTCCGGTCCCGACTTCATCACAATCAACCCCGAACTCACAGTTCAGAAGTTCAAGGGTCAGGAAGGTATCTACTTCTTCGATCCCTTCAAAGCAGTTGAAGGCTTTGAAAGATTTGAACTCACATACGAAGAAGACGAAGAAGGCAACCTTGTTCTTGACGAAGAAGGTAACCCCATCCCCGACGGCGGCAACAACGGCGGCGTTGAAGATGGCAAGTACACTGTAACAACAGTTGTTGACGTTAACGGCACAAGACACACTGTTACAACAAACATCCATTATTATAAGGATTACGGTCTCGGCGGTAAGTTCAACCACGAAGTTGCTGCAAACCGTCAGCAGAACGACTACGACATGGACGCAAACAGCGGCGCTGCTGCTGATCTTTGGGCAAACTACATTGCAGCTCTTAAGGACGCAGCTGTTCTTTGCCTCACACCCAAGAAGGGCGCAGAATTCGAAAGCAAGATCAACAACTGCGCAGCAGAGTATGAAAACCTCTACGAGCAGTATGCTGAAGCTCTCGATGCAGCTCTCGAAGCTCTTGCTCCTTACGAGAAGTCAGCAGGCGTTGGCGCTCTTGAAGAAGCAATCGCAAACACCAGTGGTTACAACTGGAGAGAATACACAGACGATGAAGGTTATCCCTACAGAGTTGAAATCGAATACTGGGAAGATGACTATGTATTCGTAGGCATGCGTGACTATGCTCCTCACTCATACAGAAGATATAGAGACGCAAGAGGCAACGCACAGGATATCGTTGATTCACAGGTATTCTTCGTTCCCGCTCCCTTCGAAGAAGGCTATATTCCTTCAGAAGAAGAAAAGGCAGCACGTGCAGAAGCTATCAAGGCATATGACGAAGCAGTTGCAAACAAGGGCGTTGTTGGCGCTATCGAAGCAACTTATGCTCTTCATAAGCTCGAACTCATGGAAGAAAGACTTATTAAGCTTCCCGCAAACAAGAGCAAGCTCAACGTTGTATATGATATGACAGTTACAAACGGTGGTGTTAATGCTTCCGGCGCATCATACTACACAGCTGAATCTTGGGAAACTTATACACACGCTAAGAACTTCGCAGACAAGGTTATCGCTCTCTCAGGCAGCGCAGTTACACCTTCAATGGTTAACGTTGCAACAAGCGAACTTGTCTACGCTTGGAAGCACCTTGTTAAGTCCTGCGACTTTACAAACCTCGACTCAGCTATCACAACAACAGCTGCAGCCGGCGATCTCGGTCTTGATCAGGCTGATTACACAGCAGAAACATATGCTCCCTTCTTCGAGCTTTACACACAGGCTGTAAACTTCGACAGAGGTGTTGCAGATAACACTGAAAATCAGGCAGAAATCGACAAGCTTGCTACCGACCTTCTTGCAGCATTCAATGCTCTTGAAGCAGTTTCAGCAGCAGTTGAACCCGAATATCCCCTCAGCAATCCTGACGAAATCAGAGGCATGATGCTCTTCCACACAGCACAGTGGGATACATTCTTTGCTCCTTTTGTTGATTCTGATCTCGTTTGGAACTACCTTGGTAACACCTACGGTGAAGACGGCGCTATGGTCAACGGTTACATCCTTGGTCTCGGCACAGGCATCAGCGATTACGAACTTGACTACGTATTCGATCCTGCTTCCAGAGTAAATGTTTATCTTGACATCACTCCCACAGAAGCTGGCTTCGGTACAGGTACTCTTATGCTCGTTAAGAACGAAACAACAGATGAAATTCTTGCAGCATATCAGGTTGTTATCCGCGGTGACGTAAACGGTGATACATTCATCGATACAGCTGACGCTGACCTTATCATCGCTGACGGTGCATTCATGACTGACTGGCAGTATAACTCAGACGGTTCAAACGCTTCCTATAACGCAGTTGCTGCTGACGTTACAGGTGACGCATGGTACGACGTTGGTGACGCCGATATCATCAACCAGATGAGCTCCTTCCAGTGTGATGTTAACCAGGAAACAGGCGAAACAATCTTCTATTAATCCTCAGCACAAATAAAATAACCTAACAAATAATCAGCAACAAAACCAATTAACAGGCGTGGCCCGATTTTTCGGGCCATGCCGAAATGGCTCTTTTGCAAATTACTCTTAGGCTTATGACACATCGAAAAGTGTGCATATATTTAAAAAGGAGGAAAATGAGCTAATGTCAAATTCCAAGCGAATTCTCAGTTTAGTTATGGCTTTTGCTATGGTTCTGACTATGTTCTCAGGCGTGGGTGCTATTTTTGCTCCCAAGGCTGCTGCTGAAGCTCTTCCGAGCCCCACAACAAGCCACACAGGCTCTGAGTCAGCAATCAAATCCATGGACGAACTCAAGGCTATGGGTTATGAAGATGGTAGTGGTAACTACTTCCTTTACCTCGGTCTTGAATTCTATGAGCAGAATGCTGCAGGCGCATGGGAACTCACTGACCACTATGTTAACCCCGGTCAGACCCTTAAAGCAGAATTCTACTACAAGACAAACATGTGGATGGGTGCAGGTAACCCCTACTTCGTATTCGAAAGATCATTCTTCGACGTAACCAACGGCTACACAGGCCTTGGCTATGATGACACATACGACCCCGACCACGCAGATTATCCCACAGAAAACTACCCCGGCAACCTTGACGGCCCTATCAACACAAACCATGCTGATATCGCTGCTAACGGTAACTACTATAAGTACACCACAAAGTGGGCAAGAAACATCCCCGGCTTCATGGAAAACACTAACACAAACTTCCATGACGTTCCCCTTGAAGAATCCGATACATGGGACTTCTGGTATCTCACATACGGCCGTGACTCAACAAGCCTTAACGCTTACCGTTTC
>JAZQYY010000024.1:0-2381 GCA_045633805.1 Acutalibacteraceae bacterium
TGTTAAGCATCTTTTAAATATCAAAACAGTTGCAGAAAGAAGGGAAAATATGCTTTGGTTCCGTGCACCCGAAAAGGTTTATATCAAGAAAGGTTGTCTTCCTGTTGCTCTTGATGAGCTTCGCACAGTTCGTGGTGCAAAAAAAGCATTCATCGTAACAGATACATTCCTTTATGAAAATGGTTACACAAAACCCATTACAGATAAGCTTGACGAAATGGGTATCGCTCATACAACATTCTTTGATGTTCAGCCCGACCCCACTCTTAAAAACGCAAAGAGCGGTGCTGAACAGATGGCAGCATTCAAGCCTGATACAATCATCGCTCTCGGTGGTGGTTCCGCAATGGATGCCGCAAAGATTATGTGGGTTCTTTATGAACATCCCGAAGCAGACTTTATGGATATGGCAATGCGCTTCATTGATATCCGTAAGAGAGTTTATACATTCCCCAAAATGGGCGAAAAAGCATACTTCATCGCAGTTCCCACCTCTGCAGGTACAGGTTCTGAAGTAACACCTTTTGCGGTTATTACTGACGAGCAGACAGGCGTGAAATATCCTCTTGCAGACTATGAGCTTCTTCCTAATATGGCAATCATTGATACCGATTTCCATATGTCAGCTCCTAAAGGTCTTACAGCTGCATCAGGTATTGACGCTGTAACTCACGCAGTAGAAGCTTATGCTGCAATGCTTGCAACAGACTACACAGACGGTCTTGCACTTCAGGCTCTTAAAAATATCTTCAAATATCTTCCTCGTGCTTATGAAAACGGTCAGACAGACGTTGAGGCAAGAGAAAAAATGGCAAACGCTGCAACAATGGCAGGTATGGCATTCGCAAATGCATTCCTTGGTATTTGTCACTCAATGGCACATAAACTCGGTGCCTTCCACCATCTTCCTCACGGTGTTGCAAACGCACTTATGATTGAAGAAGTTATCCGTTTCAATGCTTGCGAAGCTCCTGCAAAAATGGGTACATTCTCACAGTATGACCATCCCCACACTCTTGCTCGTTACGCTGAAATTGCAGATTACCTCGGTCTTGGCGGTAACACAGATACCGAAAAACTTGAAAATCTCATTAAAGCAATTAACGACCTTAAATCAACAGTTGGTATCAAGGAAACAATCAAAGATTACGGAATTGATGAAAAAGTATTCCTTGATAATCTTGATGAAATGGTTGAACAGGCATTCGACGACCAGTGCACAGGTGCTAACCCCCGTTATCCTCTTATGAGCGAACTTAAAGAAATGTATCTCAATGCTTACTATGGCAAACATTTCGTAGAAAAAGAAAAGCCCACAGCAGCAGATGTTGCAACAGGTATGGCTGCAAATACAGTTAAAACACCCTATACAAAAGGCAAAAAAGCGTAAGAGAGAGGAGAAAAAACAATGAAACTTGATAGAGTTATTGCAGTAAGAAATAATAAAACTATTTACCGTGACGGTGATAAATGCGTTAAGGTTTTTGATACTGATTATTCAAAAGCAGATGTTCTTAACGAAGCATTAAATCAGGCAAGAATTGAAGAAACAGGTCTTAATATTCCTAAAATTATTGAAGTAACAACAGTTGAGGGCAAATGGGCTATTGTTTCAGAATTCATTAAGGGCAAAACACTTCAGCAGCTTATGGATGAAGATGTTGAAAAGAAAGATGAATACATTGAAATGCTTGTTGACCTTCAGCTTGATGTTCACTCAAAGGTTTGTCCTCTTCTTAACAAACTTAAGGATAAAATGAACCGTAAAATTAGTGCGTCAGAGCTTGATGCAACAACTCGCTATGATCTTCACACAAGACTTGAAGGTATGCCGAAGCATAACAAGGTTTGTCACGGTGACTTCAACCCCTCAAATATTATCATTTCTGAAGACGGCACAGCATATATTCTTGACTGGTCACATGCTACTCAAGGTAATGCTTCAGCAGATGCTGCAAGAACATACCTTCTTTTCTGGCTCAATGGAGATATCGAAGGTGCTAAGAAATATCTCGATTTGTTCTGCCAAAAGAGCAATACCGCAAAACAGTATGTTCAGAAATGGATGCCTATAGTTGCCGCTTCTCAGTCAGTTAAGGGTAATGAGAAAGAAAGAGAATTCCTTCTTTCTTGGGTAAATGTTGTTGATTACGAATAAGGAGTGTTAAAACGATGAAAATTACAGTTTGTATCGGTAGTTCCTGCCATATTAAAGGTTCTCGTCAGGTTGTTGAACAGCTTCAGTACCTTATTAAAGAAAATAATTTAGGTGATAAAGTAGAATTAGGCGGCACATTTTGTATGGGCAAATGCCAGCAGGGAGTTTGCGTAACTGTTGACGACGCTTTCTTCTCAGTAACACCCGAAACAGTTGAAGAATT
>JAZQYY010000025.1:0-31014 GCA_045633805.1 Acutalibacteraceae bacterium
CTTACTGACGATGAAGTAAAGCAGTTCCATATTGAGGACTATGTCAACGAAGACGGTGAAAACGGAGAAAATCCCGCAGCACCCGTTAAGTTCCAGATAGACCTCGAGGAAGGCGAAGAAGTAATCGTTGTCGGCGGTGCATTTGACGGCACCATCGGTGAGGTTGAAAGTATTGATGCTGAAAACAGCACCGTAAAGATCCGCTATTTCCACATGGGCCGTATGGCTGCTATGGAATTCCCCGCAGATCAGGTCAAGAAACTTTAATTTATTTTTTGGTAATCGGACCCTATGCGGTCTTGTTATAGTGTCCCTCGGGATGCTGTGGGAGGTGTGAATATTAACACACCGCCACTACCACATTTTTTATGGAGGTGCAATTATGGCACAGAAAGTTACAGGCTTTATTAAGCTTCAGATCCCTGCAGGTAAGGCAACTCCCTCTCCCCCTGTAGGTCCCGCTCTCGGTCAGCACGGTGTAAACATTATGCAGTTTACAAAGGAATTCAATGAAAGAACAAAGAACGACATGGGTCTTATCATCCCCGTTGTTATCACAGTTTATGCTGACCGCACATTCTCATTCATCACCAAGACTCCGCCCGCTGCAGTTCTTATCAAGAAGGCTTGCGGCATCGAAAGCGGTTCAGGCGTTCCCAACAAGACCAAGGTTGCATCAATCACAAGCGAACAGGTTCGCAAGATTGCTGAGCAGAAGATGCCCGACCTCAACGCAGCAAACGTTGAAGCTGCTATGAGCATGATCGCCGGCACAGCTCGCTCAATGGGCGTTACCGTAACCGATTGATTGCATACTGTGGGAGGAACAAATCCGATTAACCACAATGATTGGGAGGAAAAATTAACATGAAACACGGAAAGAAATATATCGAAAGCGCAAAGCTCGTAGATAAGGCAACTCTCTACGACGTTAACGAAGCGCTTGACCTTGCAGTTAAGACTGCAAGTGCTAAATTTGACGAAACTGTTGAAGTTCACGTTCGTCTGGGTGTTGACTCACGTCACGCTGACCAGCAGGTTAGAGGCGCTGTAGTTCTCCCCAACGGTACTGGCCGTACAGTTAGAGTTGCAGTTTTTGCTAAGGGCGCAGATGCTGATGCAGCAGCTGCAGCAGGCGCAGAAGTTGTTGGCGCTGAAGACCTTGTTGCAAGAATCCAGGGCGAAGGCTTCATGGATTTCGACGTTTGCATCGCAGCACCCAACATGATGGGTCTCGTTGGTCGTCTTGGTAAGGTTCTCGGTCCCCGCGGTCTTATGCCCAGCCCCAAGGCAGGTACAGTTACACCCGACGTTGCTAAGGCTGTTACAGAAGCTAAGGCAGGTAAGATTGAGTACCGTCTTGACAAAACAAACATCATCCACTGCCCCATCGGCAAGGTTTCCTTCGGCGCAGAGAAGCTTGGCGAAAACTTCACCACTCTTCTTGATGCTATCATCAAGGCAAAGCCCGCTGCTGCAAAGGGTCAGTACATCCGTTCCTGCGTTCTCGCCACCACAATGGGCCCCGGCGTGAAGATCAACCCCAACAAGGTTGGTTCAGCTCAGGAAGCATAATTTAAATTAAACTCAAAAAAAGCTTGACAGGCGCGCGAAAGTGTGCTATCATAGCTAAGCTGTTCTTTTTAAGACAGCAGGTGCTTTTCGCATAAAGGTTATTTAACCGCCTGCCGAGAGAGGAAGCATACAGATATTTTTATAATATAAGTATGTTATGCCCTTTCTGCGGAGTGCGGAAAGGGCTTTTAATTTTGTAATTTATGTTATTTAACCAACGGAGGTGAAAATAAATGCCCAGCGCAAAAGTTTTAGAACAGAAAAAGCAGGTTGTTGCAGAACTTACTGAACAGCTTCAGAATTCAGTAGCAGGTGTTGTTGTTGACTATAAAGGCATCAACGTTGCTGATGACACAAAACTCCGTAAGGAGCTCCGTGAAGCAGGCATTAAGTACACTGTAGTTAAGAACACTCTTCTTGGTCTTGCTGCTAAGAACGTAGGTCTTGACGATCTTTGCAACGTTCTCGAAGGCACAACAGCTATCGCTATCAGCCCCGAAGACCACACTGCAGCTGCAAGAATCCTTTCAAAGTTTGCTGACACACACAAGAACTTCTCCGTTAAGAGCGGTTATCTTGATGGTAAAGTTGTTGACACAGCAACAATCGATTCACTCGCAAAGCTGCCCACAAGAGAAATTCTTCTTGCAACAGTTTGCAACGCATTCAACGCACCCATCGCTGCTTTCGCACGTGTTATCCAGGCTATTGTTGATAACGGTGGCGAAGCTGCTCCCGCTGAAGCTGCAGCTGAAGAAGCTCCCGCAGAAGCATAATCAAATTTTAAATTTTAAAAATCTTTTATTAATTGGAGGAAAATAAAATGGCATCAGAAAAGATTGCAGCAATGATTGAAACAATCAAAGAACTCACAGTACTTGAGCTTTCAGAGCTCGTTCACGCAGTAGAAGAAGAATTCGGCGTATCCGCAGCTGCTGCTGTAGCTGTTGCAGGTCCTGTTGATGCAGGCGCTGCTGCTGCTGAAGAAAAGACAGAATTCGACGTTATCCTTGCTGAAGTTGGTTCAGAAAAGGTTAAGGTTATCAAGGCTGTTCGTGAAATCACAGGTCTTGGCCTCGTAGAAGCAAAGGCTGTTGTTGACGGCGCACCCAAGGCTCTTAAGGAAGCTGTTTCAAAGGATGACGCAGAAGCAATCAAGGCTAAGCTTGAAGAAGTTGGCGCAAAGGTTGAAATTAAATAATTTAACTTTTGTAAAAACATTTTTGCAAAACAAAACCGCTATGCAGGCAACTGCACAGCGGTTTTTTGTTTTTAATTTATCCTTGTGTTGCATTGCCGTTACCGCTTATGGGTATGGCTTCGCCAAGGTATGTGGGTTTGGGTTTAAAAATTGAAAAAATAAAATCCTTGTTTCTTGCAAGAACTTCTCTGATATCCCTGTAGGTCTGTCCGCCATAATGCATTGAAGGTTCTGCAACAACTCCGTATGCATCAAGACCGAGCGCTCTCGCATCATAGACAGCTCTGTAAAGATGATATTCCTGCGTAACAATCAGAATTTTCTTTGCTTTGAAAATTTCTTTCGCTCTGTACATACTTTCATAGGTTGAGAAGCCTGCGTGGTCTTCAAAGATATTTTCAGAGGGGACACCTGCCTCCTCTGCATAAGCCTTCATAACTCCGACCTCATCATATCCTTCTTTGCCGTGGTCACCCGTCATAAGAATCTTATCACTCGCAACACCGTAGAGCTCCACACCCTGCCAAAGTCTGTCGCGAAGCATCAGACTCGGGCTTTCGCCGTTGACCTTGCAACCAAGAATCAATATGCAATCGTAGCCGCCACTCACATTGTCAGCTTCAAGAATAAATTTCGAAGCAATTGATTTAACGTGAAAATTTATTCCAAAAATAACCGTCGGAATCAAAATCGCAAGCACGACTGCAAGCGCAACAAGCTTTTTAAGTGTTTTCACCATAATTCCCCTTTTTATTGTTTATGGAGCTATTTTACAACATAAATATAACCAATCTGTTACAAAACATTAAAAAACCTGCAACAGTTTTCTGCTGCAGGTTTTTGTTTACTTAAAAATGTCCGCCTCTGATGGCAACAACAACGTTATCGATTTTCTGGTAAACAATGCCGAGGAATTCAACAAACTTATAGATGAAGCGATGAAGCTTCTGCAGAATGCCGTCATCCTTGAAATCCTTTGTCTTTTTAAGAGTCAGGCTGTCAAGAAGCTCGCTGTTATCACCACGTCTTGTTTCAATAACAAGTGTGTCGCCCTTGAAATCAAGCGATGTGTAAGTTGTAACGTCGTTTTCATAGAAACTGTAAGCGGTATAGGGTGATGATGCGCTGAAGCTGTTCTGGTCACAGATTGCGTTTGTGTTAAGATAAACGGTACCGAAGGGGTCGGTATAAGTGCCGCCGCTTTCTGCTTTGCCGACAACTGTGCTCTCATAAATGAAATGTGAACGACCCTGAAGATGGCTGTGACCGTTGATAACAAGGTCAAGGTCAAAGGAATCGTAAATCGGGCTGAAAACTGCGTTGAGAAGAATTGAGGTTTCGGGGTCAAGCACACTGTAACCGGGTCCGAAAAGTGCCTGATGCATAACGCCGATTCGCCATTTTGCATCGGGGTTTGCTTCAACCGCTTCTTTTGCCATTGCCATGTGGTCTGCCGCTGCAGGTGAGCAAGCGTCAAAAACAAGATAGAGCACGTCGCCGTGACGGAACCAGAAATCTCTGTCAAGACCTTCAAAATAATTGCCGTAATATTCGTTGGGCATATTGGTGTAATAGTTATACATCATACCCTTTTTATCGTGGTTGCCGATTGCAAGGGCAAGAGGAAGTTCACGAAGCGCTTCGGGCATAAGAAGAGTCTGCCATTCAGCGGCGGTTTTGCCTGTGGAGGTGTTGTCACCTGCCGAAAGCATATAGCTTGCGTCGGGATTTTTTGAAAGAGCCTCAGCAAGAACGCTGTTCCAGGTGTAGCCGTTCTGCATCTGAACCTCTGAATCTTCCGTCTGACCGCCAATCTGAATGTCACCGATAACAAGAGCCTTGTGGTCACCGAAAGATTTTGTTTCGTATTTGCAGACCTCGCTCCAACCGTTATCCGAATACCACTGATAATAATAGGTTGTGTTTTCTTCAAGACCTGTTACGGTTACTCTGCAAACAACCTGTTCTTCGGTTTCGGCATCGGTTTTTTCACCGTCAAAAATTGTTGCGCCGTCCATCGCCGCATTCTTTGCAAGCTTGACCTGTGCAACTGCGGTCTCTTTATCAGCGTGCCAGCAAAGGCTGACCTGCGTTTCATCTGCACCAACGCAAAGCATGGGCAGAGTGTTATCGTCTTTGAGTGAGTTGTAACGGTTGCTCCACTCGTTTTCTGAGAGTGCAGGTGCATTGAAATCTGCAACGGCAAAGGCACCGAGCTGGAAAACCATAAGAATTGCAGTTACAAGCGAAATGATTTTTTTCATTTTCATCTCTCCTTCCTTTTAATGCCATTTTAGCAAATCAGATTTCGTTTGTAAAGCGAAAGAATAATAAATTATTTTTCTATTGTAAAAGTGTTTTTTATATGCTATATTGAATTTAAGCGTTAAACGCTCATCTGAAATCCGAAAGGAGTTTTATTATGCCTAAAATTACATTTATGGGTGCAGGCAGCACCGTTTTTGCAAGAAACGTTTTGGGTGACTGTATGTGCACACCCGTTCTTCGTGAAAGCACCATCGCTCTTTATGACATCGACCCCGAAAGACTTGAAGACAGTTTCATTATCCTTAACGCAATCAACAATAACATCAACGAAGGCCGCGCAAAGATTGAAAAATATTGCGGCGTTGAAAACAGAAAAGACGCCCTTCGCGGTGCGGATTTCGTTGTTAACGCTATTCAGGTTGGTCTTTATGACCCCTGCACAATCATCGACTTTGAAATACCCAAGAAATACGGTCTGCGCCAGACTATTGCCGACACTCTCGGTATCGGCGGTATTATGAGAGGTCTGCGCACAATCCCCGTTCTTCAGGATTTTGCAAACGATATGGAAGAGGTTTGCCCCGATGCGTGGTTCCTTAACTACACAAACCCCATGGCAATCCTCACCGGTTATATGCAGAGATACACAAAAATCAAAACAATCGGTCTTTGCCACAGCGTTCAGAGCTGTTCAAGAGATCTTCTCAAAAACCTTGATATGGAAGATAAGCTTGAGGGCAGAAAAGAGCTCATCGCAGGCATCAACCATATGGGTTGGTTGCTTGAAATTCAGGATAAGGACGGCAACGACCTTTATCCCGAAATCCGTCGCAGAGCCGCCGAGAAGAATGCAAACGAAAAGCATCACGATATGGTAAGATATGAATATATCAAAAACTTCGGCTATTACTGCACAGAATCCAGTGAGCACAACTCAGAATATAACTGCTTCTACATCAAATCAAAATATCCCGAGCTCATCGAGAGATATAATATTCCGCTTGATGAATATCCCCGCCGCTGCATAGAGCAGATCAAGGGCTGGAAAGAAGAAAAAGAAAGAATCATTGCCGATGGCAAAATTACTCACGAGCGTTCGGGCGAATATGCCTCATACATTATGGAAGCTATCGTAACAGGTAATCCCTATAAAATCGGCGGCAACGTGCTCAACACAGGTCTTATCGATAACCTGCCTGCAGACGCTTGCGTTGAAGTTCCCTGCCTTATTGACGGCAGAGGCTGCAATCCCTGCCACGTTGGCAAACTCCCCGTTCAGCTTGCCGCAATGAATATGACAAACATCAACGCTCAGCTTCTCACAATCAATGCCGCAGTCACCAAAAAACGCGAAGATATCTATATGGCGGCTATGCTCGAGCCCCACACCGCCGCAGAGCTTTCGATTGACGAAATCAAAGCTATGGTTGATGAACTCATCGAAGCGCACGGCGAATATATGAAAGATTATAATTAAAAGGAGATTTTTAAATGCTCGTAATCATTGCAATGCTCAGCGATATCCCCACTTTTGTTCTTTCCTTTATTGAACAGATTACAGGTAAGGATATGGGCGCGATAAGCACAACTCTCAGCGATATTTTCTCGTTTGTGCTTGACTTTATAAGATAATTCAAAGGGCTGCTTCGTTCGGAGCAGCCCTTATCTTTCGTTAAATATAATTTTTAACAATTAATTATTGCAAAAAGCAAGCTATGCTGATAAAATGTATTTCAGATTTATACGGAGGTTTTTTATGTATTACGGTATGCTTGCAACTGCGGCGCTTTTGTTTGCAATGCAGTTTTTATTTAACCAGATGTATCAGAAAAGCAGAGGTGACGGAACGGATTCTGCAATCACTCTTTCGCTCTATCTTCACGCTATATCTTTTGTGATAATGCTTTCGCTCAACAAATTCCATCTGAATATAACCTGGTTTTCGCTTCTTATGGCGGCTTTATATGCTGCGGTTGTGCTCGGTTACAGTTTTGCGAGCCTGAAATCATTCAAAACGGCAAACCTTTCGGTTTTTTCAATCTTCGCAATGCTCGGCGGTATGCTTTTGCCTCTTGCTTACGGAATCCTCTTCCGCAATGAAGCTGTTACCCCAACAAAGATAATCTGCGTTGTTCTTATCGCAATCGCAACGGCAATGAGCTTTGAAAAAGGCAAAAAGAACAAGGGCAATATGAAATATTACCTTGCGGTTTTTGTTCTCAACGGTACGGTTGGTGTTATCTCAACCATTCATCAAACGAAGCCCGAGCTTGCAGTTGACAGCTTCAGCTTTATGGCAACTGTCAACGTCTGCGTTGTTGTTGCCTGCGCGGTTTATCACCTTATCGTTAACAAAAAATTGCCCGTTCTTAAGCCCAAGGAACTCGGTTGCGCCGCAAGCTATGCGGTCTGCAACGGAATCGGCAACCTGTTTTGTCTGATAACCCTCACCGCCCTGCCCGCTTCGGTGCAGTTCCCGATAACAACGGGCGGAACAATGTTTTTCTCAACCCTCATCAGCGTTATACGCAAAGAAAAACCCTCGGCAAAAACAATCGTCGCCGCCCTTGTTGCGTTTGCGGCAACTGTTTTTATAGCGTTTTAATATTCAAAAAGTCTGCTTTTTTGCAGACTTTTTATTTTTTACATTAAAAGTCCGTTTTATGGTACATCTGCCCCGCTATAATAAAGACAGAACGAAACGCAAAGGAGAAAAAATTATGAAACTTCTGAACTGCATCTATAAATTTTTGCTCGGTGACGATACCGATGTTCCTTTTGAAGAACCCGAAAACAGGTTTGAATCTCCCGACCCCGAACCCGTTGCGCTCCGCCTTATCGGTGATTGCGACGCCGCATAAGTTAAAAATGAGCCGACAAACGCATAAAAACTTTCACTCACTCAAAATTCATTCAATTAACCTTCCTTTTGTTTCTGTCGGCTCTTTTTATAAAAACAGGGTTGCCTCTCCAAAAGAGATAACCCTGTTTTTGCTTTTGCTTGCGTTTGACAGTTGCTATGCAAAGTCTTACGCTTTATACCGCTCAAAAAAGCGGTGTTTTCTCTTGATTTAATCTTGCAAAACATTTATAATGCTATCGAGGTTGGTGATATTATTATGAATACATATTTAAACGAAATAACTTCAGCGCCCAACAACACCGTTGACGGCAAAATACTTTATAAAATTCCTGCAGGCGCATTCTGCAGCAACGGTGATCTCGGCGTTGTTTTTGATAATGACGAAAAGGGACTTCTGCTTCATATTTCAAAATGCGATTTCTGGAAGTTTGCATCAGGTGCGCGCGGTGGCGGTGGCATAAAAACCGTTGGCATTATTCGCATCAGCGACATCGATCTGGCTGAATATAATATCAGGCAGTATTTTGATAAAGGTCTGCTTGAATGTCGCTTCGGCAATGCAGAAATTGAATTTTTCATTGCGCCCCAAAACGTAATTTATCTTGAAATCAAATCATCGGGCGATGCTCCGATGATTGAAATTGAGCTTCCCGATACCTGCGAATCCAAAAACACCTCATCCGAAGATAACGGCATTAAATGCTACACACGCAAGTTTGAGGGCGAAAACCTTGTTCGTGAATCAGCGGTAAGCCTTTGCCTGCGCGAACTTGATTCACGCACAGACGGCGAGTGCACAGTAACACGCTACGGCATTTCTGTTGTATCCAATTTTGATGCCGAAAATTATGAACAAAAGAGCTTTGATACGGTTTCTGCCTGCGACTATGACGGTGACAAATCAAAAACAGAAGAAAAATGGAAAAATTTCTTCTCCGCTTCAAAGGTTACTCTTGAAGACAAAGAAATCGAGAGCTTTTATAATTCAAGCCTTTATCACCTTGCAGGCTGTATGGGCAACAAGGAATTTCCTCCCGGACTTTTCGGCAACTTTGTTACAGATGACTTCTTCCCCTGGGCGGGCGATTATCATCTGAATTATAACTATGAAGCTCCCTATTACTGCGTTTTCTCTTCAAACCACCCCGAGCTTTTTGACGGCTATATGACCCCTGTTAACGAAATGAGGGACGAAGCCGCAAGATTCGCAAAGCTTTTCGGTTGCGGCGGTTATGCCTTCCCCGTAAGTTTCGGCCCCAAAGCCCTTGACGTTTATTCATTGCCCGGTTGCAAAGAGCACGGAATTCTTTTCCTCGGTCAGAAAAGCCATGCGGCTTACACCTGCCTGATTCCGATTATGCATTGGTTTGCAACCTATGATAAGGACTACGCACGCGAAAACTATTATGATTTCGTGTTTAACACAGCCGCTTTCTGGGAGGATTATCTTGTTAAGAAAAACGGCAGATACCTTATCAAAAACGATGCCGCACACGAAATCCCTTATTACAGATGCGAAAAATTCAGATATATCACTCACAAGGGTCAGATTGAAGCCGTTAACGCAATCAATTCTCTCGGTCTTGTTAAGCTCCTTTTCCAAGGCATTTACGATATGGCTAAAGAGCTTGGTCTTAACAGCGAAAAATACGCTTTGTGGGAAGATATCAATAAGAATCTGAGCGATTTCCCCACCTTTATAAAGAAAGGCAAAAAGTGCTACCGCTACTCCAAAAGAGGTATCCGCTGGAGAGATGACAACACCGTTGGTCTTCAGCATATTTATCCTGCCTCGCAAATCGGTCTTTCATCAGACGAAAAGACCCTTAAAATTGCAAGAAACACATATTTCATCAACGACAGGCGACTTGACGATAACGGCTCGAATTCATATCTGCCTGCCGGTGCAAGAATCGGCGTTGACCCTGCTTTTGTTATCGAAGGTCTGAAGCAGAATATCAAAACCTTCGGCTTACCCAACAGGCTTTTCCGCCATCACGGCGGCGGCGTTGAGCATCTCACAACCGTACCTGCAACCATCAACGAGATGCTGATGCAAAGCCACGAAGGCATAATCCGCCTTTTCCCCTGCTGGGATAAGAGCTCGCCTGCATCGTTTGAAAATCTGCGTGCAGACGGTGCATTCCTTGTTTCTTCAGAGCTTAAAAACGGCAAGGTAGCTTCACTTAAAATCAAAAGCCTTGCAGGCAGAAAATGCACCGTTGAGAGCGATGCAATAAAATCCGTTGTTAAAGCCGACGGCTCTGCAGTTTCTTTTGCACGAAACGGCAACACCCTTTGCTTTGAAACACAGGCTGATGAAGAATATATTTTCAGTTTCTAAAACTGCTTGAATCATACCCAAAAGGAGAATATATATGGCAAAAAGAATCTGTGAATTATGTCAGCAAAATCCTTCGGCAGATCTTCGTTTCGGAGTTTCTTTGTGCAAGGACTGCATTGACAGGTATAACAAAGCTTTTTCGGGAGACCCTGCAGCTGTCAGCTATTTTTCAGACCCGCAAAACTTTCCTTATGCCTCAGACGCGGCACGGCTCAATATTGTTCAGACTGTATCTTCTGTCAAACCGCGCACTCCGATTGCACCAAACTCAAACACGCCTTCTGCGACGAACAGTTTTGTTAAACCTGTTAAAACTCCTTCGGCTCCCGTAGCTTACAGACAACCTGTCAACACCCACGGATTGCTTGACGGATTATATGAAAACATCGGCGAGAAAATCAAAAGTTGGGCGAAATGGATTTTTGTTCTCGAATCCGTTGCCGCTGTAATCACCGGACTGGTTTTTTTGTTTGAGGACTTAGATTCCCTGTTGATTGGCTTGCTTATTATTTTAGCAGGTCCGCTTGTTGCTCTTGTTTCCACGTGGCTTTTATACGGTTTCGGTGAGCTGCTTGTGAAAACATCCGCCAACGAAAGAAACACGCGCGATATTCTGAATCTTATGAAACAAAACAACAAAAATGATTGATTTTTGTTTGTTCTGATTCAACTAATCTGCACCGCTCGGGTAACTCCGAGCGGTTTTTTCAGCTATTTAAATGTTGAAACCTGCAAAAAATTATGTTATACTAATGAAAGTTTATTTTAAGGAGTTTTCTTATGTCAGGTCAAAACAATCTGAAAAAGCGTTGGCTCTATCTTGCCGCAGGCGTTTTTGCAATGCTTTTCTCGGGCGTGCTTTATGCCTGGTCAATTCTCAAGGTTCCGTTTAAAGAGGATTTCGGTTTTGCCGAAAGCGTTCTTTCACTTAACTTCACACTCACAATGTGCTTCTTCTGCCTCGGTGCATTCTTCGGAAGCCTTATCTGCAAAAAAATCGGTGTTAAGCCCACCCTCATCGTTGCAGGTCTGCTGGTTGGTGCAGGCTTTGTTTCAACAGGTCTTCTCAACGCACAATCCGCTCCGTGGCTACTTTATATAACCTATGCTATTCTCGCAGGTACAGGCATCGGCATTTCATATAACGTTGTTGTTTCAACAGTTTGCTCCTGGTTCCCCGACAGAAAGGGCTTTTGCTCGGGTTGCCTTATGATGGGCTTCGGCATCAGTACTCTGCTTATGGGCAACGTGATAAATGCGTTGTTTGCAAACCCTGATTTTGGTGTGAGCAAAACTTATATTCTTATCGGTGCAGTGATTGCGGCTGTTCTTGTTGCCGCAGGTATCGTTCTGCGCAAGCCCTCTGCAGAGGATAAACTCCCCGCCCCCAAGGCAAGCAAAAGCGTTAAAAAAGAAGCTTTTGAAAGCCGCGATTTCACAACCAAAGAAATGCTTAAGAGCTTCACTTTCTGGAGAGCTTTTGCCTGCATGGCATTCATCACCGCAGTCGGTAACTCGGTTATCAGCTTTGCAAGAGATCTTGTTATTTCGGTTGATGCCGCACCCGCACTTGCAGTTACGCTTGTCGGTGTTCTCTCTGTTTTCAACGGCATCGGCAGAATTCTCACAGGTGCGCTCTATGATGCACTCGGACGCCGCACAACAATGATTTCGGCAAACGTTCTCACCATTGTTGCCGCAGGTATAACCCTGCTTGCAGTTCAGCTTCATTCGTTGCCTGTTTGCATTATCGGTCTTTGCCTCACAGGCATTTCTTATGGCTCCTGCCCCACGGTTACCTCTGCTTTTGCATCATCGTTCTACGGACAGAAGCACTTCTCGGTAAACTACAGCCTGATGAACTTCAACCTCATTGTTGCCGCATTCATTGCAAACTTCAGCAACAGTCTTCTCGCACAGTTTGGCGGTTACACCGCACCTTTCGCAATGCTGCTGATTCTTGCAGTTTGCGCCCTTGGACTCAACATATCGGTCAAAAAACCGTAAGATAAATCAAAGCCGCTCGATGAGCGGCTTTTTTTGTTTGACGTGCCTTGCTGCTGCAATACCAATTTTTTCTTGACATTCTGTTAATTCTAATGATAGAATTTATTTACAGAAAGGAAAGGTGATACAAATGTTAAAAACCAAAAAATTCTTGTCCGTTTTACTTTCCCTCGCAATGATATTCAGCATCTTTTCCGTTGCCGCATATGCCGAAGATGCATTAATCAGCGAGATTTCTGTTGATGTAAGTATCGAAGCAGGAATGACCTATAACGACTATGCAGATTTTATTGCCATCAAAACAGAAGGTCTTGAGTATGATGACGATGAAGGCTCATCAACCGTATCAGTTTATGATTATGAAACAGGTGATTTCGTTTATGATGCTATGGAAGATGACGTTGCATATGACATCTATATTTATCTGAAAGTTTCAGACGGTTATGCTTTTGGCGATTCCATCAAATATGTAACAGTAAACGGCAAAAGAACAGACGATTTCATCCTGAACAGTTACGAATCTGATGACGGCACGGTTGAATATGTTGACATTTATCTTTACAATTACAAAATCAACGCTGAGCCCTACACAGGTGAATGTGTTGAAAAAGCTGAAATCACAATCGATTCCGACCTCGGCGGAGTTTTCTTTGAAGATTACGAAAAATATATTCAGGTAATCACAGATACTCTTGAGTTTGAAGATAACTACGGTGATCCTGCCGTTTTCGTTTACGATGAAAACTACGATTTTGTTGACGGTCAGTTTAAGTTGGGCGAAACATACATTATCATCGTTTATCTTACAGCTAAAGAAGGCCATGTTCTTTCAGGTTATCTTGACAGCTACGTAAACGGCGAAGAAGTTTACTCATACACAAGCGATTGGATGCCCGAAGAAGACGTTGTTGTTGAATATGTTGGCTTAGAATTTGAAATTACCGTTGAAAGCGACAGACAGTTTACAATTTTTGAACGTATTGCAAACTTCTTCAGAAATCTGTTTAATACAATCGAAAATTTCTTCAACTCTCTGTTTTTCCCTGTAATTATTTTATAAATCCCGGAAACTCCGTTGAAAAACGGTGAATTTAAAGCCTGACAGAAGTTGAACATATTGCATAGCCGATTTCTTTTGCAGATACAGCTTTTCAATATATTGCACTTTTCTGTGTATAATAAAAAACCGTCCGATACATAATGTGTCGGACGGTAATTTTTTTGCGCAGCTATTCTTACGGTCTGTAATGAAGATAAATAATTCTGCCAACGTCATCAATTCTCCAGACGTAAGCGATTGCCTTTCTGTAGATATAGTTAAGCTTTGATTTCAGAGTTTTAAGCTTAAAGTTGAATTCTCTCGGCTCAACCGTATCATAAAGCTGTATGACGCATTTGCATTCGCTATCCGTTTTGATTTGTGTTGCGGCAAGGATAAATAAATTTTTATCGCAGGGCAACCTAATTGATTTTGCGCCGTTAGTTTCTATCTCATACTTAAAGAAGAAAAGCTGATGTGCATAATCATCACCGTTTGCAGAGTGGGTGTGGGTGCATTCCCATCCCAGAACGTCGGTCTTGATTTTCGCCGTACGCTTCATGCCGTATAAATCCCAGGCGAAGGGTCTTTCTTCGATGTCGCTGACTTTGATTTTAACGGGTTTGCCGTCAACGTCAAACGAATACTCCTTGTCACCGTCAAGGCTTGCGCAAAGAATAACAAGCTTGTTGTATCCGCTGTCAAGAGCAATTGTCTGACCGTCAGCAAGCAAAGAATCATATTTGCCTTTATTTGTGGCAAAATCAACTCCGCCGCTTGTGATGATATTCGGAACAAGCTCTTCGGGAATTGTGTAATTCTTGCCGTGAATACCGTTGCCCGAACGTGACTGATTTGAAGAAAAAGCCTTTGTATTAAGCGGAAGCTCAACAGATAAAGAAGGAACAGCACTTCCTTTATTATCCATAGGCGCAAGAGTTAAAGCAAAGCTCCTGATTTCATAAGGATTCATATCAAACACAAGTGCTCCGTCTTTAACTTCTGCTTCACTGATATGCTCTTCAGATGCGTAAATTTCGCGGGCGGAAACTATTCCGTTGCCAAGCGATAATTTTACATTTTTATGAGCTTTGTTGCAGCCTTCGTTTACTCTGACAACAATTTCATCTGAATTTTCCGCTTTCTTGATTGCTCGGATGATAATCTCACTGTCGGAAATATTTGCAAAACTGTAGCAAGTGCCGAGAATACCCGTATGTTTATCGGCAACAAAAGCCGCCATGGGAGCGCTGAATTCACGGGCGGCCGCCTGTACTCTCTCTTTGTCCGCACCCTTATGGGCACAGATTGCATAACCGTAGCGGTTAAGACCGAGGTCCATCATGCTCTGAACGGATGCGGGTCTTGAGTTGTTGAGAGGTGTGAGAATAACCGTCATTCTCAGAGTGTTATCCGCAAATTTATCCCAACCGTATTTGCAGTCGCTTAAAACGGAAACGCCGAATTCTTCATTTTTATCGGTTAAGTCAACCCATTTCTGTGCAGGAACTTCATAAATTTCGGGCTTTGCGTTACCTCTTTTTATTGCTCCGAGACCGATATCAAAGGTTGCTTCTTCATTTGAGCAGGCAAAGCTGAAAACGTTTTTGCAAAGCGTTCTCTGATTGTTCCAGTCAAATTCGCACTGAACTTCAACCATATCTGAACCTGCTGAAAGTGAAATATTATTTGTGAAAATAGAATCATCGCATTGCTGAATAACCTGAATTGTGCATTTTGCAGGTCCTTCTTCGATTATTCTTGATTTAACAAGCTTTGCGATTCTGTTGTGATTTCTTATTGATTGCTTGTATTTGATTTCCCAGGCAGGATAAAACCAGCCGCCTACATAATTATCAAAAATTCCGAGAACGATGGGCTCTTTGAGCAGTTCTTTGCCGATTTCTTTGTCGTATATCGAGCCGATATCTCCGTTTTCATTAAGAGTGACGGTATAACGCTCGTTTTCAAGAGATTTTTCAGAAACCTTGAGTTCTGTTTTAACCGCAGAAGGAGCTTCGCTCACGGTAACATCGAAAACGCAATATGAATGCGGCGGCATATCGGCAATAAACGCAATTGTTGTTTTGCCATTGCTGATTGAAGAAATCTGTGACGGAATTTCATTTCCGTCATAATCGCAAACGGAAATATATTTGTATTCGCCGTCAAGAGTTGCGGTAACACAGCTCTTTCTTCTGAATTCCATATGATTGTTGACAACAACGGAAATACCTTTGCAGAACAACGTGTCAAGCATTGAAGCAACACCAGAAACGCTCTTTTCGTATTCGTGAGCCAGCTGATTAAGTGAAAGACCGTAGTCGTTCCACGAGCGCAGATATGCTCTTTGAACGGATGTACCGGGTAAATCATCGTGGAACTGATGGTTGATTATTCTTTTCCACGAGGTGTTAAGTTCTTTCTGAGGGTACTTTGCCGTGCCGAGCCATTCTGCGGTTACGGCGGCTCTTTCTGCCATATCGGCAAGCTCTTCGCCGCGTTTGTTCCAGCGCTTGCTGATTGCCCTTGCGGTATAGCCTGCCGTGCCGTGGTCGGTCAGAAGAAATTCATTGTTCCACAAAGGCAGTTTATCACGGTCAGCTTCAGTCATCTCCGTCATAATCTGCTTGAAAACTTTATCAGACGGCGAAGAATGAACAATTATATCCGACTTATCGTTCTTCTTCATATTTTTACGAAGGTTTCTGATAGAAATCGGCAGAGGTCCGCCGCCTCTGTCACCTATACCGTGAAAAATCTCGGTGGCATTGAGACCGTGGGTTTCACTCTCCGCAAGTTTTTCTTTGATTGCCTTGTTTTTGCGAAGATTGTCGAGAACGGCAACGTAGTTATGCATTTTAATGCTTGCGATAATGTATTTGCCGTCAGGTCCGTACCATTTGCCTATATCAAAAGGCTGTCCGTAGGCGCTTCCCCAACTCAGCTTCTGAGTTGTGAAACCATAAAGATTTGAGTGCCTTGCAATTGAAGGCAGAGCATAGCCGAATCCGAAGCAGTCGGGCAGGAATACGTCACGGCTTCTTATACCGAATTTATCGTTAAAATATTCATTACCGAGAAGAAAGTTTCTGAAAAGAGCTTCCGGCGAAGGTACGTTTACATCGCCGTTTTCCCAACCTGCACCGCAAGGATACCAATTGCCTTTTGCAACGTATTCTTTAAGCTTTTCAAATTGCTCGGGGTAATATTCCTCCATAAGTTCATATCTGTATGCACCCTCAAAGTTAAACACATATTCAGGGAGCTTTTTGAAAAGATGGAAATTCCAGTTAAGAGTCTGCGGAATGTAGTTTTTAACCGTTCTTTCAAAGTCCCAGTTCCAGATGGTGTCAAGGTGAGCTGTAGCTATGGTATGAACGTGTTTTTTCTTTCCCATAATCATTCACGGCACCAGAAGTGCCTTTCCTTTCCCAATATAATCATATATTACCATATAATAATTCCAAATGCAAATAATAATCTTGAATATTGCTGACACGTATGATATTATCAAATTATCAAAAAAGTTTGGGGTGTGCAGAATGAAAAACAAAATGAAAGAACTGTTTTGCTGGTCTTTCCCGAATGCCACAAAAGACATCGGTGATTATTCCAACAAAGAACGCAACGTTTACCTTGCAGGTATGTTCGGTCAGAACGTAATTTATGCCATCATCGGCTCCGTGCTTCAGGTATTCTATACCGATATACTGATCATTCCCACGATAGCCGTAAGCGCAATTATGGGCATTTCAAGAGTGTGGGACGGCATCAACGATATCATTATGGGTACCGTTGTTGACAAAACACATACCCGTTGGGGCAAGTGCAGACCTTATCTGAAATTTGTTCCTATCCCCATAGCAATCACAACAATTCTTATGTTCATGCCCATCAACAGCCTTCCGATGGGTATTAAAATCGCCTATGTTGTAATCAGCTTCCTGCTCTGGGAAACTCTTTACACTCTCGGTGATATTCCTCTTTGGGGTGTTACTTCTCTTATGACTCCCGATGAGCAGAAGCGAGCAAAACTTATCTCTGCCGCCCGAACAATTTCAAGCGTAGGCAGTATTGTAATCGTAGGCTTCTATCCGATCAAGGACGCTCTCGGCGCAATTGACCTTGGCTTGTTTGCAAACACAGGAAAAGCAAATTCTGACCTTGCATATTTTTCAGAACCGCAGGGTTATCTGCTTGCTGTTATTGCCATTGCTATGTTTGGCGGCATTCTTTTCCGCCTTCCGTTTGCATTTATCCGCGAAAGAATCACTCAGGCTCCCAAAGAAAAGGATACAGGTCTTAAAGAAAATCTCAAGCTTATGTGGGAAAACAAGCTTTTCCTGCGTGCTCTGGCATCAAATATTCTTGGCTGCACTAAAACAATCCTTATGACTGCAGGCATCTATTTCTGCAAATGGGTGCTCGGTAACGGCGGTGACGAAACTCTCTGGCTCATAAAAATGGGCGGAGCTTTCCTTATCGGCATGATAATTGCAATGAATATCAGCACGTCGGTTGCAAAAAAATTCGGCAAGAAAAGAGTTTATCTTGTAACATCATATCTCAACACAGTGCCATACATACTTATTTTCTTCGTCGGCTATCAGCATATTCTGTTCCTTATGGTTATGCTCTTCATTGCAGGCTTCCTCACAGGCTTCTCAACAGTATATAACACAACAATGATTGCCGACAGCGTTGACTATATGGAGCATAAGACAGGCAAGAGAAACGACGGTGTTTTCTTCTCAGGTCTTAATTTCACATCGAAGCTTACTGCTGCAATCACCGCAATTGTAACAAACCTTATTTTCTCAGCGGTTAATTACACAGAAACAATCAACACCCTCACCGAGAATATTGCAAACGCCTCCGCACAGGGTCTTGATTACACTCTCAATTTTGCAACGGCATATCCCGAAATCACGTCAGCAATGCTTGTTCTTATCACCTTTGTTCCCGCTATAGGTTGCGTTCTTCAGGCTCTGCCTATCCACGGCTATTCACTTGACGAAAAACAGCACGCAAAAATTCTTGAGGAACTTGAAGAAATAAGAGCAAACAATGCCGAATAATTTTTCGCAATTCATCACAGACGGTTTTACGATTTGATTTATGCCGTAAGTTTTGTCAGAATACCTTTATATAAATTTCGAGGAGAGAAAAAATGACCGAAAACAAAAGGCGCAAAAGCAATAGGTCATATAATTTTCACGCAGATAAAATCAAAAAAATAATGCAAAATTGACACAGTCTGAAAACTACATTTCCGCTATGCTCAATTCAGAGAAATGGTTTGAGTAAAGCTCTTACATATCAACAGTTTTGGACTATCAACATCAAAAAAGCCTGCACGGATTATTTCGTGCAGGCTTTTTCTGTGTATAAATTATTCACACTGAAACAGGGAAATCGCCGATGAAATTCAGTTTTCTGATATAAGTACAGCGTCGTTTTGCGCCGAAATCTTTGCTGTCCGTTGCGTGGAACACCATATAAATACCGTCGTCACGATAAAGAAAACTGCAATGACCCGTGTGATATAGACCTGCTGTTGTGTTTTTACTGAAGAACGGTATTGCACTCTTGACCCAGCAACGGGGATTCATCGGGTCATTACCGGAAAGGGTCAGAATTCCCATGCAGTATCCGCCTGAGCTGTAACCGCTTGCGGAATAGACTATATATGAGCTGTCACCTTTATAAAGTGCCGCCGGTCCTTCGTTGACCCACCAGCCTCTTTTTTCCCAGAAATGTCTGGGCTCCGAAATCATTGCGCCTTTCTGAGCTGACTTGAGTGTGTAAGGATTTTCCATTTCGGCAATATAAATGCACTGATGTCCGATATTCAGATAAGCCGAGCAGACGTAATAGAGCTTTTCACCATGTTTGAAATATGTGCCGTCGATATTGTTCAGACCGTCGGGAGCAAGAATTCCCTTGAATTCATATTCACCCATAATGTCATCGGTTTTGCTCTCAAGCACAAAGCCGTAGCGGTAATAATCGCCGTGACCGTCGTCAGCGTTGCCGTATGGCATAACACCTCTCGGCACGGTTTCGCTGTCAAAAAGGCCACATGAAAGTATATACCATTTTTCGCCGATTCTGAATATTTCGGGTGCCCAGATATTGTCTTTTACACCGTTTTGACCCGTTGTGTAAACGGTTTTGAGTTCAATCTCGGCAGTATCTTCGGGCGATGCGGTTTTAATAATATCGATGCGGTCATTGAGCGTATACATATAATATGTGTATCCGCCGTCCTCAACCATAAACGGGTCTCCGCCTTCGTTGAAATCAACGGGTATTTCAGTTTCTCTGCCAAGAAAAGGAAGTCCCGTCAGCGCACAAAGCTGAATCAACACCGCAACTGAAACGGAAACGATTTTTGTAATTATGCTCATTTTTACAGTTTCTCCTTCCCTTTTCAATTGGATTCATTATATCATACAGGAAAATATTTTACAATAAAAACCCGAGTCACACGGATTACTTTACAGCTTCAAACTGCAAATTACTCGCAAAAAGTGAATTTTCGCTGATAAAAAACTGCCATATTATCCTTTGAATATCTGTTAAAGGGAGTTTTATGGGACACCAAAAGTTTTATTATATAGTCATAGGATACGTTAATTGCCAAAGTGAAGTTCGGATATTTGAGAAGAAAGGAACATATTATGGAAAACGTTTTTATCACAATCACAGGAGTCAAGAGTTATTTCGGGATGAAGCCGTTCAAGGTCGGCAAGATTTTCAGAATTGTCAAAGAAGATGACAACGATTATGACGAAGAAGCAATCCGCGCCGAGCTTCCCGCTATCGACACAATCGGCTATGTTGCCAATAGCACAAACACCGTTTATGCGGGTACGGTCAGCGCAGGCAGACTCTACGACAAAATTGATGATTATGCATATGCTCAGACAATGTTTATCACCCATTCAAGCGTTATCGCACTTGTGCTTTCACCCGAAGAAGTTGAATGCGATAAAGATGCTCCGCCCGTCAAGGAAAAGGAATCGGGTAACAACAAACCAAAAACAAAAGCAAAAATCGGATTTTAAGAGGTGCTGAATATGTGGGCAATTTTTCTTATCGCAATATCCGTCGGTGCTTTCTGGAAAGAGATTTCAAAAGATTGTTAATGGTCGTTTACGGATTATTATAAAATGAATTAAGTTAAAACTTAAGCAGCAAAACACAAACCTCCTTGCAAATGGTATCGCCAAATACAAGGAGGTCATTTTTTATTCTGTTGTCACCGCTATCTTAATTACCCCATCAAGCTTATTCTCAAAGATTTCGTATGCTTTTTCGATGTCTTTGAGGGCGAAGCGGTGGGTAATCAGCGGGGTTGTGTCAATCTTTCCCTGTTCGATGAGTGAGAGGATTTCGTCGCAGTCGCATCCGTCAACACCGCCCGTTTTGAAAATCAGATTCTTGCCGTACATATCGGGTAACGGAAGGCTCTGCGGTTTGTCATAAAGTGCAACAACCGTGACAATCGCATTCGGTCTCGCACACTCCCACGCAAGGCGGAAAGTATCTTCCGCGCCTGCAACTTCAAGCACAACATCCGCACCGCCATTGTCAGAATTTTTAAGCACAAAATCCCTGCAGTTTTCAGGCTCGCAAACAAGCACGTCGGGATAATGCGACTTCACAAAATCAATGCGGTTTTGGTCCTTTTCGCAGACGATAATTCTCTTCGGGTTTTTGAGCATAACGCAAAGCAGAGTGCAAATACCCGTCGGACCTGCGCCGATAATCAGCACGGTATCATCGGGAGTAATCTCTGAAATGCGTGTTGCCCAGAATCCCGTTGCAAGCACGTCGCCGACAAACAAAGCCTGCTCATCGGTAACGGCATCGGGGATTTTATTGAGCCCCATATCGGCATAAGGCACACGGACAAACTCGGTCTGTCCGCCGTCAATTCGGCATCCGAGTGCCCATCCGCCGTTTTTGTCGGTGCAGTTATTTACAAAGCCCTTTTCGCAGAAAAAACACTCTCCGCAGAATGTTTCAACGTTGACAGTAACTCTGTCGCCGACCTTGACATTCTTAACATCATCGCCGACGGTTTCAACAACACCAACCATCTCGTGACCGACAGTAATACCCGTCACCGCACGGGGTACAGAGCCGTGTTTTATGTGCAAATCGCTTGAACAGATGCTCGAAAGAGTTACTCTCACAATCGCATCTCGGCTGTCAATTATCTCAGGCTTCGGCTTGTCCGTAAGTTCAAATTTACCATGTTCTTTGTATGTATAAGCTATCATATTAATACTCCGTTAATTTAATCAGGATAAGTTACCTGTCTGCCTGTAACAGATTCTATAAATTTACCGTAAACGTCGGTTGCAAATTTCTGAACCATGCCTTTGAATGCAAATTCACGTGCCATTTTATAAGTGAATTTATCTCCGTTTTGTTTTTCTTCTTTTACGGTTTCAAAATTGTAAATATCAAACATACGGGCTACACGTGTTTCATAAGTTAAGGTGTCGTTTTCGTCAACTTCAATCACACGGTATCCGCACTGTGTGGAATGGAAAAGTCCTATGTAGCGTGTGCTGAGCGAGTTGACAATATCAATTCCTTTATGTTCAACTCCAAAAGCGTTTGTGTGGTCGTGTCCCGTAAACATTGCAAGAACATCGCCTTTTTCAACCATCGCATCAAACTGACCGTAGTTTTCATAACCCGGACAAGGATATTCCCTTATCGTGCCGTAATTAACACAGTCGGGGTCGAACATATAGTATTCGTCTTTGTTGTATAAATGCTTGTATGAATAGGACTTCCACGAATCCGATTTCTTAAGCACGTCATAGATTTCGCCAACGATTATGTGCTGAAAAACAAGAGAATTCACTTTTTCTCCGCCATTCTCTGCCTTGAGCTTATCCGAAGTCTGTTTATACCACTCAATCTGGTCGGTTTTGACGCAACTGTATCTGCCCTCTTCGTCATAATCACCCGAATCAAACACCCAGAGATTGAATTTCACCTTTTCACCGTCGGATGAAAGTACGGGAATGTTGTATGTACCGCAACCCGAAAGAGCTTCACCGTCATCAACGGAAACAGAGCAGGAAAATGTGTTGTAATATGCCATCAGGTCTTCACGGGTCATTGCGCCCTGCTCCGAATCGTGATTGCCGAAAGTTACGGCAACGGGAATATTTCTTGAATCAAAAACATTCATCAAAGCGTTGATAAGTTTCTTTGTATCTTCAGCATTGTCGCAATTCAGAACGATATCGCCCGTCAGCATAACAATATCGGGGTTTTCCGTATCACAAGCTCTCTCAACCATCCAGATCGTGGGGTCAAGGTTATGGTTGTGTTTGAGATGAGTGTCGGTAACATGCAGGATTTTAAGTTTTCCGTCAGAACCGAATCTGATTGTTTTGTCCGTTTTGTTCTGACTGTCTGCGGGATTATAATTTACTCCGCTGTATGCAGGTCTTATTGAAAGCGACAAAATCCCTGCCGTTATAACGAAAATTATAACAGCCAATGTAAGTGAAATTATTTTCACAATCTTTTTCATCGTCAGACCTCCGACTAAATCAAAATTCCCTCACAATGGTCAACTTCGTGCTGGATTATCTGTGCAGGGAAACCCGTGAATGTTTTGATTCGGGTCTGGAATTCAGCCGTCTGCCACTGCACTTTAATAGTCTGATAACGCTTGCACTTTCGGGGTCCGCCGAGCAGAGAAAGACAGCCTTCTTCTGCATCGTAGGGTCCCGATTTCTTTATGATTTCGGGATTGAACATAACCATATATGTTCCGTCGTTATCAAAAGCAATAATCCTTTTATGCACACCGATCATATTCGCCGCCATACCGACACAGCCGTCTTTGTGTGCGGTAAGAGTATCAAGCAAATCCTGAGCCACCTGCAAATCTTCTTTTGTTGCGACCTCCGCTTTCCTCGCAAGCCAAATCGGGTCGTGAATGAGTTCTTTTATCATATTAAGCTCCTTTATGTAAAGGTACATAACGATTTTATCACATTCAAAAAAACTTATCAACAATCATTATTAAATCAAAATATTTTCCGTATAAACCGCAATTTCTGACAAACAATAACAGGGCAACCAAAATATAAGGAGAAAGATTTTATATGAAAGCCACAGGTATTGTCAGAAGAATCGACGACCTCGGAAGAGTCGTCATCCCCAAAGAAATCCGCCGCACCATGCGTATCCGTGAAGGCGACCCTGACTTTACAACATTGACACAGTCAGAAAACTACATTTCCGCTATGTTGATTTAGATAAACGGTTGGAGTAAACCCCTTACATATCAACGGTTTCAGGCGTTTGATACAGAAACAAAAAAGACTGCATGGGATGTTCTCGTGCAGTCTTTTTGATATTAACGGTTCGTTAATCCTCAACCATATTTCTTACCTTTTTCGGTGCTGGAATATCTGCGAATGAGTAGAACTTTCTCGCATTTTCGCCAAGAATGAGTTTTTTGTTTTCTTCAGATATTTCGGTAGTTTTTTCAATAAAATCAAGGCTCATTTTATAGGTGATTGCAGTCATCGTTCGGGGGTAATCGCTGCCCCACATAAGCTTTTCAAAGCCCACAAGGTCAGCTGCTTCGTTTATCGCTTTAACGGCAGACGGATACGGATAAAACTCCGCATTGAAAAGCCAGGTTATACCGCCGCTTTCGATAAAAACGTTCTTGTTTTTTGCGAGTTTTATCTGTTCAAGCCAGTTTTCTCTTGTGACCATTCCGAAATGCCCGATTGCAATTCTCAGGTCAGGGAACATTTCAATGATTTTCTGCATCATTTCGGTTTGTTCGTCACCGTCTGCAAGATCAATCGAAATGAATTTACCGTTATCATTTGCAACCCTGAACGGTTCAAGGTGATTGAGCAGATTTTTATCTGCAAGGCGGCCTGCACAGATTTTTATGCCGTCAAAACCTGAAACATCGCCAAGCGTTTTTTCTTCATATAAGGCGCAGATTTTTATTCTGTCACTTTTACAATCAAGCAGATATCCGTCCTGATTGCCGTCAATATATTCCTGAGTAATAACCGCACCGCTGACACCTGCGTAATCCATATTGGCAAGGAATCTCTCAACGGAATTCTCGCCGTCTGTCATATAAGGCGGCATCATCTGACGGATTTCGCCGCCGAAATCACTTTTGCCGCCGCCGACGTCATAAACGGGTTTGCCGTTTACAATTCCGTTTTGTTTTTTCCATAAATGAGCGTGTGCATCAATAATCATAACGTTACTCCGTCTTTAAATATTGCAATTTCACGGTTGCCGAGAATTTCGTTTTTGGTCATTTCTCCGTCGGCAACTCTTTTAATAAGTTTCAATAATTCATCGGCTTTTGCATCTTTATCAAATCCGTATGCAGAAAAATCAATCCAATGGGATTTTTTGTTTGCGATTGCATCGTTTGATGCGATTTTAACCGTAGGCACCGCACCGCCGAGAGGAGTGCCTCTGCCTGTTGTGAAAAGAACAAGATGGCAGCCTGCCGCCGCAAGATTCGTTATTGAAACAATATCGTTGCCCGGTCCGTTCAAGAGGTTAAGCCCCGATTTTGCGGCTGTATCGCCGTAATCGAGCACGTCAACAACGGGAGCTGTTCCGCCTTTCTGAACACAGCCGAGAGATTTTTCTTCGAGTGTTGTAATTCCGCCCTCTTTATTACCGGGTGATGGATTTTCTGAAACGGGCTGACCGTGGTCTTTGAAATATTGCTTGAAGTTGTTGATAAGGCTGACGCTTTTGTCAAAAACATCTTTATTTATGCATCGGTCAAAAAGAACGGTTTCCGCACCGAACATTTCGGGAACTTCGGTAAGCACCGCAGTTGCACCCATTGCACAGATTTTATCGGTAACCTTGCCGACAACGGCATTTGCCGTGATACCCGAAAAACCGTCTGAGCCGCCGCATTTGAGACCGATTTTCAGCTTTGAAACGGGAACAGACTCACGCTTATCTTTTGAAGCGGTTTTCTTTAATTCTTCAATCAGTTCAATACCTTGTGCGATTTCGTCTTCGCAGTCCTGAACCGAAAGGAATTTTACTCTTTCCTCATTCCAACTGCCAAGAACTGCTTTCATTTCGGGAATGTTGTTGTTTTCGCAACCCAGACCAAGCACAAGCACACCGCCTGCGTTGGGGTGGCTGATAAGTCCTCGCAGAATCAACTGCGTGATTTTCATATCATCGCCAAGCTGACTGCAACCGTAAGGATGCGAAAAACAGATTGCTCCCGTTTTTTCGGCAAGATGTTTTGCGATACTGTTCACACAGCCTACAGTCGGCACAATCCATATATCGTTTCTGATGCCGATTTCACCGTTTTCACGTATATATGCATTAATTGTGAACGGTTCTTCGGGGGTCAGCTCCTCAAAATTTGGGGTGTATTCATAAGAAAGAATATCGCCAAGTTTTGTTTTCATATTGTGAGAATGAACTGATTCGCCCTCTTTGATGTCTTCGGTTGCGTACCCGATGGGATAGCCGTATTTGATTATATCCGCACCTTTTGCGATGTCACAAACAGCGATTTTATGACCCGTTTCAAGGTTTACGCAGACGTTATCTTTTTCGTTTATTCTGACAGTATCCATTTCATCGTTTCCTTTGCTCCGATAGTGTCAATTTTGTTGTAGTATTCAGTAATTATTTCAGTCATATCCGAAAGGTCGGTCTGCCATAAAGAAGTATCCGCAAGGATTTCGGCAATACTGCCGTTTTTCATTGCTGATATAATATTTTCGGCATCTTCGGGGGTGTCGTTTTTATAGAAATAAATAAGATTGGCAAGGGCAAGTGAAAGTCCCTTGGGATATGTTCCGTTTTGCTCTTTATATTCAAGCAAAGTGGGAAGCACACGCACCGAAAACTTGCTGACTGAATTCAGAGCGATTGAACGCCATTTGTGAGCAATGAACGGATTTCTGAAACGGTCAAAAACGCTGTTTGCAAAAGTAATGCTTTCTTCGTTTTCACCGATTGTGGGCAGAATTTCTTCTTTCATACATTTGTTGAGAAAAGCTAAAGCAATCTCGTCATTCATCGCTTCACCGACAGTTTCAATGCCCGAAAGCAAAGCACCTGCAACAAGCGAAGTATGCGCACCGTTGAGAATACGCACCTTGATTTTTTTATAAGGTTTTGCATCGTCTGTCCATACAACGTTAAAACCTGCTTTTTGAAGCGGTAATTCCTCTTCAAAATCGCCCTCAACAACCCAGAGATGGAATATTTCCGCCGTATCAAGGAATTTATCGTCAGGGTGAATATCCTTTGTTTCGTCATTCGGATACCCCGTAACAATTCTGTCAACAAGAGTATTTGCAAACTGATTTTCGGATTCAATCCAATCGGCAAAACCGTTTTCAAGATTCCATAAATCAGCATACTTCAGAACGCATTTTTTAAGCTCTGCACCGTTATTATCTATAAGCTCGCAGGGCAGAATTATAAAACCGCCGAGTCCTTTTTTATAGCGTCTGTAAAGAAGCTGAGTAAGCTTTGCAGGGAAGCCTTTGCAAGGCATATCTTCAAATTTATCGGTATCATCAAACGCAATTCCCGCTTCGGTTGTGTTTGAAACTATAAAACGAAAATCGGGATTATCGGCAAGTGACATATATTCTTCAAAGCATTTATATGGGTCAATGCATCTTGAAATTGACTCAACAAAATGATGTTCGCATTTTACTTCTCCGTTTTCAATGCCTCTTAAATAAAGATTATATTTGCTGTTTTGTACATTCAACAAGGCGCACTTTCCGCCTGCTCTCGGCTGAATAACAACAGCTTTTCCGTCATAAAGACCTTGCTTGTTCATCACGTCAAGAAAATAATCGAAAAAGCCCCTGAGAAAATTGCCTTCGCCAAACTGAATTACCGTTTCTCTCATATCAATCACCGATTTTTATCAGAAGTTTTGCAAGCGTGCCGTCGTTGTTTGCGAGTGCTTTGAATGCATCAAGCGCATCCGCCATATCGTAAACACCGCTGACCATTTTCATAACGTCGGCTTTGCCCGAAGCCACAATATCAATGTTATTGATAAAATCATCTTTGAGAGCGTTACGGCTGCCGTGAATGTTAAGCTCTTTTTTGAGAATGATTGAGTGAACAAAATTCGTTTCACGCTTGCCGTTGCCGATAAGAATAATATTTGCGGCAAAAGCGGCATTTTCAATGCAGCCCAGAAATGTTTCGGGTGCACCGCAAGCCTCTATGCAAACGTCAAAGCCGTTGCCGTTTGTAAATTCCTTTGTGAATTCTTCAAGCGACTGATTTTTGGTATTCACAACCGCATCCGCACCGTATTCTTTTGCAAGTTCAAGGCGGTTATCGAGAATATCCGCAACAACGATTCTGTTGCATTTCTGCTTTGCGGCAAGAAGCGCAAAAAGACCGATGGGACCTGCACCGATTACAAGCACGTTATCCGTTTCTTTGATTGTTGCACGGGATACTGCGTGCTGTGAGATTGAAAAAGGCTCGATGAGTGCAAGTTCTTGTGCAGAAAGCCCCTTGCCGTCATAAATTCTTTCAATCGGCATTGAGATATATTCGCAGAATGCACCGTCACGCTGAACACCCATCGTCTGATTATCGGTGCAGCAGTTAACAAAACCGCGTTCACAACTGTAACAACCGCCGCAGTTAAAATAAGGATTGCAGGTTACAACATCGCCTGCTTTCAATCCCCTATCGTTTTCGGGGATTGATACAATTTCAGCCGAAAATTCGTGACCCGGAATTCTGGGATACGTTGTAAACGGCTGATTGCCCGTAAACGATGCCACGTCTGCACCGCAGATGCCAACATATTTAACTTTAAGAAGTGCTTCGCCCTCTTTGACTTCGGGCATCGGTACTTCTCTGATTTCTATTTCATTCGGATTCGGAATTACTATTGCTTTCATTTTATTTGCCTTCTTCTATATATTTTTTGTTCCAGATAACGCCGGTTTTAAGCGGTGCACCTTTGCAGAAAATTTTGTTTTCATAAGCATCAAGAGGGTCGGCAATAAACTCGTCTTTGCCGATAAGCTCAACAACCTCGTCATAACGGCTGTCAACAAGCACCTCAATCGCCTTCTCCATATGCTCCTGACGGAAGTTGATTGATGCAAAAATCAGATGGTTTTCAAAGCCGAAAGGCATTGTGTCATAAGAAACAACGGGGCCCAATGAAAAACTGTTATAAACGCCGTTGCAACCGAGAACTTTATGCTGAAAAGCGATTCTGTGCTCAACGTTTGAACCGCTTGTGCCGACAAACATCGTTGCTCTGCCGCCGATTTTTTCCATAATTTTTTCTGCAGTTTCCTCTTCGGAAAGACCGCTTGTGCAAAGATAATCCGCGCCTGCGATTTCCTTTGAGAAAGTAACTTTTTTGCAGTTTTCATCGCTTCTTCCAACAAAAAGAATCTGTGCATCGGGATGATTGCGCTTTATCTGGTCTGCAATAAAAAGACCCGTCATACCGAGACCGAAAACAACGGTTTTTGAGAAAATATTTTCTTTTGCAAGTTTGCGTGCTTCAGCTTCGGAGCATTTGTGTTTTGCCATTTCAACGCGGAAATTCTGCGCCTCACCCAGATCTTCCATTCGTTCAAGCTGAAAAATTGCGCAGGCATAAGGGTCGGCAAAAGAAAGTTTCTTTGCTACCGATAAAGGCAGTTTTTCAATTTTTTCATATTTTTCAGGCAAATGCAGAAGCATATCGGGGTTGAAAAAATTCTTGTCGCAGAAAAGCCCGTCAGCACCGTCACACCCGTATTCAAAATAGGTTTCATCCTCTGTATAACGGGTGGGGTCGTAGCTGTCACCGCCACGGATAAGCACAATTGCAAACCTGTTTTCAGAAGGCACCCACACAACGCCCTCGTGACCGTTGATGAGTCTGTTTTCACCTTCGGGAAATTTTGCCGAGAGTTTGCCGTCTCTGCCCATTTTCATCAGCTCAAAATCTGTTCCGCAAAAGCCCTGAAAAACAGGATAAGCCTCAATGCCTTTGAGCAACGGCTCTCCGCGGAGCCTCTGTCTTTCGGGGTTTATCAGGTTGATTTCACCGTATTTTATCGGCAAATCCTTGTCATTCTGAAAATATGTACCGTAAGTCTTCATTGAATCACCTTTTATTTTTATATCTTGATATATAGTAACATCTTAGTTCAGTTTTGTAAATAAGTATTGTATAAAAGCGAAACCAAACCGATTTTCCAATTTTTTGTTTTTTATAAATATTTTGTATTTTAAAACATATACTGATAATTTAACCATAATCCACTCTTTTACTTCGGAATACGGCTCATATATTTATATAACCATCACTTTCAGTGACATAATTCAAGAGTTGCAAAAATAATCGCAGGGAATTATAATGAGATTGATAAACAAGAATTTGTACGAAAGGATAAAAAATCATGTTCAGAAAAAGTATGGTTTTTTTGCTTGTTTTAACTATGTTGGTCGGCTTGCCGTCAGGCGCATATGCCGAAGAATGTGTTCCCGAAAAGGAAGGCTATGTGCTTGATTTCAGCACCGAATTTAATGACGGCAATTTAAATACAGAGTATTGGTTACCGCAATATCTGCCTCACTGTACTACCAATACAGAAGGTTCCTCTGCAAGATATAAAGTCGAGAACGGTTGTCTGAATCTGTATATCACAAAAGATTCTCCCGATTATTTCGGCGGTCAGCCTGGCTCGGCAGATCCCGATAATCTTCTATGGATAGCCAACGGTATTCAGACCTGGGAAAAGAATCATCTGCATCCGGGCGGTACTCAACAAATGGAAGTTGAGCCTTATGAAGGCTATGCTACACAGTACGGTTACTTTGAGATACGAATGAAAATGCCTGACACAGGTGGCGGCGGATACGCATCATGGTGGCTTATCGGTGCTCAGGATGATACCGACGGAACAGATTCTGTTCAGAACGGTGAAATAGATGTGTTGGAAACCTTTTTCAAGTCACCCGGAGTATTTGAACCCAAAGTTCACGCTTGGAATGACCCTGATCTCGGCGAATGGGCAAGCAAGGTTGAGTTGGACGGAGATCCGATGGATTATGTGAACGAATTCCACACCTATGCTATGGACTGGAGACCGGAAGGGATAACGTTTTATGTTGACGGAAAAGAAGTGGCACAAACAATAGAATCGCCGCAATACAGAATGTGTATGGTTCTTTCGATGTATATCAATTCAGATTTCAGCGGTTGGGACGAACCTGAAAATGAATATCCCATTGAATGGTTTATTGACTATGTTCGTGTCTATAAAGATAAAAACGGTTATGACGAGAACAACAGACTTACAAAATTCGAGCGCTTTGTAAAAGATATGTGCGACTCGCTTGCCGCGTTTTGGCAACGTGTTTTATCATTTTTTCAAGACCTCTGTCCGCAATGTCATCAGTTCTTTGAGCGTTTGTTAAGTAAAACCCCTGCTTTGTACAGCCTGTAAAATTCCAATTTGTCAAAAAGTTCGGAAAATAAGAATTTGCGGAGGTTCCAATGGAAATATTAAAATTTGATTTGAATAGCTCGGGCAACAAATTTAAAATTCTTAATGCGACTAACGGCGGACCTTGGCACAGAAGGCATGCAAATGACCAATTCCGCAGTAATTTTGAGGATTATAAGTCAGCACGGA
>JAZQYY010000026.1:0-248294 GCA_045633805.1 Acutalibacteraceae bacterium
GTGGCTTTTAAAGCTTATTAAAATAAGCGGTGTTAATAAAACCGAACAGATTTATTTTTACATAGCCGCTGTACTGCTTAATGCTATTGCAGGGGAGCTGTTAATCAGGGGTTATCTCTTTAGGCTTTATAATAAGCATTACGGACTGATTTTTGCAACTCTTATATCAACCGCTTTGTTTGTTTGTATGAACTCCCAAATATTAAAATACGGCAAAATGTATATAGCAGGAATAATTCTGATGAACATTTTCCTTTGCCTTATAACCGATAAAGCAAAAGGACCTATAAACATAGCCGCAAGATTTATCTATACGCTACTAAGCGGATTCGGACTCGGCGGAAGCCTCTTTACAGAGGAATATCCCGTTTTCTTTAAGGCCTCATTTCAGGGGAAAAGGCTTCTAAGTGGAGGAGAATATCAGATTGAGGGCAGTATTATAACCGTTATAATTTTTGCAGTTATTAATATTTATATTCTCAATAAGAAATATAATCTGATTCAGTATCTTAAAAAAGAAAACCTTAAAACATTGGCATTGAATATTAAATATTTCATATTAAGGCTAAAATCTGTTTTTAGATTAAGAAAAATACGCTGATTAGTCGCCGATATAGGTGAAGCGTTTAAAGGTTTTGCCGTCTCTTTCAACTGTTTCGTTCCACATTGAGGCAGGTCTTACCCAAAGCTCCCGTTCTCCGTAAAGAGCTTTATAGACTACTGTTTCCTCAAGCGTTTCGGAGTTTTTTGCAATGCCTATAACCTCGTATTCGTTACCCTTGAAATGACGGTACTTACCAAGCTTTATCTTTTCCATTTTATCACCTTTAAATAATTTTATGTATTTATTATACAGCTAAATATTAAAAAACGAAAGTAAAAAATATGAAAATAGGAAATTTAGAAATAAAAGGCTTTGCCGCACTTGCTCCTATGGCAGGTGTGGCAGACAGGGCTATGAGAGAAATATGCAAAAGCCGGGGTGCGGCGTTTTGCGTAGGTGAGCTTGCAAGCTCGAGAGGTATAACCTTAGGAGATAAAAAATCGGCAGAGCTTCTTTCCTGTAACGAAAGTGAAAGACCTATGGCATCTCAGCTTTTCGGCTGTGAGCCCGATATTATGGCTCAAGCCGCTATAAAGGCTTTAAAATATAATCCCGATTTTATTGATATAAATATGGGCTGTCCCGCACCCAAGGTCGCAGGAAATGGGGGAGGAAGTGCATTATTAAAGGATGTCTGCCTTGCCCAGAGGATTGTAAAGAGTGTTGTAAAGGCAGTAAATGTTCCTGTAACCGTTAAAATGCGAACAGGGTGGGACGAAGATATTATCGTAGCCCCCGAGCTTGCAAAAAGATGCGAGGATGCAGGGGCGGCAATGATAACTGTTCACGGCAGAACAAGAAAGCAGATGTATGCACCGCCCGTTAATCTTGAAATTATAAAGCAGGTCAAAGAAGCGGTCAGCGTACCCGTTATTGGTAACGGCGATATCGTTGACGCTCTTTCTGCAGAGAATATGATTAAAACCACAGGTTGTGACTTTATTATGGTCGGCAGAGGTGCACTCGGTGCACCGTGGCTTTTTAAGCAGATAAACGAATATTTTGATAAGGGAATCATTCTGCCTGAACCTCCGATTGAGGAGAGAATGGCGATTATGCTCCGCCATATAAAAAAGCTTTGCGAAAACAAGGGTGACTACGTCGGTATGCGTGAAGCAAGGAAGCACGCCGCCTGGTATATCAAAGGCATCAGAGGTGCGGCGGCATTGAGGCAGGAAATCGGCTCGCTTGAAACGATTTCACAGCTTGAAGCGATAGCCGAAAAGGTTATCACCGCATCAAACAATTCGATATAAAAAAGCCCTGCAACATTGCGTTGCAGGGTGTTTTGTTTTAATCAATAATTTTTGCAGATATCTTCTGCCTGTTTCTTCATTTCAATGTGTACGTCTTCGGGTGAGAGAATTTCGATATCTTTTCCGAAACCGAAAACCCAGCCGAAAAATTGCGGACTCACAACAACGCTGACCGTTACGGTGAAATGTTCCTCACCGTCTTTGATTATGATTGTATCTCTGCCGAATCGGTCAAGCACAGCACCTACAAGATGGTTTGCAAAACGGAGCTTGACTTTTTGCTCGTTGCCGCCAAACATACCGAAAACTGTTTTGGTATAAGCCGACATATCAACCTTTTCAAATTCCTTTATTCCGTCACGCTCATCATCGGTGAGAGAAACCTTTTGCATCTTGTCAACCCTGTAATGCTTCATCTTTTCTGCGGCGGAATCCCAGGCGAGCATATAATAGTTTTCATCGTCCCAGATAAGGGCAAACGGGCTGACCTGATAAAAATCGCCGTTGTGGCGCAAAACGCGTTCTTTTGCAACGTTATATTCAAAATATTGGTATTTTATTTTCTTGTTTTGGGTTATCGCATCGGATATAACGTCAACTGCGTAATAAATGCTCTCGTTCATACTTTTAACGCGGTTTGTAACGTAAACCTGACGCTGAAGAAGCTGACCGTCATAAGCGCTTGCGAGGTTTTCAATTTTTTTGATAAGCTTGCAGGTTTTATCCTGTGTGATGAATTTTGACGATTGCACGCTGTCCACAAGCAGTTTTAATTCGGGCAGTTCAAAGTCACGCTCGCCGATGTAATAACCGCCGTTTTTGCCTTTGAGCTGAACAATATCAATGCCGAAAAGGCGGAGAGATTCAACGTCGTCATAAATGCTTTTACGCTCTGCGGAAATGCCGTTTCTTGCGAGTTCCTCAATAATCTGCGCCATGCTGACGGGATGTTCTTCATCTGAATGCTGCATAAGATAACGCAAAAGGAAAAGAAGCTTAAGCTTCTGATTAGCCGATTTTGCCATAAAACAATCTCCTTTAGGTTTATGCCGTTATTATACACTATGTTCTGTCCGATAACAAGGACTTTAAAGACAAATTTATGCAACAAGGAGAAAAATCCAGAATAAAATTCCGCCGATGAGCATAAGTGTCCCATAAAACTCCCTTTAAAAAAGAAAAACTGCCGGAGAAATTAATCTCCGGCAGATATTTTTTAGCCAACGAATTTGATTGTGAGAATCTTTTTGCCTGTGATTTCAAACTCTGCAAAGCCGTCTGCATCAACGGTGAGGGGAGCGGAATCAAGCTCTTCAAGAGTAACGAGCTTAACTTCTTTCCACTTCTTGCCCGAATATGCGGGAAGCTCAAACTCAGCCATCTGTCTTTCAACGGGTGACTGCGGCTTTTCAATGGGAGCGATGCCGCCGTTAAGACGGATAGCGTTCTTGATTGCCTTGTCTGAGGGGTTGAAAAGTCTTACGATATAGCCTTCACCGTCTTCGCTCTTCTTGATACCGCTGATGTTGAGGTTTTCATCCTTGAGTTCAAGGAATGCGTGGGTGAGAGGATTCTTGCCGTGTGCGGTGGGAGCAAGCTGAGCGGCTGTGCAATAAAGATTGAAGCGCTCGCTCTCCTGCCAAACGTTGCCTTCTTCCCAGTCGCCCTTGTGAGGCATAAATGCATAGCGGAAGGTGTTTTTGCCGATGCACTGTGAGCCCTTATCCCAGTCGCTGTAGTTCTGCATATCTGCGGTTACGCAAATGCGAAGGGGATATGCACGGATAAGTGAAAGGTAAAGGGTGTTGCACTCATCGTCAGCTGCTTCATAAGCCTTAAGACCTGTGTTAAGAAGAGCCGCACCAACCTTGCCGTCTGTGAGGTCAACGAATGAATTCATCGGATGCTCTGTCATCGGGATTTCATCATAAAGTGAGTAATCGGGAAGAGCAACGGGACGCTTGAGAACGTCAAACTGACCCTGTGCATATGAGAATTCGCTCTTGATGTTTGTGGGGAAGCCAACCTGAAGATAATGGTCTTCGCAGCGGTTGTTGATTGTTGTTTCAATTTCAACGTATCTTGCACCCTTGCGGAGTGTAACAACGCTGTCGATATCAACGGGAAGCTTGTGTTCGCTTCTTGATTTTTCGTCTGCTGAACGCTTTTCGGGAAGCATCCAACGCATTGAAATCTTGTATGCGGTTTCGAATTCACCGTCACGAAGCAGAGTGATTGTTGCCTTTTCACCGAGAGTTGTGAAAATCTCGTTGAATTCAGGAACAAAGTGCTCCCAGGGGTTACCGATTTCGCCGCCGTCCTTGAAGAAGCCGAGACCTTCGTATGACTTGCCGTTTTCTTTATCAAGAACGTTGTATGTACCGTTCATATTGAATGAAACACGAAGGTATTCGTTTTCCATAACCTGGTTGGTCTTGAGAAGAGTAACGGGAGTTGTTGCTCTCACGTTGTATGTGGGACGCATTTTGAGGGTCTTATAACCCATTGCGGGGATATCCTTAACCTCTGCTGCGATAAGGCGCTGTCTTGTGTGAAGAACGTTTGCTGTATCGTTGGGGTTCTGGATAATCTGTGCGTTGTTATCGTTTGATTCGATAACCTGATATTTGATAACTGTGCCGTCTTCATCAACAAGCTCGAAAGTGCCTGTTTTCCATTCAGCGGGAAGTTCAACACGAAGGTTCACAGTTTCGCTTCTCTTGAAGGGTGCGGGGTTGAAAACAACGATTGCGGCATCGTCGCGGCTGAATGATTTGAGGTCAATATCGCCTGCGATATCCATAAATGCACGCTCAAAGATGCAGCTTGAAAGCTCTCTTGACTGTCTGTAACGGCTCATAACGTCTTCATAAACAACGTCTCTGCCGCAGGAACCGATGCTGTCGTGGCCGTGGTTCTGAAGAAGGTAGTTATATGAAAGGTCAATGAAATTCTGGGGATAGGGTGCACCTGCAAATGAAGCGAAAACAGCGAAAGGCTCAGCATAGTTGATGAGTCTTCTCTCTGTGTCGAAGTTTTCCTGCTTGATGTAGGTTCTTGCAGAAAGAATCCAGCCGCAGAGAATGCTTACGCTGCCCTTTGTGTAGGGGTCACGCATTTCGCCCTTGAGAACGGGTGAGTTGGGGTCGAAGTTATCGATGATGCTCTGTTCCATTTCACGAAGTGTGCTGTGGAAAACGTCCGCATCGGGAAGCGCGTTATCAAGGTCTTTGATGAGCTGAACTTCTCTTGCGTCGGGGCAGGATGAATCGTGACCTGCTGACCAGAAACGGTGGTTGGTTGTCCAGTCTGCATTCTGTTCTTCAATAGCCTGTTCTGCTCTTGCCTGAATATTTTCGCTGTGATACTCATAGAAGGGATGGGTATACTGATAGTCAAGCTTCCAATCTCTGTCGATGAGCTTGAAAACGCCGTTGTTATCGTTCCAGAACATATCTCTGTTATTTTCATTTGTCTGGTTGAAATAAACGGGTCTCTGAACAACGTACCAGATGTTGTAACGGGGTCTCTTGCCAAGACGTGATGCCCAGATTCTTGAACCGTCGGGGCTTTCCCAGAAGAATTCAGAACGGGGAGCCTTGTATGTGTTGATGCCTCTGTAGAAAGAAGCGAAGTTGATGCCGAAGCCTGAATAGAGCTGGGGAAGCTGTGAAATCTGACCCCAACCGAAGGGCGAATAACCTGTTTTGCTTACGCCGCCCATTTCCTTTGCCATCTTGTGACCGAGGAGAAGGTTACGAACAAGAGCTTCGCTGCCGACTGTGAATTCGTCGGGCAGGCAGAACCAGGGACCAACTGCGATTCTGCCTTCTTTGATATATTTCTGAAGCTTTTCTTTCTTTTCGGGATAAACCTCAAGGTAATCCTGAATGGGCATTGTCTGTGAGTCAAAGTGGAAATGCTTGTAATCGGGATTCTTATCAAGAATGTCGAGAAGCATATCAACCATATAGCCGAGCATATGCTGGGTGCGGCGTGCTGAGAAACGCCACTCTCTGTCCCAGTGAGTGTTCGATATAAAATGGCACTGAATCTTATTGTTCTTATCCATAATGTATCTCCTTAACCTTTAATGATTTTCATAATTTCTTCAAAGTTGTTGCAGAAGTGTGAGCAAACAGCCTTTGTGCCGCTTGATTCAATGTTACCGCCTGCGATACCGATTGTTGTGTAACCTGCAAGGCGAACGGAGCAAGCGCCTGCGCCGCTGTCTTCGATGCCGACAACTCTGTTTCTGTCTGCAAAAGCTTCGCCGAGACCTACGATTGAGGTTTCTGAATAGAGCCAGGGATGGGGCTTGGGTGAAAGCTCACCGAGTGTGCCTACGCTGCCCTTGCGAAGCGGGAAGCCTGCTGAAATGATTGCATCATAGAAATCCTTGGGGTCGCCCATCCCGAGAGTGCGGAATGCCGAAAGAATTTCGGGCCATGCCTTTTCGTAAAGACCTGATGTAACAAGACCGATTTTAACGCCCATATCCTTGAGCTCAAGAAGGAAATCCTTAACGCCCTCTGTGGGTGTGAATGCACCTTCTTTGCCTCTGCCTGCCATAATTTCTTCCATTTCTCTGTGAGTGTGTTCAAAATAGAAGTTTCTTGCCTTTTCAAGTGATTCACCGGGGCAGTATTTATCGATGCAATACTGAAGATGTTCTGAAACGCTGTGACCCGAAACAAAAGGAAGGTCAGCATCTTCAAGCTCAAACTTGGGGTTGCCGAGCATACTTGCGGTGCTCATCTGAATGATCCAGATCCAGAAATCCTCGCTGCGAACGGTTGTGCCGTCAAGGTCCATAAGAACAGCGTTGAGGGGGTATTCTGTTTTAACGGGATAAACGGGGTAATAAACGGGGTAAGCGATTGCCGACTTAACACCTGCAAGAGTGTGGCTGCCAAACGAAACGAATTCAACCTTTTTGTCGCCTGTTGCAACAATGTTTTCAACGCCGTTTTTGCCTGTTATAAACTTACCGTCTTCTGTTGTTTCAAGAAGATGAAAACCGCTCTCGGGACCAACGGGGCCGAGGTCGGGGATAATGATTGTTTTGTCAAGAAGCATAGCCATTTCCTTTCAAAAATAAAATTCATTTCATTGTAGCATATTACTTTAAATAAGTAAATCATAAAATCAAATATTTTTAAAACTTTTATTATTGAAATATACAATCAATGGTGTTATACTGTATGTGGTATAGTTTGGATTTTATAATCTTCTACCGATTTTTACATAAGAAAGGACGATGCAAGTTGGCAGAAATCAAAAATTTTGACGCCGTTGCGGCTCTTGACGCAATGGACGCTCACGTTGACGACTGGCGCGATGCCACCAAAGGCAAGCAGAGAGGTATCTTCTCATTTGACGACGTTGTTAACGTAAAGCTCAAAACTCTTAAGAAGAGAATTTACACCGATATTGAATCACTTCCCGCATGGAAAATGAAGGAGTGCATCTATAAGGGCATCGGCGATTACGAATATCTCTATGACGAATGGAAAGAGCTTAACGTAGGCGATAAGTGGGGTAACAACGGCTGGAGTGCATTCTTCAAGAATTCATTCGATATTCCCGAAAGATTTGCAGGCAAAAAAGTTACTCTTAACGTTTATTTCGGCGGTGACTCACTTCTTTCACTCAACGGTGAGCCTTATCAGGGTCTTGACCCCTTCCGTAACAGCGTTCTTCTTTCAGACAGTGCAGAAGCAGGCAAGCATTATGACGTTGACATTGAATCATATTATGTATGGCATTCAAACGAATCAACAGTTAAAACTCTTTCCTGCTCATTCATCGGCGTTGTTGACCCCGTAATCGAAGAAGTTTACTGGGATTTCAAGGCTATCTTCAACGCTCTCTTTATGCCTGTTCTTGACACAGGTCTTGCAGAGCTTATCAGAAGCGCCCTCAAAGAAGCTTTCACTCACGTTAACTTTGATGTAACAGGTGACGAGTTCAAAGCAGGTCTTCTTGAAGCACAGAAAGTTCTCAAGGCCAGAGTTTATAATAACCCCAACTACAAAACAGAGGGCACACTTTCTCTTGTCGGTAACTCTCACCTTGATATCGTATTTATGTGGGCTTACAAAGAATACGTTCGTAAGCTCGGCAGAACTCACGCAACAATGCTTCGTCTTATGGAGCAGTATCCCGATTTCATCTTCTCACAGAGCACAGCTCCCACTTACATCGAGATGGAAAAGAGATATCCCAACCTCTTCAAGCAGGTTAAAGAACGCATTGATGAAGGCAGATGGGAATACATCGGCGCAATGTGGGTTGAACCCGACTGTAACCTTGTTTCAGGTGAATCCTTTGTCCGTCAGCTTCTTCACGGCGTAAGATATGCTGAAAAGACATTCGGCATCACACCCAAAACCTGCTGGGTTCCCGACGTTTTCGGTAACGGCTATGCAATGCCTCAGATTCTCAAGAAGGCAGGCGTTGAATATTTCGTAACTCATAAGATGGGTATCTGGAACGACACTAACCCCTGGCAGTATAACACCTTCTGGTGGGAAGGCCCCGACGGCTCAAAGATTTTCTCAATCGTTCCTCCCACTCACTTCATCGGCACAGTTGAGGCTGACTCACTCAAGATGAACTGGAAGAAGTATACAGATAAAGCAACAATCGGCGAATCAATGTATTGCTACGGTTGGGGCGACGGCGGCGGCGGTGTTGACACCGAAATGCTCGAATATGCAAAGCGTTATAAGAGCTTCCCTGGTCTGCCCGAAACCAAGCCCAGCAAGATTGAAGATTCACTTGCAAGAATGAAGGCAAAGGCAACCGATTCCAACATCCCCACATGGAAAGACGAGCTTTATCTTGAAGAGCACAGAGGTGTTCACACCACAAAGGCTCTTCTCAAGAAGCTTAACAGATACAGCGAAAATCTCTACCGTCAGGCAGAAATCTTTGCTTCAATCGCAATGAAGAACGGTTATGAGTATCCTCTTGAAAAGCTTAACGAAGGCTGGCAGATGATTCTCACAAACCAGTTCCACGATTCACTTCCCGGCTCACATATCACCGAAGTTTTCGGCGATCTTTGCGCTATATATGACGATATCATTGCTATCGGTGAAAGCGTTCGTGACGAAGCTCTTAACGTTATCGCAGGTAACATCAGCGGCGAAGCAAAATTCGGCAAGCCCTTTGCTCTTTTCAACTCTCTCGGCACAGCCGCAACCTCAAAGGTTGAGCTTCCCTATAAGGACGTTGAAATCTATGATGCAGAAGGCAACAAGGTTCCCGTTCAGGCTTATACAAAGCTCGACGGCACAAAGGTTCTTGTTTTCGTTGCAAAGGATGTTCCCGCAGTAGGTTATAAAGTTTATTATACAAAGGATGCCGCTGTTGCTCAGGCAAAGGCTCTTGATTGCGCAGATATCGAAAACGCAAACTTCAGCCTTAAGTTTGATGCAGCTGCAGAGCTTGTTTCAATCTTTGATAAGAAGAATAACAGAGAAGTTCTTGAAGGCAACGGTAACGTATTCCGCATTTATGAAGACCTTCCCGGTAAGTATGATGCATGGGATATCGTTGCAACTTATACAGACCGCCAGTTTGAAACTGAAGCAGGCAAGGTTGAAAGCGTTATCAGCGGTGACGTATTCACCTGCGTAACAATCACAAAGAACATTCTCAAGTCAACTCTCAAGCAGAATATCATTATTTATAATGAGCTTGACAGAATTGATTTTGATACCTTCATCAGCTGGCACGAGCAGGAGAAACTCCTCAAGGTTGGCTTTGACGTTGATATCAAGGCTCAGAAGTTCACAAGAGATATTGCTTATGCAACAATCGAAAACTCCAACTATCGCCACAATCCCTATGATAAGGCAAAGTTTGAAGTTTCAGCTCATAACTTCATCGATATGTCAGAAGACGGCTACGGTCTTACAATCCTCAATGATTGCAAGTACGGCTACGAGGTTGACGAGCAGAGAATGATTATCACTCTTCTCAAGGCTCCCATGAATCCCGACCCCAAATCAGACAGAGGCGACCATTATTTCTCATATTCTCTCTATCCGCACGCAGGCGGCTGGAAGGATGCAGAAACTCTTGTAAGAGGTCTTGAATTCAACAATCCCATGCTTCCCGTTGAAATCGCTGCAGATGCAAAGGGTGCTGAAAGCGCATCATTCATCAGCGTTGACGGCAAGAACGTAACTCTTGAAGCTGTCAAGAAGTGCGAAGACGAAGATGCTTATATCGTTCGTTTCGTTGAAAAGGCAGGCAGAAGAACAGCGGTTAACGTTGAATTCTTTGCTGAAATCGCAAGCGTTGCAGAGTGTAACCTTCTTGAAAGAGAAGACGTTGCAGCTGATATCGCAAACGGCAGCACAATGAGCTTTGAAATCAAGCCCTTCGAAATCAAGTGCTACAAAGTTTTTGTTAAATAATCAAACGGCATAAATAAAAGCCCTCCGATTTCTCGGAGGGCTTGTTTTTTAGTCTGACCAGGTGCCTTCAACAAATCTTGTGGGGCGGTGGGGGAATGCCTTGAAGAAAGCGTCTGCATCGCCTTTGATTTCAACACCGTCAATATATATTGCTGTCTGTGCCGTGTGACCTTCGCCTGCAAGCATAAGCCTTGCGGCGGCAGAGGCAGTCAGCGCAATGTCATAATCGCCGTCAGCTTTGCGGGTAACGGTTGCTTTGCCGTTTTGATATTCAACCTCAAAAACTGCGTTGTTCTGCTCGAATTCATCTATGCTCTTTAAACGGAATTTCCCGTATTCCTTGGGGTAACTGTTGCTTTCAAGCAGCTTTTGCATATTATAAATTCTGCCTGCGGTGCTGCCGCTGAATTCATAGGTTGCACCGTCAATTCTGTCTGCAATGCAGGCGAAGCCTGAACCCTGATACTGTTTGCACACAACAAGATTTTTGGCAATGCCGTCATAATTGCGAAGAAAACCGATTAATCCGAGAAGCGCTTCGGGAGTCAGAGCAAACAATTCTTCAGCAACAACGTCGTTGGGTCTGTTGACCTTGAAACGAACGTAGCCGTCGGCAATGCCGTTTTCATCTCGTCTGAAATAAGTATAATCAGCGTTTTCAAGAGGTTTATCGCAGAAATATTTTTTGTCGTCACGCAGAGTTATAAGGTTTTCAAGCTGAGCGCATTTGGCGTGAAGTTTGTTCAATTCTTCAAATTGCTCGCCTGTGTAGAGAATTGCATCGGTGTTGCGGGGGATGTGCTTTATCTTTTCAAACGGAACCTTTATGCTGAACATACGGTTGAGATTGGCATAACCGAATTTCTCATAATAAGCAATTGAAAACGGGTGAAGAAATCCGAGCACCCAATCTTTTTCAATTGCGGTTTCACCAATCTTTTTGAAAACTTCTCTCACGCCACCCATTCTGCGGCATTCGGGCTGACTGCAAACGCCTTCAACAACAACCGTGCCGAGAAATTCCGAGCAAAAGTTTGTTTTATATTCATAAATCTCAACGCCTGCAATCAGCTTTTCGTTTTCGAAAGCTGCAAGCACGGGCACTTTAACTTTATTATCTACCTCTGCATCAAACTTCCAAATGAATGATGCCGCAGAAACCTTTTGAAAATCAACGGCTTCATCGGGAGTTATATATCTGACTTCCATAGTGTTCTCCTGAAAAAATTAGTTCTTGCCAACGCTTATCTGTGCGTCGGTTGCAAGTCTGAGCATATCTTCGTTATCGCTTTCAACAGCGTCAGACATCAGCTTGCGGCGTTCAAGCAATTCGGCATACATCTTTTCTTTCTTGTCGTTATCAAGGTCGTAGAAAAGCATGGGTATAATGCCGAGAGAGCCTGTAACAGCGGGGATAATCGTGAACATCGCAAACAGGAAGAATTTAACTTTATCTGTTTGTTCTGCACCTGTTCTGAATGCGTTGGCTTCATAACCTATCATCTTCTTGATAGCGGTTGTAACAACCATGCTTGTGTTTGACGAAACCTTTGCGGCAATGCCCTTTGCAACAGAAGCCATCGCCTCTGTGCGATAGCCGTTTTTCCATTCGCAATAATCCATTGCTTCGTTATACATTTCTGTGCCGATAACGGATTTAAGACCGAAGAAAAGCGTCCAGATGATTTCCCACAAAGCCATGGCAATGCCCATGGGAATAACCTTCTGATACATACCGCCCGAATAGTCTTTCTTCATACCGATGCAACCGAAAAAGAAAACGGGGATATAAAGAATGTTACCGATTTCTTTTGCCAGAATATAAAGCAGACGGCTTGAAAAACGTCTTCTCATCCAGGGCACCCAGGCATAGCTCATGGGGCTGATGGGTGCGGCGGGTATGCCTGCAACAAGGGTCATTGACGAGAAATGAAGAACGTCTGTGTAATAATCATCCTGGCTGCCCTTGATTGCGAAACCGCTCAGGAAATCCGAAAGAGTTATCAGCAGAAGCGGTTTGTTGCGGATAACGGATTTTATTGATTGCAGAACGCTCGGCGTTTTGATGGACTGCATAACTCTTTCTTCCGAATTATAGAAGAACCAGAATGACGATGCACTTGAGCAAACGGTTGTGAAAATACCCATACCTACAAAGAGATTGGTGTAAGCCTTTGCGAGCTTGCCTGCATCGTGCAGATACATACCTCTCAAAACGTCAATCAGAATTGTAACTGCCTGTTCGGGCAGCTTTTCGCCGAAAAATCCCGAGGCAAAGTTTGCTAAAGTTATAAGCCTTGTTCTGTCGTTGGGGTGCGGCGTTATGGTGGACATCAGACCTGTTCTTGAGATAGTCTGGAATGTTGTGATGCCTTCGCGCGCAATTGTGAGAATAAGATAAAACGCAAGCTTTGAAACGTCGGTATAAGACGTACCCTCAAACAGATGGGGCATAAGCCAATAAAGGCAGGTCAGAACACAGCCGGGGATGGCAAGAAACATAAGGTAGGGTCTGAATTTGCCCCAACGTGTTCTTGTTTTATCAATAACTGCGCCAAAGAAGATATCGTTAACAATATCCCAAATACTGTTGATTGTGTTAACAAGGGTTTGCAGACCGAGGTCAACGCCAACAATGCTTGTTATGAAACGGGTTGAATATATGTTGATATTAAAGCTCTGTGCAGCATCCCAGATGATAAAGCCGACTGATTCTTTTGCACCAACGTAGCGGCGGTCCTGTGTTTTTTGCATCGAAGCCTTTTCGCTTTGCTGTTCCTGCATTTTGCGGAGTTCTTCAAATGCTTTTGCGTTGGATTGCGAATTGTTGTTTGCCGACATGGTTTTCACCCTTTCGGTTTAGTTATATTCTTTAACGATTTCGTTGAGTGCGCCCATAATGCTTGAACCTGCTTTGCTGCCTGTTGAGAGCATTTCTTCATAATGTCTGTGAGCAGGGCCAAAGAGTTTTTCACCTATATCTGTGTTCCAAAGAGAATCTGCAATGAAGGGTGCGTAATCGTTATCGGGAACAATATAGCCGATAGCGTCGTTGCAAAGACCCATAACAAGAACGGTCTTATCGTCGCTGATTAAGTCTGCGGTGCAATCAAGCTCCCAGTCTGTGCCGAGATATGACTGCGTTTTATCAACAACGTTGCCGTAAACAAGCTGGGGAATAAGCTCGCCGGGAACGGTGAGCATAACGAGGTCTGTGCCGATTTCAAGATAACCTACCTCTGTGATAATCGAATAACCTGCAGGGGCGGATTTATCACGGACTGTTGTTAAACCGAGAAGACCTGAAACTGCGCCGAGTTCCATAAGACCGTATTCAAGCGGAACGGCAATTTCAGCCATTTTAACGTTGATAACGGGTTCAACGCGTGTTGCGTTTTCTTCGGCTTCGATAATAAGTCTTGCAAATTCATAGCCGAGCTTCTTTGCTCTTTCGTAGTCGGCAACAATGGGATCAGCGGCAATTTCGGCATTGATTTCTTCAAGAATTTCTTCTGTTTCAACTGCGTTTGTATCAACCGAAATAGGCGACTGTGCACCCTGAATGAACATAAAGTTCATGCCTGCATCGTTCATTTTATTTTCGGTAAAGTTGGGGAAATCACCCGAAAGAAGATTTGTTGCTCTGTTGATTGTTGTGGGATGACCGCCGAGATTTGCAAAAACGGTGGGAGTGGATTCGGCATTATCGGGAACAAACTTGAAACAGGCGATAACGTGCTGATAGCCTTCCATATCATATCTCTTGTTAAAGATATAACCGTATTCGTCATCCATATAGTTGTTGTTTCTTTCGCTTCTGCCGATGGTTGCGGTTTCGTAATAATAGAGCTCACCGGGCTCTTTTGCAAGATAAGCTTCAACAATTGCGTCGGATGCACCGTCAATCATCAGTTCGTAAAACTCGGGATCAATGCTTCTTGTTTTGTTGATAAAGGGTAAGAATGAGAAAAGGTTCTGAAAAATAGTTTTGAGAAGCGGTGCAAGACCGAAGCCCTGTGTGTCAACAACGGTGTGGCAATGGGTGCTGTTAACGTTGATTGCAACAATATCGCTTTCAACGTTCATTTCGTCAAGCTTGCGCTCAACCTCTGCACGGATTGTGCGAACGTCTGCATTGCAAACACCGATGCCGTCAATTGCCGCCATAACCACGGTGCCTCTGCCCGAATTATCGCTCATTGCGATTGCATTTGCACCCTGATCGTCATAAACGCCGTTGATAACCTGGGTGAAATAACCGCCTGTGTAATATTCCTTTGTGCCGTTTTTAAGATTTTCGGGCACCATGCTTGCTTTGCCGAAGCCGAGATGCCATTTTGCGTTTTCGGCAGGCTCATCAAGGAAGGTTTCTGTTCCTTCATAAAAGTTTTCACTTTCGTAATCTTCAATCTTTTCAAAGCTTTTGGGGAAAAGTGCGCCAAAGCTCTTGAAAACAGCGTTGAGCAAACTGTTAACAATGTTTGTTGTGAAAATAATTCCGCTGTTATCAGCGGGTTCACCGTCTGATGCGTTTGCAAAAGCAGTGCCTGTGAGCATAATTGCAACTGCAAGAACAAGAGAAATTATTCTTTTGATATTTCTTTTCATTTGCATTTTCTCCTTTTTACTTTATTTTGTAATTTTAACATAATTTATTTAAAAAGTAAACATTTTTTATGCAAATATCCAATTAAATGGGTGGATTTTTATACATTTTCATTTTGCTTTTTTATGATGAATTTCAGCCGTTGGTTATTGTAATTTTTTGTTACCTGTGTTAAAATATCTGCATATTAAAAATCAAGGAGAAATTATGGGATATTATATAGGACAGGTGCTCGGTCTTTTTATTGTTGCGGGCGTTATTCTTACCCAGCAACTTAAGAAGAGAAAGCAAATGCTTGCCGTTTCGGTTGTTGTTAATCTTATGACGGCGGCGAATATTCTTTTGCTTGAGAGCTTTAATTCGGGAGTGATAGTTTGTTGCGTTGCGGTTTTGCAACTTTTTGTTTCTCTTTGGCACGAAGCCAAAAACACACAGTCCTCCATGGTTGAGAAGATTATTTTTATGGTGCTTTACGTGGCGGGCGGTGCAATCGGAGTTAAAGCACCGATTGATTTGCTTTCAATTTTTGCCGCGGTGTTTTATATGCTTGCCGTTTTTCAGAAAAAGGAACAGAATATCAGATTGATGCTTCTTGCAAACCTTTCACTCTGGACGGTTTATTATGCAATTATCGGCTCAACGGCTATTCTGGCGCAGATTGCAGGTATCGTTTCATCCTTGATTGCGCTTTACAGATATAGAAACAAAGAAAAACTTAAGGTTGATTAATCCTATGGGGTTCAGACTGTTTTTTCTGTAATTTATTCCTGCACTTGATTACGGTTTATATTCTGACAACTTTATCAGCAAACTGAAAGCTCGGAGCTGAAAAACTCCGAGCTTTTCTTTAAATGTTATTTTGGTATCATAAAAGAATATTTTATACTTGTTTTTGGCGGAAATATGTGCTATATTTAAAATAATAAAACAAAAAGGTGTGATTTTTTGTGCAGAAAAGCAAAAACCTTTCATCAACAATTGCTCCTGAGAATGCTTTGATTGATAAAAAGCACGTATCAAAGTTTGAGTATGTTTGTCTGATGCTTGCCCGTGTTGGCGGTATGTTCGGAACAACGCTCACAGGTACTCTTGCAACCGCATTCCTCCATGAACTTTATTTTGGACCTGCAGGTGTAAAGGCAGAGGAAATTGCCGAAATTCTTGCTGTTCAAACGACTCTCACAACCGTTCTCGGTATTGTTATCGGCTTCCTTTCTGCTATGATTGTTCAGAAATGGAAAACCAAATGGGGCAGATACCGCCATTGGAATATCATTTGCCTTTTGCCGATGTTCCTTGTAACCGTTCTTTATTTCTACGTTCCCAAGGGCTGGTCGGTTCAGCAGATGATAATGCTGCGTTACGGCATTGCTTGCTGTCAGTGTGTATTCAATGCTTTTGCAGGCTACGGTCAGCACATTATGCAGGTTATCTCTCCCAACCCCAAAGAAAAGAAACTTGTTGCAACAATTTGGCAGCTTTCTTATTATCTCGGCTACGGCGGAGCTTATATTTCAACCTTTGTCTACGGTCTCTTCAGCGATGATAAGAATAAGATGTATATGATTCTCGGCACTCTTGCTGCAACTGTAACTCTCTTCGGTAACCTTATGTGCGGTCTTTTCTGCAAAGAAAGAATCGAACTGCCCAAGGTCAAGAAAGCAAAGGTTTCAAAAACACTTTTATCTCTTTTCAAGCTCAGAAACTACCGTGCTTATCAGTATATTGCTTGGTCGAAAAACTTTGCGATGCTCGGCAAAATGTCAACATTTCTTGCTGCTATTACAGTCGGTTCGTCAAAGAACCTGCTTCTCACCCTGCCAACTGCGGTTGGTACGGTTGTGGGTAACTTGCTGACTGCAAAGATTTCCAAGAAATATGAGCCCACAAAACTTCTTAAGTTCTGCGGACCCTATTCGATGATTTCAGCGGGTATTCTGTTTGCAATCTGCTTTGTTGAAGCAAAGATGGGTGTTCTGTTCTTTGAAGGCTGGAACAGTATTTTCTTCTATGCTTTCTATTTCCTGTTTGGTATCGGCATCGGTGTTCAGGAACTTTCAACGTCTCATTTCGACGTTGAATATTATGACTATCTTGAATGGCAGACCGGCGAACGCCTTGAAGCAGTTCAGGGCATTGTTCCCGGCTGGATTAACTCAGCAATCAGCTATTTGAAGGAACTTTTGATTCCCTTTATGATCGCTTGGGTTGGCTACCTGTCATCAAGCGAGGGCGACCTTGTTGCAACAATGAAAGCTCAGCCAACATATATGAATACCTGCCTCTGGATTCTCGGATTCCTTGTATTCGGCTATGCAATGAGTAATATGCTCAGAGCAATCATTCTCAAAACAATGTATAACGTTGAGGGTGAAACAAAAGCCAAGATGTATGAAGAACTTGAAAAAATGCGTGCAGAACGCCACAAAGAAAACGAACTTGCTGAAAGCAAGTAATAACGGATAACAAAAGAGCTGACCGTAAGGGCGACATTTCATAAGGAAATTAAGCCTTAAAACAGGATATTTTGGTATATAACTGCGTTAAAAATGCTCGGAATCCGTCAAGGATTCCTGCGCTTTTTGCCTTGTTCTATATCCAAACTATCTCTGTTTAAGGTGCGAAGCAGTTTTTATCAGGTTATTTTTCGTTCAGAGGAAATAACAAAAATCCCGTAATACTTTGTGTATTGCGGGATTTTTTTATAATCTATTAACGGAAAAGAATCGATAAAAACCTTAACTTCCTTATGAAATGTCGCCCTAGGTACGCTTTTTTGTTTATCTGTTCTTAATTTTACCAATCAGGCTGAAAATGCCGAAAATAACGATATCCGTTATAACAATCGTTGAGCCGACGGGTGTGCCATAAAGAATTGCAATAAGCAGACCTGTGAGCGTGCAGGTAACCGAAATCACCGCCGCACCGAGAATAACGGATTTAAAGCTTTTGAAAACTCTCATTGCCGTCAGTGCAGGGAAGATAATCAGAGCCGAAACGAGCAATGCGCCAACAAGATTCATCGCAAGCACAATAACAACAGCCGTAACAACGGCTATGAGGTTGTTATAAAGCTTTGTGTTTGTGCCTGTTGCGTTTGCAAAGTTTTCGTCAAAGGTAACGGCGAAAATCTTGTGATAGAAAATAACAAAAACAAGAATAACAACCGCCGCAAGTGCCGAGCAAAGAATGATATCGTTTTTGTTGAGTGTGAGGATTGAAGTTGAGCCGAAAAGCGTTGTGCAAACGTCGCCGCTGATATTGCTTGAAACTGTGAAAACGTTCATCAGCAGGTAACCGAATGCAAGTGCACCGACAGATATCATTGCAATCGCCGCATCGCCTTTGATTTTGCCGTTTGTGCTCATTGAGAGCAGAATAACCGCGGCAAGGATTGTAACGGGCAGAGTGACCGCCATAGGGGCAAGAGAGCAGACTGCCGCAACCGACATTGCACCGAAAGCGACGTGCGAAAGACCGTCGCCAATCATCGAATAGCGTTTAAGCACAAGCGTAACGCCAAGCAGAGAAGCGCAAAGAGAAATCAGCAGACCTGCAATCAGCGCATACTGTATGAAGCCGAAGCTCAGATAATAAGTGAGAGTCTGAGTCATTCTTCGTCACCTCCTGCGTTGAATACTCGGCAAACGTCGCAACAAAGATAATCGTGCTTCGTGCCGTAAAACAGGGGAGTGTGGCAGATATGAAGAAAGTGCGAAGCATATTCGGTTGCGGCATTCATATCGTGCGAAACCATAATAACGGTGATGCCGCTTTTGTTGATTTCTTCAATCAGCTGATAAAAATTACGTGTAACAACAGGGTCAAGACCTGCAACGGGCTCATCAAGAATGAGAAGTTTTTTTGTTGCGCATAAAGCTCTTGCAAGCAAAACTCTTTGCTGCTGACCGCCCGAAAGCTCTCTGTAGCATTTATCCGCAAGCTCTGTGAGCCCGAGCTTTTCCATAACCTCGGCGGCATATTTCTTTTGCGAAGCGGAATAAAACGGTCTTAATCCGCAGCCGTTAAGGCAACCCGAATAAACAATTTCTCTAACCGAAGCGGGGAAATCCCTCTGGATAACCGTTTGCTGGGGCAGATAGCCTATTTCTTTGCGCTTGAGCGATTTATCAAAGATAATTTCGCCACCCATAACGCATTTGTGACCGAGCAGAGCTTTCATCAGCGTGCTTTTGCCCGAGCCGTTTTCACCGATAATATAAAGATAATCGCCCTCGTTGACCTTGAAATCAAGCCCTGTAACAATCGGCTTGCCTTCATAGCCAAGGGTCAGATTTTTGCATTCAATCAAAGCCATCAGTTCAGCGCCTCCTTAAAAATTTCAAGATTATTTGACATTATATCACAATAGTTCGCACCGTTTCTGATATCCGTTTCCGAAACGGATTGGAGCGAATCAACCGTCAGTATCTTTGCACCCGTTGCGTTGCTGACTGTTTTTGCGGTTTTGCCGTCAGAGCCTTCAAGCATCATTATGCAGGGGAGCGATAACTCGTTTGCGTGTTCAATCAGATGGGTAAAGGTTTCTGCCGTGATTTCGGATTCAGAGGAACAACCCGTGAAAGCCGCAAGGTGAGAAATGCCGTAATCGTGGGTGAGATACGCAAAGGGGAAGCGGTCTGCAAAAAGAATAACGTTTCTCTCTGAATTTGTGAATACCGCCTCGTATTCCTTTTCAAGTGCCTCAAGCTTTGCAACGTAAGCAGCGGTGTTTGCTTTGTATTTTTCAGCATTTTCGGGATCAACGGCGCAGATTTCGCCGCAAAGACCGTTCACGATATCAATTGCATTCTTAAGCGAGAGCCAGATATGCTCGTCCGCATCTTCGGGACTGTGGTCGTGGCTGTGCTCATCGTGGTTATGAGTGTGACCTTCGCCGTATTCAAGCGTTTCAACATCTTCAATAGTGAGAGTGTTAACGTAATCCATCATCGCAACCGATTTGAGGTTGGGGTTTTCGGTTGAACTGACTGTTCTTTCGACCCAATTATCCGAAACACCGCCAACGTAAACAAAAAGGCTTGAGGTGCGGATTTCGATAATATCCTTTGCCGTTGGCTCAAAGCCGTGCATATCGGCACCGTTTTTGTTGAGCAGTATCAGATTATCTTCGCTGCCGAGAATGTTTCTGATAAAATCATATTGCACAAAGCTTGTGCAAACAATTTTTAACCCGCTTTGCGGGGCGGCAGGTAATCCGCAAGAGCATAAAAGCATTGCCGCTATCAGCAGGCAAGCTGTGATTGATAAAACTTTTTTCATTGTTCCTCCGTTTATTTGCATTTGCCGCATTTGCCGAGCAAAACGGTGTGGCTGTCAATTTCAAAGCTGGTATTTGATTTGATGTTACTCTGAATAATCGAGGTCACGCCGCTGTCAAGATGATAAACCTTGCCGCAATCGGTGCATTTCATATGCAGATGATTTTCGCATTTTTCGTCTGAAATATACTGATAAACAAAGCTTCGGCTGTTGCCTTTAACGGTGCGGTGAACAAGGTTATCTTGGGCGAGCTTCTGCATCAGGCGGTAGACTGTGCTTTTTGCGATATCATCATTGTTCAGCTTTTCTGTGATTTCTTCGATTGTGAAAGCTCTTTCTGAATTTTCTTTCAGAAAATTCAGCAGGCTTGCGCGCTGATGGGTATGATATGTTTTCATTATCATATTCCTCCGAATTTGAGAATAACTCTTAAATTATTATACACACAATAATTTTAATGTCAATATATTCTTGACTTTATTATAATAATGTTTTAAAATAATAGAGATTTAAGTCTTGTCTGCCTGTGGGCGGGCAAAATATTTTTTTGGAGGCAAATTATGAAAAAAATTCTCGCGCTTATTCTTGCAGTTTGCCTTGTTTTCGGCGCAAGCGCAATGGCTTTTGCTGAAGGCGATGCAACAGCTCCCGTTCTTAAGTTTGATGAAAACGGCGAATTCAAAATTCTTCACCTTTGCGACTGTCAGGATGGCTATCCCGCAGACGAAAGAATGATTGCTTATATCGAGTATGTTCTTGATGAATATGACCCCGATATCGTTGTTCTCGGCGGTGATAACACAGTTGGCGAAGAAGAAACAAAGCAGCTTGCAATTGAAGAGCTCTGCGATATCTTCGTGAGAAACGAAACATATTTCACAATGGTTTTCGGTAACCACGATTATCAGCAGGGTTATGATAACGATCAGCTCTTTGCAATGTATCAGGAAGAAGGCGGCGAATATTTCCTTGCTTATGATGCAGTTCCCGAGCTTCACGGCACGGCAACACACAACCTTCCCGTTTATTCAAACGACGGCTCAAAGATCAAGTTCAACCTCTGGATGTTTGACTCCGGTGCATACGTTGACGGCGGTTATGACTGCGTAAGAAAAGACCAGATTGACTGGTATCTTGAAACAAGCAACAAGCTTAAGGCAGAAGCAGGCGGACTTGTTCCTTCATTGGCATTTCAGCATATTATTGTTGGCGATGTTTATGATGCTCTTTTTGTTGAGTCACCCATCAATCTCGGTGTTCTCACAGCAGCATATAACGGCAAATATTATACATATCTGCCCAAGCTTCATAATTTCACAAGATTCCTTGTTGAGCCTCCCTGTCCCGGCGTTGAAAACGAAGGCCAGCTTGAAGCAATGGCAAAGCAGGGCGACGTTCTTGCAGTATTCTCGGGCCACGACCACGTGAACGACTTTGAAACAGAATATATGGGTGTTGATATCATTAACACTCCCAGCCCCACATATAACTCATATTCAAGCATTGTCAATAAGGGTGCACGCCTTATCACAATCAACGAAGACACTGCACACACTTACACAAGCGAGGTTATCACATTCAACAACCTTGTTATTGCTAACCCCGAGCTTGCAGAAGTTTTTGATCTCAGCGTTTCAAACGCAAAGCTCTATAACTTCCTTGGTGACCTTGCTCTTGCTCTCACCAAAATCTGCGGTTTCTTCACAGGTATGATTTTCTAAAATAAAAAAGCTCTCCGATTGATTTCGGAGAGCATTTTTTATGCCTTTTTGGTTTCGTATTCTTCTTTGAGCTTTCTGAATTTCTCGTTTGTTTCGCGAAGCTGAACCCAGAAAACAACTTCAAGCTCTGCAATGCCGCCAAGAATATGCCAGAGTGAATGACCGTGGAAGTTGCCCAGCGCAAAGCCGTTGATTTCGTTATCGCCCCAGAGAGAGGTGATAACAACCGCGATGAGAAGCGTTGAAACAAGAAGAATGATTGTTCTTTTTTCGGTCTTTTCCATACCCTTGAAGTTTGAACCGAAGAGATAGAAAAGGGGAACAGCTGTGAGGAAGCAACCGAACTCTGCAAGCGAAAGACCGCCTGTTTTGCCGTCCATCGGAGCTCCGCCGCCGCCGATATAAAGCGGACGGTTGTGGATAACGAAAACTTCATAGGTGAGAACTGCGATAACAACCAGCATAATTGCCGTTACAACGGTGATGAATGCTGTTTTCTTTTTGTTTTTGCCGGGGTGGAATTCAATTGCCGCGCAGCAAGCGCCCCACCATACAGTCAGCTCTGTGAGCGACATATCAACGTAGCTTGCCAGAAGCTTTGTGGTCATTTTGAAGGGTTCAAATTCGCCGTAGTCAGCCGTGTGCATACCAACCGAGGTGACTGACATAACGGTATAAAGCCCAAGGAAAATGTACCAATACCATTTTTTGTTTTTGTTTATCAGCAAAAGAAGAATGCCGATTAACCCTGCAACCGTGTAAACCCAGTTGGTCTGAACGGCAGAATACTGCGCGCAGAATTCTGCAAGGGTCATATTGGTGCCTGCAATTTCAAACGATTTGAAAGACACCCAATCGATAAAATTGATTTCCATATTATGCCTCCCTGTTTTAATAGCTTTAAGATTATAGCAGATAATATACAAAAATGCAAGATTATGTTTAAAATTTGAGATGCCGTGCGAAAACAACCGTGGATCTTAAAGATACACGGTTGGATTTGAGTGGTTAATTAAAATGTTTCAACTCTGAAAAGGTAGTTTGCACCGTTGTCGATTGCAACGTCAAGACCGCCTTCAAGAGCTTCACCGTTTTTATAAACGAGCCAGGCATAGCCTGTTTTTTCATAGTTATATTCTTCGCCCCAAACAGATTTAACCGTATTATCGTCATTGAGTGTGATGATACCGAAATTGCTCAATGCTGCACCGAGTTTTGTTTTGCTTGTGTAAATTTCATATTTTGTTGAGTCACCGTTTTTGTTAACGGTTTCAAAATAAAAAGCGAAGCTGCATTCGTCTTTGTTACCCATTGAGCTATAGTCGCCGGGAAGGTCGGTGATTGTTACTTTGGGGTTTTCTGTGGTTGCCTGATTGTTTGCTGCTGCGTTGGTAGCGGAAGGAGCGTTTGAGTCTGTTTTATCCTTTGCACCGCAACCTGCAAATGCAAGCATAAGCGCAAAAACTGATATAATTGCAATAATCTTTTTCATATTTATTTCCTTTCTTATTCGGGAAGACGGTGTTTCTTTGCATAGCTCTTGAAAGATCTTGTGAAGTGTTCGCCGCCTTCATTTTTATAGTTGTTGAGGTATTCGTGAGCATCAAAAACAGAATCGTGAATTCGAAGCACGCTGACCGCAACGTTTGAGCAGTGGTCACTCACTCTTTCAATGTTGGTGAGCAAATCGGAAAGAACAAAGCCAAGCTCAATTGTGCAGTTGCCGCCCGTGAGTCTTGTGATGTGGCGGCTCTTGATTTCGTCAATCATATCGTCAATAACCTCTTCGAGCGGCTCAACCTCAAGGGCAAGCGAAAGGTTATTGAAGCAGAATGCGTCTGCCGTGAGGCTTATGATTTCGAGGATTGCGTTTGCCGCAACCTTGAGCTCTGCTTTTGCGTGAGATGAGAACGAAATTTCTTTGGTATGAATTTCTGCGGCGGTGTTAACAATGTTAAGCGCGTGGTCGCCGATTCTTTCAAAATCACCGATGGTGTGAAGCAGGGTTGAAACCGTGTTGCTGTCTTCATCGGTGAGCTGATTACCCGAAAGCTTAACAAGGAAGGTACCGAGTTTATCTTCATAATCGTCAAGCTTCTGCTCATCAGCTATCAGCTTATCAGCTTTTTTCTGGCTGAAATTATCAATCAGTGAAATAGCTTCCTGAAGCATTGTTGCTGAAAGGCGAGCCATTTCATTTGTATATTCGCGGCACTGTGCAACGGCAAGAGCAGGTGTTGCAAGAAGTCTTTCGTCAAGGAAGGTTGTTCCCTTGGATTTCTGTGCCTTATCCTTGACAAGCTTTGTTGCAAGCATACCAAGCTGTTTTGAGAAGGGGAAAAGAAGAATGGTTGTTGCGATGTTGAAAATTGTATGAACTACCGCGATTGAGAAAGGCGAAGCAGCGGCTTCGGAGAATGCAAAATTGAAAATGAAATCGGTAATAAAATAAATCAAAAGCCAGAATGCTGTGCCGATGATGTTAAACAGAATGTGAACTGCGGTAACTCTTTTGGCGTGCTTGTTGACGCCGATGCTGGAGATGAGAGCGGTAATGCAGGTACCGATATTCTGACCCATAATAATCGGGATTGACATACCAACCGAGATGCCGCCTGTCAACGAAAGAGCCTGAAGAATACCGACGGTTGCGGAAGAACTCTGAACAACGGCGGTGAGAACAATACCAACTGCAAGACCGAGCAGAGGATTTTTGAACATTACCATAAACTCGGCAAATTCGGGGCTTTCTGCGAGTGGATCCATTGCACCACTCATAAGTTCCATGCCATACATAAGCACGGCAAAGCCCATCATAACCGAGCCGATATCCTTGCTTCTGTTTTTCTTTGCAAGCATAAGCAGAAGAATACCGCCGAGAGCAACAAGGGGCGAAAACGACGAAGGCTTGAGCAGGCTGACAAAGAAGTTATCGCTGCTGATGCCTGCAAGCGAAAGAATCCAAGCCGTTATGGTTGTGCCGATGTTGGAACCCATAATAACGGTGATGCTCTGTGCAAGCTTCATAATTCCCGAGTTAACAAGACCGACAAGCATAACCGTCACAGCCGATGAAGACTGAATAACTGCGGTGATGCCTGCACCGAGAATAAGACCTTTGATCGGCTTATCCGTCATCTTGCCGAGAATGCGCTCAAGCTTGCCGCCGGCAACTCGCTCAAGACCGCCCGACATAGTTGACATACCGAAAAGGAAGAATGCAAGTCCGCCAAAAAGCGTGAAAAAGTTAAAGACAGTCATTTGCATAACCTCTCATTTAATTTCAAAATTTGTCAATTATATAATAAAACGAAACCGAATAAAAATCAACAGTTATTTTCAATATATATAATGATTTGCATTTCAACCAAAAATTATTTCCGATCACGAATTATTTGCATTAAGAGTGATTAAAATAAAATATAAACAAAAAACGGAGCAGCCGAAGCCACTCCGTTAAAAACATAGTCGGATTTATTTTTCGAGAATCTTTTCGATTGCGGCAATTTCAACGCAAACGCAAAGAATCTCAACCGCTTTGCAGAGTTCATCCCTTGACGGGAAGGTGGGGGCAATGCGGATATTCTTGTCTTCAGGGTCTTTGCCGTAGGGATAGGTTGCGCCTGCGCCTGTGAGGGTTACGCCTGCTTCTTTGCAAAGAGCAACCGTCTTTTTTGCACAGCCGGCATAAACGTCAAGGCTGATGAAATAACCGCCGTTGGGCACAGTCCATTCAGCAATGCCCTTGCCTGCAAGTGAAGCATCAAAAGCGGCAAGAACCGCATCAAACTTGGGCTTAAGGATTTCGCCGTGCTTGAGCATATGAGCTTCGATGCCCGCCTTATCCTTGAAGAAATTAACGTGGCGAAGCTGGTTGATTTTATCGTAACCGATTGTCTGAACAGTCATTCTGCCCTTGATTGCAGTGATGTTGTTTGCCGAAGCGGCAAGTGCAGCAACACCTGCGCCGGGGAACGAAATTTTTGAGGTTGAAGTTACTTCGATGAAATAATCCTCATTGCCTGTTTCTTTGCAGGCTTCAAAGATATTGAGAAGCTTATCGGGTGTGCCGATATGGTGAACGCAATAAGCGTTATCCCAGATAACTCTGAAATCCTTTGCGGCAGGCTTGAGGGCGGCAAAACGGCGAACCGTTTCGTCTGAATATGTGTAGCCGGAGGGGTTTGAATACATAGGAACGCAGATAATGCCCTTAACCTTTTCGTCCTTGATAAGCTCATCAATCATATCCATATCGGGGCCGTTTGCATCTGTGGGCACGTTGATCATCTCAATGCCGAAATGCTCAAGGATAGCAAAGTGTCTGTCATAACCGGGAACGGGGCAGAGGAACTTGATGCCTTCCTGCTTGCTCCAGGGCTCGGCACCTGAGCCGAACATCATGCACTGTGCGATATAGTCATACATAATTGTGAGGCTTGCGTTGCCGAAAACGATAACGTTATCAGAGGGCACGTCAAGAATCTGAGCAAAAAGCTCTTTGCATTCGGGAATACCGTCAAGAATGCCGTAGTTGCGAACGTCAAAGCCGTTTGAAGCCTTGAAGTTGCCCAGAAGCTCGGGAGCAACAAGAGCGTTTGAAAGCTCAAGCTGGTCTGCGCCGGGCTTGCCGCGTGACATATCAAGTTTAAGGCCGAGAGCCTTATAAGCATCATATTCAGCCTTGAGAGCTTCAAGGTGGACGCAAAGTTCATCTTTGCTCATTGCGGGGAGTTGCATTGCCATTTCGAATAACCTCCGAGAATTTTTCATAACAGGATATATAATATATTATATGTCTGAATTTTGCAAGTGTTATTTTAAAATCTTGCAAAAAAATTATGAACTTTGTAGAAATAAACAATAATATTGATTGTTTTTAGCCGTTCGGGGTATGGTTTGTGCATAATTGTTTTGCAAAAAATTCATTTTTAAGCTTTGAAACTATGATTTCGGATTGCCGTGTTTGAAGTGATAAGAAAAATCTGCGGCAACGCTTGAATTTGCAGTGGCGGTTCATTATAAAGTGCGGTTATGAGAAAGGCTTTAACGTTTGTTATTTTTGTTGTTGTGTTTTCGAGAGAATAGATAACGTTATCGATATGTTCAGCATCAAGCATTCTGTAGCGTGCAACAACTGCACTGCGCGGATAAATGTTTGCGCCGATGCGAACTGTTGATGCCGTGCCGTAGATAACGTCATACATTATCATAATAATCTCTGCAACAATTTCGGGGTCACCGTTAATACAGTCATATTCAATTTGTTCCTTAATCTCTTCAATCGCTTCTTCATAGCTGATTGACTGATTGTTATAACTGAGATTATTATAAATGTTATTATTATAATTACTCTCTCCGTTAGATAGACGGTCATCTGCATTATTGATATTCGGCTGACTATCGTTTGGATACAGGTCATCTTCATTTTGAGTAGTCGGGTTATTGCGATTACGGTTGTGGTATACGGCATTATCAAAGTTCATTATTGATTTTGCTTTATCTGTGAGCAAAAATCTGTTTGGTTCACCGAGTCTGACGCTGTATTTTTCAATCAGACCTACTGAAACAAGCTCTTTGATAATTTTGCTGGTTTTGTTATTGGAAATGCCGAACTTTGATTTGATTTCATCAAAGGTATAAAGCGCATAAACGTTGCCTCTTTCATCGGTATATTTATCCGAATTAATTGCTGAAACCTTGAGTCTGTCAAAAATAAGAGCAAAGAGCAGTTTTGCTTCAATTGAAATAGTGCGGTATTCGGGATGTTCAAAAAGCTTTCTCGGTAACTGAAAGTAAGAGTAAGTGGGGATATTATTTTGTTTATTGTTATTCATTTTACCTCCTTAAAAATGGCAAAAAACCTTCAACCGAATTGTGCGCACAAAACGGTCAGGAAGGTTTTTTTGTTTTTATATAATTCTTGCAAGAATCCGAAAGAACAAATGTTCTGATTAATATTGTAGAGAAGATTCCGGATTTGTCAAGAGCTTTTTGGAAATATTTTTTTGAATAGAAGTTAAACGAAAAATGAAGAATATATTCTTTTTTACATTGAAAAATCTGATATATTATGATAATATTATACATTATAAATTGGGGGTGGGTTTTATGAAAAAACTGTTTTGTTTATTGCTTTCTTTGCTCACGGCTTTGCTGATGCCGATTACTGTTTTTGCGCAGGGCAACGGTTTTGAAACGCTTGATGAAATTGAGATTTCGCAAACTCCTCTTCGCACCCGTAAGCAGGTTGATGGTCTGCGAATGTACGTTGACAGCGAAAACCCTTTGTTTATGATAAGAAACTGCCCGATCTGGGGCGATCCTCAGACGGGCGAGGCTTTTGCCGAATATGCGATTAAAACTTATAACGCATTGCCCGAAGACGTTCGCAACTTTGCGGTTATATATATTGATGAAGGCACAACCGATATGACACCTGCCCGTCAGCTTGAATTCTGGGATGAGCTTCTCACGGTTACCGATACCGCCGGTGTTCCGATTGTTTGCCAGTCCGAATGCTTCTGCACAAACAAAACCCGTGACCCGTTCACGCAGGAAGAGCTTTCGGCAGTATTCAAAGAACATCCGTCGCTTATGGGCTTTGTGCAGGTTGAGCTTTCAACAAACGGTGTTACAAACGAACACCTTGCTTATGACGAGGTAACAAACGATATGGGCGTTAACAAGAATATTCTTGCGCGCCTGAAATCCTGTATTAAGGCTTGTGCCGAAAACGGCGGTCTTTTTATCTGGCAGGATATGGAATATATCTATTATAAAAAAGCTAACTATATCAATCAGATTCTTGAGGACCGAGAGCTTTATGATTTGCTCAAAAGCTGTTCGCAGAATGTGATTATTATGGATAAACACAACGGTCACGGCAGACATTTTGCAAGTCAGTCAAACATTCTCGGATGCTGGCTTGACGGTGTTTGCGGCAACTGGGGCGTTAACCTTGAAAACTTCCTCTGGTATGAAGAGGGCTTCGTTGAATATGACGATCTGGGTGTTGCGCCTAACGAGCCTGATTTTATTTATACCGCAAAATATCCGCCTGCTCTTTACGGCATTGATATGATTGCTGACCTTGTTGGCGGTGCAACTGTTTATGCAATTGAAGGTACGTTTGGCAGGGGAGGTCTTTATTATTTTGTTGACGGCGAGGTTGTTATGACTCCGACTTTTTGGGAGGTGCTCTATCCGTTTTATCAGCGCATTCTGCAGGGCGCAGTTCCCACAAAAGACGAGGTTAAGTCAAACGTGAAGGTTGCTTATCAGATGGGTATGCCCAGAAGAGCATATGCTTTGAGCGGCAACGATGCGCACCTTTTGCAGGGTCTTTATTGCGACACTTTCAATTTCTTTCAGGAAACTTTCAACAATATCTTTTTTGACTGCACAAAAACTTGGGTGCCGTCAACGGGCAGATATTATATAGTTCCTATTCTGCCGATTTATGCCGATGCCGATGAGGTTTTGCCCGAGGCAACGGTGCTCAATGATTTTTCATATTTCTTCAAGCTTCTTTTCATCAATAAGATTAAGGTGAACTTTTTCAATAAGCGTTATAAACAGACTTATGAGGGAAGCGGCACGCTTTTTGATATAAACGATACGGTTTATTTCTTTAACAATCATGAAAACAAAACGATAGACAGCGAGCAGAATATTGTTTATACCTTGCCCGAAAGCGGTCTTGAACTTGAAGCTCAGCTTGTTGCTCATACCTACGGCATTGTTGATGATGGTGAGGGCGAAATCGATATTGAGCTGTGCAATCTGCGCCTTGATACCGATGACGTTTGCGCAGGTCTTGAAAGCGAAGATCAGTTTATGCGTGAATATGCCGCGGGCGGTAAACGCGATAATCCCGCTGATTTCAGGCAGACTGTTGTTTCTCTCACGGGCTTTGATGCCGAGCCTGTCGTAACGGCAAGCGGCACAAACGGTGCGACGCTTAAAAAAGAATGGAATGCCGAAACAAAAACTCTCATACTGACCGTTATATCAAACGGAATGGTAACAATGAATATCAAGGAGAAATAAATATGAAATCAAAGGTTTATTTTTCAAAAGTAATCAGCCCCGAAAAGGTGGTTGAAATGTATAACCTGCTTGGCGTTGAGCTTGAGGGCAGGGTTGCGGTTAAGGTTCATTCGGGCGAAAAAGGCAATCAGAATTTCCTCAAACCCGATTTCTGGAAGCCCGTTGTTGACCGCGTTGGCGGAACGGTTGTTGAATGCAACACCGCCTATAACGGTGCAAGAAACACAACCGAAAAGCATCTGCAGCTTTTCAAAGATCACGGCTGGACTGAATTCTTTGACGTTGATTTGCTTGATTCCGATGGCGATGACCTTGTGCTTGATATTCCCAACGGAACAAAAATCAAGAAGAATTATGTGGGCAGAAAGATGGCTGATTATAACAGCGTGCTCGTGCTTTCGCATTTTAAAGGTCACCCGATGGGCGGTTTCGGCGGTGCGCTCAAGCAGCTTTCAATCGGTTTCGCATCATCCTACGGCAAGGGATATATCCACGGTGTCGGCGACCCTGCAAATTTCTGGACAAGCGACCACGATTCATTCCTTGACTCAATGGCTGATGCGGCTTATTCGGTTATTGATTTCTTCAAGGGCAATATCGTCTATGTTAACGTTATGAAGAATATGAGCGTTGACTGCGATTGCTGTGCCGTTGCGGAAGACCCCTGCATTGCGGATATCGGCATTCTTGTTTCAGCCGACCCCGTTGCAATTGACAAAGCTTGCGTTGATCTGGTTTATGCCTGCTCCGATGAGGGCAAGCCCCACCTGATTGAACGCATTGAAAGCCGAAACGGCATACGCACCGTTGAAACAGCCGAAAAGCTCGGTTGCGGCTCAACTGATTATGAATTGATTGAAATTTAAGGTGATAACTATGAAAAAATTTATAAGCATCGTGCTTATTTTTGCGGTTTTGTTTATTTCAAACGCTTTTATCGCCTATGCCGATAACGGTGCAACCTGTTACTATATTGACTCAATCAACGGCAACGACGAAAACAGCGGCACATCAGCAGATGAAGCCGTTAAATCCATTGCAGGCCTTAAGAATCTTAACGTTGTTCCCGGCACACATTTCTTTTTCAGAAGAGGCGGCGAATATGAATGCGCCGTAACCCTTACCTGCTCGGGTACTGAAGAAAACCCCGTTGTTATCACGTCTTACGGTGAGGGTGAAAGACCTCTTCTTTATACCAACGCAAACACAGAGGTTTTCAGACTTTTTGACTGCGATTACGTGACCGTTTCCGAGCTTCATATCAAAGCTCCTCACGGCGGCGGAATCTGGGTTGATGCGCTTGAAGACACTTCTGTTGGCATCACTCTTGAGAATATTCTTTTCACCGATATGCAGAATTACAAGGTGACAAGCCGTGACGATTTTTCACGCGGTGCCGCACCTGCAAGAGCGGCTGTTATGGTCAAAGGTCTGCCTGCTCGCACAAGATATGCCGTCAATGATTTTACCGTCAGTGGCTGCGAGGTTTATAACTGTGCAAACGGCGTTATGCTCTGGGGCTCATGGAATGACGAGCAGAATCCCTGGTGCGCTGAAGAGGATATAGACCCCATATACAATACAGGTATACTTGTTGAGGATTGCTATTTCCACGAAATGGATGCAGAGGCTGTTGTTGTCGGTATCTGCGACGGAGCTCTTGTAACAAATTGCCGCTCAATCAATTGCTGCCAGGGTGTCGGTCTTGATGAAAACGGCGAGATTCAGTATTTCACCGCCGCAATGTGGTTCTGGGGCAGTGAAAACAGCACCATTCAGTATTGTGAAATCGCAGGTCAGAAAAACTACGGTGACGGTATGGCGGTTGACTTTGACTCCCATTCCAATAACTGCACTTATCAGTATATCTATTCGCACGATAACGTTCGCTTTATGTGCAACTGCCCCAATTACAGCGGACAGTTCAACAACACCGTTCGTTATTGCCTTTCGGTCAACGATAACGTTGGCAGAAGCCGACTTTCCTGCAACCCCGGTGAACATAACATAAGCTTCTATAATAACACCGTTGTTAACTGCGGTGATTTTCATTTGCTTGATATGTATGATTCGCTTATTGTCAACAATATCATCATTCCCAAGGACGGTTGTTCTGTTGCTTATGATGTTTTTGATTTACCTAAGGACGGTAATATAATCGGCAACAACTGCTATTACGGCTGTGAGCCTCCGCTGATTGATATGGGCTCAATGAACACCGTTCCCGGTTTTGTCGGCACGGATTATTCAAACCCCGAGAGTTTTAAGCTCTCGGCTGATTCTCCGCTCATCGGCGCAGGTTACAGCGTTGAGAATTGCGATGCACCCCACGATTTTTACGGCAATGAGATTGTGAGCAACAATATCGGATGCTATATGGGCGAGGGTGAAGACGTTCCTTATGAGGGCGAAAGCTTCTTCACAAAGATTTTCAGAATCTGCAGAAGCATCATTATTCGTATAATCAACGAAATTAAAATTCTTCTTGAAGATTGGGGCGTTATAAATCTTGATTAAAATATTTATATCTGTAATTCAGACTTTTCTTTTTATAATCTCTTCTTTTGCTGTACCCGATTCTAATTTTAAATTCCTGGTTGACCGAGCAAGCGTTGACGTTTCGGCAACGGCAGAGGTGAGCTTTGAGAGCATCACTGCAGAAGAAATGCTTATCAGTCAAAGCGAAAAGCAGGCTTGCAGAGAATGGTTTGAGAGCAATATTCTCTCAACTTCAAAACCTGCCTATAATTTCACTTACGGCTTGAAAACTTTACGCTCCGATATAAAGAATTGGAGCATTGCCACCGTTTATGAAAGTGCAGTCGGTGAAATCTATAGGGGCGGCAAAACGTATTATATTAACGGTTCACATAATCAGAACGGTCTTGCATTTACGGTTGAAGCAACTCTATATGAAGAAAATGCAACCTGCGAATGGACTGTTTTTCTCAAAAATACCGCAAATGAAAATTCGCCCGTAATCAAGAATTTTTTTGCGGCGGATTGCACCGTTCCCGCAACAAAATCAAGCCTTTATTACAGCAAGGGTTCCGAACCTGCGCCTGAAGATTTTGAACTTATGAAGGGCTCGCTTACGGCTTTGCCGAGCGTTTTCACCGCTAACGGCGGCAGAACGGAATCCGTTATGCCCTATTTCAATATCAGCGGCAAAAACAGCGGTGTTGTTTTCTGCGTTGGCTGGTCGGGTCAATGGTATGCTTCAATCGCACAGTCAATCGGCGGCGTTGATATCAAGGCAAAGCAAGATATCCTCAATGCTTATCTTGAACCCAACGAAGAAATCCGTTCACCCCTTGTTTCTCTTACTTTCTATAATAATTCCAATGCACTCAAAGGCTTCAATTCGCTGAGAAAATGGACTGTTGACTGCGTTTATCCCGATAATATCAAGATAATAACAACCGCAGGTGTCGGTGCGGAACAGCCCGGTATGACGGTTGAAAATATTGTCAATAATATTCTTAACAGTCCTGTTGAATGGACAAATCAGCTTGATGCATATTGGATTGATGCAGGCTGGTATCCCCATAAGAACAGTTGGGGCGACGGAGTTGGCGATTGGTTCCCTGACCCCGAGCGTTTTCCCGAGGGCTTCTCTGCGGTTTCAGATGCCGCGGCTGAAAGGGGACTTGATCTTCTTCTCTGGTATGAGCCTGAAAGATGCGCAACGGGCACAAAAGTTTATAACGATTGCATAGGCAACGAAGGCTGGATTATTGAATCAGACGATTATGAACGCAATATGGTTAACCTTGCAAATGAGGGTGCATTAAACTATATTACTGATATGATTCTCTCATCGTTAAAAGAAAACAAGGTTTCTTATTTCAGAATTGACAGCATTCCCGAGCCCCTGCCTTTCTGGCAGACTGCGGAAAAAGAACGTGGTGACGGCAGAAAGGGTATAACAGAGAATCATTACGTTACAAATTTCTACCTCTTCCTTGATACTCTTCTCAATGAAATTCCTAACCTCAAAATTGATAACTGTTGCTCGGGCGGTAAGCGCATTGATATTGAAATGTCACGCAGAAGCATTCCGCTCTGGAGAAGTGACTTCAACTGCCTTGACGGTCAGGGCAATGCAAACCCCGAAATTCTTCAGGGCACACAGGCACAGACCTACGGCATTTCATTCTGGCTTCCGATTCACGGCACCTGCGCTTATGTGAGCGGCGAATATGCTGACAGAACAAACATTATTCCCTGCACACAGGTAACGGGCTATCAGGATATCCGTGAATATATGACTCTCAATTATTATCCGCTTTGCTATGCAGGGCTTGATACAAGCCGAATTCAGGCAACGCAATACGGCACCGCCGACGAGGGCTTTGCGGTTATTTATATCCGTGAAAACGTTGATGCAGATAACTTTAATCTCAAGCTCAACGGTCTTGACCCCGATAAAACTTATTCTGTATACGATTATGATAATCCCGATGAGGTTAACGAAATAACAGGTGAAGAGCTTATGCTCAGCGGTATTAATCTTGAAATTACGGAAACTTCAAAAGCAGTAATAATTATGTATTCGATTAAATAATTTAATTCCCGATTAATATTGAAAACCGAACAAGCATAATTTATAATGTTTAAAATTATATTTTTGGAGGAACTTTATGGTTGCACCTTTAACCTTCTGGCTGCTTTTTGCCGCCGCAATGCTTATCAGTTCGATAGGGTTTTATAAGTACGTTTATTTTATCTCGCTCGGATACGGCTTTTCAATTGCAGGTCTTGGCGTGATTATGCTGTTTATGTTCCGCTCGGGTCTTTCCTGGGGAACGGTTGCCGCCTGCATTCTTTTCTTTGTTTACGGCATTCGTCTTGGTGGCTATCTGCTCATTCGTGAAATCAAGAGCTCATCTTACAGAAATAAGATGAAAACCGAAATCAAAGACGGCAAAACTATGCCTTTCGGTGTTAAGTGTGCCATATGGGTAACCTGCGGCGCTCTTTACGTTACACAGGTTGTGCCTGTTTATTACAGACTTCTCAACGGCAAGGCAACAGACGGTTTCTGCATTGCAGGCATAATCATTATGGCTTTCGGCATTGCGCTTGAATCAATTGCTGATATCCAGAAAAATAATCAGAAAAAGAAAAACCCCAACCGCTTCTGCGATAAGGGACTTTATAAGTTTGTTCGTTGCCCCAATTATCTGGGCGAAATGATTTTCTGGACAGGTGTTCTTGTTTCGGGTGTGAACATTCTCACGGGTGTTGGTCAGTGGATTATTGCTCTTGTCGGCTATATCGGTATCATCTACGTTATGTTCAGCGGTGCCCGCCGCCTTGAGATTCGCCAGAATAAAAGCTACGGTAACGACCCCGAATATCAGAAATACGTTAAGCGCGTACCGATTATGGTTCCGTTTATTCCGCTTTACAGCGTAGAAAAATATAAATTCCTTGTTGCATAATCCAAAGGGCGTCATTGTGACGCCCTTATATTATTTTGTTGAAAATAATTTTACTGTATGTTAAAATTTAAACGGTGATGATTATGAAAACTAAAACCGAAATTTTTATCAAAGACCGTGCCGACCCGTTTGTTAAAAAGGGGAGCGACGGATATTATTATTTCACCGCATCGTATCCGATGTATGGTGCAAACGACCCCGAGGGCTATGACAGAATAATTCTTCGCAGAGCAAAAACCGTTATGGGTCTTGCCGATGCTGAAGAAAAAATAATATGGGACGAAAAGGATTCCGCAAAATCCCACCGCTTTATCTGGGCACCCGAGATTCATGAAATCGGCGGCAGATGGTGCGTGCTTTTTGCCGCGAGCGGCAGTGCAGATAACGTTTGGGATATCGATTGCCACATAATCGTCTGCGAGGGCTCTGACCCTTATAACGACCCGTGGATTGATAAAGGCAAGTTTACCGCTTGTGACGGTGACGATTTCTCATTCAGAGGTTTTTCTCTTGATATGACTTATTTTGAGTGTGCAGGCAAGCATTACGTTGCCTGGGCGCAAAAAGGCGGCAACTCAAACGTTTATCTTGCAACAATTAACCCCGTCGAACCGTGGAAAACAACCGCTCCTGCAATGCTTCTTACAAAGCCCGAGTTTGATTGGGAAAGAGTGCGTATACCGGTTAATGAGGGTGCGGCGGCACTGATTGACGGCGGCAAGGTTTATCTTGCTTTTTCGGCTTCGGCAACGGGTCCCGAATATTGCATCGGGCTTATGATTGCTGATGAGAATGCCGATCTGATGAAGCCCGAAAACTGGACGAAATACGATAAACCCATTCTAACCTCCGCTGACCTTGAGGGTGAATACGGCCCCGGTCACAATTCTTTTGTGAAAGATGAAAACGGCGAATGGTTAATCGTTTATCATTCAAGAGATGAAATTTGTTTTAGCGGCAAATGCGGTTATTCCGAGGGTGATTCACTCTATGATCCCTGCAGAAGCGCAAGAATACGCAAGGTTAAAATTGAAAACGGAACTCTGATTTTTGAATAATTTTTGCTATTGTATTAATTCAGATAATCTGTTATAATGTTAAGGTAAAATATTCCGAAGGGAGAATATAAATGAAAAAAACACAGTGGTATAAAGACGCGGTCTGCTATCAGATCTGGCCCCGTTCATTCTGCGACGGTAACGGCGACGGCATCGGCGACCTTGAGGGCGTGCTCTCAAAGCTTGATTATCTTAAGGATCTCGGCATCAACTGCATCTGGTTCTCACCCCTTTATTGCTCACCCAATGCAGACTTCGGCTACGATATTTCAGATTATAAAAACATCTCTCCCGATTACGGCGATAACGCTCTTTTCAAGAAGGTTCTTGATGAAGCTCACGCAAGAGGCATCAGAGTTATTATGGACCTTGTTGTTAACCACAGCTCAGATGAGCACGAATGGTTCAAAAAGGGTATTGATAAAAACAGCAAGTATCACGATTATTATATCTGGCGCGACGGCAAAGACGGCAAGCTCCCCAATAACTGGTCATCGCTCTTTGAAGGCAAGGCTTGGGAGTATAATCAGGAAAACGGTCAGTATTATCTGCACCTTTTCTCAAAGAAACAGCCCGACCTCAATATGGATAACCCCGAGCTTCGTCAGGAAGTTAAGGATATTATGAAATTCTGGCTCGATATGGGCGTTGACGGCTTCCGTGAAGACGTTATCACCTTTGTTTCAAAGCGTGAAGGTCTGCCCAACGGCTTCCCCATTCCTCAGGCTTGCGGTATGGAGCATTATGCTGACGGTCCTCACATCCATGAATATCTCACAGAATTCCGTGAAGTTCTTAATGAATATGACTGCTTTGTTGTTGGCGAAGCACCGATGATGACTGTCAACAAGGCACTCAAATATATCAAGGAAGGTCCTGCACAGGAACTTGATATGATGTTCCATTTTGAGCATATGGGTGCGGACTGTCTGTTTATGGACTGTCTCACACTTCCTTTCAGCCTCAAGAAGCTCAAGAAAGCTTTCTCAACATGGCAGGAAGGTCTTTACGGCAAGGGCTGGAACGCTCTCTATATGGAAAACCACGACCATCCCAGAATCATCAACCGCTTCGGCAGCGTTGAATACAGAACAGAAAGTGCAAAATCAATTGCAAACTCCTATATGCTTCAGTGCGGCACACCCTTTATCTATCAGGGTCAGGAAATCGGTATGATCAATATTGACCTTCCCGAGGTTGAAGATTATCAGGATGTTTTTGCGGTTAATAACTATAAAACACTCCGTCTTTTCGGCTTCTCCGAAGAAAAGGCAAAGCAGCGCCTTAAGGAATCAAGCCGCGGTAACGCAAGAACTCCCGTGCAGTGGAACGGTGCTGAAAACGCAGGCTTCACAACAGGCACACCCTGGATGCCCGTTAACCCCAACTATAAAGACGGCATCAACGCAGAAGCTGAAATGGCAAACCCTGATTCAATTTATAACCATTATAAGGCTCTCATCAAATTCCGCAAAGAGAATCCCGTTGCAGTTTACGGTTCTTATAAAGAATATAACAAGTCAAGCAGCGACCTCTATGTTTTTGAAAGAGTTTATAACGGCGTTAGTATGCTTGTTGTTTGCTCATACACCGATAAGTGTGTTAACTTCAAAGCACCCAAGGGTTATGACCTCTCAAAGGGCAAGGTTATGCTTTGCAACTACAGCGATGCACCTGCAGGTCAGAATTCATTCACAACAAGACCTTACGAAACAAGAGTTTATCTTTTTGATTAATTTATCCGGGGCGGCTTTTGCCGTCCCGATGTTTTATAACTGACGAGGAACAGCAATGAACGTTGAAACCATAAATCAATACGGTGCGGAATATTCAAAAACTCCCGCATTCAAGCGCATCGGTTGCCGTGCGATTATCATAAAAGATAATAAAATTCTGCTCTCGCACGAAAAGAACACGGGTGTTTATCTCACATCGGGCGGCGGTCTTGAAAGCGGTGAAAGCCTTGAAGAATGCGTTATCCGTGAGGTGCGTGAAGAAACGGGCTATACCGTTAAGATTAAAAGACCGTTTGTTAAGGTGAACGAATATTTTTATGAAAAGCTCTTTGTGAGCAACTATTTTGTTTGCGAAATAACCGGTGAAGCCGAGCAATCACTAACCGAAACCGAAATCATTCACGGTGTTGAGCCCGAATGGGTTGATGTTGACCGAGCACTTGCGGTTTTCGGTAGCTATGAAAGCGTTGGTGATGAAGAGCTTGCCGCTCAATATAAAAGAGAATTTACGGTGCTGAATAAGTTTATGAATAAAAAAATCAAGGTTATGACCTTCAACATCCAGCATTGTCTGGATTATCAGAACAACAAAATTGATATTGATTTGTTTGTTGATTCAATCAAGGCGGTTAATCCCGATATCTGCGGTCTTAACGAGGTCAGGGGAGAAGGTCCGCTTGAGGGCTATACCGACCAGACAAACGCACTCGGTGACGGTCTTGGTTATAACCGTTATTTTGCCGAGGCAATCAAGGTTGAGGGCACAAGCCCTTACGGCAATGCATTTGTAACAAAATTTCCGATTAAATCGGCTGAAACGGTTGCAATTCCTGACCCGATTTTTAAATATGAAATCGGCAAATATGAATCCCGTTGCGTGCTCAAAGCGATTGTTGATGCAAACGGCACGGATGTTATGATTCTTGTTTGCCATATGGGTCTTGCTCTTGGTGAGCGCAAAAATGCGGTTAAAACAATCTGCAAGATTATTGACGAAACCGATATGCCCTTGATTCTGATGGGTGATTTCAATGCGCTTCCCGATTCAAACGAACTCAAACCCCTGTTTGAAAGGCTGAATGATACCGATTCTTCGGCAGAAACCAAAGGCAAATTCACTTTCCCGTCATATAAACCTAACATAAAGATTGATTATATCTTTTATAAAAATCTCAAGTGTGTTTCCGTTGAAACAATCGAAAAGGTTGTTTCTGACCATTATCCGATTGTGGCGGAATTTGAAGTTATTTAAAATGTAAACCCGACTTTACACAATTTTTCTGCTTTGTAAAGCAAAGTTGGTGGAATTTTCAGCAGAAACGGTGTATTGTATTTATAAAATATTAAACAGAAATGAGGTTTTTTTATGGGAACATCTATTCTTTTGGTTTTTATTATTCCTGCTATGATTGTTGAAGTGCTTTTCGGCTATATTTCCGGCGCATTCATGGGCTATCCGACAGCAAAGGTTGAATTGCCTTTTGACGAGGCAACGGGTCTTGTCTGGGAATACGATAACATTGATGACCCGTATATCAATCTTGTTGAAACCGAAACCAAAGATGGTAAACAGGTATTTTATTTTGAAAGTTCAGGCATCGAATTTGAAGGCAAGGGCGATGTAATGGAGCTTGTTTTTACCGATAAAAACGGTAATGAAGAGGTTTTTTACTGCTATTCTTCAGCTAAAATCAATGCGCCGTCTATATATTCTGCCGAACAATGCACGCTTATGGAAATTACACTGACTGCCGAAAATCCCGTTGAGGGCGGCAAATGGGTGGTTGCCGAAAACGGACACTATATCCTTTATCATAATGCATCTGAGTCGGAATCCGAAACGTATACCTTTGTTTTTTCTGACACTGAAAACAAAAACGGTAGATTCAGCGTAAACTTTGCTTACGTTGATTCTGACGGTGTGCCTCTTGAATTTGCAAATGCGGTATATAAATATGCAGACGGTGAGTATTATCTTTATAAATTGAAATATGAATCCGCTTCTGACGCTTTCAATAATTTCCTTGACTTTCTTTTTGAACAATCGGGATTAAAATAACATAACAGCTATAAATAAAAAAGGATGTGCCGCAAAGCACATCCTCTTTTTTTATGCCAATTTCATTATCATTTCAAGAATTCTCTTGGTGCAGAGTTCGAGCTCGGCACGGGTTAAATCGCCTTTGTCGTATGCCGCCTTGAGGTCTTCGGGATAGCCGCAGTGCATCTTCATATCGTTGCCTGCCTTGACTTCCTTAACGGGGTCGTTCTTAACGCCCCAGTCGGTGACAACCATTCCTTTGAAGCCCCACTCGTTGCGAAGAATCTCTGTCAGAAGCTCATAGCTTTCTGACGTGTGCTGACCGTTTATGCGGTTATATGACGACATAACAGTCCAGGGGTCACCCTCTTTAACTGCAATCTCAAAGCCCTTGAGATAAATTTCGCGAAGGGCTCTTTCAGAAATGCGTGCGTCAATATCATATCTGTTGGCTTCTTTATTGTTGCAAGCGAAATGCTTGATTGATACCGCCGCTTTCTGTGACTGAATACCTCTTGTTGCGGCGGCTGCGTTTTTGCCTGCCACAAGCGGATCTTCTGAATAATATTCAAAGTTTCTGCCGCAAAGGGGGTCACGGTGAATGTTAAGAGCAGGAGCAAGCCAGATGCCGAGATTGTTTTCGCGAAGCTCTGCACCTCCTGCCGCACCGACTTCAAAAACAAGGTCGGGATTCCAAGCGCAAGCAAGAAGAGTTGCACAGGGCCATGCCGTTGTGGGAATACCTGTTTTGGGTTCAAGGCGCAGACCTGCAGGGCCGTCAGCGGTGGGGGCATAGGGGATTGCAAGTCTTTCAATGCCGCCGAATGAGCCTGTGTTGCAAACGCCCGTTGTTTTCTGACCGCCGACAATATACATCAGCTCGTCAAGTGTGAACTGTGCAACGAATTCGTCGAGAGTGCAGTCAGTGCCAACGTTATCAAACATAACGAGGCTTTCGGGTGCCTTTGCACCCGAGGGAGCAACCTCGCCGTAGAAATATTCTTCTTCGCCCTGAGGCAGATTCTCAAATGTGCCGTCTGCAAGCATACGCTTTGCAAGCTTGAAGGGCTTGCACCAATTTTTGAGTTGCTCTGTTACTGTATCTTCCGCAACTGTATAAACGTAATCAACCTTTACTGTGTCACGAACGGACGTACCCATATGGAATTCATAATCGCCCTTTTCAAGAACGTAAGCGGATTTTGCGATTTTGCCGAGGTCATCGAATGAAGCCATATCTTTGATATCAAAGCTCATAACAACGGTTTCACTCTCGTTGGGTGCGAGAAGCTTTGTCTTTTTGAATGCGCAAAGCTCTTTTGAAGGTTTGCCGAGTTTGCCCTGCGGAGCGGAATAATAAAGCTGAATAACCTCTTTGCCTGCAACGGAGCCGATGTTTTTGACTGTTGCAACTGCGATTATTTTGCCGTCACTTTCGCAGCATACTCTGCCGCTGATATCAAACTCTGTGTAAGAAAGACCGAAGCCGAAGGGGTAACGAACACATTCTTTTGCTTCGGGAATTGTTTCAAAGTAGCGGTAGCCAACGAAGATATCGTCTGAATAATCGATAAATTTGAAGCTTTCCCAGAATTCTTCTTTGCAGGGATAACAGTCATATGATTTGGCAATGGTATCAGCCATTTTGCCCGAGGGGTTAACGTCACCGCAGAGGATATCGGCAATTGCCGCGCCGCCTTCCATACCGCCTTGCCAGCCAAAGAGAATGCCGTCAACGTCATCGTTTTCAGCAATGAATTCGCAATCGATTGTTGCGCCCGAGTTGATAACGATGATAACCTTTTTGAAAAGCTTGCCTGCGCTTGTAATCAAATCTTTTTCGATATCGGAGAGGTAATAATCACCGCCCTGAGGTCTGCGGTCAACACCTTCTGCCGAGAAACGGCTTAAGGTGATAACAGCGGTGTCTGCCCATTCTGATGCGGATTTGATAAGTTCTTCGGGCACGGCAGGCTCTTTAACGTGCATTGAAGCGAAGGTGTCATAGGTCATATCGTCACGCTTTGTGCAGAATTCCATTGCGTTAACGATATCCCAGGTTGCGTTAATCTGGTCCTGTGTCGGGATATGCACACTCTCTTTTTCAACGTAGTCTTTGTAAAAATCAACAAGGGGCATATAGATTGCAACCTTGCCGTCTTTTTCTTTTTCCTTGAAGCCCTCGAAAACGTTGCGGATGTAGGGGCAATGAACGTCGCCGCTGCCGCCGCCACCCTTGATATATTCAATCGTAGCCTTTCCGAAAAGAGCAATTTTTTCGCCGTTGGCAAGTGGGAGAGCTTTATCTTTGTTCTTTAAGAGAACCATACCCTCGGTTGCCGCTTTTCTCGAAAGAGCAATATGTTTTTGTGATGCGGTAACGCATCTGCCGTCCTCACCCAGAGGAATGCAGGGCTGATATCTGAATCTTGCGTATTTTTCCATAGTAAAGTTCCTTTCTTCGGAAATATGGAATAATTATATCATAAATGCAGGAATATTCAACAACCTGAAGCATTATTATAATATTTTTTTAAAATCACTTGACTTTGACCCTGCGTTAAAGATTAATATATAGTTGAAAGGGGGCGCCTTTGATGAAAATGAAAGACGTTATCCGCATGACCGGTCTGACTGACCGAGCTGTGAGGCTCTATATCGAAAACGGTCTGATTGAGCCTGATATATCAGAAAATTATGCAGGCAGAAAAAATATCGATTTCAGTGAAAGCGACGTTGAGCTTTTGCAAAATGTGGCATTGCTCCGCAAAGCAGGTTTCGCTATAGCCGAGGTTAAAACGCTTTTAACAGACACTCAAAATGCTCGCAGTGTTGTTGATGCGTTCATTGAAAACGGCGAAAAGGAAATTGAAAACAAAACGGAAGTCATAGCAAGGCTGAAAGGGATTGGTACTGATAAAGAAATAACCGTTAATACTGTTTGTGAGGCTCTTTCAGCAACCGTGAGCGAGGTTAAAGTGCCTGACGAAGATATGATGCACTCTGCCAAAGATGAAACGGAGAGAAAGCTTGCCGTTGTTGTTTCATCCGTGCTGATCGCTCTGCCTGTTTTGGTTTATGTAGGTATCAATATCATCAACAAACTTCAATTCAGATTTTCGCGTTTTACTGCAGAAGACTTTTTGTGGAATTTTCTTCTGTCTTTCGGTTGGTTTCTGATTTTTGTTATGGCTCTTGTTTCGCTTTTGCTCTGTGTTAAGAAATACAGTTTTTCAAAGGGCAGAAAAAGACGCAAGACCGCTTCTGAAATTCTGATTCTTTTCTGTGTTGCACTCATTATGCCGTCGGTGTTGTCTTCTCTGTTTGCAATCGGATTTGTTCCCACGGTTAATTCACAGACAACTGACGTTGATAACTATCTGTTGCTTGACAGCAGGGTTGAAGAGATTTACGGCGATGAGATAAAGCTGATTTTTCCCGAGGAAATTCCTGACAGTGCAGATAAAAAAGATGACGGTTGGAGCGGCATTTATCCGTATACGACAAGATATTATTATATGTATCAGGCAACGATTGATGAATCTTTTGACCTGTTTGCAGAGTGGTCTCTTAAAGAAGATGAGTTTCTGAAAGCGGTTGACGATGCGCCTGATAATTACGTGCATTCTGACTATAAAGGTGATTGGAACTGCCTTTATTATGCTGATACCGAGCAGGTGCTTGAAGAAGGACTTATCGGGTCATATTATTGGTTTCTGATTTTTGCATATAATGAGCAGACAAATTCGGTGCGTTATATCGCTTCTTATGCTATTGATTCGCCGTCGGGTCCTTATTATCTGACGGTTGAGTGGTAAAAAAATACCGAGGTAAGACTGACGTCCTGCCTCGGTTATTTTTATTATTCAACTTCAAAAGTGAAGCTGTATTCAAGCGGCTTTGAATAGCCGAAATCAATAGTATGTTCTTTTGCGGGCCCGGGTCCGCAGCTGCCTGTGCCCGTGCCTCTCACAAAGCCGTCAACCGCGGTGAATACGGTATCGCAATCGGGTAAATCTTCAATATGCTTTGCCTTCTTGAGCTGCTCAAGAGTGAAGGGGTTTGCATTGAAGCTGAATGCTTTGCCGTCAGCCTTGAAAATGATTTTTGAATTTTCGGCAATGAGAACGCTTTCTCTTGTGTCACCTCTGTTGCCCGAATCCTGCGGCTTTATGTATTTGTGAGCCATATCCTTAACTGCACATTCGTATCTGCCGATGGGTGAATGCTCTTTGAAATCACCGTAGTTTTCAATCGGACCTCTGCCGTAGTATTCAACGTTTTTGAATTCGGGAGCAAACTCACAATGAACACCGAAACGGGGAAGCATTGAAGTTAAGGGGAAGAACTTTTTGAGCTTTGAAGTGATTTTGATTTTGCCGTTTTTATCAATTCGGTAATCAACCGTTGCCGTTGCAAGAATGAGCACGCCTTTGCCCACAAATCTGAACTTTGTTCTGATAAATTCGCCTTTGTCGTCTTTTACAACTTTGCAATCGGTGATAACGGTTTTAGCCGTATCAAGACCGATTTTTTTCCAGAAGATAACGGTAAACATATCATTATCAAGCATACCTCTGTAGATATGCGGCACAAAGCCTGTCATACCGTCAAGAGGTTTGGTGTTAAGATATTCAACGCCGTTTTTCTTGTAGCTGATAAGACCGATGCCCTTATCAAAAACTGCTTCGCCGCCGCTGAATTTTGCGGTGATGATGTTTCCGTTTTCGATTTCTGCATATTTGCCGATATCCGAAGCGCAGGCTTTTTCGCTGATGATAACCTGTTCGGTTGCGATTTCGGCACCGTCAGCCTTGTTTGTATAAATGAAATTAACAAAGATATCTTCGTTCTTTCGTGAGAAGAAATCGGAGCTGATTTCAACCTGCGTTTTGGCTTCGGGGGCAATAACCGAACCGATTTTGCCGCTGAAAACGCTCTTGCCGTTCTGCAGAATTTCGTATGCGATATCAATATCGGATGTGTCTGCGAAGCGACGGATGTTGCAAAGCTCAAACTTGCCTTTGCCAAGGTGCTTTGCTCTGATCGGTCTGTAGCAAACCTTCATCTCAAGCGCACCGCTTGAGGGCTTTCTGTCGGGGAAGAAAAGACCGTCAACGCAGAAGTTGCCGTCGTGAATCGGCTCATTATGGTCGCCGCCGTAGGTCCATTTGTATTGAGCTTTTTCGTCATAGAAACTGTGGTCAGCCCATTCCCAGATGCAACCGCCGAGGAACTGTTCCTTGGCAAGGAACAGCTGCATATATTCTTCAAGCTTGCCGGGGCCGTTACCCATTGCGTGAGCGTATTCGCACTGATAGAAAGGCTTGCCGTTATATTTGCTTTTTGCTTTGCCGTCAAGGATTTTCTGCATAAGACCTGTTGAAGCATACATATGTGAAACAACGTCGTATGCCCATCTTCTTGTGCGGCAGACACCCTCGTAATGAACGGGAACTTCGGGGTTGATTTTCTTTAAATAATCATAACAAACGTCCTGACACTTCCAGCCGCCCGATTCGTTGCCGAGGCTCCACATTGTGACCGAGGGATGGTTTTTATCTCTCTGATACATTCTTGAAACTCTGTCAAGATATCTGGGTGCCCATTTGAGGTTGTTTGAAAGTCTGTTGGGTCTGTAGGTGCCGGGGGTTGCATAGAAGCCGTGAGTTTCGATATCCGCTTCGTCAACAACGTAAAGACCGTAGAAATCGCACATTGTGAGGAAAGCGGGGTCGGGGGGATAGTGAGAAGTTCTCACACAGTTAACGTTATATTCTTTCATCAGCTTAACGTCAAGCTCAAGGTCGTCAAGGCTCATTGCATAGCCTTTTGTCATATGCGTGTCGTGGTGGTTAACGCCAAGGAGCTTGATTGCCTTGGAATTGAAGCGGAATACTTCGCCGTCAATTCTGATATCTCTGAAGCCGATATAAGTGCGGATAACTTCAGAAATCTTTTCAGCTGATTTAACTGTGATGATAACCTCATAAAGAACAGGCTTTTCTGCACTCCATTCGTCGGGAGTGAGTGATTTAAGCAAAGCTTTGCCGCTGATTGCGGTTTCATCAAAAAGACCCTTGCTCTCTGCGGTAACAACGGCATCGCCTGCAAAATTGCCGCTGATTTCGATGCTTAAATCATAGGTGCCGTCGGCATTTTTCTTGGGTCTGAAAAGAAAATCGTCAACGTAGCTTTCAGCCTGTGAAATAATGAAAACGTCTCTGAAAATGCCGTTTTCACGGAACATATCCTGGCATTCAAGATAGGTGCCGTTGCACCATTTATAGTTAACGGCAAGAACTTCGTTAGTGCCGTCATTGAGCAAATCGGTTATATCGAATTCAGCCGTGTTGTGTGAGCCTTCGCTGTAGCCTGCATATTTGCCGTTGATATAAAGCGCAAGTGCACCTGCAACGCCGAGAAAGCTTATGATTCTGCGGTTTGCGTTGCCGCTGATTTCAAACTGCTTTCTGTAAATACCCACAGCAACGTCCTCGGGGATATAGGGCGGCTTTTTGGGGAAGGGATAACGCGTGTTGATATAAGCAATCTGGTCATAGCCCATTCTCTGCCAGGTTGAAGGAACGCTTGCCTTATCAAAGCTGATTTCTGATGAATCAAACGAAGCGGGAACTTCGCTCAGCTTGGCATAATACTTAAAATCCCAGTCGCCGCTGAGCATCTGCACGCGGTCTGAGAGATATCTTTCGTTCTTATAATCGGTTTTTTCAAGTGCATCCTTGCCCGAAAAGGGGATAAACCAGCTTCTTGCAGGGAGTTTGTTTTCTTCAATAATGCTGAAATCATTATGTATTTTGCGGTTGATATTATATTTCATTGCTTCTGCTCCTTATATAATATTGTTTTTAGTATATAATTAAATAACTCTTATGTCAATATAAACTGTCTTTATTTATTCTCTTCCTTGACAAGGTAACTTTAGAGTGTTAAACTATTAAAAGATTTCGGAGGTGAATGCTTTGATTTTAAAATTATTCAGCTTGATTCTTTCACTGTTTATGCCGTTTATCAGCTTCAGAATGAGTTTTATGCCGTCTGAAGTTGACAGGGAGTTTAACGTCATCAACGCCGGCATAACGCAGAATACCGTTTGCTTTAACGGCGAATCTGTTGCTTACACGTTGAGCGGTGACGGCTCGTTTGAAAACGGCAAAATCAACTGCGGCGGCAAATTCACCGTCAGCTTTGATTCAGCAGATTGCTATTGGTTTAATTATTACGGCATCGCATATTCAGCCGATGAATATTTCAAGGGCGAAATTGTTTACGGCAAAAACGATGAGGTTGTCAGCGAAGAATTTTTTCTTGAGCCTTCAGATGAGGGCGAGTTTTTCTCGTTTATTGACGGATTCCTTGATAAATATAAAGCAAATAAATTTTATTCCGTTTCCTTTGAGCCGATTTCGGCAGAAAACGGAAATATTGAAATCAAAGGTGTTTCAACCTTTAACCGCGAAATTCCGGGCAGAGAGGTTTTTGTTGATAACGGCAGTGTAAAAATCGGTGTTGACCTGCTCTGGGGCGGTGCGTTGAGTTATTTTGAAGACCTTGATTCAAGCGTTGAAGCTGTCAGGGTTAACGGAGAGATTAAGGTTGATTCAAATGCTTCCGAGCGTTACGGCAAGAGGGTTGTGAACGATAACGTTAATCTCATCAACCGAAAAGATACGGGCAGACTTATTCAACAGTCTTATTACGGAACAAGCGGTTTGTCAGGTGACGGATATATTCCCGGTGAGTTTATGGGAAACGTTTGGAATTATAACCCTGTTCAGGGCGGCAATCAGTTTAATGATAGCAGCAAGATCGTTGACCTGAAGATTGAAGATAACAGCCTTTATATTAAATGCAGACCTCTTGACTGGGCTTTGCCTAAAGAAAATATAACGCCCTCATATATGGAGGCAACTTATACACTTGAAGGTAAGAACGTGCACGCGGAATGCCGTTTCGTTGATTTTTCGGGTTATACACCTTATTATACGTCACAGGAGATTCCTGCATTCTATTGCGTTGAACCGCTTAACAGATTCGTATATTATGGCGGAAACGAGCCGTGGACAGGCGGTGAGCTGAGCGTTGAGCCTGACCTTATCTTCTGGCCCGATGCAGGCTATCCCAAGTTCAATTCAACCGAAAACTGGTCTGCTTTTATCGGTGAATTTGATGACAGCTTTGGTCTTGGTGTTTACGTTCCCGAAGAAACGCAGTTTCTTGCAGGTGTTTACGGCAGAGGCAACACAACTGAGAAAGATCCTTCAAAAGCTGATCCGACCTCATATATTGCAATTATCAAATTCATAACGTTCCAAAGCTTTGCTCCGTTTAAATATGATTATTATCTCACAAGCGGCGATACTGCCGAAATAAGAGAAAACTTTTCGGTAATCAGATAAGGAGGCTTTATGGCAGAATTAAACAGTTCAATTTGCATTTCATCCGTTCTTGCAACTGCTCTTGAGCTTGCTGGTATTGAAAAAAGAGAGGGGATTGACAACGCAAACCCCGTTGTAACAGCCCTTGCGGCTAAAAAACTTGGTGATAAAAAAACAGACAGAACGGTTATCTATAACCCCGATGCCGTAGGATTATGGGTTTATCAGAAATATACTGAAAAATTCACTGCGGCACATATGTGTTCCGATTTTTCGCTTCCGATTCTTTCAGTTATGCCGAGCGTAACACCCGTTTGCTTTGCTTCAATGTATACAGGTGTTTTGCCTGATATTCACGGCATCAAGCGTTATGAAAAACCCGTTCTCAAAATAAAAACAATCTTTGATGATTTCATTGCCGCAGGCAAAAAATGCGCCATCGTTTCAACAAGTAACGACAGCATTTCAATGATATTTCTTGAAAGAGAAATGGATTATTTCATCTATGATACCGTTGAAGAGGTTAATGCAAAGGCGCTTGAAATTATTGAAGAAGATAAATATGACCTTGTTGTGATTTATAACGGCAATTATGACGGCACAATGCACCGCCACGGACCCGAAGCGGCTGAATCGATGGCGGCTCTTGAGGGCAACATTGCATTCTATGCGGAGCTTTCAGAAAAAATTGAAAAATGCTGGAAAAATCATAACGTTTTCTTCGCTTTCTGCCCCGACCACGGCTGCCACGAAATTGACGAGGGCTGCGGCTCCCACGGTCTTGATATGGAAGAGGATATGAACGTTATCCATTTCTACGGCATCAAAACATTATAAAAAGAGCACCTAAGGGCGACATTTTACAAGGAAATTAAGCCTTAAAACAGGATATTTTGGCATATAACTGCGTTAAAAATGCTCGGAATCCGTCAAGGATTCCTGCGCTTTTTCCCTTGTTCTATATCCAAACTATCTCTTTTTAAGGTGCGAAGCAGTTTTTATCAGGTTATTTTTCGTTCAGAGGAAATAACAAAAATCCCGTAATACTTTGTGTATTGCGGGATTTTTTTATAATCTATTAACGGAAAAAAATCGATAAAAACCTTAAATTCCTTGTGAAATGTCGCCCCAAAGGGTGCTTTTTTAATCGATATAATATCTGTTCTTGCCTTGGCTTTTCTTGCCGTATTCAATCGCTTCTTTGGGGCATTTGCATATGCAAGCCATGCAATGCGTACATTCTTTGCCCCAAACAGGTTTGCCGTCTTTTAAGGTGACATTTGAAAGCGGACAGAGCTTTTCGCATTTGCCGCAGGCTATACAGGCATCGGTTGCATAGAATTTATCCGCCTTAACGCAAATGGCATAGAAAGCGGTGTTGACTATTCCGCTTTTGAGCTTGCCCGTGAGGTTAACCGCAACTGTATCAAGCTTTTCACCGTTTTTGATTTTCTCTGCGGCGGTATTGATTTTATCGGTCTGCTTTGCGATGATTCTTGAAGCCTGCTCCTGATTTGGAGCGGTGAACATTGCAATATAATTTTCGGGCATTCTGATAACTGCACAGCCCATATATTCTTTGCCGATTTTTTTGCAGAGCTTTCTGAGATGCTTTTCAGCGTTGCCTATATCGTCTCCGCAGGTCATCAGAAAATAGATTTTTCCGCTTCCTTCAAGCGGAGTTTTTTCAAGAAACTCAGTCAGTATATGCGGTATGCGCCAGGCATATGTCGGCGCTGAAACAATAAACGGTTTATCGGATTTAACGGGGGAATAATCTTTGCTTTTTATCCTGTCAAACAAGTCAACGGCTTCATCACCGATATATGCGGCAATTTTTTTAGCAACGTAACCGCTGTTGCCCGTGCCCGTGAAATATAAAACCATCATGTCACCTCGTTGAAATCAATTCATAAAAAATATAATACCATTATTTTGTTTTTCATTCAATATTTTTTTAAATCGTTGACACAGAAAATTTTTATTGATATACTTTTATCATCTAATCAGTCGGAGGATTTATTATGTACGAAAATAATTGGGAATCCCTTAACAAACGTCCCGTGCCCGAATGGTTTTCTGATGCGAAATTCGGTATCTTTATCCATTGGGGACTTTACAGCGTGCCTGCATATGCACCCAAAGGTAAGTATGCTGAGTGGTACGGCTATCATTGCGACGAGATAGTTGAAAGAAGCGCAAATGACAGAGAATATTATGACTATCATCAGAAAAAATACGGTCCCGATTTCAAATATAACGATTTCGTTAATGACTTCACCGCAGAGCTTTTTGATGCAGAAAAATGGGCAGATCTTTTCCAGAAGAGCGGTGCAAAATACATAAACTTTGTTTCAAAGCATCACGACGGCTATTGCCTTTATAAGTCTGATTATGCATGGAACTGGAACAGTGTTGATGTTGGCCCTCACCGTGACTTCCTTATGGAACTTAAAGAAGCTCTTGCAAAAACCGACGTTCGTTTCGGCGTTTATCATTCAGTTTATGAATGGTTTAACCCCGTTTATCTTCGCAACCCCGAGGAATATGCGCTCACACATCTTATTCCCATGCTCAAAGAGCTTGTTGAAAAATATCAGCCTGCAACTCTCTTCACAGACGGTGAATGGGAGCACACCTCCGACGTTTGGCATTCAACAGAGTTCCTGCAGTGGCTCTATAATGAATCAAGCGTTAAGGATTTCATTGTGCCCAATGACCGTTGGGGCAAGGAAACCCGTGGCAACGTTGGCGGTAACTTCACAACAGAATACGGCTATATCGAAGCTGATAAGAGAATCGAAGACGTTGATTTTGACCGTCCCTTTGAGGAATGCAGAGGTATCGGTATGTCATTCGGCTTCAATAAGAATGAAGACGTTGCCGATTACCTGAGCGCAAAAGAACTGCTCGAAATGCTTTGCGACCTTGTTTCGAAGGGCGGCAACTTCCTGCTCAATATCGGCCCTGCCGCTGACGGCACAATCCCCGTTATTATGGAAGAAAGACTTCTTCAGATGGGTGATTGGCTGCGTGTTAACGGCGAAGCAATCTATGGCACAAGACTTTATTCAAAGCAGCTCCAGAGCGGTGTTTATTACACCAAGAAGGGCGAAGACGTTTATGCAATTATGAACCGTTATCCCTTCGGCTCACAGGTGCTTGAACTTGTTGATTATGACCCTGCTCTCAAGGCAAGCCTTCTCGGCTCGGATGCAGAGCTTGAAATCAAGGATAACGGCGGTAAAGCAGAAATTGTTTTCCCTGCAATCAATCCCGAAACAATCGACAGCAACTATCTCTATACAATCAAGCTTACAAAATAAAAAAATTCAGCCGTCTGCTTCAAGGCGGCTGAAATATTTTTATTAAAATCACATATAATATTTCAGATTAATTGACGGAGGTCTGAATATGTTAAAAACTTTTGATTTGTTCAGTCTGGAGCATTCGCTTGCAGGCTCGTGGCTTGCAGGGTTTGAATACCCTTGGGAAGCGCTTATCAGAATCAAATCGCATATCCTTGAGCTTTGCAAAAAGCTTGATAAATCGGAATATAACGAGGTTGCTCCAAACGTTTTTATTCATAAAACGGCGTCGGTTGCAGAAACCGCTCATATCGGTGCACCCTGCATTATCGGCGCAAACACCGAGGTGCGCCATTGTGCGTTTATCCGTGAGAGTGCGCTTATCGGTGAAAACTGCGTTGTCGGCAATTCTGTTGAAATCAAAAACGCGATTCTTTTTGATAACGTGCAGGTGCCGCATTTCAATTATGTCGGCGACAGCATTCTCGGCTATAAATCACATATGGGCGCAGGCTCCGTAACTTCAAACGTCAAGTCCGACCAGTCGCTTGTTACCGTTAAAAACGGCGATGAAAAGTTTGAAACCGAGCTGATGAAATTCGGTGCAATGCTTGGTGACTGCGTTGAGGTTGGCTGCAACAGCGTGCTGAATCCCGGCACGGTTATCGGCAAAAATACAAATATATATCCGCTTTCGTGCGTAAGAGGCACAGTGCCTGCATATTCTATTTATAAAACGGGCGGAGTTATTGTTGAAAAGGTCTGATTTTTTCGCCCGAATTTATGCGAAAGGGCGTTAAGAATTGGGCAGATATTTCGGCACAGACGGTTTCAGAGGCGAAGCCAACGTTGAGCTGACGGCAGACCATGCATATAAGGTTGGCAGGTTTTTGGGTCATTATTTCGGAGTAATAAAAAAGCAAAACGGAAATGGCGAAAAAGCAAGGATTGTTATCGGCAAGGATACAAGAAAGTCGAGCTATATGTTTGAATATTCGCTTGCCGCTGGCATAACCGCTTCGGGTGCCGATGCTTATTTGCTTCACGTAACAACAACGCCGTCGGTTTCCTATATAACAAGAGTTGAGGGTTTTGACTGCGGAATTATGATTTCCGCAAGTCATAACCCTTTTTGTGATAACGGAATTAAGCTTATCAGCAAAAACGGCGAAAAATTTGACGATGCCGCCGCAGAATTGATTGAGGATTATCTTGACGGCAAAAGCGGAGAAATTCCTTTTGCAAAAGGCTCGGATATCGGTATAACGGTTGACTATGTTTCGGGCAGAAACCGATATATCGGCTATCTGATTTCGCTCGGGCTTTATTCATTCAGAGGCATAAAAGTCGGTCTTGACTGTGCTAACGGAAGCTCCTGGAGCATTGCCAAGGCAGTTTTTGATGCACTCGGGGCAAAAACCTTTGTTATCAATGCAAACCCTGACGGTATGAATATTAACCTCAATGCAGGCTCAACCCATATCGAAGCACTTGCTGATTTTGTTAAAGAAAACTCGCTTGATATTGGCTTTGCTTTTGACGGCGATGCCGACAGATGCATCTGCGTTGACGAAAAGGGGAGCGTTATTACAGGTGACCATATCCTTTATGTTTGCGGAAAATATCTTAAGGATAAGGGCTTGCTCACAAACAACACAGTTGTGACCACGGTTATGTCTAATCTCGGTCTTTATAAAGCGTTTGATCAAATCGGCATCAGCTATGCCAAAACGGCTGTCGGTGACAGATTCGTTTATGAATATATGCAAAAGAATGCCTGTGTTCTCGGCGGTGAAGAATCGGGGCATATCATATTTTCAAAGCTTGCCACAACGGGTGACGGTATTCTCACGGCGCTTAAGCTTATGGAAATTATGATTGCTTCAAAAAAGCCGATGAGTGAGCTTTGCAAAGAGCTTGTGATTTTTCCGCAGGTGCTTATCAACGTCAGGGTGAATGATAAATCAGCCGTGCTGAATGATGCACAGGTCAGAACGGCGGTTGAAAAGGCTGAAAATATTCTTGGCGAAACAGGCAGAATTCTTGTTCGCAAGTCAGGCACCGAGCCCGTTATCAGAGTTATGGTTGAGGCGGAAGATGAGATAGTTTGCCGCGAATGTGCCCAAAGCGTTGCGGATTTGATTGAAAACAAAAAATTATAAATTTTTTCGGCAGGATTATCCCTGCCTTTTTTGTTTCAAAAACATCTTGAAAAAAACGTTCCTTTATAGTATTATATAATCACTTATAAATTAAAGGAATGTTACAATGCAGTATATTGTTCTTGACCTTGAATGGAATAACACCTATGCCAAAAAGGCAAAAGGATATATTAACGAGATAATAGAAATCGGTGCGGTCAAGCTTGATTCAGAGCTTGAAAACGTTGACACTTTTTCTTGCATCATCCGTTCGCAGATTGGCAAAAAGCTTCGCGGCAGTGTTAAAAGGCTCACTCATCTCACAAATGATGATATCAATTCGGGTATGCCTTTCACCAAAGCTTTTTCAATGTTCCGCAAATGGATCGGCACCGAAGAAACCGTTATTTTCACCTGGGGTGACGGTGACGTGAGAGTGCTTCTTGAAAATTTCAAATATCTCAACGGCATCAAGGTTATACCTTTTTTGGAAAATTACTGTGACCTTCAGCGCGTGTTTCAGCGTATTTACGGCGGCGCAAAGGGTCAGCAGACGGGTCTTTTAACTGCGGCGCAGATGCTTGATATTGACCCCGAAATGTATATTCATCACCGTGCACTCGGTGACAGTATGCTAACCGCTGATATTCTCAAAAAGCTTCTTGTCAATAATGAGCTTTTCCCTGAAACAGTCGGTTGCGGCGAAGAATTTTATGAAAAGCTTGTTTATAAAGCGAAGGTTATCCGCAACATTGATAATCCGCTTGTTGATAAAAAGCGCCTTTCCCACGTTTGCGAAACCTGCGGCACGGCTTGCAATCAGCTTTCAGCCTGGAAGTTCCATTGCCAGTTTTTCAGAGCAAACTTCCATTGCCCCGAATGTGACCTTGATTATTCCGTCGGCGTTCGCTTCAAAAAGCTTTATGATAAGGTTGAATTCCGCAAAATAGTTTCGGTTATTGAACCCCAAATCACTCAGGAGGATGAAAACGAATGAAAATTCTTGTAACAGGCGGCGCAGGCTTCATCGGCTGCAACTTCGTCTATTATATGCTTGAAAAATATCCTGATTATGAAATCGTTTGCCTTGATACTCTTACCTATGCAGGCAACCTCAAAAGCCTTGATAAGGCTATGGAAAACCCCAATTTCAAGTTCGTTAAAGGCAGCATTGCCGATAAAGAATTTGTTGATAAGCTTTTTGCTGATGAAGCATTTGACGTTGTTGTTAACTTTGCGGCAGAGAGCCACGTGGACCGCTCAATTGAAAATCCCTTTATCTTTCTTGAAACAAATATTATGGGCACAGCTTGCCTGCTTGAAGCAAGCAAAAAATATGGTGTGAAGCGTTTCCATCAGGTTTCAACCGATGAGGTTTACGGCGACCTTCCTCTTGACCGACCCGACCTTTTCTTCACAGAAGAAACTCCCATCCACACCTCAAGCCCTTATTCATCATCAAAGGCTTCCGCGGATTTGCTGACTCTTGCATTCCACAGAACTTACGGTCTGCCCGTAACAATTTCGCGCTGCTCCAATAACTACGGACCTTATCAGTTCCCCGAAAAGCTCATTCCTCTTATGATTGTCAGAGCGCAGGAAGATCAGAGTCTGCCTGTTTACGGCGAGGGTCTGAACGTTCGTGACTGGCTTTATGTTGAGGATCATTGCAAGGCGATTGATATGATAATTCATAACGGCAGAGTGGGCGAGGTTTATAACGTTGGCGGTCATAACGAGAAGCAGAATATTGAAGTTGTTAAAACGCTTCTCAAAGCCCTCAATAAGCCCGAGAGTCTTATCACTTACGTTAAGGACAGAGCGGGTCACGACCTTCGCTATGCGATTGATCCAACAAAGATTTCAAACGAACTCGGCTGGCTTCCCGAAACAAAGTTTGACGACGGTATGGCAAAAACAATCCGCTGGTATCTTGATAACAAAGAATGGACAGACGATATCAAGAGCGGCGAATATGCAGAATACAGCCGCAGAGTTTACGGCGAATAAAAAAATTAGGATGTGCTTGATGGCACATCCTTTTTATTTTATCTTTTCAATTTCAACAACCGTCAGCAGATTGCCGCTGATTTTAAAACGCACGTCATAGCCTGCAAATTCAAGCCCGTAAATGCGTTCGGGGTCATTTTGGTATTGCGGCCTTGGGTCTTGCCTTAAAACGGCTCTGAGGGCTTCCTGCTTGTTTTTTGGGATAACTTCAAGCAGTTCGTTGGGAAAATCAATTTCAAGCGATCCTTCTTTTTCTTGCAAAGCAAAGCCGCCGCTTGCATCGGGATGAGAATCAACGTAAGGCAGATAGGGCTTGATATCGATTATCGGTGTGCCGTCAAGCAGGTCGGCACCGCTGACTGTCAGCACAATTCCGTTTTCTTCGGTTTCGTCAATCGAGATAAGCTTTACGCACGAAAGACCGATTGAATTGGGTCTGAAAGGGGAGCGTGAGGCAAAAACACCCATCCGTTTGTTGCCGCCGAGTCTTGGGGGTCTGACGGTGGGATTCCATTCCTTGGATGCACATTCTGAAAATTGCCAAAGAATCCATATGTGAGAATATCCCTCGAGCCCTCTGAAAGCTTCGGGGATGCGGTATTGCGGCTCAAAGATAATCTTTGCTTCAAGCTCGTCAACAAGACCACTCTGGCGGGGAATGCCGAATTTTGACGAAAAATCTGTCTTGATATATGCAATTGGTTCAACCGTGAATTTCAAACTATCACCTCGGGTGCGATTATCGTTTTGAAAAAAGTATAAATTAAAAATGATTTAAAATCAATATTGAAATCAAAAAAGCAGGCTTGCGCCTGCTCTTTTTATTTTAACTCGGGAAGGTGAGAGTCTCTTGTGAACCAACTTTCGGACTGAGAAGGCTTATCGCTGTCTGAAGATCTGCCGTAAAGACCCAGAACAACTAATGTTCCGTCCTCGTTCAAGCCTAAACTCAGATTATATGTTTCGTCAAAGTTAACGTTATCGGCATAAATATGAACGTAAGCGTCTATAGTCGGGGAGTCTTTGTCAACGTCATAAACTAATTCATATTCAAAGTTTATATCTTTATATGAACGCATTACATTGTTTGTCCAGAGCTGTTTTCTCAAAAAACCCGTTTTATCGTCGCTGAAAACAAAATCCCAACGGTTATTTTTGTTATAAGCAACACTCCACAGTTGTGAACACCAGGGAGATTCCTTCAAAGAGGATATAACTTCTTTTTCTAATTTTTCAAGACGTTCATCGGCATCCTTGTAGCCGCTGCTTTTATCAAAATAAACCATTGCCGCAGATACGAAGTCATCTTCAAGATAATTAAGCGCCATTTTATAATTGGAAATCTTCATGGTGTAAGAAGTGGAAATAAAGAAAAACACAAACATAAAGGGTAAGCCGATTGCAATTATAGGTTTACGCAGTTTAATCTTTTTATGAGTGAGTTTTTTGAAGATATTATGCATAAAGGGCATAAAAAGTATACCTTGCAGGATATGAACAATAGCCATCGGTACACTGTCATTAATATTAACAATGCCGTAAAAAATTATAATCGAACCGAAAACAGCCGAAATAAACTTAACGATGATGTTACCGTCTCTTTTTTTCTCACCGCAAGCAGTGCAGATTTTTGAACCAGCCTCAAGTGGAGTGCCGCACCATTTGCAGAAATTATGAATTCTGTTGTTCTTTTTGGTGTTGCAATGTTCGCAGATTTTTTTGCCGTTTAGTTCTTTGCCGCATTTGGTACAATAAGCCATAACTTTCCCTCTTCCAATAAATTTCTGGTTTTATTTACGCGCTTAATTGAAAAAGCTCTTTTGCATCGCAAAAGAGCTTTTTCTGGAGCTGCTAGGCGGACTCGAACCGCCGACCTCATCCTTACCAAGGATGTGCTCTACCACCTGAGCCATAGCAGCATATTGCGTTCTTCCGAACGCAAATTATAATAACATATTGATTTGCATTTTGCAAGCCTTTTTTAAAAAATAATTATATATTTTTAATATCAGCAAGAGTTTCAATCTTGAATTCTTCTTTGAGATCAACAAGCTTTTTCAAATGCGGCTGTGTTTTGTGGCTGTCAAGGCAGGCTTCGTTTTCCCAAAGCTCAAAAAGATAAACCTCGTCTTTATCTGCCGCAACCTCAAAATCATATTTAAGGCAGCCTTTTTCAGCTCTTGTTGCCTGCGGAATACCAAGGCTTTCAACCGTTTCCATAAATTTATGCTTCATTCCGGGCTGAAGAATATATGTGATTTTAATTTCAATCATTGCCGATAACTCCTTCATCAACTGCTTTTTCAACAAACTCCGCAAACAGAGCACAGCTCCAGCTGAACCAGCTTCTTGTGAAAACGTCGGGATTGTTTGCGTCAAAGCCTTCGTGCATATAGCCTGTGCCGCCGTCTGTTGTTTCAAGGTAATGCAGAATTTCGCGCATTTCTTCTGCGTTGTCTGCAGTCAGACCCTGCATTGAAAGAGCAATGTGCCAGATATATCCTTCGGGAGTGTGAGGACTGCCAACACCTTTTGCAAACTTACCTTCATAGTAATAGGGGTTATCCTTGCTCAATATAAATTTTCTTGTGTTGCGATAGATTTCGTCATCCGTTGAGCAGAAGCCAAGATAAGGTGCTGAAAGAAGGCTGGGCACGTTAGCATCGTCAAAAAGGAAATAATCGCCTTTGCCGTTAACCTCGCAGGCATAAATCTTGCCGTGAGTTTCGTGATCAATAATTGCGTGCTTTTCAATACCCTCGCTGATTTCTGCACGGAGCTTTGCTGCTTTTGCAATAAGTTCTGTTTCATCGGGGTATTCTGCCTTGAGCATTTCATCAAGATAACCGAGAACAACAACCGCAAACATATTTGATGCTACGAGGTAACCGTAACGGCAGGCATCGTCACTCGGTCTGAAGCCCGACCAGGTCATGCCTGTATAGTCAACAGGCTCACCCATACCGTCGTTATGCAGAGTATCCTGATAAGAGCAGTTAAGTCTTGTGAAGCGGTAGGGTGATTTTTCAAAATGATTCTGCTCTGTTATCCAAAGGTCAACGGTCGTTTTTGCGCTTTCAATAAAGCTCTGGTCAAGCACTGAAACGTCGCCCGTTGCTTTCCAATAAAGATAAGTCAGGCGCAGAGGATAGCAGAGAGAATCAATCTCATATTTGCGCTCCCAGACGATAGGGTGATTCTTGGGAGAATCCTTAAATTCTTCGTGGTCATTTTCTTCTTTTTTATATGCATTTGCATAAGGCTCGATGAGGATATATTCACGCTGTTTTCTGATAACGCCGCTGATTATTGAGCGGATTGAATGGTTATCAGCCGCAAGGGGAATGTAATGTGAAACCTCAGCGGTCGAATCGCGAAGCCACATTGCAGGAATATCGCCCGTTAAAACAAAAACCTTGCCGTCATCAAGAATTTCGGTTGCGGTTTCGAGCGTGTTGGGATAGCAGTTTCTGTAAAGCTCTGCAAGCTTGGGGCTGTGCTTTAAGATTTTTTCGCAATATTCGTTTAATCTTTTTTCAACGCATTCGGGTATTTTCATTATAATTCTCCTTGTGGTTAAATATAATACATTTATAATGATATATTAGCGGATTTAACTTGTCAATAAATTAACATAAATTAACAATCAATTGATTGAAAATATATTTCAACTGTGCTAAAATATCGATATCGTAAATTAACGGAGGGAATTTTTGTGAAATACGGTCTTGTGCTTGCGGGCGGCGGCGCAAAGGGAGTTTATCAGCTCGGTGCATGGAAAGCAATGAGAGAAATCGGGGTTGAATTCTGCGCGGTTGCGGGTGTTTCAGTCGGTTCAATCAACGGCGCGCTGATTGCCTCTGACAGCTATGAAGAAGCAAAGGAGCTCTGGAAAGAAGCTTCAATCGATAAAGGAATCAATATTTCTCACGAACTCAAAGAGCCCGAAAGACTTTTCAGTTTCAGAAACGTGCCGGCTCTGATAAGAGAAATCTGGAAAAACGGCGGCATTGATGCTTCACCGACAAAAGAGCTGATAGGTGCGTTTGTTGATGAAAAAAAGGTGAGAGATTCAGGTGTTGATCTTGGTATGATAACTTTCAGCCTTGATGACTATTCACCCAAAGAAATTTTTATAAAAGATATCCCCGAAGGTAAGCTGCTTGATTATTTGCTTGCATCTTCAAAGGTTCCCGGCGTGAGCAACATCGGTCCCGAGGGTGAGCGTTTTCTTGACGGCGGTGTTTATGATAACACGCCTGTTGAAATGATGCTGCGCAATGGATATAATAAGTTGATTGTCGTTGATATTTCTAATATCAAAGGAATCGGTCACAGAGCTGATTTCACAAATGCACAGGTAATTTATATCAGACCGAATGATGTTGATGAGCTTGGTGCGGCTTTTGATTTCAGCGAAGAAATGTATGAAAAGCGCATTAAAATGGGTTATCTTGATGCCAAAAAGGCGTTCGGATTGCTCTCTGGCAGACTTTATTATTTCGGTAAAGACGTTTTCAGAAAAATGGTTATCAGTTATGGTGCCCAAGCCTGCAATCAGCTTGAAGAAATGGCGCTTGAACTCGGGCTCGAAACCCTTGCGGTTTATGACGCCGAGAACTTCATTGCACAGCTTAAGGCGCTTTATACCGCACATATCGAGGAATATAATAAACGTCAGGAAGAGGCGGAACAAAAACGCATTTACGGTCAGATTATCAAAAGAATACCGCCGTTTAAATCGGGCAAGGATTACACCGAAGCTATTGCGGTTCTTGATAATATTATTGAATAAAAAGAAGGAGTACGGTTTTTCGTACTCCTTTTTGTTGATTTACTGCATTTTTTCCTGCTTAACCTTGTGGTCAACGATGTGGCGTTTTGCAAGCTCTGCGGTTACCTCGTCAAGCGAGATGCCCATTTCAATCATCATAACTGTGATGTGATAGATAAGGTCGGCAATTTCATAAACTGTTTCAGCCTTGTCGCCGCCCTTTGCGCCGATGATAACCTCTGTGCATTCTTCGCCAACCTTCTTGAGAATTTTATCGATACCTTTTTCAAAAAGATAGGTGGTGTATGAGCCTTCCTTCTTGTTGATTTTTCTGCCGACAAGCATATCGTAAAGACCTTCGTATGAGAAAGCCTCGTCGTTGCTCTCAACAATATCGTTAAAGAAGCAGGTTTCATTGCCTGTGTGGCAGGCAGGACCTTCTTTGATAACGTCGATAAGAAGAGTATCCTTATCGCAGTCTGTGCGGATGCTCACAACGTTCTGGTAGTTACCCGATGTTGCGCCCTTGCGCCAGAGCTCCTGTCTGCTTCTGCTGTAAAAGCAGGTTTTGCCTTCTTTGATTGTGATATCAAGGCTTTCAGCGTTCATATATGCAAGCATAAGAACTTTCTTTGTGTAGTGGTCCTGAATTATTGCAGGAATAAGTCCGTTAGCATCAAATTTAAGGTCAGTCATCATTATATCCTCATTTCTACGTTATTATCGTTAAGATATTTTTTCAAATCCGCAATGCTCAGCTCTTTGAAATGGAAGATTGAAGCGGCAAGACCTGCGTCTGCACAGCCTGCCTTGAAAAGCTCGAGGAAATCTTCTTTTTTGCCTGCGCCGCCGCTTGCGATTACGGGGATTGAAACAAGCTCGCTGATAGCCTGCAGCATTTCAAGGTCAAATCCTAGCTTAACGCCGTCTGTATCAATGCTGTTAACAACAAGCTCGCCTGCGCCACTGTTTTCGCCGTTTTTAGCCCATTCAAGAGCATCAATGCCCGTGTCAACTCTGCCGCCCTTGCTGAAGATGCGGAATTTGCCGTCAACACGCTTGATGTCCATTGAAAGCACAACGCACTGGTCGCCGTATTTTTTAGCGGCTTTTTCAATGAGTGAGGGGTCCTTGATTGCGCCCGAGTTAACAGAAACCTTGTCTGCTCCGCATTTGAGCACTCTGTCAAAATCATCAAGAGTGTTTATGCCGCCGCCAACCGTAAGAGGAATGAAAATCTCTTTTGCAACCTGTGTGAGAGCGTCTGTGAAAAGACCTCTGTTTTCGTATGAAGCGGTGATATCGTAAAAAACAAGCTCGTCAGCACCGCTGTCGTTATAAAAATGAGCAAGCTCAACGGGCGAAGCAACGTCCTGAATGCCTTCAAAGTTAACGCCCTTAACAACTCTGCCGTTGCGCACGTCAAGGCAGGGGATTATTCTTTTTGTTATCATTTGTTACCTCCTGCGGCGGCAAGAGCTTCTTTGAGGTCGAGCTTGCCTTCATAAACCGCTTTGCCCAGAATTGCGCCGTAAACGTTCATATCGGCGAGAGTTTTAACTTCGTCAATAAAGGTTATGCCGCCCGATGCAACAATATCGAGCCCCTCGATTTTTGAAAGCTCTTTATAAATCTCAAGGTTAGTGCCCGAGAGCATACCGTCTTTTGAAATATCGGTGTATATAACCGTTTTAACGCCTGTGTCGCGCAGTTTTTTGCAGAATTTAACCGAATCAACGCTTGTTGTTTCCTGCCAGCCGTTAACGGCAACAAGACCGTTTTTTGCATCAACGCCAACAGCAATTGCATCGCCGAAAGTTTTGACTGCTTCTTCAACAAAAGGATAATTCTTGACCGCTGCCGTGCCGAGAATAACTCTTTTAACGCCTAGATTGAGATAATCCTCAATTCTCTGCATATCGCGGATACCGCCGCCAACTTCAATGAAAAGACCTTTGATAGCTGCCGCTTCACGGATAGCTTCAAAGTTAACGGGTGAACCGTGCTTTGCACCGTCAAGGTCAACCATATGCAGGTTTGTTGCGCCTGCTTTCATAAATTCATGAGCCATTGCGGCAGGGGAATCGGCATAAATTTTAACTTCGTTATAATCGCCTTTGGTCAGGCGAACAACCTTGCCACCGAGAATATCGGTTGCAGGAAAAATTTGCATATCAATCACCTGTAATTATATTTCTGAAAAAGCTTTGAGAAGAGCAAGACCCTTTGCACCGCTCTTTTCGGGGTGGAACTGCATACCGTAAACGTTTCCGTTTTTAACGATTGCAGGCACCGCAACGCCGTATTCTGCAAAAGCAAGCGTATTTTCAACGCAGTTTCTTGCATAGAATGAGTGAACAAAATACATATAGTCACCGGGCTCGACGTATTTGAAAATCGGGTCAGCCTTTGCAAAGTTGAGCTTGTTCCAGCCCATGTGGGGGATTTTAAGCTCTTTTGAAATCTGACCTTCAAGGGGACCGACATAGCCTTTGATAAGACCAAGACCCATATGAGCGCCGTATTCAAAGCTCTTTTCAAAAAGCATCTGCATACCAAGGCAAATGCCGAGAATGGGTTTGCCTGTTGCGGCAAGGTCACAGACAAGCTGACCCAGCCCGCTGTCTTTAAGCTTTTTTGCGGCATCGGCAAAAGCACCGACACCTGGGAGTATTATTTTATCTGCCGCTTCGATTTCTGCTTTGTCGCTTGTGATTTTGCAATCAATGCCGAGGCTTTCAAGCGATGACGAAAGCGAGAAAAGGTTTCCGCAGCCATAGTCAATTATAGCAATCATTAAAGAAGTCCTTTCGTTGAGGGGATTTCACCGCCGAGGGTAAGGTCTTCAAAAACGGCTTTGCAGAGAGCTCTGCCGACCGATTTGAAAATTCCCTCAATGATGTGGTGGCTGTTTTTGCCGTAAAACTGTTTGATGTGAAGAGTAACGTCACTGTTGCGAACGAATGAAATAAAGAATTCTTCAACAAGCTCGGTATCCATTCCGCCAACGGCAGGAGTGGGGATGTTAACGTCATAGTTGAGATAAGCTCTGCCGCTGATATCAACGCTTGAGAGAATAAGTGTTTCATCCATGGGCAGAACAATACTGCCGTAGCGAGAGATACCTCTTTTTTCACCAACTGCTTTTGCAAAAGCCTGTCCGAGAACAATGCCAACGTCTTCAACAGTGTGGTGATAGTCAACGTGAGTGTCGCCAACGCAGGTAACTTTTAAATCCATTCTGCCGTGGCGCGCAAAAAGCTCGAGCATATGGTCAAGAAAACCGCAACCTGTGTTGATTTCGCATTTGCCTGTGCCGTCAAGGCAGAGCCACAAATCAATGTCGGTTTCGTTAGTTTTTCTTTTTATTGCAGCGTCTCTCATTTGTTTTCCTCCATAATCTCTGCAACGGCATCGGTGAATGCCTGCATTTCTTCTGCCGAGCCAACGGTGATTCTCAGATAATTATCAATTTTAGCCTTTTTGAAATATCTGATAAGAATGTTTCTCTTTCTCAATTCTTCATAAAGCTTTGCGGCAGGAATCTTTTCGCTCGAAGCAAAGATAAAGTTTGCCTTTGAATCCGTGCACTTAAAGCCGAGAGCTTCAAGCTGCTTTTGTGTTTTGCCTCTGATTTCAACGATCTCGGCAATCTTCGCGTCGTAATATTTGTTATCAGCAATTGCGGCGGCGGCAGCTTTGATTGAAAGTGTGTTCAGATTATAGGGGTTAAACGAAAACTTGAGTTTGTTTAAATCTTCGATAATCTCTTTCTGAGCAATGCCGAAGCCGACTCTCAAACCTGCAAGGGAATGGCTTTTTGAGAAAGTTCTTGTAACAAGCAGGTTGGTATATTTTTTAACAAGCTCCATACAGCTTTCACCGCAGAATGCCATATAAGCTTCGTCCATAATAACAAGGTTATCAGGATTTGATGAAACGATTTTTTCAACGTCATCATAGCTGAGAGCAAGACCCGTGGGCGCATTGGGGTTTGCAATAACGATGTTTTTGCCTTTGTTTATGTAATCGTTTATATCTATTGAAAAATCATCTTTAAGCGGAATCTGTTCAAGCTCAACGCCGAAGATATCTGCATAAACGGGATAGAATCCGTAAGAAATCTCGGGGCAGCAGAGCTTGCCGCCTTTGCCGCAAAAGCCCATAATGGCAAAAGCGAGCACGTCATCGGAGCCGTTACCGCAGAAAACCATATCAGGTGTTACGTCAAACTGATTTGCGATTGCGGCTGTGAGTTCTTTTAATTCGGGGTCTGAATAGCGGTTAAGGTTATCAATCACTTGCTCTGAAAGAACCTCTTTAACTTTTGGAGAGGGAGCAAAAGGGGATTCGTTTGTGTTGAGCTTTATAACCTTAACGTTAACCTGTTCTCCCGGAACGTAAGGAACAAGGTTTTTGTAGTTATCTGAAAGAAATCTGCTCATGGCATTTCCTCATTTCTCAAATCTTATTGCGGCGCTTCTGCCGTGAGCCTGCAAGCCTTCGCGGTTTGCAAAAAGAACAATGTTATCTTTAACTTCGCCAAGAGCTTCTTCAGTGTAATAGATATACTGTGATTTCTTAACGTAATCGTCAACCGAAAGGGGAGATGAAAATCTTGCACTGCCCGAGGTGGGGAGAGTGTGGTTTGTGCCTGCAAGATAATCGCCGAGAGCTTCGGGAGTGTTTTTGCCAAGGAAGATTGAACCTGCGTTTTTGATTTTATCAAGATACTTAAAAGGCTCATCAACGCATACTTCAAGGTGTTCGGGAGCGATTTCGTTTGCAATTTCAACACCCTGTTCAAGGTCTTTGGCGATGATGATTTTGCCGTTTGTGTCGATTGATGCTCGTGCGATTTCTTCACGGGGCAGAGTTTTAAGCTGGGCTTCGATTTCATCTCTTACCGCATAAGCAAGCTTTTCGCTGTCCGTAACAAGAACTGCGCTTGCAAGTTTATCGTGTTCAGCCTGTGAAAGAAGGTCGGCGGCAACGTATGCGGGGTTGCAGGTGCCGTCAGCAAGAACAAGAATTTCGCTCGGGCCTGCAATCATATCGATATCTACAAGACCGTAGAGCATTCTTTTTGCGGTTGCAACAAAAACGTTGCCGGGGCCGACAACTTTGTCAGCCTTGGGCACGCTTTCTGTACCGTAAGCAAGAGCGGCAACTGCCTGTGCGCCGCCTGTTTTGATGATTGTATCAACGCCTGCAATCTTTGCCGCGCAGAGAATTGCAGAGGGAATGTTGCCGTTTTTATCGGGAGGAGTTACCATAATGATTTCGCTTACACCTGCGATTTTTGCAGGGATAGCGTTCATCAGAACAGTTGAGGGGTAGCTTGCGGTACCGCCGGGCACGTAGATGCCAACCTTTTCAATCGGGGTGATTTTCTGACCCGAGATTGTGCCGTCACCGTTATTGATTTCAAAGCCTTTGCGAAGCTGTTTTTCGTGGAAGTTCCAGATGTTTTTCTTTGCCTTTTCAAGAGTTTCGATAAGAGCGGGGTCTTCACTCTGATAAGCGGCTTCAATTTCTTCAGCGGTAACACGCAGGTTTTCAATTTCAGCCTTATCAAATTTAAGCGAATATTCTTTGAGCGCGGCATCACCGTTTTCTCTGACGTTTTTGATGATATCGGCAACAATAGCCTCAACACCGCTTTCGAGCTTTATATCACGGGTAAGAATATCTTCTTTAGCCGCATTTTCAATGTTAATAATTTTAATCATTCTGCAAGCACCTTCTTAAGCTTTTCCATAAGGTTATCAATGTCTTCATTCTTGAATTTATAAGATGATTTGTTGGCGATGAGTCTTGCGCTGATGGGCATAATTTTTTCGTAAACGCGCAGGTTATTTTCCTGCAGGGTTTTGCCCGATTCAACAATATCAACAATAACGTCTGATAAACCGAGAATGGGAGCGATTTCAATTGAACCGTTAAGCTTGATAATTTCAATCTCACGGTTGAGTGAGATATAATAATTCTTTGCAATGTTCACAAACTTTGTTGCAACACGCAGGGGTCTGTCAAAATCCTCAACGTAATCGTTGGGAGCGGCAACGCACATATTGCATTTGCCCAGGTTAAGGTCGAGAAGCTCATAGATATCAAAGTTGCCTTCTTCAAGAATATCCTTACCGACTACGCCGATATCCGCCGCACCGTGAGCAATATAAATTGCAACGTCTGAGGGCTTAACAAGAAGATAGCGCACACCGTTTTCTTTGTTTTCAAAAACAAGCTTTCTGTTATCGCTGTAGATTTCACTGCAGTCATAACCGATTGAGGCAAAAAGCTCATAAACTTTGTCGCCGAGTCTGCCTTTAGGCAAAGCTATATTCAGCATGTTTCTACCTCCTTGAGAGCTCCGTTTTCATAGCTGTAAACGGTTTTTGCTTTGAATCCTTCGGGGATTTTATGTTCAACTCTGACTGTGAAACCCTTATCGATAAAGCTCTGTGCAATAGAGAGAAGATTTTCGCTGTTGCTTGCAGAATCGAAAAGAATAAGGATATCGCTGTCAAAATCGCGTTCTTTTCTATAGTAAAGATTAAGGTTGTCAAGATAAACAGCAAAGCCGATAGCCTGTGTATCGTCACGAAGTTTTGCGGCAAGGTTATCGTATCTGCCGCCTGAAAGCACGGCATTGGGAGCCTTTTCAACGTAGCCCTGGAAAATGATGCCGTTATAATATTCAGTGTTGTTAAGTACGGAAAGGTCAATATAAAGCTTATCTGCAACGTCGCTTTTACCGAGTGCGGCGGCAATGAACTCAAGCTCCTTGCAAGCTTTCATCATAGTTTCGTTTGAAGCGAGCTCGCTGAGTTCGGGCAGAGTCTGCATAAGCTTGCCGTTGATTTTTGCAAGCTTGATAAGAAGCTCTGTTTTTGCTTCGTCTGCACCGCTTCTTTCGCAAACGGATTTGAGGTCGTGCGAATTTTTGCCTTTAATGCAAGTAATGATTTCTTTCTTTGCATTTTCACCGATTTTCATTTCAGCAAGCAAAGAGGGGATGAAAGCCATATGAGAAACAGAAAGAATAAACTTTTCGTCTATTGCTTTAAGGCTTTTTGCGGCAAGCGACAAAACCTCTGCAACAAGATAATTATCAACGTTACCGAGCACTTCAACACCCGTCTGCTTGATTTCTTTGAAATCGTTTGAACTCTCGGTCATTCTGAATACGCTTTCATTATAAAAAAGTTTTGTGAGCGCATCGCCGAGCTTTGCGTTTTTAACTATTGAGAGAGTAATATCGGGCTTGAGCGCCATAAGGCGGCCGTCTGAATTGTTGAAGGCAAGAATGCTGCTGCTTGAGAGGAAATCTCTGTTATCGCTGTAAAAGCTGTATTCCTCAAACTTTGCCATTCTGTATTCTTTATAACCCCACTTTTTATAGAGCCTTGAAAGCTCAAATGTGAGGCTGTCTTCTTTTGACATTGTTGCAAGAAATTCTTTCATAAAATCACCTGATAATTTTAGTATGGACACAGTATAACACACTTTAGCGTATTAGTCAATTAGCGATTTACCACGCTAAAATGTTTTCTGCCCGAATTTATTTATTCAACTTTCACAATAATGCTTATTTAAAGCTTTCTTCATGTCTTTTTAAGCATTCAAAGCTTTCGCGGCTTATAACGTGCTCAATGCGGCAGGCGTCAATCGCTGCCTGGTCAGGGTTAACACCGATTCGAATAAGCCAGTTAGTGATTGTTTCGTGGCGCTGATAAAGATTTTTGGCAATGTTCATTCCGCTTTCGGTGAGAGTGATGAGCCCGTCACCGTCGGTTGTGATGTAGCCTTTTTCGCGCAGATTACGCATTGCAACGCAAACGCTGGGCTTGGAATAACCAAGCTCGGTAGCAATGTCTACAGAACGAACTGATTTTTTCTTTTGGCTTAAAACATATATGGTTTCAATATAGTTTTCTGCTGATTCACCCATAATCATGATGCTACAGCTCCTATTTAAATATTAGTTATGAAATAATATCATATATATATTAATATTTCAATAATAATCTTGACATAATTAATTACAATATGTTATCGTTTAATTGTTAATTTAACAAAAAAGGTGATGGAAATGAGAAAATCTGCAAACAAAGTCGATATCCCGAAGAAAAACAGAAAGGGAATTTTCAAAAAAATTATGATTGTATTTTTTGCTGTTGCTGTATCTTTAACAGTACTTACTGCCGCAGTTAACCTTGTTCTTTATAATATTAATCTGAACAGAATTGAAAATTATTCCGCTGTTATTAACCCCGATGCAGTTAAGCCTGTTCTTGATGATAACGGTGAATATACTTTTATCACTGACCGAGAACTTAAGATTGTGCATCTGACTGACGTGCATATCGGTGGCGGCTGGATGTCTTTCAAAAAAGATCAGATGTCAATCAATGCCGTTGCCGCGATGATTACTGCTGAGAAGCCTGATCTTGTTGTTGTAACAGGTGATATTGCATATCCTGTTCCGTTCCAGGCAGGCACTTTCAATAATAAAACTTCCGCAAAGCTTTTCATTTCTCTTATGGAAAAACTCGGTGTGCCGTGGACTGTAACATTCGGCAACCATGATACAGAATCCTATAGCTATTTCAGCCGTGAAAAAATCGGTAATCTTTATGCTGATGAGTCACTTGAACATTGCCTTTTCTCAATGGGTACCGAATCCGTTGACGGTGTAGGCAACCACGTTATCCACGTTAAGAATTCTCACGGTGTTCCCGTTCAGGAACTTGTGATGATTGATTCACATTCTTATACCGATGGCGATATTTTCGGTATTTTCTGGAAATATGATAACGTTCATCAGAATCAGGTTGATTGGTATGAACAGAAAATCAAAGATGCAAAAAAGCTCAACCTCGACGTAAAATCACTTTTATTTATGCATATTCCGCTTGTTGAGTTCAGAGATGCCTATGATGAATATCGTACAAACGGTGAAAAAGATACTGAAAACACCAAATATGTTTCGGGCATAATCGGCGAAAAAGACCCCTATGTTTATTGCGGTATGCACGAGGATAACTTGTTTGAAAAAGTTCTTGAACTTGGCAGTACGCAGGCTATTTTCTGCGGTCACGACCATCTGAATAATATCGTTCTCAACTACAAGGGTGTTGATTTTACATACGGCTACAGTGTTGACTACCTTGCATATGTTGGCATCAGCAAAAAGGGCGACCAGAGAGGTTGCATCGTTATTAACGTTAATCCTGACGGAAGCTACACACAGAGCCACGAAAACTATTATCAGGATAAATATCAGCCGCTCTATCCCAAAGAAGAAGTAACTTTTGTTAATAACTGAAGATATAAAATAAACGGGTATTCCTCATTGAGGAGTACCCGTTTTTTTATTTGCAATATTTATCAATAAATTGTGAAACTGTTGACCAATAAAGCTCGGGGTTAACAAGCTCTGAAATTGCGTGTGCGGAATTCGGCACAACAAGTCTTTGCTTTTCGCAGGATGCGGCTTCATAGAGCGAATAATTCATCCAGAATGGAACGAAATCGTCTTTTTCACCGTGAATAAAGAGGGTGGGGGTGACGGATTTTTTAACCTGTTCAAGAGCAGAAGCGTCTTTGAAATCAAAGCCGATTTTTCTCTTTGAAACAGCGTTTGCAAGGTGAAGAAGCAATTCTGCGGGTGCACCGGGGCAGAGGTCTCTGATTCTGACGGAATATAAATCCCACAGAGTTGTGAAACCGCAGTCTGCAATGCAGCATTTAACGTTTTCAGGCATTTTTTCACCCGTTGCCATCATAACTGTTGCTGAGCCCATTGAAACGCCGTGAAGCACGATTTTGGCATCGGGATTTCTGTCTGCAATATATTTTGCCCAATCAATGATATCGAATCTCTCGAACCAGCCCATCGTGCAATAGTTATGCTCGCTTTTGCCGTGAGCTCTTGCATAAGGCATAACAAGATTATAGCCCATATCGTAATATCTTTTTGCAAAAACGTTATCTGTGTTGGGGTCACCTGTATAGCCGTGGCAGAAGATAACAAAAATATCGGAGCCGTTATCATATTCAAGTGCGTGCAGGCATTTGCTGTCTTTGTTGAAAGTGAAGATGTTTTTGTGGGCGGTTGTTCTGTAAAACTCAATGCTGTCAACGGATTCGGGGCTTTTGTGAAGAATATTTTTTGTTTCTTCGTCAAGCATGCCGGGACCCTGCTGAAGCTTTTTTATGCCCTTACTGCTCAGAAAAGTGTTGATAAAGAAATTTCCTGCTGCCGCAATTGCACCTGCACTTATTGCACCAACTTTGATAGCTTTTTTTATATTCTTATTCATTAATAAATCCTCCTCAAAACATAATGCCGCCTTTTCAGGCGGCATGAGTTTTAGTCCTTATAATCAAATCTCTTGATTTTCTGAGTTGTTGTTTTGCTGAACTCAGTTCGTCTGATTTTGAAGTTGAGAATTTTCTTATATGAGGGAAGCTTCTCGTTAACGTTGTTTACGGTCTTTTCATAGATATCGTAAAGCTCGCGGTCTGAGAAATCATCGGGGCTCTTACCTGTCTGCTCTTTGAGTTCTTCAAAGTTGGGATAGATTCTTGCGCCAACGATGTCTTCGCCTTTTTTGTTTTTATCAGCAATAACAAGGCATTCGCCAACAAGAATATCTTCTGCAAGGTGATATTCAAGTTCTTCGGGATAGATGTTTTTGCCGTTGCTTGTAACAATAACGTTTTTGCTTCTGCCCGAGATATAGTAGTGACCCTTGTTGTCAACGTAACCGAGGTCGCCTGTGTGGAAGAAGCCTTCCTCATCAATTACCTTTGCGGTTTCTTCGGGGTTATTATAATAACCGAGCATAACCATATCGCCCTTAACGCAGATTTCACCAACGCCTGTTGTTTCGTCAGCGTTGATAATCTTTGCTTCGCTGCCGGGGATGGGTTCACCAACAGATTCAGCCAAATGCAGTCTGTCGTGGTTGATGATTGCAAGGGGAGCGCATTCGGTCAGACCGTAGCCAAAGATAATCTGAATACCGATTGCGTCAAAGTCCTTGAGAATCTGAGGGTTGATGGGTGCGGCACCGCAGATGATAAGGCGCATATTGCCGCCGAATGTATCGATAATTTCCTTAAAGAACAGGTTTTTGAGATCAAGACCAACCTTTTTGCCTGCTTTAACAATAAATTTACCAAGCTTGAAAAGTGTTTCGCCGTGAGGCTTTGCTTTGATAGCTTTCATCAGTCTTCTGTGAACTGTTTCAAGCAGAAGGGGAACGGCAACAAAAACAGAGGGGTTGAATTCCTTCATATTTTTGAGAACGTATTTGAAACCGTCGCAGAATGTAACTTTTGCACCGCAATAGGGAGCAAAGAAAAGAATGATTGAGCTTTCAAAAGTGTGATGAAGAGGAAGCAAAGAAATGCCGCAGTCTTCGGGATTGATTTTAATAACGCTCATTGCAGACATAACTTCAAAAACAAAGTTTCTCTGGCAGAGCATAACACCCTTTGACATACCTGTTGTGCCTGATGTGAAAAGAAGTGAGCACATTGCGTCGGGATCGATTTCTGCTTCGAGGAAGCGCTTATCACCATCTGCAAGGAGCTTTCTGCCTCTTTCGATGAGCTCTTCAATAACTGTAACGCCTTCTTCTTTTTCGCTGCGCATAAGCACAATCTGAAGGTCTTTTTTGAGTTCATCTTTTCTTTCGATGAGTTTCTTGTTGATTTTTTTATCGCAGATGAAAAGCTTAACATCTGAAATGTTGAGAATATCGTTGATGTCGTTAAAGAGAAGCTCTTTGTCGATAGGAACAATAACGCCAACGCCCATAACGGTTGCCATATATGTGAGGCACCATTCATAGCAGTTATCGCCTGCAAGGGCAATTTTCTCGTTTTTGAGGCCCATATCAATGAGCGCAGTGCCGAGAGCGTTTATCTGTTCAAAATATTCGTTATATGTGATGTTATAGTGTTTGTTCTTAAAATCTTTAACCTCAAATGCAGGTCTTTCTCCGTAAAGTTCAACACTCTGAGTGATAAGGTCTCTTAAATCGCGAAGCTGGCGCACTTCATAAAACGGTTTAGTCACAGCCTTTTACTCTCCTTAATAAATATTCTTATAGATTTTATCATAATCAAATCTGAAAATCAATTGCTCAATTATTAAGAATTTTCTAAATATCGGTTGAATTTTATTAATTTTTACTAAATATTGTGCTTTCTTAATAAATTCTTAATAATTCAGCAACATTTATTTATTGTTTCCGAAAAAGAAAAACCTGCGGCAAAAACCACAGGTTTTATTTGATAATTTGAAATTAAAATTACAGCATTTCAACCATCCTTTTGAGGTTTTCATATCCAACCGAAATGCCGTCAAGGCAGTTTTCCATTCCTTCAAATTCAACGCTTACGAAGCCTTCGTAACCGCTTGATTTAAGGATAGAAAGACACTGAAAAACAGGGATATCGCCGTGCCCGATGATTGAGCCGCGAAGATAATTTCCGCCTCTTGATTTGAAAAATCCTTTGCCGGGATTGAGTCCGTTGCCGCTTTTGATGTGAAAATCCTTTGCGTGAACGTGCTTTGCATAGCGTGCAAGTTTGCCAACGGTAACTGCGCTGTTTTCGTCTGCACAACTGAAATTGCCGATGTCAATCAGCGCACCGAAATTAGGGCTTGCAGTGCCTGTTATTATTCTCTCAACCCTGTCGCTGTCCTGGCAGAAAAAGCCGTGATTTTCAATCATTGTTGTTATGCTTTTTGCGGCGGCATAATCGGTGATTCTTCTGCATCCGTCAACAAGCACGGGCAGAACCTGATCAAAGCCTGCATAGGTTTTAATTTCTTCCGGCACAGACCAGGCGGCATCGTGGCGCAACATTTTTGCACCCAGAATTTCTGCTATATCAATCTTTTTGCAAACTCTCTCAACTTCTTCTTCAAGGCTTCTTTCGCCAAGCAGATTTGCGCCGATTGTGTATGCAATAACAGGGAGAGAAAGCTTCTCGCTTTCTTCTCTGATCAGTGATGCATAATCCGCCTCGGTCATACCCTCGGGGGCGGAAAGGTCAATGAATTCAATGCCGTCAAAGCCTGCCTCTTTGGCAAGCTTCATTATGCTTAACTGAGTTTCTTTTTCAGCATTGATAAGCTGCTGATAACTGTAACTGCTGACACCGATTTTCATATGTTAACTCCTTTGAATCAGCAACCGTGGCTCTTAAGGAAATCAACGGCTTTTCTGATATCTCTTTCGGGATCATCGCCAACTTCTCTTTCGATTGTGAGGAAGCCTTTATAACCGATTTCTTCAAGCGCAGCAAGGTATTTCTCCCAGTTAACGCTGCCTTCGCCAAGGGGAACTTCAATGAATGAATCGCCTGTTACGAGAGGATCTTTTTTGATACCGTAAACGATTTCGGGATCTCTGTAGCAAAGCATTTTACCGTCTTTTGCGTGTGTATGAACAATGTATTTCTGAAGGTTGAAAACCGCGCCTGCAGGGTCGTCGCCTGTAACCATAACAAGGTTTGCAGGGTCAAGATTTACGCCAACACCCGTTGAGTTAAGACCGTCAAGGAAATCTTTGAGCATAGCTGAAGTTTCGGGACCTGTTTCAACTGCGAAATGTGCGTTGATGCTGTCTGCGTAAGTTGCAAGCTCAAAGCAAGCTTCCTGCATAACTTTATATCTGTCGTGGTTTTTATCTTCGGGAACAACGCCGATGTGGGTTGTAACAACGTCGGTGCCGAGTTCTTTTGCAAGGTCAAGAATTCTCTTTGATTTTTCAACTCTTTCTGCGTTTTCTTCTTTGTGACCGAAGCCACCGCCGAGGTCACCGCAAAGAGCGGAGATAACAAGACCGTTATCGGCAACAAGCTTTTTAAATTCTGCAATTTTAGCGGCATTCATCATTTCGGGTGACATTTCGCCTCTGGTTGCATAAACCTGAATGCCCTGTGCTCCAACACCTGCAGCCTTTTTAACTGCGGTGGGGATATCTGTTCTGAAACTGTCGATTATAACGCCAATGGGAAATCTGCTCATTTTTAACTCTCCTTTGAGAAAAATTGGTACAGGCTAATAATATCAAAGTTTTCTATGATTTACAAGTATTTTTAAAAATATCTTTACATTTCTTTCTTTTTGTTATAATATATTTAAGTTAATAAAACATTATTATTGATTGGAGGTAGCTCTATGTCAAAAATAAAGGTAGCCGTTATCGGTTGCGGAACAATTGCCAATTCCGCTCATATTCCGGCTTATATGAAAAATGATGAAGTTGAAATCAAATATTTCTGCGATATCATTCCCGAAAGGGCACAGGCTTGCGTTGAAAAATACGGTTGCGGCACAGCTGTTGCCGATTATCACGATTTTCTCAATGATCCCGAGATTGAAGCTGTTTCTGTTTGCACACACAATGATTTTCATTCAATCATTGCTATCGATTTCTTGAGAGCCGGCAAAAACGTTCTTTGCGAAAAGCCTGCCGCGAGAATTCTTTCAGAAGCTCTTGAAATGCAGAAGGTTGCTCACGAAACGGGCAAAGTTCTCAATATCGGTGTTTGCAACCGATTCAACACCTACGTTCACAAAATCAGAGAGTTGATTGATGCAGGCGAGCTTGGTGAGGTTTATCACGTTTATGCTTCTTTCAGAGCCCATCGCTCAATTCCCGGCATCGGCGGAGATTTCACAACAAAAGCAAAGTCGGGCGGCGGCGCACTCATCGACTGGGGCGTTCATTACCTTGACCTCATTATGTATTGCTGCGGAGACCCCAGACCTCTCACTGCTTCGGGCGAAGCTTTCTGCAAGCTCGGCAAGGATATCAAAAACTACGTTTACACAGGTATGTGGGCTGAAGAAACCAAAGAACTTGACGGCACTTATGACGTAGACGATTCCGTTGTGGGCGTTATCAGAACAAGCGGTCCCGTTATCAGCTTCAACGGTGCCTGGGCACAGAATATCGGTGTGAGCGAAACCTTCATCGATTTTATGGGTGATAAGGGCGGTATCCGCCTTAAATATTGCGGTGATTTCACCGTTTATTCAACAAAAGACGGTATGCTGACCGAAACAAAGGTTGCCTGCAAAACAACAAATATGTATGAAAACGAAATCAACGATTTCATCAGATGCGTTAAAACAGGTGATAAAAACCGTCAGTATATCGATTATGCCGTTGAAACTTCAAAGATTCTTCAGGCAATCTATGATTCATCAGAAAACCATAAAGAAATTAACATTGACTGATACAGGAGGAAAATTATTATGGATATCAGAGTATTTAAAAACGAACAGGAAATCGGTGTTGCCGCAGGTAAGCTTTTCTGCGATTTCGTAAACGAAAAGCCCGATTGCGTTCTCGGTCTTGCAACAGGTGCAACTCCCGTTCCCACTTATATTTATATGGCTGCTCAGTATGCTGACGGCAAGGTTTCATTCAAGGATATCTCAACTTTCAACCTTGATGAATATTGCGATCTTCCCAAGGAGCATAAGAACAGCTACTATTCATTTATGTTTGAAAATCTTTTCTCAAAGATTGACGTTAACCCCGAAAACGTTAATTTCCTTGACGGTAACACAACCGATCCCGATGCTGAAAGCGCACGTTATGCAGCTGCTATCGCTGCAAAGGGCGGCATTGATATCCAGCTTCTCGGTATCGGCAGAAACGGTCATATCGCTTTCAACGAGCCTGCAGATGCGTTCACAGGCGAAAGCTTCAAGATTGCTCTCACACAGAGCACAATCGATGCAAACTCAATTTATTTTGACGATATTCCCATGCCCCGTTATGCAATGACAATGGGCATCGGTTCAATTATGAAGGCAAAGAAAATCGTTCTCATTGCAACAGGCTCATCAAAGGCAGAAGCAGTCAAGGGTATGATTAAGGGTGAAGTTACACCTCAGCTTCCCGCATCAGTGCTTCAGAATCACGATGACGTTGTTATCTTCCTTGACGAAGCTGCTGCAGCTCTTCTTTAATTTTCAGTATTGGAGTTTAAAATAATGGATAAAAAAACTTTCTATATTTCAACGCCGATATATTATCCCTCGGATAAGCTTCATATCGGCCACACATATTCAACCGTAGCGGCTGATGCTATCGCTCGCTACAAGCGTTTTCAGGGCTTTGATACCTTCTTCCTTACAGGCACCGACGAACACGGTCAGAAGATTGAAGATAAGGCAAAGGAAGCAGGCGTTACTCCCAAGGAATACGTTGATAAAATCGTTGCAGGTATCAAGGAATTATGGAAGCTGATGAACATTTCAAACGATAAGTTCATCAGAACAACCGATGAATACCACGAAAAAGCCGTTCAGAAGATTTTTACAAAGATGTATGAAAAGGGCGATATTTATAAGGGCTATTACGAAGGCCTTTATTGCAAGCCCTGCGAATCATTCTGGACAGAAACACAGGCTGTTGACGGCAAGTGCCCTGACTGCGGCAGACCTGTTACAAACGAAAGAGAAGAAGCTTATTTCTTCAAGCTTTCAGCATATGCCGATAAGCTTCTCAAATATTATGAAGACCATCCCGGTTTTATCGAGCCGCAGAGCAGACAGAACGAAATGGTCAATAACTTCATCAAGCCCGGTCTGCAGGATTTGTGCGTGTCCCGTTCGTCATTCAAATGGGGTATTCCCGTGCCTGTAAACGAAGAACACGTTATCTACGTTTGGCTTGATGCTCTCACAAACTATATTACCGCTCTCGGTTACGGCTCAGACGACGAAACACTTTATAACAAGTTCTGGCCCTGTGACGTGCACCTTATCGGTAAGGATATCATCAGATTCCACACCATCTATTGGCCTGCGTTCCTTATGTCACTTGATATTCCTCTGCCCGAAAAGGTTTACGGCCACGGCTGGGTGCTTCTTGAAGGCGGCAAAATGAGTAAGTCCAAGGGCAACGTTGTTGACCCCGTTATTCTTGCAGAGAGATACGGTGTTGATGCGCTTCGTTATTACCTTCTTCGTGAAATCGCATTCGGCTCCGACGGTATTTTCTCAAACGAGAATCTCATCAACAGAATTAACTCCGACCTTGCAAACGACCTTGGTAACCTTGTTTCAAGAACAGTTGCAATGGTTGATAAATATTTCGGCGGAACAATCCCTGCAGAACGCGAAGCAGGCGATTTTGATGCTGACCTCAAGGCTCTTGCTGCTGAAACAGTAAAGAACGCTGAAGCTTCTCTCGATAAGCTCAATTTCTCAATCGCACTTGCGGATATCTGGAAGTTCGTTTCAAGAACAAACAAATATATCGACGAAACTGCTCCCTGGGCTCTTGCAAAGGATGAGAGCAAAAAGGCAAGACTTGCAGAGGTTATGTATAACCTTTGCGAAAGCATCAGAATCATTTCTGTTCTTATTGCTCCCTTTATGCCCAACACAACTCCCGAAATCCGTAAGCAACTTGGTGTTGCACAGGATTTTGAATGGAATGAATGCGCTGTATTCGGCAAGGAAGCAACCTATACCGTTTGCAAGGGCGCAATCATCTTCCCCAGAATCGACCTCGAAAAGGAGCTTGCAGAGCTTGAAGCCGCAAAGGCGGTTGCAGAGCCTGTTAATCCTCTTAAGGAAGAAATTGAGGGCGTTGCAAAAATCGGCATTGACGATTTTGCAAAGGTTGACCTTCGCGTTGCAAAGATTATTGAATGTGAACCCGTTAAAAAGGCAAAGAAGCTTCTCAAGCTTTCTCTTGATGACGGCACAGGCACACCCAGAACAGTTGCTTCGGGCATTGCAAAATGGTATAAGCCTGAAGACCTTATCGGCAAGAGTGTTATTGTTGTTTCAAACCTCAAACCTGCCGTTCTCTGCGGTGTTGAAAGCTGCGGAATGATTCTTGCCGCTGACTGTGCTGAAGATGACGTTAAGGTTATCTTTGTTGACGGTGTACCCGCAGGAAGCAAGGTCAGATAAATGATGAAAAATATCTTTGACAGTCACGCTCACTATGACAGTGAAGCTTTTAATGATGACCGCAAAGAGCTGCTTGGCGCCCTGCAGAGTCAGGGTGTTTGCGGCATTATCAATTGCGGCAGTGATATGGCATCGTCACTTGCAAGCCTGGAGCTTGCTGATGATTTTGATTTTATCTATGCCGCTTGCGGCATTCATCCTCACGAAGCAGAGGGCTGCAAGCAAGGTTATCTACCCGTGCTCAAAAAGCTCTGCAGTGAAGAAAAGTGCGTTGCAGTCGGTGAAATCGGGCTCGATTATCATTATGATTTCTCACCCCGTGATATTCAGAAAACAGTTTTTGAGCAGCAGCTTGTGCTTGCGAAAGAGCTTGATTTGCCTGTTATAATTCATGACAGAGAAGCACACGAAGATACACTCGAGCTTCTCAAACGCTATAAGCCCAAGGGCGTTGTGCATTGCTTCTCGGGCTCGGTTGAGATGGCAAAAGAAATTGTTAAGCTCGGTATGTATATCGGTCTTGGCGGTGCAGTAACGTTCAAGAATGCACGCAAACCGCTTGAGGTTGCGGCATATGTGCCCGATGAAAAGCTTCTTATTGAAACCGATTGCCCCTATATGACACCCGTGCCGCACAGAGGCAAAAGATGCGATTCATCTTATATTCCGTTCACTGCTCATGTGCTTGCGCAGGCAAGAAACACAACTCCCGAGGCTATTCTTGACCTGACCCGCAAAAACGCTAACATACTTTTCGGACTGGAGCTTTGATATGTTTTTTCACGAAAAGACTTATGATATTGACGAATTGATGCGTCACAATATGCATATCCATACTGTTTTTTCAGGCTGTGCCAAAAGAGAAATGACGGTTACCGATATTGTTAAAACTGCCGATGAATGCGGTCTTGATATTATTGCGCTGACAGACCATAACTCTTTTGAACGCAAGAATGCTGTTGCCGCTCAAAGACTTGAAATTCTCAAGGAGCTTGAAACGGTTGAACATAAGGTCAAAGTTTACGTCGGTGCGGAGCTTTCAGCTTACGGTATAAATAAGTTTGCCGATGATATCGAATGCGATAATTCGCTTGATTTCCGTCTTTATACAACCAACCATTTTCACGTTCATTATTGGGAGCATCCCGAGGTTATAACTCCCAGGGCTTATGCCGAACAGATGCTTGCCGTTATGAATTCCGTTATTGACAGCGGCAGAGCGGATTGCTTTGCTCATCCCTTTATGGCAGGTTATATCCATGCTTTTGAGGATCGCCACGAAGTTACAAGGGCATTCACCGATAATGAGATAGGTGATATAATGGAAAAGGCAAACAAGGCTGAAATTGCCTGGGAGCTCAACACTCCTGCAGTTCTCGGTGACCCCGAGTTTTTTCACAGATATTTTCAGATCGGCAAAGAAGTCGGTGTTGTTTTCAATATCGGAACAGACGCTCATATGCTGAGCAGAGTTGACCCGAAGCAGTTTTCTGCTCAATATAAAGAAATTCTCTATTAAGAGGTGTTCAAAATGTATTTTGATTTTGTTGAAAAAGTTAAATATGAAGGTGCAAAGAGCAAAAATCCTTTCGCTTTTAAATTTTATGATCCCGAAAAAATCGTTATGGGCAAGCCTATGAAGGAGCACCTTCCCTTTGCAATGGCTTGGTGGCATAATCTCGGTGCCGCAGGCACAGATATGTTTGGCAGAGATACAGCTGATAAGAGCTTCGGTGCTGAAAAAGCAACAATGGCTCACGCAAAGGCAAAGGTTGATGCAGGCTTTGAATTTATGCAGAAGCTCGGCGTTGAATATTTCTGCTTCCACGACGTTGACCTTGTTCCCGAAGCTGAGGATATCAACGAAACAAACGCTCGTCTTGATGAAATCAGTGATTATATTCTTGAAAAGATGAATGCTACAGGCATTAAATGCCTTTGGGGCACTGCAAATATGTTCTCAAATCCCAGATTTATGAACGGTGCAGGCTCAACCAACAGTGCAGACGTTTATTGTTTTGCAGCCGCACAAATCAAAAAGGCTCTTGATATTACCGTTAAACTCGGCGGTAAGGGCTACGTTTTCTGGGGTGGCAGAGAGGGTTATGAAACTCTTCTCAACACAGACGTTAAGTTTGAACAGGAAAATATTGCCCGCCTTATGAAAATGGCTGTTACATACGGCAGAAGCATCGGCTTCGAGGGCGATTTCTACATTGAACCCAAGCCGAAGGAGCCTATGAAGCATCAGTATGATTTTGATGCCGCAACCGCAATCGGTTTCCTTCGTCAGTACGGTCTTGATAAGGATTTCAAGATGAATATTGAGGCTAATCACGCTCTTCTTGCAGGTCATACCTTTGAGCACGAACTCCGCATTTCAGCAATCAACGGTATGCTCGGTTCAATCGATGCAAACCAGGGTGACCCTGTTCTCGGCTGGGATACAGACGAATTCCCCTTTGATGTTTATTCTGCAACAATGTGCATGTATGAAGTGCTCAAAGCAGGAGGTCTCGGCAACGGCGGTCTGAACTTTGATGCCAAAAACCGCAGACCCAGCAACACTGCAGAAGATATGGTTCAGGCTTTCATTCTCGGTATGGATACTTTTGCTCTCGGTCTTCTCAAAGCTGCAGCTATCATTGAAAACGGTGTTGTTGACGGTTTTAAGAAAGAACGCTATTCAAGTTTTGAAAGCGGCATAGGCAAAAAGATTGTTGATGGCGAAACTTCACTTGAAGAACTGAGTGCATACGCTTGCTCACTCGGCAAGTGCGCAGACCCCGGCTCAGGTAAGCAGGAATATATTCAGTCCGCTATCAACGGCATTATGTTTGGTGAATAATATGAAATACGTTATCGGTATAGATCTCGGTACGTCGGCAACCAAAACCGTTCTGTTTGACACAGAGGGTAAAATTCTCGCTTCGGCGAGCCGCGAATATCCTCTGCTTCAGCCTCATAACGGCTGGGCAGAGCAAAATCCGCAGGATTGGTATGATGCCGCAATTGAAACGCTTAAAAAGGTTGTTTCAAAAAGCGGAGTTGATGCCGCAGATATCGTTTCTCTCGGCATATCGGGTCAGATGCACGGTCTTGTTATGCTTGATGAAGAATGCAACGTTCTTCGTCCTTCAATTCTTTGGTGCGACCAGAGAACTGGCAAGGAGTGCGATGAACTGACAGAGAAGCTCGGCAGAGAAACTCTTATAAAAATAACCGCAAACCCTGCACTCACAGGCTTTACGGCTTCAAAGATTCTCTGGGTTAAAAATAATGAACCCGAGATTTTTGAAAAATGCAGACATATTCTTCTTCCTAAAGATTATCTTCGTTTTAAGCTTACGGGCGAATTTGCAACCGAAGTTTCTGATGCTTCGGGTATGCAGCTTCTTGACGTGCCAAACCGCAAATGGTCAAGCGTTATGATTGAAGCCTGCGGAATCAAAGAAGAATATCTTGCAAAGGTTTATGAATCACCCGAAATCACGGGTTATATCAATGCCGATATTGCTTCTCTCACAGGTCTTTCAACCTCAACATCGGTTGTCGGCGGTGCAGGCGACAATGCTGCTGCCGCAGTAGGTATGGGCGTTGTTGAAGAGGGCAAAGCTTTCACAACCATCGGCACATCGGGCGTTGTTTTTGCTCACACGGATAAACCCGTTATTGACCCTGAGGGCAGGGTGCACACCTTCTGCTGTGCCGTTCCCGGTGCTTGGCACGTTATGGGTGTAACACAGGGTGCAGGTCTTTCTATGCAGTGGTTTAAGAATAATTTCTGCGGTGAAGAAACCACACTCGCAATTGAAAGCGGCAAAGACGTTTATTATATCACCGATTCAATGGCTGCCGAAATTCCTGTTGGTGCGGATAAACTTTTATATCTGCCTTATCTTATGGGTGAGCGCACACCGCATCTTGACCCGGATTGCAGAGGAGTTTTCTTTGGTATTTCAGCAATGCATACCAAGCCGCATTTTATCAGAGCAATTCTTGAAGGTGTAACCTATTCTCTTTATGATTGCTTGCTTGTTCTTAAAGAAATGAATATCTCACCTGCAACTATGCTTCTTTGCGGCGGCGGTGCAAAGAGCAGTCTTTGGAAGAATATGATTTGCAACACCTTCGCTCTACCCGTTGCAACATCAAAATCTGCTGAAGCTCCCGCTCTTGGTGTTGCAATTCTTGCGGCGGTCGGCGCTGGTATATATTCAACCGTTCCCGAAGCCTGTAAGGCTATGACAGCGGTAAATGCTGATACAATGCAGCCCGATGAAGCTCTTACGGCTCAATACCGCGGTTGCCATTCGGTTTATACTTCAATTTATAAAGCGCTTAAACCCCTTTATAAGGAATTAAAAACATTATAATAAATAAGGCTTGCAAGGATAATTCCTGCAAGCCTTTTTGTTTTATTCTTTTGTTTCTTCAACTGATTCTGTTTCAGGTTGTTCTTCTGCTTGAGAGGCAGCTTTTTCTTTTTTTGCTTTGTTGCGGTTATTAACAGAACTGCGAAGCAGAGTATAAAGAACCGCGCAGGCGGGAACGGCAAGAAGAATGCCGAGAACACCGAATGTGTTGCCGCCGATTGTAACTGCCGTCAGAACCCAGATGCCGGGCAGACCAACTGTTTTGCCGACAACCTTGGGATAAATCAGGTTGCCTTCAAGTTGCTGAAGAACGATGATGAAAACGATAAACCATAATGCTTTGATGGGGCTGTCAAACAAAATCAGGAATGCGCCGATAGCCGTGCCGATGAATGCACCGAAAACAGGAATGAGAGCGGTGAAGCCGACAAGAACTGATATAACGGGTGCATATGGCATTTTAAAAATGAGCATTCCTATAAAGCAAAGCAGACCGATGATTATTGCTTCGAGAAGCTGACCTGAAACAAATTTTGTAAAGGTCTGGTCGGTTATGCCTGCAATATCAACAATTTTGTCAATCTTTTTCTCGGGGAAGAATGCGTAGAGCGTTCTTTTGAGGTTGCCTGCGAGCTTTTCTTTCTGTGCAAGCAGATAGATTGAAAATGCAATGGCAACAATGAAGTTGATAATGCCGGTAACAACTGAGGTTGTGAAATCAAGTGTTTTTGAAAGAGTGCTCTGATTTGCGAAATTATCTTTAACAAAATTAATGATTATTTCAGGATTGAAATTAAATTCAGGAATGTTGATATTGTGGTTGCCTGCGAATGTGCGAAGCTGATTATACCAGAGAAGGGCTTTTTCGGCATAGTCGGGCAAAATATCAACAATGTTGTTGATAGTGTTTATAAATTCGGGGATAATCATAAAGAGCACGGCTACCAAAAAACCAAACATCAGAACAATACTTAAAATAAGGCAAACAGGTCTTTTAAGAGACTTTGCAATTTTATTTTTGTTTTTGAATATTTTGGTCCATAAGTTTTCAAGCGGACGCATTAAAACGTTAAGCAAAAACGCAATTGCAAATCCTGCAATAAACGGCGAAAGAACGGTGAATATTTTATCGAGAATAATCGTAGTTTTGCCGTCGTTGTTAAGTGCCCATGCGATGAAAAGGATAATTGCGGCAATGCCGATGATATATTTGATTATTGTTTTAAACCCTTTTTTGTTGAATTCAAGTGTGATTCTGTTATCACCTGCATTTTCAACCGGTTCTGTTTTTTGGGTTGAGGGTTTATCTTTATTTGATTTCATTTTTTATTAGACCTTCCGAAAATTTTGATTATGTGTTTACTCCGCTGATATCTTTTTTCTTGATGAATGCAACGCCTATAAGCATCACGATAACAAAGATAAGAAGATATCCGGGGATTGTTGCGCTGTGTGCCTTAACGGCTGCAAACACCATAAATGCACTGCCTGCAACAGCGAGAAGAGGAGCAACAAAACGGTTAAAGCCCTTAAAATCTTTGTTAGACATCATCTTGAAGAAGATGGGAATATAGAAAGGATAAATGGTTACAATGGTAATTTCAGTGGGGTCAAAAGCAAAACTGCCAAGCAAATGTGTGCCGTCTTCTCTGCCGCCTGTGAGAACGAAATAGAAGAAAAGAAGCCAACCTGAGCAAAGAAGAAGAGCAAAAATTGAGGAGTTGCCTGCCATATTGGTGTTTTTATCGACAGTTGCAAAAATCTTGGGTGAAGGGCCTCTGCCTCTTGATGCGACGGAATAAAGACCTCTTGTGCAACCAAGCATAAGTCCGTTAAGCGTGCCGAGGCAAGAAACGATAACAAAAACAAAAATGCCTGTGCCCATAAACTTGCCAAAGATTGTGGCGAAAGCGTGCTTTGCGCCTTCCTGACCGTTAGCAATCATTTCTGCGTTGGGAACGGCACCTGCAAGACCAACGTAATATAAAACGTAAATGGCAACAATTATAAATGAACCGAGAACAAGTGCACGGGGCAGGTTTTTCTTTGCATCCTTGATTTCAGCATTGATTGAGGTTGCGATAATCCAACCTTCATATGCAAAAACCGTTGCGCAAACGGCACTCAGAAGAGCGGCAAAACTTGATTCGGGAGCTTCAATGCCAAGGTTTGCAAGCACGTCGCTTGAAACAACGTTTGTGAAGTTTTCAACCGTGCAACCGTTTTCGTTTGTAAGGCCGTAGATTGTGCCTACTATTGCCATGAGTGAAAGCGGCACAAGCTTGATGAAAGTTGTTGAAACCTGGAATTTGCCTGCAAGAACAGGCGAGAGAGCGTTAAGAGCATAACTGCCAACAAGATAAAAGCCTGCAAGAGCAAAAGTGAGTGCGCTTGTTGCAGGGTTGGGCTGACCGAAAACAATCAGTGTAAACTGTGATGAAAGCCATGCAAGAGCCATTGTGAGGGTGGGGTAATAGATGGTTGAGAGAAACCAACCGATAAGATAAGCATATTTTTCACCGACTGCGGCTTCGGCATAGTCAACAACGCCGTTGACTTTTTCGTATTTTGTAGCCATAATCGAGAAAGTGTATGCACAAATAATCATTATGATACCGCCGATTATCCAAGCAAGAATACCGAGCTTGAGATTGCCGCCCGTAACCTTAAGAATAGCTTCGGCTTTGAAGAAAACGCCTGAACCGATAACAATGCCGACAACCATACATATGGCTGTGAGCAAGCCGTATTTTTTCTTGAGTTCTGCCATAAAATCACCTTTCTTTTTACATATAAAACAATTTTAATATTATATCAATTAAAAGTCAATATATTTATTTTTGATTACTGGTATATAATTAATCTGTCTTGCAAAATTTATTTGTGTGTGATATAATTATTAAACATTTTGTAGGAGGTTTCAGCAAAATGAAAAAATTATTTATCTGCTTATCCGTAATTGTTCTTATGTTATCTTTTGCATCTTGCGATAAGGTTGGAAATGCCGATCAAACAACCGCAGCTCCTAAAGATTCTCCTGTTGTTATCGCTCCGTCTGAAACAAAAATTTTTAATGATTTTGCCGCTCAGCTTCCTAATTTTGTTTTCAAAAGCGCAGTTGCAATTGTTGATAATTATGAAGAATCTTTAAGCTATAAATTTACTGTTAAATCCGATGCTAACGAATTTAAAGCATACGTTTCTGCTCTTAAAGATGCGGGATTTGTTTCGGGTTATCCCGAGACTGCACCTGTCAGCGGTGAGGGATATTATAAAGCTTCAAACGCTGATAAATATATGGTTGAATCAGTATTTACCAGTAACGGCGAAATGACTGTAACTGTTACAAGACCGTAATAAAAAAGCTTGCAAAGGTTAAAAACCGATGCAAGCTTATTTTTTATAAAATTATGCAGATAAGACCGCTGCAGCCTTCGTTGATAATTCTTTCGAGAGTTTCCTGCAGTTTTGCCCTTGCGTCTGAAGGCATACGGTAAAGCTTATTGTGCAGACCTTCATTGACAAGCTCGTGTAGAGAAGTTCCGAATATGTTTGATTTCCAGATTTCGGAAGGATTTTCTTCAAACTCTTTGAGCAGATATCTTATAAGTTCCTCTGATTGTGATTCCGAACCGACTATCGGTGCAACCTCAGTTTGTATGGTTGCCTTCATAATGTGAAGCGACGGAGCTCCTGCTCGCAGTCTGACCCCATATCTGCCGCCCTGTTTCATGATTTCAGGTTCTTCAAGTGTCAGGTCATCAATTGATGGCATAACAATGCCGTAACCTGTAGTTTCAACGTCATCAAGCGCATCCTGAATGCGTTTATAACCTTCTTGAGCTTGTGAAAGTTCCTTCATTTTTCTCATAAGCTCTTGCTCGTTGTTAACGGTTATACCTGTTTCTTCTTCAAGAACTTTGAAGAAAAGGTCAGGTTTTAATCTTACGCTGATTTTTGCGCTGCCCGTTGCCATATCAATGCAGTCAAGCGACGTGTTGCTGATATATTTTACAGCCGAAATTCTTTTTCCGAAACCGCTGATATCTCTGATTTTTTTCAGTTCGGTGGCAAGTGAACTGATTTTGCCGAAGATTTCGCTTCGAAGCCAATGAGTCTTTTCAAGCGAAGTTATCCAACCCGGCAAATCAATTTTGATTTCTTTAACAGGAAATTCAGACAGAATTCCGCTTAGAATAGAGTTGATTTCAGTCTGACTGAGCTTCAGACAGTTTACGGGCAGAACTGTAATTGAATATTTTTCGGTTAATTCTTTTGCAAGTGCCTGTGAAGCTTCGGCTTCAGGGTCTTTGCAGTTCAGCAGAGTAATGAATGGCTTGTTGATTTCTTTCAGCTCGTTGATAACTCTTTCTTCTGCCTGGCTGTATTCTTCTCGCGGAATTTCGCTTATTGAGCCGTCAGACGTGATAACAAGACCGATTGTTGAATGCTCCGTAATAACTTTCTGTGTGCCGATTTCTGCCGCCATATTGAACGGAATATCATTCTCAAACCAAGGCGTTTTAACCATTCTCGGGTTTTCACCTTCAATATATCCGAGAGCTGACGGCACAATATATCCAACGCAGTCAATCATTCTCACTCTCATACTTGCCTTGCTGTCAAAAGAGATTTCAACTGCGTCTTCGGGTATGAATTTCGGCTCTGTTGTCATAATTGTTCTGCCAGCCGATGATTGCGGAAGCTCATCGTTTGCCCGTTCTCTGCGTGCTGAATCGCTGATATTAGGCAGAACCATAGTTTCCATAAATTTTTTGATAAAAGTTGATTTGCCTGTTCTCACAGGACCAACAACGCCGATATAGATATCGCCGCCTGTTCTTGCGGAAATATCGTTATAAACGCTTGTATCAGTCATTTTTTCTTCCTCCGACTTCGTTTTATGATAAAGCATATGCGAAATCGGGACAATGTATTACAGAATAATAAAACGGAATCGAAGCCGGTCCTTCAATTCCGTTATCATTTTACATATATTCTGCCGCTTTGCCTGTTGCAAGTTTGTCGCACCGTTCATTTTCGGGATGACCTGCGTGACCTTTGACCCAGATGATTTTATATTCGTGCTTTCTGATTTCCGAAAGCAGTTCTTGCCAGAGTTCAGGGTTAAGAACGGGCTTTTTATCGGCTTTCTTCCAGCCGTTTTTAACCCAGCCCCAAATCCAGCCTTGCAAAAATGCATCGGCAACGTATTTGGAATCTGTATAAACAGTTACTTCACATTTTTCTTTTAATTTTTTGAGAGCTTCAATAACTGCGGTGAGTTCCATTCTGTTATTTGTTGTTTCTTTTTCGCCGCCGCAAAGCTCAAGCTCGTGCTTGCCGTAACGCAGAATTGCGCCCCAGCCGCCCGGTCCCGGGTTGCCTGAGCAAGCACCGTCTGTGAATATATCAACCTTTTTAAGTTCTGCCATAATAGTTCTCCATCGGATTTTTTATCATTATATCATTGTAATAATTCGATTACAAGAGATTTTTGGTTATTTTCGGTATCGTCGGTCAATAATAATGCTGAAAGGATTGATGATATGAAAGCAGTTATTCTTGCGGGCGGTGAGGGGAGCAGATTGAGACCGCTGACCTGCACAATTCCAAAACCAATGGCGAGGGTTTTCGGTAAACCGATTATTGAATATATTTTTGATACGCTCGAGAGTTGCGGTGTTACAAAAGCTTCGGTAACTCTCGGTTATCTACCGCATATAATTGAAGAAACTTATCGTTTTGACAGCAGAAAGATAAAACTTGATTTTTACCGTGAAAGCAAACCTTTGGGCACTGCTGGCAGCGTTAAGGCAGCGGCTTCAGAGTTTGGTGAACCGTTTTTCGTTGTCAGCGGAGATGCTCTTTTTGATTTTGATTTGAAAAAGATAATGGATTACCATAAAGCAAGCGGAGCGAAAATAACCATCGTTGCAACCGCAAAAGCTGACCCGAGAGAATACGGTGTTGTGAGAGTTGATAAAGAAAACAAAGTTCTCGGCTTTATTGAAAAGCCCTCCTGGAATCAGGCGGTCAGTAACCTTGCAAACACAGGTGTTTACATTCTTAACCCCGAATGTCTTGAACTTATTCCGAACGGCAAAAGCTTTGATTTTGCAAGGGATTTGTTTCCGTTGATGCTTGAAAGAGATATGCCGATTTATTGTTATAATACCAATGATTTTTGGTGCGATGTCGGTAACATTGAAACTTATCTTGAGTGTCACAGAGATATTTTTGATAAGAAAACGTCGTTCCGTTTACCCGAAATTGCCGACGGTGTTTATTCTGCTTCAGTTTTGCCGTATGGCGATTATGCTATTAATCCGCCTGTTTTTCTGGGCAAAAACGTTTGCATCGGCAACGGCGCAATAATCGGTCCCTATACGGTTATTGATGATAACGTAACAATCGGGAAATCTGCTCGTATCCGTTATTCCAACGTTCTTGAAAACAGCCTTGTTGGTGACGGCGCAATGCTTACAGGGGCGCTTGTCTGCTCGGGTGCAACTGTAAAAAAGGAAGCTGAAATGTTTGAAAATTCAGTTGCAGGTTCAGGCTGCATTATCGGAGAAAATGCAGTTATAAAGCAGGATTCTTTAATTTGGCCGAGCAAGGTTATTGGCAAAAATGCAGTTGTTTCACATAACGTTAAATTTGGTAATATCAGAGCTGATATTATAAATGATAATGGCGTTGATGAAGACTGCGGAATCAGGCTGAATGCTGAAACCTGCGTAAGATTAGGTATGGCGGTGGGTTCATTACCCGAGTGCAGAAAATGCGGTGTTGCAACTGATGGCACTCAGATTTCAGAGGTGCTCAAATCAGCCCTTGTTTCGGGTCTTACGGGCTCAGGTGTTACTGTTTTTGATTTCGGCAAATGCTTTGAAGCTCAATCAATTCACGGTGTTGTTTGTTATGATTGCGATATCGGTTTCTTTATATCTTCCAAAGTCAATAAGGAAATCCGTATCTGCGGCAAATTCGGTTTACCTATAACCCGCCAAATTGAACGCGGTATCGAAGCATCGTTTGCCAAAAAAGAGTGCCGTGAAGTTTCAGAATCTGAAATCGGTAAAATTATCGATATGACTGATGTGAGCCGAAATTATAAGAATCATTTGTTGGAGCTGGCACCTTTCGGTCTTTGTGACGTTTCAGCCTTTGTTGAATCGGATAATTATTTACTGAGAAATACGATTTCATCTGTTCTGAAAAAACTCGGTTGTACCGTTTCGGATAACCTGACTTTTAAAATTAACTCTTCGGGTACTGCCGTTACTGCAACTTCTGACGGAAAATTTTTTGACCATCACGTCCTTGTAGCAATTTGCTGCCTTGATGAATTGCGAAGGGGGAATGATGTTTCGGTTGCGTATACGATGCCCGATTATATCGATTCTCTGGCAGAAAAAACAGGCGGCAGAGTTCACAGATATCTGACCTCACCCGCAGATGAATCTGATTATTCAGCGAGGATGATTGCTTCAAAACAACGTTTCGCCAACGATGCTCTGTTTCTGACAGTCAAATTATTATCGCTTATGCAGGAGCGTTCCTGTTCTTTATCGGAACTTGCTTCTGAAATTCCTGAAAAACATTTTGCAAGTAAAACCATCAGCATTGATATTTCACCGACTTATTTGTCAAATATGTTTCGCGACAGCGTTTCATCTGACAAAATTTTGAGTGAGGGAATCAAACTTGAACGAAGCGGCGGCAAGGTTCTTGTTATTCCGCAAAGGCGGGGTGATGCGGTCAGGATTCTCACGGAAGCGGACAGTTTTGAGGCTGCATCGGAGCTTTGTTTAAATGTCGAAGAAATAATTAAGAATAATTGATTTCAGAATATTATATATATAACTTGACATTATTAAAATAAAAAGTTAATATATACTGTAGGTCAGTGCCTCTGACCTCTAACATAAATTTAAATTTTCAAATAGATACTTTGATAAAAGGAGAGAATATGGCAAAGAAAAATAACGAAAATAACAGTAAAAAGCTGAATGCTCAACAGAATAATCATAACCAAAGCAAAGATAAATCCAAGTCCAAAGGTTTTCAATATAAAAAGGGTGGCAAGCAGGGCTTCAAGTCAAGAAACGGCTCTGCAAAAAAATACAGAAAGCCCGTTGATGAAACTCCCGTTAAGATAGCTTTTCTCGGAGGTCTTAACGAGGTTGGCAAGAATATGACTCTCTATGAATATAAAGATGAGATGTTTCTTGTTGACTGCGGTCTTGCTTTTCCTGACCCCGAAATGCTTGGCGTTGACCTCGTAATTCCCGATTTTTCATACGTTGAAAAAAACGCCGATAAGATTAAGGGTATTATCATTACTCACGGTCACGAAGACCATATCGGCGGTCTTGCTTATCTTTTAAAAACTGCAAATATTCCTGTTTACGGCACAAAACTTACAATCGGTCTTATTCAGGGTAAACTTAAAGAACACGGTCTTTTGAGCAGTGCAAAGCTCAATGAGGTTGCTCCCGGTGACGTTGTTAATTTTGACGAGTTCAGCGTTGAAATGATTCACGTTAATCATTCAATACCCGATGCAATCGCTCTTGCAATCAAGTGTGGCGCAGGCACAATCATTCAGACGGGTGACTTCAAGATTGACAGCACTCCCATTGACGGCGGAATGATTGACCTTTCCCGTTTTGCGCAACTTGGCGATGAGGGCGTGCTTGCTCTTCTTTCTGATTCAACCAATGCCGAGAGACCCGGTTATACAGAGAGCGAGCGTAAGGTTGGCGAATCCTTTGACGTGCTTTTCAGAAAAGCAGGCAAGAGCAGAATTATCGTTGCAACCTTTGCTTCGAATATCCACAGAGTTCAGCAGATTATTAACGTTGCAGCTTCACTCGGCAGAAAGGTTGCCATTATGGGCAGAAGCCTTGAAAACGTTGTTGATATCAGCTCAAGGCTCGGTTATCTCACCGTGCCCGATAACGTTCTGATTAACGCTGATCTTATCAATAAATATCCTGCAGACAGTCTTGTAATCATAACAACAGGCAGTCAGGGTGAACCGATGTCAGCTCTTTCAAGAATGGCTTTTTCAGACCACAGAAAGGTTGAAATCTGTCCCAACGATTACGTTATTATTTCCGCAACACCTATTCCCGGCAATGAAAAAACAGTCGGTAAGGTTGTTAATGAGCTTCTCAAGCTTGGTGCGGAAGTTATCTATGAAAAGATGTATGACGTTCACGTTTCGGGTCACGCCTGTCAGGAAGAGTTAAAGCTCATTATGGGTCTTGTTAAGCCCCGATATTTTATTCCCGTTCACGGCGAGCAGAAGCATCTTCGTAAGCACGCAATGCTTGCAGAGGGTATGGGTATACCTGCCGATAATATCTTCATTGCCGATAACGGCTACGTTGCAGAGCTCACAAACAGTTCGCTCAAGAGCGGCGCTCCTGTGCCTGCAGGCAAGGTTTTTGTTGACGGCTACGGTGTCGGTGACGTCGGAAGCGTTGTTTTGCGTGACAGAAAGCATCTCGGTCAGGACGGTATTATTGTTGTTACCGCTTCGATTGATTATGAAACAGGTCAGCTGATTGCAGGCCCCGAGGTTGTTTCAAGAGGATTTGTTTATGTTAAGGAAGCTGAAGAACTCATTGAAAGTGCCCGTAAGGTTGCCGAGAAATCACTTGAAAACAGTTATTACAGTAATATCAGCGATATAAATGCTATTAAAGGCAAGTTGCGTGATGCAGTTTCTCATTTTGTTTATGAGCAAACGAAGCGCAGTCCCATGGTTTTGCCGATAATTATGGAGGTCTAAATGAAGCTTAAAGGTTTCTGGTATGATAAGCTTTTGATTGGTTTGGTTGCTGCTTTTACAGCTGTGTTCATTTTGATAACTGCTTTTTATAAACCTTACCTTGCTCTTGCCGAGCTTGCGGTTTTTGCGGTTATTATGAGCATAGCGGTTTACAGGGTTATAACTGCAAACCGTCGCTATAAAAAGTTTATGGAAGTAACGTCAGAAAGCCTTGGTTTTTCACAAGCAAAGGTTCTTGCATCGTTTCCGTTTCCTGCGGTTGTTTGCAACCGTAAGGGTTACATACAATGGTGCAGCAAAGCTTTTTACAGCGATATAGCTAACGGTGAACTCACACAGTCGAGTCACATTGATTTATTTACAAACGGAATCGGTCTTGAAAATATCATTGCCGAAGACGAAACCCACGTTCAGATCAAAGACCGTTATTATTCTGTTTTCACAAAGTCATTCAGTTATGACGGAAACGATTATGTTGTTCTCTTTTATTTGAATAACACAAGGCTCAAGAAAACTGAAATTGAGTATTTCAATTCAAGACCTTATGCAATTCTGATTGAGCTTGATAATATTGATGACTCCCGTTCTGAATTTCGTGACAGCGAAAGAACAGAAATCAAAAGCCGAATTGAGGCTGAAATTGATAAATGGTCTGACTCGTATTCAAGCACGCTTAAAAAGGTCAGCGATGACAGATATCTGATTTTCACAGAGCAGAGAAATATGACCCGCATGATTTCGGATCGTTTCGGTATTCTTGAAACAATCCGTAATTTTGAATTCAAAGAAAAGAAAATCGGCTCAACTCTTTCTGTTGGTGTTTCAAGCGGTGCAAGCTTGAAAGAATGCGAGAAGAACGCAAGAAGAGCTCTTGAAATGGCACTCGGCAGAGGTGGCGACCAGGTTGCAATCAAAAATAATGAGAGTTATGATTTCATAGGCGGTGTTTCAAAGAGCTCTGAAAAACGTACAAAGGTCAGAAGCCGTGTAATCGGTTCGGCACTTTCTGAACTTATCAAAAGCAGCAGTAACGTTATTGTTATGGGCCACAGTTATACTGACCTTGATGCAATCGGTGCGGCGGTTGGTGTTGCTTGTGCGGCAAACTGCTTTGGAGTCCCTGTTCATATAGCAACAGATAAAAAGAAAACTCTTGCGCTCTCGCTTGTTAAAAAGCTTGAGGCAGAGGGTATGGAACAGCTTGTTATCAGTGAAGATCAGGCTCTTGAAATAATAATAAAAAAGACTTTGCTTGTTGTTGTTGATACCCATATCGATACCTTTGTCGAATTCCCTTCAGTTTTTGAAAAGGTTGAAACAAAGGTTATTATCGACCATCACAGGCGATCTGTTACAGACGTTAACGGTGCGGTTATTTTTCACCACGATCCGAGTGCGTCTTCGGCAAGTGAAATGGTTACGGAGCTTCTTCAGTATATGGGCAATGAAATCGTTGTCAATAAAACGGTTGCCGAAGCTTTGCTTTCAGGTATTATGCTTGACACAAAGAATTTTATTATCCGTGCAGGTGTGCGAACCTTTGAAGCTGCGGCTTATCTTAAAGATAAAGGTGCCGATACCGTCAGCGTTAAGAAGCTTTTTGCAAACTCAATCGATGTCAGCCGAATGCGAAACCGCGTTATTTCAAATGCGGAAAGCTATAAAGGCTGTGCAATTTCGGTTGCCGATTTCAAAACAAACGATATAAGGATTGTTACTGCTCAGGCGGCGGACGAGCTTCTGAACGTTACAGGCATCAAAGCTTCGTTCGTTATGTTTGAGAGCAATGATACAGTTAATATTTCTGCCAGAAGCCTTGGTGAAATAAACGTTCAGCTTATTATGGAAGCACTTGGCGGTGGCGGACATCAGACAATGGCGGCTTGCCAGCTTAAGGGTTATAATTTACCTTCTGCAAGAGCAGCATTGTTTGAAGCTATTGATAATTTTTATGCTAAAAACTCATAAGGAGATTTAAATATGAAAGTAGTTTTAATTCAGGATGTAAAAGGTCTCGGCAAGAAAGGCGAGCTTGTTAATACATCAGACGGTTATGCAAGAAACTTTCTTTTTCCCAGAAAGCTTGCAATGGAAGCAAATTCTCAGGCAATGAGTGAACTTAAAAACAGAGAAGCTTCCGAAAAGCATCGCATTGACACAGAGATTGCGGCTGCAAAGGCAAACGCCGCAAAGATTGAGGGCAAAACCGTTAAGCTTGTTGCAAAAGCAGGCGCAAACGGCAAGCTTTTCGGTTCTGTAACGTCAAAGGACGTTGCCGCCGCTATTTCAAAGGAATACGGCATTGCTCTTGATAAGCGCAAGGTTGTTGTTGAAGATATAAAGGCTTTCGGCACGTATCCTGTTGAAGTTAAGCTTTATAACGGCATCAGCGCTTCAATGTTTGTCAGAGTAGGCGAATAATTTGATTTGAACGGAGAATAAGTGTGGCACAAAACAATATTCTTTCTCTTGAAAATATAAATATGCCTTTCAGCCTTGAAGCAGAGCAGGCTGTGCTCGGCAGTATCCTTGTTGATTCTGCCTGTCTTTCACAGGCGGCAGTTTATATTAATCCCGAGTCTTTCTATCTGCCCCAGCATCAGGCAATTTTTGCCGCAATGCTTCTTGCTGACAGCACAGGCTCAAAGATTGACCCTCTTATCATTCTTGAACAGCTTGTTCAGCAGGGCGTTTATGACAATGCTGCAGGCAGAAATTATCTTTTTGAACTTGCGCAGATGGTACCCTCAACTTCAAACGTTGAGATGTATGCTAAAATCGTGCGTGAAAAGTTCTATATGCGTACGCTAATCAACATATCAACCGAAACAATTGATATGGCTGTTGCGCAGGAAGAAACTGCAGATATTCTTCTTGATAACGCAGAGCAGAAGATTTATAACATCCGTCAGGGCAAAACTTCAAATGCTCCTTCAAAGCTTCGTGACATCATCGTTAACGACGTTTATGACCGTTTGCAGAAGCTGACAGGCGAGGATAAAGATTTGTATAAAGGTTTCACAACGGGCTTTGCAGACCTTGATAAGGTTCTTACAGGTCTTAACCGTTCTGACCTTATCCTTATCGGTGCCCGTCCTGCGATGGGTAAAACAAGCTTTGCGCTTAACCTTGCCCGCAACGTTGCGGCAGTCGGCAAAAGAAAGGTTCTTTTCTTCTCACTTGAAATGACAAAGGAACAGCTTGCAATGCGTGTTCTCGGCACAGAAGCAAGAGTTTCGAGCATGAAAATGAGAAACGGCAATATCAGCGCCGATGAATGGATTAAACTCGGCAACGCAACAAGTGCTCTTAATGACTGCGAGCTATATTTTGACGATACTTCAACAATCACCGTTCCCGAGATGAAAGCGAAAATCAGACGTCTTGGCGGTGTTGAATGCGTTATTATCGACTATCTCGGTCTTATTAAGGGCAGCACAAGAAGCGAAAACCGTGTTCAGGAAGTCAGTGAAATTACAAGAGGTCTTAAGATGATGGCAAAAGACCTTAACATACCCATTGTTTGCTGTGCTCAGCTTTCCAGAGGTACTGAAGGCAGAGGTAAATCGCATAAACCCCAGCTTGCAGACCTTCGTGAATCTGGCTCAATTGAACAGGATGCCGATATCGTTATGATGCTTTACAGACCCGATTATTATAAGGGTGAAAAAGAAGATGACGAGGTACCCGATGAGCAGGCAAACGTTAACACCGTTGAAGTTATTGTTGCTAAAAACAGACACGGTGAAACGGGCACGGTTGAATTTGCCTGGGACGGTGAACATACTCTCTTCCTTGCACTTGAGAGAAACTATAATGATTAATAAAGTTATTTCAACCATCGTCAAATATAATATGATTGAGCGTGGCTCGGTTGTTATTGCCGCAGTTTCAGGTGGCAGTGATTCAATGGCAATGCTTCATATTCTTGATGCGGTTAAATCTGAACTTGGTTTTGTTCTTAAAGCAGTTCACGTTAATCACGGAATCAGAGGGGCTGAAGCTGATTCAGACGAGCAATTTGTTGAGCGATATTGCTCACATAACTCAATTCCGCTTGAAGTTTTGAAAGCTGATGTTGTTGCTGAAGCTCATAGACTTGGTATGGGTCTTGAAGAAGCGGGCAGAAAGATACGCTATGATTTCTTTGCAAGTCAAGGCAACGTTATAATTGCAACCGCTCATAACCTTACCGACAGAGCCGAAACCTTCATTTTCAACTTTGCGAGAGGCAGTGTATTGCGCGGTCTTGGCTCAATTCCGCCTGTGCGTGATAATTTTATAAGACCTCTGATTGATTGCACAAAGACAGAAATTGAAGCTTATTGCGAAGAAAATAACGTGCCTTTTGTTACCGATAAATCAAACTGTGACGTTTCTTATTCGCGAAACAGAATCAGGCATAACGTTTTGCCTGAGCTTCGTTTGATTAACAACGGCTTTGAAAATGCGGCGGCAAGGTGCATAGATTCTTTGCGTGAAGATGAAAAATATCTTTCTGACTGCGCAGATAACCTTGTTATAAAAGCAGAGAAAAACGGTTCCTATGATGCTGCCGTTATTTCATCTGCACCTGCGGTTATAAAAAAACGAGCGATTATTAAAATTGCGGAAAAGCTTTGCGGTGTTACACCTGAATATAAGTTCATTGATGAGCTTTGTTTTATTCTTGAAAACGGCGGCTCACGGCAGATAAACGGCGGTATGACTTTAAGGGTCAGAAACGGTTTTGTTGAATGCCCTGATTCATCATCTGAACCTTTGGGTGGTTCTGTTGAATTTTCAAGCGGCAATTTTAAAATCGGCGAATATGAAGTTTGTGTTTCTTTTGATACAGATTGTTTACAAAATGTTTCAAATTATAACCACAAATATATAATTGATTGTGATAAAATCAACGGTAAAGCGTTCTTCCGAGGCAGAGAACAGGGTGATAAAATCTGCTTAAAGGGCAGGGGATGCACCAAAACTCTAAAGAAGCTTTTCAATGAGCTTGCCATTGAGCCTGAAAAGCGTGATTCCGTTGTTATTTTAGCTGATGCAAGCGGCGTGCTTCTTGTGGCAGGCGTTGGGATTGATTCCCGTGTTGCTGTCAGCACTGAAACAAAAAATAAGGCGGTCATTTTAATTAGAACTGTCTGCTGAAAGGATTTTTAAATTATGCTTAATGATATTGAAAAAGTTTATTACAGTGAAGAACATCTTGCTGAAATTGTCAGAAACCTCGGCAAGCAAATCAGCGAAGATTATAAAGATAAGAACCTTCTGCTTGTGAGTGTGCTCAAGGGCTCTGTTATTTTTATGGCAGACCTTATGCGTGCAATAACAATTCCCTGCGAAATCGATTTTATGTGCGTATCAAGCTATCAGAGCGGAACGGTTTCATCGGGTGCAGTTAAAATTATCAAAGATCTTGATATTAACCTTGAGGGTAAAGATGTTCTTATTGTTGAAGATATTCTTGATTCAGGCAGAACTCTTAATTATCTCAAAACTATTATTCAGGGCAGAAATCCGAGCAGCATCCGCATATGCACTCTTCTTGATAAACCTGAAAGACGAGCAATTCCCGACCTTGTTGCAGATTATTCAGGTGCTGAAGTGCCTGATGAGTTTGTTGTTGGTTACGGTCTTGACTATGATGAAAAATACAGAAATCTTCCTTATATAGGTGTTCTTAAAAGAGAGATATATTCCTGATAATCGGGAATGATAAATGAAGGAGTGATTATTCACATTGAATATTAAAAACAATAAACCTAAAAACACAAAACCTGTCAAAAAGAAGCTTTTCACTCTTCTGCCGTATATTCTTATCCCTGTTATGATTATCGCGGGTATAACTCTCTATCTTGGCGGTCAGAATCAGGAGAAACTTGAATATTATCAGGTTGTTTCACTTTTTGATGAGGGCAAGGTTACTGAATACAACCTTAATCTCAGCAGCGGCGCACTCACTTATAAAGTCAAAGGTGAGGAACAGGCAAAGAATTTCACCGTTCCTAACGTGAGCCTTTTCATTGATGACGTTCACAAAGACGTAATGGAATATAACCGTGAGCATAAGGATGCGATGATAAAAGCAACTTATGACAGCGGTTCAACGGGTCAGTGGATTTATAATATTCTGCCCACGTTGATTCTTCTTCTCGTTATGGGTGCATTCACAGTGTTTATGTTCAAACGAATGAACCAGACAATGAATAACGAGAATAACCGCACTATGAGCTTCGGCAAGGCAAGAATTAAGCATGCAAAGGATGAAAAGCGCAAAACAACCTTTGCAGACGTTGCAGGTGCGGATGAAGAAAAAGAAGAACTCACAGAAATTGTTGAGTTCCTCAAAGATACTTCAAAATTTGATGCGCTGGGCGCAAGAATTCCCAAGGGCGTTCTTCTTGTTGGCCCTCCCGGCACAGGTAAAACTCTTCTTGCAAGAGCTGTTGCAGGCGAAGCAAACGCTCCGTTTTTCTCGATTTCAGGTTCTGATTTTGTTGAAATGTACGTTGGTGTCGGTGCATCAAGAGTTCGTGATCTTTTTGATCAGGCGAAGAAAAGCGCTCCTTCAATTATCTTTATTGATGAAATTGATGCTGTAGGTCGCCACAGAGGCGCAGGTATGGGCGGCGGCCACGACGAAAGAGAACAGACTCTTAACCAGCTTCTTGTTGAAATGGACGGCTTCGGCGCAAATGAAGGCGTTATCGTTATTGCCGCAACCAACCGCCCCGATATCCTTGACCCTGCACTTTTAAGACCGGGTCGTTTTGACCGTCAGGTAACTGTTAATTATCCCGATACTAAGGGAAGAGAAGATATTCTCAAAGTTCACGCAAAGGGTAAGCCCATCGGTCCCGACGTTGACCTCAAGAGCGTTGCTCACGCAACAGTCGGTTACACAGGTGCAGACCTTGAAAACCTTCTCAATGAAGCTGCTCTTCTTGCTGCAAGACGCAATAAGAAAGCTATCACTATGGACGAGGTTGATGAAGCTGCTCTCAAGGTTGAGGTTGGCACAGAAAAGAAATCCAACCGTATGAACGAAAAGGCAAAGAAGCTTACTGCTTATCACGAAGCAGGTCATGCAGTTTCAAGCTATTACCTTGAAAATAAAGACCCTGTTCATCAGATTTCAATTATCCCCAGAGGTCTTGCAGGCGGCTATACGCTTTACAGACCCACAGAGGATAAAACTTACACCACAAAGAACGATATGCTTGATAAGCTTGTCAGCCTTCTCGGCGGACGTGTTGCTGAAGCACTTGTTCTCGGTGATATCTCAACAGGCGCTTCAAACGATATTCAGCGTGCAACTGAAATTGCAAGAAATATGATTACCAAATACGGTATGAGCGAAAAGCTTGGACCCATTGCTTTCACAGGCGAAGACCACGAAGTTTTCCTGGGAAAACAGTATTCACAGGTACGCAATTATTCTGAAAACGTTGCATCTGAAATTGACGCAGAGGTTGAGGCGATCATCAGAAACGCTTACAGCAGAACTGAATCAATTCTCACAGAGCATATGGATAAGCTTCATCTTATTGCTAAAGAACTTTTCATCAACGAAAAGATGAGCGGCGAGGATTTTGTGAAGTTTATGGAAGATGCTCCTGCTGAGGGTGTTGTTGAAGAAACTGTTTCCGAATCATAATTATATAATGTATATAACAAAAGCACCGATGCTCAGCTGAACATCGGTGCTCTTATTTTTAATTGAATTAAAGGTTTGAGAGAGTTTTCATAACGTAGTTGCCGAAATCTTCGCAAGTTGCGCCGTCGGCTCTGCCTGTGATATGAAGCTTCTTTTCTTCATACATACAGATGTCAAGCGCTCTTTCAAGCTTATCAGCTTCAGCCTGCTTGCCGATGTGTGAGAGAAGCATAACAGCGGCACGGAGCATTGAGCAGGGGTCTGCATACTGACCGCGACCTTCGCGCATCATTCTGGGAGCTGAGCCGTGGATAGCTTCAAACATAGCGTATTTCTTGCCGATGTTTGCGCTGCCTGCTGTGCCAACACCGCCCTGGAATTCAGCAGCTTCGTCTGTGATGATATCGCCGTAAAGGTTGGGAAGAACAAATACTTTGAAATCAGTTCTTCTCTTCTTATCGATGAGCTTTGCGGTTGTGATATCGATATACCATTCGTCTGTGATGATTTCGGGATATTCCTTACCAACTTCTTTGCAGAGGTTGAGGAACTTACCGTCTGTTGTTTTGATAACGTTTGCCTTCTGGATGATTGAAACTCTGCCTTTGTTGTTTCTTCTTGCATAGTCATATGCAAGTCTTGCGATTCTCTGTGAGCCTTCAGTTGTTGTAACAACAAAGTCCATTGCAAGGTCGTCTGTAACGTTGATACCCTTTGAACCGACTGCATATGCACCTTCGGTGTTTTCTCTGAAGAATGTCCAGTCAATGCCTTCTTCGGGAACCTTAACGGGACGAAGGTTGCAGAAAAGGTCAAGTGCCTTTCTCATTGCAACGTTTGCGCTTTCAATGTTGGGCCAGGGATCGCCTGCCTGAGGAGTTGTTGTGGGACCCTTGAGGATAACAGGGCACTTCTTGAGTTCTTCAAGAACGTCATCGGGAATTGCCTTGTTAACGGCAACTCTGTTTTCGATTGTAAGACCGTCGATTGTTTTGAATTCAATCTTGCCTGCGTCAACGTCGTCCTTGAGAAGGAAAGCAAGAACTCTTGCAGCTTCGTTTGTGATGATGGGGCCGATGCCGTCGCCGCCGCAAACGCCGATTGTGAGCTTTTCGAGGTTTGCAAAATCAACAAAATCGCCCTGTGTTTTTATTGCTTCGCTTCTTGCGTCCTGTTCTCTGATAAGAGCTTCAAATTTAGCGAGAGCTTCCTGAATCTGAATTTCTGTCATTTTAATTTCTCCTTATTTAGCAGAGTTCTTTGTGTAGTTGAGAAGTCCGCCTGCAAGAATCATAGCGGTCTGTCTTTCTGAATAATCATAGCTGAGCTCATATTCTTCACCCTTTGTGATGTTCTTGAGCACAACCTTTGAACCGTTTTCAATAGCAGCTCTGATGCCTTCAAGTGCAAGTGCATCATCTGTGTCAATCTTATCGTAATCATCTGCATTTGCAAATGTGAAAGGCATAATACCTGCATTGATGAGGTTTGCGCAGTGGATTCTTGCGAATGACTTTGCAATTACAGCCTTGATGCCGAGGTAAAGAGGAACAAGAGCTGCGTGCTCTCTTGATGAGCCCTGACCGTAGTTTGCACCGCCGATGATGAAGCCTTTGCCTGCTGCCTTGCAGCGCTCTGCAAACTTTTCGTCGCACTGCTTGAAGCAGAAGTTTGAAAGGTAGGGGATGTTTGAACGGTAGGGGAGAATCTTTGCACCTGCAGGCATAATGTGGTCGGTTGTGATGTTATCGCCAACCTTGAGAATTGCAGGAGCTTCGATGCTTTCGGGAAGATCAACGCTTGTGGGGAAGGGTTTGATGTTGGGACCGTACATAATCTCAACGTTGTCCATTTCCTCAACTGTAGCGGGCTTTTCAATGAGGTTATCATTGATGATAAATCTCTCGGGGAGATTGATTTCGGGCATTTCGCCAAGCTCTCTGGGGTCTGTAAGCTTGCCTGTGATTGCTGATGCAGCGGCTACTTCGGGGCTTACAAGGTAGATGCCTGCGTCTGCAGTACCTGAACGGCCTTCGAAGTTTCTGTTGAAGGTACGGAGTGAAACACCCTGTGACTGGGGTGACTGACCCATACCGATGCAAGGACCGCAAGCGCATTCAAGAAGTCTTGCGCCTGCACCGAGGATATCGGAGAGTGCGCCGTTGAGTGAAAGCATATTAAGAACCTGCATTGAACCGGGAGAGATTGTGAGGCTCACGTTGGGAGCAATCTTCTTGCCCTTGAGGATAGCCGCAACCTTGAGAAGGTCAAGCAGAGATGAGTTTGTGCAGGAACCGATGCAAACCTGGCTGATTTCGATTTCGCCGATTTCTTTAATCTTTTTTACGTTATCGGGCATGTGGGGCATAGCAGCCATGGGCTCAAGCGTGTTAAGGTCAATATCGATGATTTCGTCATAAACTGCGTCATCGTCGCTCTTAAGCTCTGTCCAGTCTTCTTCTCTGCCCTGAGCCTTGAGGAATTCCTTTGTGATTTCGTCTGAGGGGAACACAGATGTTGTTGCACCGAGTTCAGCACCCATATTGGTGATTGTTGCTCTTTCAGGAACAGAAAGGGTTTTAACGCCTTCACCGCCGTATTCAATGATTTTGCCAACGCCGCCCTTAACGCTCATAATGCGAAGAACTTCAAGAATGATATCCTTTGCACTTACCCAGGGTGAGAGCTTGCCTGAAAGGCGAACGAGTGTCATCTTGGGCATTGTTGTGTAGTATGTACCGCCGCCCATTGCAACTGCAACGTCAAGACCGCCTGCACCGATTGCAAGCATACCGATGCCGCCGCCTGTGGGGGTGTGGCTGTCTGAACCGATGAGTGTTTTGCCGGGCTTGCCGAAGCGTTCGAGGTGAAGCTGGTGGCAGATGCCGTTACCGGGTTTTGAATAGAGAAGACCTCTCTTTTTTGCGCAGCTCTGAATGAATCTGTGGTCGTCAGCGTTTTCAAAACCTGTCTGAAGTGTGTTGTGGTCAATATAAGCAACAGAAAGCTCTGTGCGAACTCTTTCAACACCCATAGCTTCAAATTCAAGATAAGCCATTGTGCCTGTTGCGTCCTGGGTGAGAGTCTGGTCAATTTTAAGACCAACCTCTGTGCCGGGAATCATTTCGCCTTCAACAAGGTGGCTCTTAATGAGTTTCTGTCCGATTGTGTAACCCATATTTTTACCTCCGTATTAAAATAAATATACCTTAAAATTGTATTGCAATGTTTGTTCTTTGTCAAGTGCAAATTATGATAAAATTTGCAGATTATAATGTGATTTTGACAGTGCTTTTTTCAATCAGCTCAACAGGGTGATATGAAAGCTTGGATTTTCTCAAGCCTTCATCTCCGCAATCTTCTTCTCTGTTAACGTATTTAACGTTTTCGTCTGCAGCAAATTCACGCAGAAAACTGTTTGTGAGCATCTGATATGCACCGTGATGGTTGACGTCTGCTTTTTCAATATGAACAAACAGAGTGTCGCCGATGATTTCGCCAAAAGAATAACCGATTATCTTGCCCGAAACCTCAAGAAATCCGCCGAGCATATGATATTTTTTATGGTTTTTCAAAACCTCCGTGCATATTTCAAGCTCCTGCATTGCGCTTTCGCTTTTTTCGGAGTTAAATGAAAATCCTTCTGTGAATTCAATCAGTCTTTCAATATCATCATCCGATATTTTTTTGAATGAATAATCGGGATAAAGCTTTTTGAATTTGTTGATATGATTTCTCGGTGTGCCGTATTTTCTGCCTGCCAACAGAAGCATCGGCTCTTTTTCATAAAGATAATCAAACCAATCCCTGTCTGCATCGTGTTCGCAGTAGGGATATTTTTCAAGTATAAGCGGCAATTCCGTTTTGTTAACGGAACAAACTGTCATCGGTGTGCCTGTTGCTTTGCAGTATTCCTCAAGTTTTTCAAGCATACCTTCAACGTTTCTGCCGATAGGGTGGGTGAAGCATATGTCGCCCGTGAAATTTGATGAGAAAATAATTGTTCCGTCATAAACCGCGTAGTGGTTATCATAGTAATTTCGCCACATAATTGTTGCCGCGGTAGAGCGGTCACATTGTCTTGCGGGGTATGCCGTATAAAAGGCATTGATTAAATCATAATCGTCAAACGTAACTTTTTTGAATTCTAGCATATTTTATTACCTCTTTCGGAGTTGAATTATACCACTTAAAGTGTTAATTGTAAAGCGCACACTCAATATTTTGGATATTCCGTCAAATTTTTATTGCATATCTTGAAAAGTTCTGTTATAGTTTATTTATAATTGCTTTAAGGAGTAAAATTATGTTTAAACCTTACAAACTCAAAGACCACATTTGCAGATTTTGCAAGATGCATTCTCTTGATGATTCCGCTGTACCCAAGGCGCTTTTTGAGGCAGAAGCAGTTAAGCCTGACCTTACAGGTTTTCCTTATCCTCTTCCTTCAAAAAAGTCTGATTACATATGCTTTGTAAAAGCAGGCAATATCGAATGGTACGGTGCTTCGAACGGCGTAACCCGTTATGATGCAGCTGCTGAAAGACCTGAAGATAAGGTTATGTATTTCAGTGCAGACAGAGATTTGCCCGATAACAATGTAAAAGCACTTCTTGCTGACGGCGAAAACGTTTGGGTTCTTACCGAAACAGGTGCAACCCATATTGAAATGCGCCTTATCAGTGCAGAAGAAAAGGCTGATATTCTTCGCGCTGAAAGCGAAAAATATGTTGACCGCCGCGGTATGAAAACACAGAAATATCTGACCGAAGCCAGAAATCTTGACAGTATTCTTCCTTACGGTCATTCGGATAATGACGGTTGTTTTACCGCAACTTACGCTATGGGTGAGATTTTCAGATATTCTGTTTATAAACGAGAAAAAGGCATTGATCACCCCGATACAGTTCTTGCAAAAAAATATGCTTTAAGAGCAACAGAGGCAACTCTTCTTCTTATGCATATTTCGGGCAGAGGTGACGGCTTTGTTGCAAGATCGTATCTTTGTTCAGATGAACCTCTTCCCGATGATGGTGTTTTCATGAGAAGAAACGGCGACAAGGCTTATGTTCTTGAAACAACTTGTACAAAAGAATGGAATTGCGTTGGTGCAGAAGCTTATTGCGGTGCTGAAATTCCTGCAAGACTTGCTCATCTTTACAGAGATCTCGGTTATACCGATGACGATATCGTTTTCAAGGGCGATACCAGCAGTGATGAAGTAACAACACACTTCCTTTTCTTCAAGTTTGCTCACGACCTTCTCGGCTGTGACGACCCCGAACTTGATGAGATTATTATTTCAACCTGCAAGCGTCTTATGAATCATATTATTGATAACGGTTATATTCTTAAGGATTTCACAGGCAAAGCAACAACCTGGGCAAAATGGAACGAAGAATATTTTGAATCCGAATTCGGTTATGTTGATGCCTGCCTTAACGCATCAGAAGTGCTTATGTATCATCTGGTAACAATGGATATCACAGGCGAAGAGGGTAAGTGGCTTGACAGCTATAATTACCTTATCAATGAAAAGCATTATGACGATTACGGTGCAAAACATTTTGACCGTCTTATGCAAGCTTCAATTTCGATGGATTTCGATTATCCCGAAGATATCATGTATGGCGACCATATGCTTGCCGTTTGCACCTTCTTCGGTCTTTGCATGCTTGAAAAAGACGAAGTTCGCCTTGAAAAATACCGCAACGGCTTCAAGAGCTGGCGCACATCACTTGCAAGAGAGCATAACCCCGGTTATGACCTTCCTTATATGATTTCCTGTCCTGACCACGACGTTGACGTTGAGGCTCTTGCAACCTGGTTCTACAGAACAAACGCAAGCCGCCTTGCTTCAGGTGTTTCACTTATCGGCAGACATGACGTTGCAGTTAAAACACAGCTTATGGGTAACAAAGAAATTTCTGTTCTTCTGCCTCCCGACGAGCGCTTTATTTCAAAGTATGACCGCAATCCTCTTTACTATAAGAACGAGGATTCGGGCGGTGTTATGTGCGTTGAGAGCGCTTACGTTTACAGTTATGCTTATTGGATGGGCAGATACTTCGGAATCTTTGAATAATGAGGTGTAACAATGGATAAGAATATACATATTGTCAGCAATGCCCATCTTGATCCCATCTGGCTCTGGAGATGGCAGGAGGGTTGCGGTGAGGTTCTTCAGACCTTCCGTTCTGCAGTTGAACGCATCAAAGAATATAAGGGTATGATTTTTACCTGTTCATCTGCTTCATATTATAAATGGGTTGAAGAAATTGACCCCGAGCTTTTTGAAGAAATCAGAAAGCTTGTTAAAAAAGGCAAGTGGGTACCCGTCAACGGTTGGTGGGTTCAGCCCGACTGCAATATGCCTGATGCAGAGAGCTTTGCAAGACAGGCTCTTTACAGCCAGCTTTATTATTATGAAAAGTTCGGCAAAATCTGCAAAACAGGTTATAATGTTGACTCATTCGGTCATAACGCAATGCTTCCTCAGCTTCTCACACAGGGTGGCATGAAGTGCTACGTTATGATGCGTCCCGGTATGCACGAAAATGCTGAAATTCCCGAAAATCTTTTCTGGTGGGACAGCCCTGACGGCTCAAGAGTTCTCACTTACAGAATAGCTGATTGCTATTGTAATAACGGTAAAAACGCTATTGACAGAGAGCTTTCCGACCTTAAAGCACGAGCAGAAAAATCTGGTCACGGAATGATGTTCTTCTTTGGCGTGGGCAACCACGGCGGCGGTCCCACAAAGGGCGATCTTGATTATCTTCTTAAGCTCAAAGAAGACGGTTTTGAAGAGCTTGAATATTCATCACCCGATGATTATTTTTCAGAGATTTGCGCAGGTTCAATTGACGTTCCTGTCTGGAGTGATGAAATGCAGCATCACGCAAGCGGTTGCTATTCTGCAACTTCACTTGTTAAGCAGCTTAACAGAAAGGCTGAAAATTGGCTTGCCAGCGCAGAAAAATGGAATACCGTTGCATCAAAGGTTTCCGATCTTCCTGCTGCAACAAAATCTTTCGGTGATGCCTGGAAAGAGGTTTGCTTCAATCAGTTCCACGATATTCTTTGCGGTTGCTCCATTATGGAAGCATATGACGATGTGCGTGATTCAATGGGTTATGCAATGCATATTGCCGCTAAAGAAGAAAATAAGGCAATGCTCCGCCTTGCAGATTACGTTGATACCTGGCTTGACGGTGTTTCAGATTCCGTTTCTTGCAACGAACGCCATCATTGCCGCAACCTCAATTTCCCCAGACCCATTATTGTTTTCAATCCTCTTTCATATGAAGTTGAACAGCAGGTAAGCACTTATCATCCTTCTGCAAGAGTTACGGACAGCGACGGCAACGACGTTCTTTTCCAGAACGTTCGCTCATCACGCTCAAACGACTCTCATCTTGATACCGTATTCAACGCAAAAGTACCTGCTCTTGGCTATGCTACTTATTGGCTCTGGCACGCAGATTCAGAAGTTGGCGAATTCAACAAGGCTGAATCCGCTCTCAAGGCTGACGGACTTACTATTGAAAATGAATACGTCAAGGTTAAGTTCAATGAAGTAACAGGCGGCATTTCATCAATTATCAATAAGGCAGACGGTGCTGAAATTCTTGGTGCCGAAAGCTGCGTTCCCACTGTTATAGATAATTCCGAACCCGATACCTGGGCTCATAATATCTTTAAGTTTGATAAGGTTCTTGACACAATGAAGCTTGATTCAATCAAGGTTGTTGAAGATGGCGATGCAAGAATAGTTGTCAGATCAAAGCACGTTTATAACGGCTCATATCTTAATCAGGATTTCATTCTTGAAAGCGGTTCAAAGCTTTTGCGCGTTAAGTGCAAGGCACTCTGGCAGGAACCTCTCACAATTCTCAAAATGCCTGTTGCGGTTGCGGGCAATGACCCGATTTCAACTTATGAAATTCCCGGCGGAATCATTAAGCGTCCTTGCAACGGCGAAGAAGAACCTGCTCTCACCTGGGGTGACGTTACCGCAGACGGCAAGGGTATTGCACTTATCAGCGATTCAAAATACAGTTATGACTGCACAGGCAACACATTGAGCCTTACTCTTATCAGAAACAGCATTTTTGCAGATCATTATTCAGACAGACCTTATGCTGATTTCAACTATACCGATGAGGGATTAAGCAGATTTGAATATGCTCTTTATCCGCATTCAGGCGACGTTGAAAACACTGATATCCAGCGTCTTGCGGCGGCATTCAATAACAGACTTGTTGCTGTTCCCGTTGGTTACCGCAAGGGAACATTGCCCCGAAAGAACAGCTTTATCAGCATCAGCCATCAGAATCTTTCACTTATGAGCTTCAAGTTCTGCGAAGACGGCTCGGGTGACGTTGTTCTCAGAATCCGTGAAACAGACGGCAAACCCGTAAAGGCAGCAATTGTTTGCGACCTTATCGATGCAGGCTTCTGGTCAGATTTCAATAAATTTGAAATCAAAACTTTCAGAGTCAATGCAGACGGTTACGTCAGAGAAACAAACTTCCTTGAGGGCATTCCTGAATCTGAATAAAAAATCAACAGGCATACACAATTGTGTGTGCCTGTTTTTCTTTATATCTTATTTGAATAGAATTGTTGAAAATAACATATATTTATGTTAAAATTCTTTTCAGAGGTGTTTATATGCAAATGAAAGTTTTGTCGGGTCTTGAGCCCGAAAAGGTTTTCCGTTATTTTGAAGAGATTTCTTATATCCCCAGAGGGTCGGGGAATATGGATAAAATCTGCGACTATTGCTGCAACTTTGCAAAATCAAAAGGTTTCGAATATATCAAGGATTCTGCGAATAACGTTATCATATTCAAAAACGGTACCGCAGGCAGAGAAAATGAAGAACCTGTTATTCTGCAGGGACATCTTGATATGGTCTGCGAAAAATCACAGGGATACGAAATTGATTTTCTCAATGATCCTTTGAATTTGAATATTGATGGCGACTATATTTATGCAGAGGGAACAACTCTCGGTGGTGATGACGGTATTGCCGTTGCTTATTGTCTTGCAATTCTAGATTCAGACGATATCTCTCATCCTCCTCTTGAGGTTGTTTTAACAACCGATGAAGAAACTGGTATGTGCGGTGCCGAGGCTATTGATACGTCTGTGCTTAAAGGTAAGCGTATGATTAATATTGATTCCGAAGCCGAGGGCACTCTTTGGGTCAGTTGTGCTGGCGGTTGCAGAGCAGATATAAAGGCGGATTATGTTCCCGTTAATTCAAGCGGAACGGTTTGCGAAATTGTTCTTTCGGGGCTTCACGGCGGTCATTCGGGCACTGAAATCCATAAGGGTTATGCCAACGCAAACAAGCTTATGGGCAGAATCTTAAAAGAAATTTCGGGCAGAGTTGATTATTGCCTTGTATCGGTAAACGGCGGTACAATGGACAATGCAATTACCCGCGAATGCAGAGCAAAAATCGTTATTTCAAGTGAAAGTGAAGCGCTCTTTAAAATCATCAGTCGCCTTAATTCTTCACTTCGCAAAGAATTTAAAGAAACTGATCCTGAACTTAATCTCAAAATCCGTGATTGCTCGGCTGAAAAGTTCAGCTTAAGCAAAACCGATACCGTGAGAATCGTTGAAATGCTTTGTGAGTTTCCCAACGGAGTTGTTTCAATGAGCAAGCAGATTGACGGATTGGTTGAAACGTCACTCAATCTCGGAGCATTAAAAACAAATGCTGACTGCGTATCGTTTACTTTTCTTTTAAGAAGCAGTAATAATGAGAAGAGATATAAGCTCACCGATGAAGTAATAGCTATTGCTGAAAAATACGGCGCAACTGTAAACGTTCACAGTGAATATCCTGCGTGGGAATATAAAGAAGATTCCGTTTTGCAAACTGTTTTTGCGGATGTGTATAAAGATGTTTTCGGAAAAGAAATGGTTGTAACCGCCATTCATGCAGGTCTTGAATGTGGTCTTTTCTGCGGTAAAATAAGCGGTCTTGATTGCGTTTCATTCGGCCCCGACATTCTTGATATCCATACTCCGCAGGAAAAAATCAGCATCTCTTCCTGCGCAAGAATGTGGAAATATCTTCTTGAGGTTCTGAAAAAACTTTAAACAAATTCGGAATTCTTATATCACAGATTTTGATAAGCCTGCCGATGCTGAGATAAAAGTTGATTATTTCGCTCGCATAAAGAATAAAAATATATCCTTTGACCGAATATATCGGCAATAAAAACCAGACCATCACAACGCAAAGTGCAGAATCGATTATGTTATATCTCATTGATTGAATCTGCTGGTCTAAACCTTTGAGCATACCGTCGGTGACGGTATCGGTATACATTATCGGAACAAGCGGTGCAAGTATTCTGATATACTGTACCGCTTCATCTGTTTTATAAATTGTTTGCGAAATAAGCGGCGCAAAAATTGCAAGAACAAAAGCACAGGCAACAGAATAGAAAAATGTTCGTTTCAGATTCTTTTCAACGCTTCTGCCGATTCCTTTGCGATCATTAACGGCGTTTTTAGCCGCAAGGTCGGGTATTAACAAAGATGAAAAAGATGTAAGAAACGCGCAGGGATACAGGATAATCGGCAAAGCCATTGCGTGAATGTTGCCGTAAGCTGAGAGTGCCGCGGCGCTGTCTGTTCCGGATTTTTTAAACCCTTTGGGTATCAGCAGATGTTCAATAGTGAGCAAAACACTTCGTGCACAGGTACCTGCCGCATCGGGTATTGCTATTCTCAAAAGTTTTTTAAGTTCGATTGCCTTTTGCTTTGTCTTCTTTTGTATTTTAATTTTTTTCAGAATGTATGAAAGTGTGAATGATATCGCTTCAGAAGCAGTCATTGCCGCGACAATTGCCATACAGGCAGTTTTGACGTCAAAATTATTTATACTTGAAAGTATCATTACCGCCGCCGCAATCTTGGTTCCTTGTTCAATCAATTGAATAAAAGAATAATGGGTTATCAGATTGCCCGCTGTGAAATATCCGCTCAATGAGGCGGACATTGCCACAAAAGGTAAGCTAAGTGATAGTATGCGTAATGACGGTGCGGCACGCATATCTGATATCCATACTTGACTTATAAAATCGGATGTAACCCAAAGAATTGCAGAAATAAACGCACCGCAAACAAGAGCATATAAATCAAAAAGGCGCATTGATTTGTTAATATCGTTTTTTATGCCTGCATTAATTTCAACTGTTATTCTTGTGCTTGCGAGCTTTATGCCTGCGCACGAAAAGGTAACAGCCATTGTGTAAACAGTGATTATAAGCTGAAACAGGCCTATACCTGCCGAACCTATCTTTGATGTCAGATAAGCGTTGAAGCTGACTGCAACTGAGCGCATCAGCAGATTTGTTGCAGTCATAATAAGAGTATTTTTCAGCATTTTATTTTGCAGATTCATTTTATCACCAAGCCTTTGATGATAAATTATATTGACAAAAATAAATTTATATGTTAAAATAACTCGCAATTTAATAGCAATGGCTGTGAAGAGGAGGGCGTCATAAAAGTGCTCTCAGAGAGTCGGCGGTTGGTGCGAAGCCGATGTGTGTCAGATGAACGTTGTAGCCTCTGAGCTGGCGGGAAGAAATCCGTTAAGGTCAGTAGAACCCGTCCGAGAATGCTGCGTAAGTGCATAGGGCTTGTATGAGCCCAAAGAGCGGCACGCTGAGCGTGCAATTTGAGTGGTACCGCGGGTAATTTTACTCGTCTCATTGATTTATTATTAAATCCGTGAGGCGATTTTTTTATGTCTCACAAGAAAGGACGGTCATTTTTTATGGCAAAAGAACTTGCAACAAAGTATGATCCCAAAAACGTTGAAGACCGAATTTACGATTTTTGGCTCAAAGGTAAGTATTTCCACGCAAAAGTAGAAGAGGATAAGAAGCCTTACACAATTGTTATTCCGCCCCCCAACATCACAGGTCAGCTCCATATGGGTCACGCCCTTGATAATACTCTTCAGGATATCCTTATCCGTTGGAGAAGAATGCAGGGCTATGATGCACTCTGGCTTCCCGGCACAGACCACGCTTCAATCGCAACAGAAGCAAAGATTGTTGAAGCTATGAAGGCTGAAGGCATCACAAAAGAAGACCTTGGCAGAGAAGGCTTCCTTGAGCGCGCTTGGAAATGGAAAGAACAGTATGGCGGCAGAATCATCGAACAGCTCAAGAAGATGGGCTCATCCTGCGACTGGGACAGAGAAAGATTCACTCTTGACGAAGGTTGCAGCAAGGCAGTTCTTGAAGTTTTCTGCAGACTCTATGAAAAGGGTCTTATCTACAGAGGCGAAAGAATCATCAACTGGTGCCCCCATTGCCTTACTTCAATTTCAGATGCTGAAGTTGAATATGAAGATCAGGCTGGTCATTTCTGGCATCTTCGCTATCCCTTTAAGGATGGCAGCGGTTATCTTATGCTTGCAACAACAAGACCTGAAACTCTTCTCGGCGATACCGCTGTTGCAGTTAACCCCAACGATGAAAGATATAAGGATATGATTGGCAAAACCCTTATTCTTCCTATCGTACACAGAGAGATCCCTGTTGTTGCCGATGAATATGTTGAAATGGATTTCGGCACAGGCGTTGTTAAAATCACTCCTGCTCACGACCCCAACGACTTTGAAGTTGGTCTTCGTCATAATCTTCCCATCATCAACTGTATGACAGACGATGCAAAGATTACTGCTGATTATCCCGCATATGCAGGTATGGACAGATACGAAGCACGTAAGGCTATTGTTAAAGACCTTGAAGCTGAAGGTGCACTTGTTAAGATTGAGGATTACAGCCATAACGTTGGCACATGCTACCGTTGCCACACAAGCGTTGAGCCCAGAATTTCAAAGCAGTGGTTCGTTAAGATGGCTCCTCTTGCCGAACCCGCAATCGATTGCGTTAAGAGCGGCAAAACAAAGTTTGTTCCCGAAAGATTTGAAAAGACTTATTTCCATTGGATGGAAAACATTAAGGACTGGTGTATTTCACGTCAGCTTTGGTGGGGTCACAGAATCCCTGCTTATTATTGCGCTGATTGCGGTGAAATCACAGTTGCAAAGGTTGCTCCCGATGCTTGTCCCAAGTGCGGCGGCAAGGTAGAGCAGGATCCCGATACACTCGATACCTGGTTCTCATCAGCTCTCTGGCCGTTCTCAACTCTCGGCTGGCCTGATGAAACACCTGAACTCAAGCATTATTTCCCCACAAACACTCTCGTAACAGGTTACGATATTATCTTCTTCTGGGTTGCCAGAATGATTTTCTCAAGCTGTGAGCAGATGAACAGCCAGCCGTTTGATACAGTATTCATTCACGGTATCGTAAGGGATGCTCAGGGCAGAAAGATGTCCAAGTCACTCGGCAACGGTATTGATCCTCTTGAAATCATCGATATCTACGGTGCTGATGCTCTCAGATTCACTCTTGCAACAGGTAACAGCCCCGGAAACGATATGCGTTTCTCTGACGAAAAGGTTGGTGCAAGCCGTAACTTCGCAAATAAGATCTGGAATGCCGCAAGATTCATTCTTATGAATATTGAAGACAAAGACGTTAAGTGTGAACTTCCTGCTGACCTTGCACTTGAAGATAAGTGGATTATCAGCCTTTTCAACACTCTTTCAAAAGAAGTTACAGAAAATCTTGAAAAGTTTGAACTCGGCGTTGCAGTTGCAAAGCTTTATGATTTTATCTGGGATATCTTCTGCGATTGGTATATTGAAATCGCAAAAATCAGACTTCAGAAGGACGGCGCAGAAGCACAGAATGCAAGACAGGTTCTTGTTTGGGTTATGAGCAATACGCTCAAGCTTCTTCATCCCTTTATGCCCTTTATCACAGAAGAAATCTGGCAGACTCTGCCTCACGACGGCGAATCAATTATGATTTCTGCTTGGCCTGAATTCAGTGATGCAAACGCTTATGCAGCTGAAGAAGCCGAGATGGAAAGAATTATGACAGCCGTTCGTGCAATCCGTAACCGCAGAGCTGAAATGAACGTTCCTCCTTCAAAGAAAGCAAAGGTTTATATTGCAACTGCTTATAAATCAACGTTTGAGCAGGGCGGTGTATTTATGCAGAAGCTTGCAAGCGCATCAGAAGTTGAAGTTGCAGATAGCTTCGAGCTTGACGGCGCAGTTTGCATTGTTACCGCTGATGCAAAGATTTATATTCCTATGGGCGAGCTTGTTGATTTTGAAGCTGAAAAAGCAAGACTTCAGAAAGAACTTGCAGCTGTTCAGAAGGATCTTGACTTTGTAAACGGCAAACTTTCAAACGAAAACTTTGTTGCAAAGGCTCCCGCAAACGTTGTTGCGGCTCAGCGTGAACAGAAAGCAAAGTATGAAGAAAAAATTGCAATGCTTAACGAAAGCATCGCTAAATTAGGTTAATTTTCTAGACCCCGAGGAAGAGATTCTTCGGGGTCTGCAAACAGGTGATATTATGAATTGTATGCAGGCAATCGAATATATCCATTCTCTTGAAAAGTTCGGAATAAAGCCTGGTCTTGAACGCATCAAGGCTCTTTGCGAGCTTCTGGGCAATCCTCAGGATAAGCTGAAAATTATTCACGTTGCAGGTACAAACGGCAAAGGCTCAACCTCAACTATGATTTCAAATATTTTGATTAAAAACGGATTTAATACGGGGCTTTATATTTCGCCTTACGTTACCGATTTCAGAGAAAGAATACAGTTTAACGGCAATATGATTGAGCATTCGGAACTCGCTGAATGTGTCGAAAAGGTTAAGGCAGCGGTTGAAATTCTTCTTGAAAAAGGGGAGCAGACAACCGAGTTTGAAGCCCTGACTGCAACCGCATTTGTTTATTTTGAAAAGAAAAAATGCGATTTTGTTGTGCTTGAAGTCGGTCTTGGCGGCAGATTTGATGCAACCAATATTATCAAAGCGCCTTTTGTGAGTGTTATTACAAGCATCTCACTTGACCATACCGCAATTCTCGGCGATTCAGTTGAGAAGATTGCGTTTGAAAAATGCGGTATTATCAAATTCGGCGCTGAAACTGTTGTTTATCCTTTTCAGCTACATGAGGCGATGAAGATTATTAAAGAAATCTGCGATGAACGAATGAATTCTTTGCGTGTTCCTGATACAGGAAAGCTTGAAATCGGTGAAGAAAATATTGAAGGCACAAATGCCTCATATGACGGCATTGATTTTCTTTTGCCGCTTGCAGGTAAGCATATGATTTACAATGCAATAACTGCGATTGAAGCAATTCGTTCTTTGAAACGATTCGGTATCGATATTTCGAATAATGTTATCGCATCGGGTATTGAATCATCCGTTATGCCCGCGCGTATGGAATTAATCAGAAAAAAGCCTGTTGTTATTCTTGACGGAGGTCATAATGAGGGATGTGCAAACGCTCTTGCCGAATTTATCCGCAAACACCTTTCAGATAAGCGGATTATTATGGTTTCATCGATGATGGCAGATAAGGATTATCTCTCATATATGCGCATTGTTGCCCCTTTTGCGAGCGTTTTTGTTGCCACAAAAGCAGACGTGCCCAGAGCACTTTCAAGTGATGAACTTTGTGAGGTCGCAAGGAAATTTTGCTCCGATTGCTACAGTATTTCCGAGCCGATGAAAGCCATTGCCGCAGCGGCAAATATTACCGAAAAAGATGATGTGTTGATTGTTTGCGGCTCATTTTATCTTGCAGGCGAGATCAGAGATAATCTGCTTAATTTTTAATCAGTACAACAATTCAACATTATTTTTAAATATAATCCTTTATCCTTATGGGTAAAGGATTTTTTTATTTTTCAGGAGGTTTAAATGGCAATTAAAATTAATGCAACACCAGTCAGATTAACTGTTACTGTCAGCGGTGAAATTGATCATCACAATGCTTCGGTAATGCGCCTTGAAACAGATGAAGCTATTCAGTCTGCTCTTGTTCCGAATGTACGTCTTGATTTTGATGAAGTTACATTTATGGACAGCTCGGGAATAGGCTTTGTTATGGGCAGATACAGACTGGTCAGTAGCTACGGCGGCAACGTTGAAGTTGTGAATCTTTCAGAAAGAATTTATAAAATGATGAAACTTGCAGGGCTTGAAAAATTAGTTAAACTTCGTAAAAAAGAAAGGATAAAGCAATGAAACCGATAAATGAAATGAGATTGAAATTTGACAGCCGTTCGGTTAATGAATCGTTCGGCAGAGCTGCTGTTGCAGCTTTTGCAGCTCAACTAGACCCGAATATTGAAGAACTATCCGATATCAGAACTGCCGTCAGCGAAGCTGTAACAAATTCTATCGTTCACGCTTATTCCGATACTCTCGGACCTGTTTACATATGGGCAGGCATTTATGAAAACGGATTGATAAGAATTCGAATTCGAGATTCGGGTTGCGGAATTGCTGATATAAAACAGGCAATGGAACCTCTTTTCACAACTTCAGCAGACGAAAGAGCTGGGCTTGGTTTTGCGGTTATGGAAAGTTTTTGTGATAAAATCAAGGTTCGATCAAAGCTTGGTAAAGGCACTGTTGTGACGCTGGAGAAGAAAATCAGAGGTCGTGTTACGGGTGATGATTGACGAAAAAGAACGGTTGAATGACGTTATAAAAAACAACTTCGGATTAGTTCATTCCTGCGCGAACAGATTCAAAGGCAGGGGAGTTGAATATGACGATTTGTTTCAGGCAGGTTGCCTTGGTCTTGTGAAGGCAAGTAAAAACTTTGACAGTTCAAAAGGTTTTGCTTTTTCAACTTATGCGGTCCCTGTTATTCTTGGAGAAATCAAACGTCTTTTCCGTGACGGCGGTGCAGTTAAAGTTGGCAGAGCATTAAAAGAAAAATCCCGTGCCGCTATTTTAAAACAGGAAGAAATAACAGTAAAATTAGGCAGAGAGCCAACCGTCAGCGAGCTTGCTGCAGAGCTTTGTGTTGAGCCTGCGGAGGCAGCGATGTTGCTTAACGCTTCAGCTCCGGTTACATCTTTAACAGGTGGTGAAGACGGTGAAAATCAACTCGATTTGCCTGTTGAATCACACGAAGAATCGCTTTCCGATTCAATCGCGCTGAATCAGGTTCTTGTATCTTTGAATTCGCAAGACAGAAAACTTATTGAATACAGATATTATAAAAATCTTACCCAATCCGCAACGGCACAACTGCTTGATATGTCGCAGGTGCAAGTTTCGAGGCGTGAGAAGAAAATTCTTGAATATATCCGCAAAAAAATGGAATAACGCATTGACAAAAGACCTTTGTGCAGTATAAACTTAAATCTGTAAGTATTTACTGCAGGAGGTCTTTTTTTATGATTAAATCTATTCCTAACGGTGTTTATCCGACTATGGTAACTCCTTTTACCGCCGATAATAAAATCGATTATAACGGCGTAGAAGCCATTCTTAATTGGTACGCTGAAAACGGTGTAGACGGTATATTTGCTATCTGCCAGTCAAGTGAAATTTTCTTTCTTTCTTTTGAAGAAAGACTCGAGCTTCTTAGCTTTATTATTAAGCATCTACCTAAGGGTATGAGCGTTGTTGCATCCGGTCACACTGCAGATGACCTGGACCGTCAGATTTATGAGGCTAACGCTTTTATCAATGAGGGCATTGATGCATATGTTTTCATTGCAAACCGTTTTGCAAAGCAGGATGAAGATGATTCCGTTTTTCTTAAGAATTATCATAAAATGGTTTCTTCTATTCCTGAAATCGGCCTTGGTGTTTATGAATGCCCTTATCCCTATAAACGTATTCTCACACCTGAAACTCTTCGAGAATGTGCTCTTGACGGCAGGCTCAAATTCCTTAAGGATACCTGTTGCAATATTGAAATGATAAAAGCAAAGCTCGCCGCGGTTGACGGTCTTGGTCTTAAGATTTATAACGCTAACTCCGCAACTCTTCTTGAATCTCTTGAAGCAGGTTGCGCAGGCTTTTCGGGTGTTATGGCAAACTTCCATCCCGAGATTTATTCCTGGCTTTGCAAGAATTATGAAAAAGAGCCCGAAAAGGCAAAAGAAGTTCAGGCTTTTCTCGCATTTGCTTCAATGGCAGAATGCCAGTATTACCCCGTAAACGCTAAATATCATATGGGTCTTTGTGGTCTTGATATTGGTTATGACGCAAGAGTTAAGCCTGCTGCAAACTTTTCTGAAAGCGGCAAGAAAGAGATAAATCAGATGTTTTTGGTTGAACAAATTTTCAAGAAAGCGTATAACATTTAATTATCTGTCAGATATTGACCTTTAATTTTGATTTTTTTATTGATTTATTGAAAATAATATGTTAAATTTATAAAGTAGTGTTTTTTGACTAACAAAATTTTGTTTGGAGGAATTCAAAATGGCACAGAAAAAGACCGTATTCCTTACCGGTGCATCAGGCACAATGGGTTGGGAAGGTTTCCAGCAGTTCTATGCTAAGAAGGATCAGTTCACAATCGTTGTTCTTCTTCGCGACAGCAAAAAGAACAGAGAGCTTTTCGCTCCCTATATGAATGATCCCGCAGTTAAAATCGTTTGGGGTGACCTCAAGAACTATGAAGACGTTCTTGCTTGCGTAAACGGTGCAGACTATGTTCTTCACGTTGGCGGTATGGTTTCTCCCTCAGCTGACTATCTTCCCATTGCAACAATCAAAACAAACGTTGGCGCTGCACAGAACATCGTTAAGGCTGTTAAGGCTCAGCCCGATCCCGATGCAGTTAAGGTTGTTTATATCGGTACTGTTGCAGAAACAGGCGAAAGAGATGATCCTATCCACTGGGCTCGTACAGGTGACCCCATCAAAATCAGCGTTTACGACCATTATGCAACATCAAAGGTTATTGCTGAATCAGTTTTTGCTGAATCAGGTCTTAAGCACTGGGTATCACTTCGTCAGTCAGGTATTCTCTATCCCGAAATCGTTAAGAATATGGAACCCATTATGTACCACGTTGTTATCAACGGTGTTCTTGAATGGGCAACAGTTGAAGATTCAGGACGTCTTCTCGTAAACGTTTGCGGTGACGATATTCCCGAAGAATTCTGGAGAAGATTCTATAACATCGGTTCAGGTGCACAGTACAGAATCACAAACTTTGAGTTTGAAAAGCTCCTTCTCGGCAAATACGGTCTCGGTCTCGGCGATCCCAGAAAGCTCTTCGATCCCGACTGGTTCATCACAAGAAACTTCCACGGTCAGTGGTATCTTGACTCAGACGAGCTTGAAAAATATTGCCATTTCCGTGCATATATGCCTATTGAAGAATACTTCAAGAGCGTTATGAACAGAGTTGAATGGTTCTATAAGCTTGCAAAGCTTGCAAAGCCCTTCGCATTTGCTGTTAAGCCCTTCATGAAGAAGATTGCTAAAACTCCCGTTTACGGTACTCTTTGGTGGAGAGAAAACAACGTTGAAGAAAGAATCAACGCTTACGTTGGCTCAAGAGCAAAGTGGGATGCAATCGGCAACGATTGGAACAAGGTTAAGGTTTACCGTCCTAACGATGATCCTTCAAAGGCAATGGTTCTTGATCACGGTTATGATGAAACAAAAGACTTTGATTCACTCACACTCGAAGATCTTCAGAAGGCAGCTGCTTTCAGAGGCGGCGAATGCCTTGCAACTGAAATCGTTGATATGTATACTCCCGTTCTCTGGAAGTGTGCACACGGTCACGAATTCATGATGTCTCCCAACCTCGTTCTTCGCGGCGGTCACTGGTGCCCCGAAGAGCTTCCCTCAAGCATGGAAAAAATTGCTGAGAAGAAGTTCTGCTGGAACTACGATGCTGAAGCAAAGGTTAACCCCTTCTTCGCTCAGGTTTGGTATCCTCTTCACGATAAGGACGAAAACAACGTTTACACAGAAGATATCTACAGAGATTTCAAAGAATATAAGAACTAATCTCATTAACATAGCGGTGTCCGAAAGGGCACCGCTTTTTTTATTTAAATATTGTATATTTTAATATAATATGTTAAAATAATATAAATATTTAAAAAGTGAGTTTGAGTTATGATTAATGTCAAACAATTAATTTCAATATTGCTTGTTGCGGTGATTATAATTCTTCCGTCTTGCTCGGGCAAATTCGGATCTGACGATAGCGAGCTTGTTATCGGCGTTGAAGATATAACTGCCGAAATCAACCCATTATATGCCGTCAATGAGAGTGATAAGGCAATTTCTTCGCAAGTTTTTGTAACAGTTCAGCGAATGAATTCGCATAATGCTCTTGTCAATTACGGTGGTGGTATTTCTTACGAGTTCGTTGGAGAGAATCAGATTAAGTATACCGTAACGCTCCGTGATGATATGTTTTTTTCAGACGGCACTAACGTTACGATTGACGACCTTATTTTCTTCTATCATCTCATTTCCGACGCAACCTATGACGGTGTTTATTCCGATTGGCATCTGAATGATATCGTCGGTCTGAATGAATATTATTATGATGACGTTGATTATTATGAATCTGTTGCTGAAATTGAAAAAGAAATAGAAGAAAATTATTCGCCTTTAACAATTTCAAAAACTGATTTTGTTAACTATCTTATAACAAACGCTCTTGAAGGTAAATTTGTCGGCGGTCTTGATTCGCTTTCACCTTCCGGAAAAAGCTGGCGTGAATATTTAACCGAGCTTGAATATACCGAGGAGCTTGAAAGACTCGGTGAAAATCCGAGCGATATGGAGCTTCTTAAAGTTGCAGCAAAGGTTGAAGCTGAAAATAATCCTCTTGCATACAGTCCGCAAAGTTATTACCGCGAAATTCTTCTCGGTCAGTATCTCGGCTCCAATTATTCGGATGGTGCGGATGTTACGTCGATTTCGGGCATCAGCAAGATTAACGATTATTCCTGCACAATTCTTTACAATTCTCGAAATATTAACGCTGTTTCGCAGATTAATATTCCGATAATGTCCCGCGCAGTTTATTCGTCTGATTATATCAAGGGCAATGCATCTGTTATCAAAGAAAAATCAGCCGCTGCAATCGGCTCAGGTCCCTATGCTGTTAAAGAAAGTGGCAAAAACATTGTTCTGACTGCAAATGAGCATTATTTCGGTGCTCAGCCCGAATTTACTTCTCTTCGTTTTGTTGATTTGAAAGCTGAAAACATCGACCCCGTAGATGCCATTAATAAAGGCGATGTTGATATTATCAGTATAACCGCAACAGATGAAGTTATAAACCGTTTTGATTCTGATAAGGTAAAGACTTCGGTTTCAAATAATAGGGGATATGTTTCAATTTTCTTTAATACTCGCACTCTTGAGCTGGGTGAAAGAAAATCTTTATCAGGATTCTGTAATTTCAATAATCTTCTTTCAGCGGCAATCGGACCCCATTTTACAGCGGTTTATATGCCTTTAAGCATTAGATTTGAAGAATATCCTGAAGAAATTAAAGCTCCTGTTTATTCAGAAAACACTTATTCCAATTATCTTCTCCTGAATTCAGATGGCATAGACAGTGTGACGGCATTCAGCATTTTTCCTAAAAACAGTCTTGAATATACAGTGCTTGAAAATTATAAATCCGTGCTTGAAAAGAACGGAATAAAAACTGAAATTATTTTGGTTGATTCAACTGCTCTTCTTGAAGAAGCTATAATTTCAGGAAAAGCTGATTTGTGGATTGAATTTGTGCCTGATGGTCAAACATGCGATAAGTATGATTATTATAATTCTGCGGGCACGCTTAATAAAACAGGTCTGAATGATGCTGAAATTGATGCTTTAACTGCATCATTACACGGCGCCGTCGGTTTTGCAGACAGACAGTCAATGGTTAAATCTTTGCTAAATCTCGTTATGGCTCAGGCGGTTGAATGTCCGCTTTATCAGCTGCAAACTGTAACGGCTTATAATGTTGAAAAAATTTCTCCCGATTCATTCGGTGATAATTTTGATTATGACGGCTTCACTTATGTTTTGCCTCATCTTAAACGAAAATAATCGAAAGGATGTTTTGTTTTGGCTAATCTTTTTTCAGCTGCAGCAAAGTTTTTAAAAGATAAAAACATTTCACCGGCAAAGGTCGCATTAAAAGCTGTTAATTCATTTAAATTGAATTATCCTGTAAATGAAAATTATAATAACGGTGTTGCTTTGACTCCGCCTATGGGCTGGTCAAGCTGGAATCTTTTCAGAAATAAAATTAACGAAAACCTTATTTATGAAACTGCAAAAGCTATCAAAGACAGCGGTCTTGCTGATTGCGGCTATCAGTATGTTAATCTTGATGATTGCTGGCAGTCATCATTCAGAGATGAAAAAGGCAGACTGCAAGGTGACTTTGTTGCTTTCCCAAGCGGAATCAAGGAGCTTGTTGAAAAGGTAAACGCTCTCGGATTGAAGCTTGGCATTTATTCTTCAAACGGAACTCTTACCTGTGAAGATTTGCCTGCAAGCCTTGGTCACGAAGCAATTGATGCAGATACCTTTGCAGAATGGGGAATCGAATATTTCAAATATGATTTCTGCCATAACTCTGCCATTCCCTCAAAGGCTCCTATTCTTGAAAAAATTACCGTAACCGATATCGGTTCAAATGCTGAACGCGAATATCATGCCGAAAGTGCAATTCTCACAGGTGATGCTAAAATCATTGATGATGCAAGCTTACCTTCGGGAAAATGTATAACAGGTTTATCGTCTAACTCGGGTTCTTGCGAATTTACTGATATATCGGTTGAGAAAGATGGCGAATACATACTCACTCTTTGTATTCGCAAAAAGAATAACAGCGATAAATATGCGGAAATACTTGTTAATGGAACTGACGTTTATAAAACTCTCGTTCCCGGTACTCGTTCATTCACCGCTGAAGGCAGACATCAGATCAAAATTAAACTCAACGCAGGCATAAATTCCGTTAAGATTTATAATCCTGTTGCTTCAAGACGTGATAGTGCCGCAATTCAGTATACAAATATGGGCAAAGAACTCAAGCGTGCAACCAAAGAATATGCTGCCAAAAACGGTGTTGCTGAAAAGCCGATTGTTTATTCAATCTGTGAATGGGGACGTAACTTTCCGTGGCAATGGGGTTCACAGGCAGGTAACCTCTGGCGCACAACGCCCGATATCCGCCCTGTATGGGGCTCTGTTCTCGGCATCTATGAATTTAACGTTTTGCTTGATAAATACGCTTGTGCAGGCGCCTGGAACGACCCTGATATGCTTGAGGTTGGCAACGGCAGCCTGACCTATGATGAAAATAAATCTCATTTTACTCTTTGGTGTATGATGGCGGCTCCACTGATTCTCGGCAATGACGTTCGCGATTTTATTCTTTCGGACGGAACGGTTGATACTGAAAACAGAGCGTATCAGATTCTGACTAATAAAGAGGTTATCGCTATTGATCAGGATTCTCTCGGTGTTCAGTGTAAACGCATCAGAACAAACGGTGCGGAGGATATTCTTGTTAAGCCTCTTGCCGACGGCAGTTTTGCACTTTGCTTCTTTAATAAAGCAGGTTCACAAACAAAAATGAAATGCGCAGTAAGCGAAGTGGTTGCAAGAGCATTTATTTCAACTCCTTGTTCAGATTCATATTTGGTTAAAGAGCTCTGGAGCGGTGAAGATTTTGAAACAACAGATACTATAGAAGCCGATGTAAATGCACACGGCGTTAAATTATTCAAAGTGAGGGCAAAATAATGTTTAAGAAGTTAAAAGAAAAATATATGTTCGGTAACGGAGCAGGGGATTATTCAATTCCGCTTGTAAGACTCGACGTTATGCCTGAAGATACACCCGATGAATTGAAATATCTTTATGATTTCTCTGTTATTGATAACGGTCTTGATTATATCGGTCATCCTGATGCCATTCTGCTCAAAGACGGCAGCATTCTTGACGTTTATCCTTCTGCACACGGTAAAGGTGCAATCAGAAGCAAAATAAGCCGAGACGGCGGTCTGACTTATCCTGATTCAATTCAGAATCAGCCCAAATCATGGGAAACTTCAAGAGAAACCCCCACAGTTTACCGTCTTGAATTTTCGGACGGCACACCCGATAAGATTCTGCTCACATCAGGTAACCCCAACTGGCATGACGGCAAAGGAACAATCGGCGGATTCAACTTCTCTCTTTCTGATGACGAAGGCAAAACCTGGAGCGAATTTGAGCTTGTTTTCTCAAAGAAAGATAAAGTAACCGTTATTCCCACAGTTGTTCTTGCATCTCTCACAAGACTTAAAGAAAACGGTAAATTTGTTGATAAGTGGATGGGCTTTTTCCACGATGCAAAGTTTGTTAATTATAAAACTATTCTTTCTTTTGTTAACGGTAAACCTGTCTGGAGTAATCCCGAGCCGTATTTCAGCGCATACAGAGCTATTGAAAAGAAAGCCAATATGTGCGAAGTTGAAGTTGTTCGTTCAGATAAAGGTCAGGGTGATGAGCTTTGTCTTATCGCAAGAAGCAACAATAAATATTATAACTCTTTAATCTCCTTCTCAAATGATGAGGGCAAAACCTGGTCAGAGCCCCGTTTTGTACCTTCAGCGCTTAACGGTGAAAGACATAAGGCTGATTACACTTCTGACGGCAGACTTTTCATTACTTTCCGTTCAATTGAAAGAAGCAAGGAAAAAACAGAAAAATTCTCTGCCGAAAAAATGCCTAACTGGTTCAGCGAAGGTTGGGTTGCTTGGGTTGGCACTTATGATGACTTGAAGAATGGCACAGAAGGTCAATACAGAATCAAGCTTGCTCATACTTATCTGAAAACACAATCTGAACCCGCTCTTTCTGCAAATGCTGATACAGGCTATTGCGGCAACGTTGTTTTCCCTGATGACACAATCGTAACCTCAACTTACGGTGCTTTCGGCGAAAAGAATGCTGACGGCAGCTATAAAACATACGTTGTTTCAAAAATAATCAAGCTTGCTGACGTTGATAAGCTGATTAAATAATCTGAAATAAAAAATTCACCCCGAGCCAAAAGGTTCGGGGTGTTTCGTTATTTTATAATATAACTTTTTCGGGCATACCGTTATTTTCTCTTGAACGGTCTGCAAGGAATACTGCGAGGTGACCTGAAAGCGAATCGTGGATATCTGTACAGGATACAGAGGGTTTTTCATTTCTGCAATATGCAACAAAATCTCTCACAAGGTCAAGATCGCCGCCACCGTGTGTATCGTTATCTATCTTTAAATCATAAGTTGTGTCTGCGTGTTCACAACCGGGGCGAGGGTCAATCATTGAAACTGTGAATTTGCCTTTTTCAAAGTCACCCTTGATAATACCTTTTGTGCCCGAGATAAAGATTGTGCGGGTGCCGTAGCTTGTGCCGCCAACCATTGTGTGGGTGCCTGTTGCACCACTGTCAAACATAACGTTAACAGTCTGATGGTCAACAACGTTATTGTCGCTCTTATAAGCGCAGATGCCGTAAGGACTTGTTTTGAGAAGATTGATTTTATCTTCGATGGTGGGATTCTCAATGTTTTCAAGTGCATCCCATACGTAGAAGGACCATCTGTCGGGGTGGTCAATATAAATTCTCTTTGCAGAATAAAGGCAATCTTCAACAAGGGGACAGTCAACAAGACATCTTGTGCCTGAATTTGCAGGTGCGTTTTCTTTAACAAACTGCATATTGCATCCGAAACTTGAAATGATTGCAGGCTTCGTTTCGGACATAAGCCACATCATAATATCAAGGTCGTGGCAGCATTTTGCAAGAAGCATTGAACTGTGGCATTTGTCTGAATTGTTCCATTTGCCTCTGACGTGGCTTGTGGACATATGATGGTAGCTGACGTATTCACAGGTCTGAATGCTGATAATATTGCCTATTTCGCCCGAAAGAATGATATCTTTTATCTTTCTGTAGAAAGGTGCATAGCGAAGCACGAAGCAGACCATAACTTTTCTGCCGTATTCTTCAGCAACTTTAACAAGTTCTCTCGCTTCATCTTCATTAACGGCAAAAGGTTTCTCAAGCAAAACGTCGTAACCTGCCTTTAAAAGGGGGAAGGTTGTTTCGATATGTATATGGTCCATTGTGCCGTTGATTGCGGCATCGGCAAACTTGGGTGCGCTAGCAAGTTCTTCGGCTGATCCGAAGCATCTTTCTGCAGGAATGTTGAATCTTTTTGCAATGGATTCTCTACGGTGAATATCGGGGTCTGCAACGCCAACAATTTCCATCTTGTCACTTTCAATTTCTGCAAGATGAGCATATGTAAGACTGCGGTGTCCGCCGCCGATAATAACTGTTTTTAAAGGTTTTTGAATCATTTGTATCATATCCTTTCAACTCAAAAAACTTTATCACATTAAATAGCAAATTTCAAGAGATAAATGCTGATTTTTAAACTGTTTCTTCGATTTTTATTGTAATTTTATCGGATTCATCTTTGATTGCTCTCTGCATTTCCTGTCTGCGAATCATAAGTTCCGAATACATCTGTTCACGCATCTTACCTGAAAGGGGATAAAGGAATTTGGGAATAACTGCAAGAATACCTGTCAGCTGCGGAATACCTGTGCAAAGGGCAAAGAGCCACCATTTTGTTTTATTGGTCTGTGTACCGATTTGAATACCTTGCTTATAACCGATTCCTTCAAGAATCAGATTTTTTGCTGAATTCATAAACAGAGACTGGAGCTTTGTGATAAGGTTGCGCGCAACACCGATTGTTGCTTCAACTCTGTAACCGTTTTTCCATTCGCAATAGTCCATTGCTTCGTTGTAAAGCTCAGCTTTAACAACTTTTCTGATGCCGAACGCCCATTTATCAAACCAAGCCTGAACGCCGAAAAGAATCGTCATCAGTAAAGGCTTCTTATAATTGCCTCCGATTGAACCGATTGCGAATAAAGCAAGATACCAAAATCTTGTATAAAGATCTTCAAAAACCCATATAGCTTTTGAAGAAAAGCGTTCTCTGATTGGTTTCACGAAAGCGTAACTGATGCTGCCGTTAATACCTGAGGGCAGGTTTGCAATTGTCAGAAGTGAGGCGGAACCGAGAACGTCAATGAAATAGTTAGTGTTACTGCCGCTTACACTGAATCCGCCGAGAAAATCTGAAATAGTTATGAGCAAAACAGGGTAGTTATTGATAACCGCTTTAAGACCCTGTTTAACACTCGGAGCTTCAATCGACTGCATAACTCTTTCTTTTGAAACAATGAAGAAATATAAAGTAAATGCGGATGAAATAATGCTCGTTCCAACACCCATAGCAAGGAACACGTTACGGAGTTTCCATTTAAGAATGTTGTTATTGATAAGATCAAGCAAAACGCCCATTATATAGTTTGGCATATCTTCACCCATGAATCCGGTCAAAAGCTCTGCCATCGTTATCAGCCTTGCTCTGTCATTGGGGTGTGGTGTTATGGTAGTCATATAGCCGGCTTTTGCTATGCTTGTGAAGGTGCCGCCCGTTTCATTTATTACGTTGAAAGCAAAGAAATAAATAAGCTTTGGCAGGTATGTGCTTGATGAACCGGGAAAGAAAAACGGCAGCAACCAATAGAATGCACCGATAATTGTCATCGGTATTTGAAAAGCTATCATATAAGGTCTGAATTTGCCCCAGCGAGTTCTTGTTTTATCAACAAGAGCGGCGATAACAGGGTCATTGATAACGTCCCACAGACCTGTAAAAATGCTCACAAGTGCATTCGTTTTAAAATCAATTTTAACAACGTCCCAGATGAATCTGTCAGTGAACTGGTTAATATTAAATGCGTTTGAAAAGTCGTTGAGAAGATATGCAATTGTTTCTTTTGTGCCAACATAGCGTCTGTCATGCACTTTGAATTCGCTGACTTTTCTGTTGGGAATTGAGTTGTTGTCCATTCAACTAACCTCCTTTAAATTTTAAGGAGACACAAAGATAAATACGCCGCGGAGACCGCGGCGTAAATTTTTGATGGTAATCTGTACTGATACGGAACTTATTTGATGTTCTTTACAGCTTCGATAAGAGCAGCCATTTCATCCTTGCTCAGAGTAACACCCTTACCCATTTTTTCGTGGTCGGGAGCCCATTCACGAATATCGTATTTGGGGTCTCTGCCGTTCCAGCTGATGAGGTTAAGCTCTTTTGTCCAACCCTTGGGGTTTTCTGAAAGAACAGCAACGGATTCAACGATTTCATAAGTAAATTCAGGCATGTTTATTCTCCTTTCGAGTTTTATACAATGTTATTATAATATATTAAAATTTAAATGTAAATATTTTTTTAAAATTTTATTACATTAAAACGCAAATTTTTCATTAAATTTGTAATATTTCGGACAGGTGTGGCATATAAATGCTTTGAAAATTAATTTAAGGAGAGATTTTATGAAATTTGATACAGAAACTGCAACTCTCGGATTTTGCGAAACCGTTTATGATTCTACTGCCGAAGAAACTCTTGAAACAGAATTCAATTTGCCTGATTATTGTCCGGAAATCAAAAAGATTATCCGTTGCTCTCTTAAGACTGATGTCAATGCAGTTCAAAAGCAAGACGGCAAAATAACAGCTATGGCTGATGCTTATATCAGGCTTCTTTATATCGGAGATAATGATAAATTATCTTTTTATGAACAAACATATCCTGTTCAGAAAATTGTTGAATCGGATAAAATTAATTTGCATTGTGCTGTTACGGTTAAGGTTAATACAGAATACGTTAACTGCCGCGCAACAAACCCAAGACGTGTTGATATCAAAGCTATGATGACTTTTGCATTCAAAGCTGTATGTAAAAGAGAGGAAAACGTTCTTTCGTCTGTAAGCGGTGCCGGTGTTCAGACACTTAACAGAGAGTTTGAATTCTCTGATTTAAAGGTTGTTTCCGAAAAATCATTTAATCTTACGGAGGTTATTGAATTAAATTCAAATAAGCCTGCTATTTCAAGAATAATCAATTCCTCTGCATACGTTGTTACAAGCAGCAAGAAAATAATAAATAACAAAATGCTTTTGAAAGGTGACTGTTATATCAAGTCTTATTATATTTCAGAAAATGATTGTGAAATAGAGTGTGCCGAGCATTCAATTCCCGTCAGTCAGATTATTGAAGTTGAAGGTATTAACGATACTTGTGATACAGACATTGATATCAGCATCACCGCTTGTGAAGCAATTGCCAAGGTTGATTCTTCGGGCGATACAAGGCTGATTGATATTAATATCAGAGTTTCTGTTAAGGTGTTTGCTTTTGAAACAAAAACTGTTTCGCTGATTAGCGATGCGTTTTCAACTGAATGCGAAACTCAAAATAATTCAAAACATATCAGCATTATCGGTGCAAACACTGATTTTGATAACTCATTTATAAATAAGCTTGTGCTTGAAAGCATCGGAGTGAGTGTTGAAAGAGTTAAAGCTGTCTGGTGCGATGAATTGAAATATTCTTCAACTTTCAAGAATAATGTCTGTCTGTTCAGCGGCAGTTATCAAGCAAACATAATTTATATTGATGCCGAAAAAGTAACAGGAATTATTAAAAAGCCTGTTGATTTTGAATATAAGGTTGATTTGAAGAATCCTGCAAGCAGTATTGATTGCCGTTCAACGCTTCAGTTATGTTCCTGTTCTTGCTCGGTAGTTGACGAAAGCAAACTTGAACTGAAAACTGAAATGATGATTTCGGGCAAGATTTTTTCAACCGAAACAGTAAGATATGTCAGTGATATCGAAATCAAAGAAAAATCAGATTCGTATGATGACAGGTGTGCTCTGACTATTTATTTTTGTGATAAAAAAGAAAAGGTCTGGGATATTGCTAAAAAATATAAAACAACTGCAGAAGCTATAATTGCAGAGAACGATCTTGATAACGATTTGATATCTGAAAGAAAAATTCTTCTTATTCCGTGTGAATAACTGTATTTTCAGCTAAATATCCGTCAAAATATAATTAAAAATATTTTACGGGAGTTAAAATTAATGATTTATGATATCAAATCGGATAATTTCAAGAACGAGGTTGAAAATTTTGGTGGAACAGTTTTGATTGATTTTTTTGCGCCTTGGTGTGCACCCTGCAAATCAATGGCACCGGTTATTGAATCGGTTGCTGATAACGCCGGCGAAAGTGTTAAGGTTTGCAAAGTGAATATCGAAACCGAAAAGGAGCTTGCTTCAAAATTCGGTATTATGAGTGTTCCGACTTTGGTTGTAATTAAAAACGGTGAAATCAAAAACAGAAGTATCGGTGTTACAGGCAAAAAAGCTATTCTTGATATGTTGAATTAATTAGACAAAATTGAGATATTGTATATTGTTTTGTGTTCATAATTTTGTTACAATTTCTTTGCAGTAAAACTGTAAAATATTAGGGAGGACAAAACAATGGAATTTTTGAACGAAATCTTTGCAGCAATCACAGGCATCTTTGATTTCCTCAAGGGTGGCGAGGTTGCAGGCATCCTCGGCATGGTTTCAGATATCCTTGAACACGTTAAGGAATTTGAAGCAGCAGGCATCGTTGACATCATTGCCGGTTTCTTTGCATAATTGATTGTCAGCAACGGGGTACGGTTTTCCGTACCCTGATTTTTTTGAAAAAATTTGAATTTAGTATTGATTTTAAGAAAAAAGTGTGATAATATACTTGAGCAGTCAGTTGGGGGTGTAGCTCACTTGGGAGAGCGCTTGAATGGCATTCAAGAGGTAAGGGGTTCGATCCCCCTCATCTCCACCAAATCGTCACGATGGTTTTTTACCATCGTGTTTTTCTTTTTTTATGGCTTTTTTCGAATCTACATGATATAATTTAATAAATAAAAATATTTTTTAATTAATACGTTGCAACTAATATGAGGTGTGATATGAATTATATTAAAGTAACTGATAATCGCAATGTTTATGCAGACGGAATTCATGATGATACAAAAGGCTTGCAAGCTTGCATCGATGCTGTTAAAGACGGCGGCACAGTTTATTTTCCTGACGGAATTTATCTTGTTTCAGCTGCTCTTATTTTTTATTCAAATCAGCATCTGAAATTTTCTGATAAAGCTGTTATATTACGAAGTGATAAAAGTGAACCTGTTACAAGATATCTTCTCGCTTCTTATTCAGAGCCTGATTGGGGCGGTTACACCGGAACTCACAACGTTGTTATTTCAGGCGGTGTATTTGACGGTAATATAAATATTAATGAAAAATCAACTCTGATCAATACCGTTCATTGCAGCAATATCAGAATTGAGAACTGCAGATTTTTGCATTGTTCTCAATGGCATTTTATTGAAATTAATTCAACTGAAAACGCAGTTATTGATAATTGTGTGTTTGACGGTGCAAGTTACACAAGCTTTAATGAAAACCTTTTGAACGAACTTGTTCAGCTCGACCTTGCACGCAATGGTTCTTACGGTCCTGTTTATAACTGCGACGGTATGCTTATTGATTTTAAATATGATGATACAGTTTGTCGCAACGTCAAAATATGCAATTGTATATTCAAATGCGCAGGTTTTCCTGCAATCGGTCATCACGGGGACTGTGCACATCATAACGTTGAAATATGTTGCAATATTTTTGACGGCCCTTCAGGAAGAATCGGTAAAAGCCGAGGATATATAATCTTCCGTCCGGAGGTTTATGATATCAGAATTACTGATAATTTCTTTGCAGCGCCCGATAAATCCGACTCACCAAATCTTGGCGTTATTATCGAAAATAATAATACAGAAACTCTCATCCAAAGCGATAACGTTTTTAAAGGACATTTTGACGAAAAATTTATTCTTGGTTCGGTTAACAGATAGGAGTTTGTTTATGAGTGACATTTTAGAAACTGTTATGCTTGTTTGCTTTGGGTTTTCCTGGCCCTTAAATCTGATTAAAGCTTATAAATCAAAAACGGCAAAGGGTTCGAGCCTAATATTTATTCTGCTTATTATTACAGGCTACGTTGCAGGCATAGCTGCAAAGATTATTTCGGGTCAGATCAATTATGTACTTATTGTTTACGTTCTGAACTTGATTATGGTTTCGCTTAATCTTATTGTTTATTTCCGCAATGTATCATTAGATAAAAAATTAAATTAAAATGAGGTGAATTCTTGGATGATATGATTCTTCGTGACGTCGAATACGGCACTCACGAAAGACACAAGGTTGATATTTATATTCCTGAAAATAAGAAATCAGATTGCGGTCTTATTTTATATATTCACGGCGGTGGTTGGCAGAAAGGCGATAAATCCGATCATAAACCTGATTGCGAATATTTTTGTAATCTCGGTTATATTGTTGCGTCAATGAATTATCGATATGTTTCGGAGGATATAAGTATATTTGATGAGCTTGACGATATTGACTGTGCATTGAATACTGTAAGAATTAAATGTTCGGAGCATAATCTTAACATTCAAAAGGTTATTTTTTCGGGTGGCTCTGCAGGAGCTCATCTTGCTTTGATGTATGCTTACACAAGATCTGATAACGCTTCAATTAAACCTGTTGCCGCTTGCGTTTACTGTCCGCCTGTTGACTGTTCAAAACCCGATTTTCTTTTAGGCATTTCAGGTGAATTTGAAAACTGGAAATATGACGTAATATCAAAATGCGCATCTTGCGCCATAAATAAAGAAACGTATCTGAATTCCAAAGAGCAATCAGCGTTAAAAAAGATGTCACCCATATATTACATCAATAAAAGTTGTGTTCCGACAGCGATATTTCACGGCAAAAATGATGATTTGATTCCGCTTGAGCATATCAATGAATTTATAACAGAACTTAAAAATTCAGGAATCAAAACAGATTTTCTTCTTTTTGAAAACTCTGGGCACGTTCTCGATAAAGACCCCGAAACACACGGTGTAGCTAAAAAGATTGTCGAGGAATATGCAGAAAAATATTTATAAAATGATAACTCCGGACAGATTTCTGCCCGGAGTTTGTTAGTATTCTTAAAATTTAAACTGTGCCTGTGACTGTGAGAGTTGACGTGCTTGGAGTAACAATCCATTCACCTGTGACAGGATCTTGAGTATAGGTTGCGGCAGGAACGGTTATCTGACCGGCAGTTGTTGCGAATTGACCTGTTGTTTCGTCATAAGTGTAGTTTATTCCTTCAGCCCAAGCAGTGCCGTTATAAGTGACTGATATAGGATTGAGAATAGGATCAAAATTGTCTGTAACAACAAGGTTGTCGCTTAACTCTGCGGCGGTTGCGCCAAAGTTGCTGATAATAAAGTTGTAAGTCAGCTGACCGTTTTCAGGGACTGTTGTTGGGTTAAGTGTCTTTGAAATTGTGAGTACAGGTTCAATTGAAGCTGTGATGATTTCGTTTGCAGTTACAGGTGTTGTGATGCCTGCGCCTGAAAGCGTTACCGTGTTATTGATTTCTGAACCTGAACCAAGCGGTGCGAAATTATTAACTGTTGCTGAATAAACAAGCACCGCATCTCCGCCTGCGGGTACGTTAATGCCTGAAAAAACAAGGGGTGGACCCGCAGAAACAACTGGTGCTGTCTGCAGAAGTCCGTTGACAAAAAGTCTTACTGAACCTTCAACGTAATCGAGCGGATATACTGTTGTGCCGTTGAAATCAAATCCACCAAGATCGTCCGTTACTGTAACACTGTTATACGGCGCAGTGCCGGAATTTACTATGCTGACTGCATAAGTTACAGTATCACCCGGTTCATATGAGGTAGCTGTGGATGTTTTTTCAGCTGACAGAACTTCAACAAGCTCACCTTGAACAATATTTGAGGTTGTTGAACCGCCATTATAAGATAAAGTTGCCTGGTTGTAAAATGTCTGCAACTTGAATGCCTCCTTTTGAGGAATATATCCTCAGTGCATTCTATGCATATAATTTAAATATGCTACAATTATTTGACAAATTGTTTGTTGACATAATCATTAAAAATCGTTATAATATTATGAAATTAAACAGGGGAGTGACATAGATGAAAGATATATTTATGTGGATTTATGAGAATATTGTTCTTGACAGTTATTTTATTCAAATGATTTCTGCTTGTTTCTGCGGTGCTATAATCGGCCTTGAAAGAAGCCGCCGCCAGAAGGATGCCGGTATCAGAACTCATATGATTGTTGCTCTTGGCTCGGCTTTGATTATGATCGTTTCAAAATACGGCTTTATGGATATTGCTCATATCGAGGGTTTGCGCGCTGATGCGTCGCGTATTGCTTCCAATGTTGTTACAGGTGTCGGTTTCCTCGGTGCAGGTGTTATCTTTGTGCGTGACGTTTCAATCAAAGGCTTGACAACTGCCGCAGGTATCTGGGCAACTGCAGGTGTCGGTCTTGCAATCGGTGCAGGTATGTATCCTCTTGGAATAGCTGCAACGCTTCTTATGGTTGTTTCTCAACTTATTCTTCACCGATTCTTCTCACGTCTTGAAAACACGGCAAACGAGTTTACCGTTATTGTTACGGACACAAAGGATTCGGTTAAAAACCTGAAAGATAAGCTTGCTTCAAAGAATATTTCGGTTGCTAAATGCAATATCATCCGTAATGGTGATTCAACACTAACTCTTGACGTTACCGTTAAAAAATCAAGAATGATTTCAATGGATGAAATAATGCTTCTTATTGAACAGGATGACAGCATCATTTCAGTTCATATTTAAAATGAAAAGGCACATTCAAACGAATGTGCCTTTTTTTTATTGATTCTTATTTCGTTTTGAGTTCTTTTCAATAAGAACAAGAAGCAGACACCAGAATGCTGCGAGAAGAACAAACAATGCGCAGACAAGAACAGCATTGTTGATTGCGAATAAAATAATACCGCCGACGAGGGGAATATAAAATTTCACTATGCCGAAAGTTTCGCTGTCTGCATATTTGTTTTCTTTAATTTCATTTGTTTCAGGATGATACGTCTGAATGCTTACTTCATCATCAATCAAAGGTTGAACTGAATAAACATACTCAATAATACATCCTTCGTTACCAACGCCTTCAACAGGCAAAGCAACGGGAAGATTAAGGCTTGATTTGTATTCTTCAGCACTTATCTTTTGTGAAATAATGAGGTCGCCCTCTCTGATTTTATCATCACCGATTTTGATGTCTTCAACCTGTGAATTGAAGCAGATACCTTTGATATCAAGACCGTTGTTATTAATAAAAATTGAAATAAGACATCCTAAAAGAAAAATAACAACTGTGAGAACAAGCATAATTATTGAAACAACCTTACCCGCAACAGGACTTTTGCTTTTCTTTTCTTTGTTTGAGGTATCATCTTCTTTATCGAAATCTTCTTCACGGATAATATTATTTTGAGGAATATCCGTAACAGGACCGTCAGGTGAGTAGGATGAAGAAATCTGACCAATGGGAATAATGGGTCTGGGTTTCTTTTCTTCTTCGGTCTGCGGCTTATAATCAGGTCTGTCTGATTCTGAATCTCCGTAATTGTCAAGAACGCTGAATTTGCTTTTGATATCAACGCTTTCATCTGAATTCGAGTAAACTTCGTTTTCAGGTTTGATTAATTCAGGAATAAGGCTTTCTGTTTTTTGAACTGGAGCAACCTTTTTGATTCTTAATTTATTGACAAATTCGGCATCAAGCTCTTCAATGCTTAAAATTTTAAATTCATCCATGTTTAAAATGCCTTTCGTAACTGTTTGATCAGTTGTTTGCGGTGAGTTTTTCGGCTTCAGCAGCAATCTCTTTGCTGAGCTTTAAAATCTTCTCTGCACTTTCTGAATTAATAGCAGATGTATTGGGTGCAGATGCAGCAGCTTTGAGAGCTTTATTTTCATCAGAAAGAGCTCTGCAGATTTTTTTGAGCTTTTCATTATTAGCTTCAGTTGCTTTTGCATATTCAAAAACTTTTTTATATTGTGCCTTAAGAATAGTTATGTATTGTTCTACCTGGTCACAGTCAAAACCGTCAGAACATTTTTCAAATAAATCTTTTGTTTCCATTGATTTACCCTCCGCTTTTTATTCTGAATTTTAATATATCATAATAAAATACAAAATACAATACAAATTTACAAAAATGCACCAATTAATACACTAAATTTTGTGGTCGGAATAAATACACAAAAATAGTTGACTATGCACATTTTTGATATTATACTGAAAATATAAAAGAAAGGAGTCAATGATATGTTTAAAAGGTTTGTTGCGATTATTCTTTGTTTTACAATGCTCATTCCGTTAACAGCAGTCGTCGCTTCTGCAAAAATGAATGATAAGAATTACATAATTGATAATCCGTATGAAAACATTGATTGGGATTCCTGGAAAGCATATAAAGCTCAGCTTCATTGCCACACAAATGCAAGTGACGGCTTTTTGAGAGTTGCTGATTTTGTTCAGAAGCATTATGATATGAATTATGATATTGTTGCTCTGACTGACCACGGAACCCTTAACCGCGGTTGGAATGTTGCTCCCGATATTGTTCCGCTTATGCGCGTAATCAAAAAAGAGAGAACCAATAATAACGAACCTATCGTTCCTCTGACCGATGAAGAATACACGGCTTATATTAACGGCACCGCTGATTCCGAAACAAGAACGCACGATAACGGTATGCTTGATATACCTTTAGGCAATGAATTAAATATGGCAACGCCTTTTGCCGATTGCCATCTTACAGGTTATTATGCTGAATACGGTCAAGGTCTTGCGGGCGTTTTCGGTGATTATGAAACTCCTTCGAAGGGTGTTATGGAAAATGGCGGCATTTCAATGCTTTCTCACGTTGGTGAATATGTTTATATTGATAAAGACAGTGAGAATTGGGTCGGTATGCCTGTAGATGATTATTATGCAACTAAGTTTGCCCGTCTGTTTATGGATTACGAAGGCTCAAGTGTTGGTATGGGTATAAACAGTGCAACTGATGCTCATACACGTTGTGACCGTATTCTTTATGATCAGGTGCTTCTGAAAACCATACCTAACGGTGTTGTTCCGTGGTCATTCACTTTTGCTGATTCACATACAGCCGAATCTATTAATTATGCATACACAATGCATTATATGCCCGAACTTACGTCGGAAGCATTCAGAAACAGTATGGTGAATGGAGAGCTTTTCTCAATTTCTCATTATTCAAACGGTGTTGAACTCAACGGTATGAAAGAAATGCCCGACTTTGTTGAAAAAGACGTTGAAGACTCAAAGAGCTATCTTCTTGATAACACTCCTATGGTAACCCGTGTTACTGTTGATCAGGATAACGATACCATCACAATTGAAGGTATTAATTTTAATGAAATCACCTGGGTTTCTGACGGAAACGTTATTCTTCGTGAGAGTGACGTTACAAGCGGTAAAGCAACACTTGATTTGCATTCAGATGATTTTCTTAATGAGCCTTACCTCTATGTGAGATTTTATATCACAGGCGAAAACGGCATATGCTATTCGCAACCCTTCGTTCTTAACGTTGAAGGGGAAGAGTTTGAAGAAGTTGATGTTGCTGAAACTGTTTACGACCTTCCTTATTTTCTTCGTGCGCTTGTAACTGTTGTTGACTGGATATTCTTCAGATTTAATCCTCTTATCTGGATTTTCAAATATTACGGTCTTGGTTACAATGTTTTTGAGAGATTCTTTAATCCGTTTTAATGTTTTTAAAATAATTGTTGAAAGTTTGGTTCAATGAAATCTGGTTTAATTTCAGTATTATCAATTTTTCTTATATTCTTAATAACGATAAATTCCTATGCTGCTTTGCGTATTGACGGTGCCGATAACGATTTGGAGTGGGAAGATGCCGAATGCATAAATCCTATAACTAATTCTGACAGTAACAACGTCAGCTTTGGATTACTTAAATGCCTGTTTGACAGTAACGGTTATGACGCATATTTTATGCTCTATCTTTCTGATAATAAATCCGAATCTCTTGATAAATGCGGTTTTATTTTCAGTCTGAATGATGGAGTTGAAGTTACCGTTACAGCTGATAATGTTCAAATTGACTGTAACAGTTCGTTATATAATATATCTGCTGAAACAGGCTTAACGGGTGATGACGGCATTTGTTGTGAAATCAAAGTTGCATTCAAGAAAGGTTTGCCCGATGCTGTCAACGGCACAGTGAGCTATATTGACGGCACAGGAAATAATTCTTATTATTATCCGTTTAATTTCGTTTACAGAGAAATTACTGTTACCGAAACCGTAACCGTCAAGGCAACCGAGTACATCACAACCGAAAAGACAACTAAAGCCAAAACAACGTCTGCTCCGAAAACGACGAAAGCTGTAATTGAAAAAGTATCAGCATCCGTAACAAAGCGCACCGAAAAGACTGTCGTGTATTTCTACGAAAAAGACGTATATATTTCCGAGGTTTATATTACTGATATTACACCTGTTTCACATTCTAATATATCTGAAGAATCAACAACTGTACCTGCAATAGTTGAAACTACTCAAAGGAGTTTTCAAATTGCTGACGGAATAATGATTCAAAAGATTGTTTGCGCAGTCGGTGGAGTGATTTTCATAGCTTTGGCAGCTTGGGTTGGCTTGTCAGCTAAGAAAAATCATAAAGACAAAGAAAACACTGAAGCTCAAAAAGATGATATTAAATAAGAAAACGGCAGGCTTCAATTGAAGAAGCTTGCCGTTTTTGGTGCACCTGACAGGGCTTGAACCTGCACATCGAAGATACCGGATCCTAAATCCGGCGCGTCTGCCAATTCCGCCACAGGTGCATTGCTATGGTAGATATTATCACTTGAAAGATATTTTGTCAAGAATGCAAAGTTTAATGAGTATTATATTAAATAAATTTAAAAAAAGACTTGATTTTTTGTAAACACTCATATATAATAAACAAGCATTTGATTTGCAGATACGGAGAGTTGTCCGAGCTGGTCGAAGGAGCACGATTGGAAATCGTGTAACGGGCTATAACCTGTTCGAGGGTTCGAATCCCTTGCTCTCCGCCAGAAAGACCGCAGGAATAAACTGCGGTCTTATTTTTTTATTGGTGGTTATATTATGGAATCAAGAAATCTTCTTGCTGAAATATCAAGACAGTTTTTGAATGAACACAAAGTGTATAAATACAGAATGAAGAAAGTCTCTGAAATGTCAGATGATGATGTTATTGTGTACTGTCATTGGTATTGCGAAGAAAACAGGTTGAATGATAAATGGCGAGCTTTTAGAGAAAGTATAGAATCAAATTACAGATATTGTTCTTATTTGGAAGAGTACATAGACGATGATAAATGTAATGATTTGCAAATCATTGCAGGCAATTATTTGACTGATTTAAATATTAAAGTTGATATAGAAGAATTAAAAGAATGTTGTAAGGATTGCAAATATCATTGGAGTGATTTATAACCCCATAGAAGTAATAGCTTCTGTGGGGTTTTTCATATATTAATTTAAAAATATGTAATAGAAAATTAATAATTTTGCTATAACATAGTAACAGAGGTGATGATATGAAAAAAATTTGCTTGATTTTATTAGCAATTGTTTTGGGAATTAGTTTATTGCTGTCTATAATGTTTTTTGGATTTTTATATTCTCATCAAAAGTCAGTAATTGCTTCTTTGCCTGATTATGAAAGTAAAGAATTCTATACTAATGACGGTTTTCAGGATTATACCGATTATGCTAAATACATTTATGATAATATTACAATCAAAGACCTTGAATCCTCAGAATATTTTACGATAACAACTGCTGATGATGTTGAAGAAATCCTTTTACATATTGACGATTTTGAAGGATGGGTTGAAGTGTGTGGCGGAGAACTCGAGGAAAATTACGACTTTGATAAAACCATTGTAACCGAGGGAGATTTCTTCTATATTGAAACAAAAGATGGAGAGCCAATCGGACAAGGAATATACGGTAAATTTGACAATTATTCTGTTTACTATTTTGATGTTGATGCGCAAATTTTATATTATTTTCATAACAACATTTAATATTGAACCCCATAGAAGTAATAGCTTCTGTGGGGGTTTTATTTTAAGTTCAGAAAATTGCTTGTTTTTTACAAGAAAAAGAATATAATAAATAATTATAATCAACGGAGGTTGAAATGATTTACACTAAATCTTTGAATTATAAATATGAAACTGACGTTTTTGTTGCGGGCGGCGGTCCGTCTGGTGTAGCTGCTGCTATCGCGGCAGCCCGAAGCGGTAAAAAGGTTTTTCTTGCTGAGGCAACAGGTTGTTTTGGCGGTTTAGGTACGTCGGGGCTTGTTCCCGCATTTGCTCCATTTGATGATGGGGAAAATATACTCGCAAGCGGAATCGGTTATGAAATCCGTCAAAGACTTGAAAAAAGCACCCCTTTGAGGAACTGGACAACACTCGATATTGAGGAACTTAAAAGAGAATATGATAAAATGATTGTGGAATCAGGTGTTGATTTTTCATTTTTTACGTCAGTTTACGATGTTGTTGTTGATAACGGCAGAGTTGAGAGCGTAATTCTTGGTTCAAAAAGCGGACTGTTTGCGGTTAAGGCAAAAATTTATATCGACTGTACGGGTGACGGTGATTTGTGTGCTTTTGGCGGCGCCGAATATGAATTAGGTGATGAAAACGGAGATGTTATGCCTCAAACTCTTTGCAGTCTATGGACAGACATTGATAAAGATAAATGCAATGAACCCTGGAATAAATATGTTGAACAAGCTTTCCGCGACGGTGTGCTGACCAATGAGGACAGACATATTCCCGGTTTCTTTCACAGACAAGACGGACTGAGCGGTGGCAATATTGGTCATACATTCGGGATTAATCCGACAGATGAAAAATCAATTTCTTCTGCAATGGTTGAGGGTAGAAAATCAATGCTTGAGTTTGATAAATATTTCAAAACATATTTTAAAGGCTATGAAGATATGAAGCTTTGCTCAACTGCTTCTTTACTCGGAGTGCGTGAATCAAGAAGGATAGTTTGCGATTATATGCTCAACGTAAAAGATTTTATGTCCCGCGCTGTTTTTGAGGATGAAATCGGACGTTACTGCTATCCGGTAGACATACATGTTATGAATACCGACAAAGAAGAATATGAGCGTTTCAGAGAAGAATATCAGCAAAAGCTCCGTTATAAAAAAGGCGAGTCCTACGGAATACCTTACCGTAGTTTGATACCTGTTTCATTCAATAACGTGCTTGTTGCAGGCAGATGTATCGGCACTGACAGACAAATGCAGGCATCCGTAAGAGTTATGCCGGGATGTTTTATAACGGGCCAGGCGGCAGGTGTTGCGGCTTCTCTTGCGTGCAAAAGCCAAGATGTAAGAAAAATATCAGTTCTCGAACTGCAAAAAAATCTTGAGAAGCTCGGAGCTTATTTGCCGAATATTCAATATAGAAAAAACGTAAATGATTGATTATAAATATATTTTTTTAGTAGATTTATTTATCCGTCTATGATATAATGCCAGTTAAGAAAATTTATAGTTAGTAAATAATGTCAGAATTTAAGAAATTACTTAAAAGGGGAGCATACTTTGAAAAAGCCTAACGTTATTATAATAATGACAGATGACCAAGGATACGGTGACTTGAGTTGCATGGGAGCAACTGATTTTAAAACCCCTAATATTGACGCTGTTGCGGCAGACGGTATCAGGTTTTCATCAATGTATTCAGCTTCACCGGTATGCTCGCCGTCAAGAGCATCGCTCCTGACCGGCAGATATCCTGCAAATGCAGGGGTAAGAGCAATTCTTGCAGGTCATCGCAGAGCTTCAGGTCTTACGCCTGAAGTGCCAACTATTGCAACTGCTCTCAAAAAGCTTGGTTACAAGACGGGAATTATGGGAAAATGGCATCTCGGACTTAAAGATGAATGCAGACCCAACGCCAATGGCTTTGACGAATTCTCAGGCTTCCTTGCAGGCTGTGTTGACTATTATTCTCATATATTTTATTGGGGAATGGCAGACGGCAATACAAACCCTACACACGATCTTTGGGAAAATGATGAAGAAGTTTATGAAAACGGCGAATATATGACCGAAAGAATTACCCGCAAAAGCGTTGAGTTCATTCAAAAACATCATAATGAGCCGTTTATGCTTTATGTAGCTTATAACGCTCCACATTATCCTATGCATGCACCCGATAAATACATCAAAAGATTTCCTTATCTTTCAAAAGACAGACAGATTATGGCTGCTATGATAAGCGCCGTTGATGACGGCGTTGGTGAAATCAGAAATGAGCTTATCCGTCAGGGTCTCCTTGAAGATACAATTATTTATTTCCAAAGTGATAACGGTCCTTCAAGAGAATCAAGAAACTGGCTTGACGGTACGCAGGATTATTATTACGGCGGCACGGCAGGTATTTTCAGCGGACATAAGTTCAGCCTCTTTGAAGGAGGAATAAGAATACCGGCTATTCTCAGTTGGTACGGCAGAACAAACACCAAGGTTGAAAATGCACCCCATATTTCAACTGATATCTTTCCGACTGTTCTTGAGCTTTGCGGCGGAAATCCGCACGATTATCAACTTGACGGAATGAGTCTTGTTCCAATGATTAACGGTAATTCAGATGCTGAACATGAATATCTTTTCTGGGAAATGGAAGGTCAGACTGCCGCAAGAAAGGGTAAATATAAACTGGTTCTTAACGGTCAGCTTGTTGAAGGTGAAGAACAACGTGCCGAGATATTTCTGTCTGACCTTGAAAATGACCCCGGTGAAAAGCATAATCTCTGCGATGAATTGCCTGAATTGTGCAATGAGATGAAAGAAAGAGCTTTGTCTTGGCGTAAAGAGATTGAATTAACTTGGGATGAAAAATTCGCTGATAATTACAAAAGCTTAACATAATATCACATTATTATAAATGTAATTAACATAATTAAGTGCAACGGAATTATGAATTCTGTTGCACTTTTCATTTTATAAAGACAGATAATTTAAACGGGAATTTGTGTTATGTTGACTTAATTTTTAAACTATGTTATTATTTTTAAAAATCTAGGTGGTGTGAGTTAATGGATAAATATGTTGTTTATAAATGTGATGCTTATGATAACATATACGATTCTGTTGTGAAACATTTTGAAGCTCACAACATTAAAAACGAATTAAATCCCAATATGCATATAGTTATTAAAGCGAATTTGGTTTCTGATAAAAACCCTGTTTTCGCTGTAACAACAAATCCTCAGTTTGTGTATGCGATTATCAGATATTTAAATGAAATAGGAATAAAAAACATAACCGTTGCCGATTGTCCCGGCGGTGCATTATTGCTGTTTTCCAATATGCAAGAGGTATACGAAAGATGCGGTTATACCTTTCTTGGTGAATTTGTTAATCTTAATACTGATTTTACGAGCGTTCAGCTTAAGTGCGATAAAAACTTTCAAAACAAACATTTCAATATTATAAAAACGGTTGCAGATGCTGATTATGTTATTAATGCGGCTAAATTCAAGACACATAACGCTACCTGCATTACCGCAGGAGTTAAGAATATTTTCGGATGCATTCCGGGGCTTGAAAAACCTGAGTTTCACGCTAAATATCCCAATATAGATGATTTTTCAAATATGCTTGTCGAGCTTGCCGAAACCGTAAAGCCTGATTTTACAATTATTGATGCGGTTGATATTATGGAAGGCAACGGACCCACTAACGGCAAAAGAAGGCATCTCGGACTCACTTTTTCTTCAAAAGACGTTTTCGGTATCGATAAATTTATTGCTGATTTTCTTGAAATTCCTGTTGATAAAATCGGAACAATCAAGGCTGCAGAAAATAAGGGATTTATATCTTCTGAATTTGAAACGGCAGGGGATATTGATTTTAAAATCGATAGCCCTGTTATTTTGCCCGAGGTTATCAGCGCTACTTCAAAAAGTAAAAAAGCAAGTGCAAGAATCAGGTTTCTTTTCAATAAAATTAAAGATAAATACGTAAAAAAGTTTCCTGAAATGAATTCGGAGTGTACACGTTGCTGCAAATGTGTATTGACTTGTCCTGCCAAAGCCTTGAAGAATCAGAACGATAAAATTACCGTTGATGAATCTTTGTGTATTGGTTGTTTATGTTGTGATGAGGTTTGTCCGAATCACGCTGTAAATATTGTTAAAAAATTTAGTTTTAAATAGTCGGGAGCACATTATGAATATTTTGTTCATACAACCTTCCTCGGGATTTCTAATGAGAGGTACAACCTATCCGATTTGCAGAAGCATGCTTGTAACAGCGTCCTATATGAAATCTTTAGGCTACAATGTAAAGATTTTTGATCGATGCATTGATTTCCAAAAACCTGATAGAGTTATATCATCGTTTTCTCCTGATTTTGTTATGGTATATGTTACACCAACGTCTTCGCTCAAAGATGCTGTTGAATTAACAAAACTTTCAAAGGAATGCGGTGCTTTTGTTGCGTGGGGAGAGGTTGTTGCCTCTGCTTTATCGGAAGAAATCGTTAAAAACGGTTACGCTGATTTTGTTATAACCGGTGAAACTGAAAGTAAATTGTTATCTTTGATTAAAGAGATTTTTAGCGATAAAAATTATGCAGACATTCCGGGCTTAACTTACATTGAAAACGGCAGTGCAATAACAACTGAAAACGTAAATAACTCTGATTTAATCAATTTACCGAAAATCGATTGGGATCTTGTTGACGTTAACCGATGTTTTCGCAGTTTTCCTCATTGCCAAAGAATGCTTTATATGTATACGTCAAGAGGTTGTCCGTTTAAATGTAAATATTGTTATAATACAATGTTCTATAATTCACAGCACAGAAAGCGCCCTCTGGATTTTGTTCTTGAAGAAATTCTTTATCTTGAAAAAAAATATAAACTTGACGGTGTGAATTTTTCGGACGAGCTTCTTTTACTTTCAGATGAAGAAATTGATACTATCGCAAAATTCAGAAAAAATAATAATTTAAAATTTTTCTGGGGCGGCGAAACAAGAGCGGATATATATGATTCCGATAAGCTCAAAAAAATGTATGATGCAGGTTGCAGATGGCTTTTGCTCGGAATTGAAACAGGCAGCCAGAAAACAAGAGAACAGATTGATAAGCCTATGGATCAGGATCTGATCAGATGTTTTATTGATAAATGTACACAGGCCGGTATTTCAACTTTCGGCTCATTTATCATCGGTTTTCCTGATGAAACACCCGACAGACTGATAGAAACCGCTGAATATGCCCTCACGTTAAATCTTGATGCTTTTTTATTCAATTATTACATAGCAATTCCTAAAACTCCCTTGTGTGATAATTTGATAGCAGAAGGCAAGTTTACAAACGAAGATATTATCAGTCAGGCATCAGCATCCAGCAAAATTCAATGTCTAACTGACAATTATTCCGCAATATCTGAAAAAGAACTGCTTGTTGTTAAGAGTTATTTTGATTGGCTGACTTTTACGAGAAAGAAAAAAGAAGCAACGCAAAAATCAATGTTTATCAAAAAAGCTTTTGACGTTCTTAAGCATTTAACAGATGGCGGAATTAAGCGCAGTTCCAACAATCTGTATGATGCTGCAAAAACATTTTTTACAGTTCTGTTTTATTCCCACGCCTATCCGCAAATAAACAAAAAATATGGTTTATATAATATAAATAACCGACAAAAGTAATTCAGGCAATGCAATAATTGCTTATTTCAATATTTATATTTATTTCAAAAAATGCTTGATTTTTTAAAAAAGCGGTTGTATAATACATAACGAAATAAATACAGGGGAGCTTGTGATTGCAGGCTGAGAGGAAGTAATCAAACTTCGACCCTATAACCTGATGCGGATAATGCCGCCGTAGGAAGTCATATCAATGGATTTTTTACAGGAGGCATCCGAAAGGCTGTCTCCTGTTTTTTATTTCATATTTCAAATCCCGGGGAGCCGTTTTTAACGGCTGAGAGGCAGGTAAACCTGCGACCCGCAAACCTGATCCGGATAATGCCGGCGTAGGAAGTATAGCTGAAGTACGTTGTGAATCTGCAGTAAACAAACCGTACTTTAAAATAACTTCGCCCATATTCGGCGGAGGTATTTTAATTTTTGGAGGTATTTTACGAAATCAAGTGTCACCGATGTTTGAACAATTCGGACTTGAAGGAACACAAAAGAAATATCCGACTCAGCTTTCGGGTGGCATGCGCCAACGTGCAGCACTTCTGAGAACATATATGTTTTCAAAAGACGTAGCTCTTCTTGATGAACCTTTTTCGGCTTTGGATACTCTCACGAAGAGTGCAATGCATAGATGGTATCTGAATGTTATGCAAAAAATACGACTTTCAACGCTGTTTATTACTCACGATATAGATGAAGCAATTCTAATTTCAGACAGAATTTATCTGTTATCAGGGTCACCTGGTGAAATTAAAGGTGAAATTTTAAACAAAGAACCAAAACCGAGAGATGATAATTTCAATCTTACTGCAGAATTTTTGGAATATAAACGGCAGATTCTGAATTTACTTTAATATTTAAAGAGTGCAACTGAATTAATTTTCCGTTGCACTCTTTTTATTGCTGGATTTTATTTGATAATTATGATATAATTTCAGAAAATAAAAATCAGGTGATATTTTATGATAAACAAATTACCTAAAATGATTATATTTGATGTTGGCGGAACATTATTCAACGACGGCAAATTTGAACCTGAATCAGGATTTGAGGCACTGCGTCTGCACGCTTGCAATCCTGAAATAACGTCGGCGCCTGTCCTCACAAAGCATTTGTATGAATATCTTGATAAAGTTAACGATGCTGAAAGCAAGCTTGAAATTCCGCTTTCTTCTGTACTTAAATATGTTGCAATGAAAACAGGTTTACGCTTTGATAATCCGATTTATAAGCAAGAAGAAATTTTTGACAGATTCAATTCAACACGAAGTGTTATTGACGGTGTTCCTGAATTGCTTGAAACACTCAAATTTCTCGGCGTCCGCACAGCGGTTATCAGCAACAATATGATGAGTGGTGAAAGCCTTACAGAAGCAATCAGATTTTGGATTCCCGAAGCTGAATTTGAATTTTGTTTAACAAGTTCAGACGTTTTATTCAAGAAGCCTGATAAGAATATATTTGAAAGTGCAATTAATTTCGCAAATCTCAATCCCTTTGACTGCGTTTATTGCGGCGACGGCTTTATTCCCGACGTATGCGGTTCACTTGGCGTGGGAATGAACGCAGTTCTGCTTGATCAAAAGTCCGATAAAGATTTTGAAATCAAAAAACATGAAGATAAAGAATATATTGCTGTTAACAACTGGTGTTCTTTTGCGGAATTTTTAAAGCAGATTTAAATGTTGACTGACGCAGCTAAATAATATACAATATTCAAAAACACATTTGGAGGCAATGATATGAAAAAAACGCTTTCACGCATTATATCTGTTATTCTTTGCTTCGCTATGCTTATTTCAGGCGTTTGCGTTGGCTCAAATGCAGCAACAGAACAGCAAAGCGTTACTGTTGTGCAGGATGAATCAGGCACAAGCGGTTTTATGAAATTTCTTTATAATTCACTTAACGTTGTTGTTGAAGGTCTTGTTAAGTCAATCTGCGCAATTTACGTTAACCCCCGTGATTGGCAGAGCATTGACGAATATGATCCTGAAGAAGTCGGATTTATGGCAGGCAGAGAAAACTATCAGACATCTGCAGGTGAAAACAACGTCTGGAAACTCGGTTATGCCAAAAAGAGTATTCTTCCCGATGATATAGACAGCGGTAAATATAATCTCGGCAGAGATTTGCTCAATAAATATGCTCAGGGCGTCTATGATGATCAGTGCATCCGTGTTGCGGTTATTGACGATAACAGTGGCGAAGGTGCAGTAGTTATTGCCGCCATCGACTCTCTCGGTGTAACTTCAACCGACACTCGAACAATCCGTAAAGCGGTAATTGATTATTGCAACGAACAGGGGATTAAAGTTGCCAGTATTAACGTAAGCGCAACCCACGCTCACTCCGTTCTTGACACACAGGGTGTCAGCACAGAATTCTTCACAAAGCTTTTCTTGGCTTTCTGGTATAATGCATTTGGCATTAGCGGTTCGATGCCCGGTCTTGAAACTGCAGATTCATTTAAGCAGCACTTTATCGGAGTTTCAATTGAAGCCATCAAAGAAGCTTTCGGCAATATGGAAGAGGGCAAGCTCTTTTTCTCATCAATTGATATGGGTGAATTTTTCAAAGATAAGCGCGGTCTTATCTCAAAAGAAGATATCCCCGAAACCGCAAGCTTTAAGTTTGTTCCCGCTTCAGGTAATGCTCCTACATATATCAGCGATATAACCTGTCACGCAACGTCTTTCAGCGCAGGCAACGGACTTGTCGGTTCAGACTATATTTACTATGCCGATGAATATATTAAGAAGACCGATGGCGGTAACTTTATTATGATTCCCGGTGCAGTCGGTCAGATTTCACGAGATATTGAATATGACACAACAGGAATGACTGAATATGAAGAAAAGGGTGCTGCTGCAAGAACTCTCGGCGCACTTGTCGGTGAAAAAATCGTTGCTGCCGATTATGCAACAGAGCTTTCTCCTGTTCTTAACGTTAAACACAGAGAACTTTTCATTGTTCCTGAAAACAGCATTCTTACACTTGCTTGTAAAATTGGTCTGGTAAATAACAAAATTTATTATGATGGCGTAATTTTTAAAGAATATTGCATGGCAACAGAATTGGGTTATATCGAATTCGGCAACGAAATTGGACTCGCTCTTTTCCCGGGTGAGCTTTACCCTGAGGTTTTCTGGGATGATAAAATCACGGGCGGCGCAAACTGGGACGGCACAGAATGGCCCTATGATGACCTTTCGACCGCAGTAGACGGTGTTAAAACTTATGCAGTCAGCCTCACAAATGATGCAACAGGCTATGCAGTAACAGATAATTACTTTGCATTTATGGGTCACATTATCGGCGAGGGAGTTGCAGACGAAACACTTTCAGTCGGCAAACACATTGCATCTTATCTTGTAACCGAATATCTCACACTTGTTGAGTCGCTTTAAACACAACAAAGCTCCCGTTTCCGTAATGGATTCGGGAGCTCTTTTTATTTTGTTCTTAAACCTTTTGGATAATGATTCTTTGCTCTGCCGTTAACAACCTTCACTCCGCCGAGTGTGCAGCCGTCAACAGTAACAACTGCCCAGCCGTTTTTGCAATCAGTTTCAAATTCTTCGCCATGAAGATATTTTTTAATTTCATCGGAGTTGGCAGTAAGATTGATTTTACGCGTGAAATCCTTACCCATAGCCATAAAGAACTGATGATGGGGGAGGATATAGTTCTTTTTGATTTCTCCGATTGTGACACCGCAACAAAAAGCCGCACCCTTAGGAACCTCAAAATCAGGTGTAAAATAAACGGGGTTGCCTTTATACATCAAAACGTGAGATTCATCATAATCAGTAAGCGTGTCATCGAGAAAATCTTTAACCGTTTTATCGATTTTGATTTTGCTGTTTGATTTATAATAGTCGTCTGTTGCTTCTGACTTGTTATGAAGTACTGCCATAAACTGACCTTCACCCTTGCCTGTGTGAGGATAAAAGCGTCTGGTATCACTGATATTATCGCATTCGCAACCGTCAAAGTAAATACCCTCTGCCGTATTTTCTTTAACTCGTTTATTAACAGGAATAAGTTCAAATTCTGGGTGAGCCTTAAGAAAAGCATCAACTGTCATCTCATTTTCTTCAAGAGAAAACGTGCAGGTAGCATAAACAATATATCCGCCGTCAGCAACAAGCTTTGCGGCATTATCAAGAATTTCAGCTTGTCTTTCAGCGCATTTAATGACGTTTTCAAGGCTCCATTCATCAATGGCAATTTCTTCTTTTCTGAACATACCTTCACCCGAGCATGGGGCGTCACACATAACAAGATTGAATGTTTTGGGAAAAGTTTTTGCAAGCCTCGAAGTATCCATACAGGTTGTAACACAGTTTCGCAAACCGAGGCGCTCTATATTTCCCGTTAATATTTTACAACGCGAAGGGATAATCTCATTTGATACAAGAATACCATTTTCGCCAAGCTTATTTCTGAGCTGTGTGCTTTTGCCGCCGGGTGCCGCGCACATATCAAGTATTTTCCAATCAGGGCTGATATCAACACATTCTGCAGGACCCATTGCCGCAGGCTCCTGGACATAAATCATACCTGCGTGGTGATAAGGGTGATTACCGATTTTATCATAATCAAGATAAAAACCGTTCTCAACGTAGGGAACTCTTTCGCTTGAAAATACGTTGATTTTCTCAAAATCCTCAACTGAAATCTTCTCGGTATTAACTCTGAAAGCTCTGACGGGAGTTTCTTCAAGAGCTTTCATATATTCGTTAAAATCGCTTCCGAGAAGCTTTTTCATTCTGTCTGTATATTCACGGGCTAATTCTTTCATTCTTCTTCTCCGTTAAGATTCATTTCTGCATACAGCATACACATACTCACCGCTGTAATAGCTGCAGTTTCAGTTCTAAGAATGCGTTTGCCCAGCGAAACGGGAATTCCGCCCGCCTGCATTGCAGAATCTATTTCATTAAGCTCAAAGCCACCCTCGGGACCAATGAGAATACCAACCGACATACCGCTTTTGATTTTTGCAAGAGCATTAACAGTTGAATTCATTTCATCCTTGCATTCATAGGGTACCATAAAAACGTCAAGCTCTGATGCTTTTGCAAGCGCCTGCTTATAAGTCATAACGTTGCTGACTTCGGGAATTGACGTTCTTTTGCTCTGCTTCGCCGCACTCTCTGCAATCGACTGCCAGCGTTCGGTTTTGCTTTTCTTTTTCTTGTCATCCAGCTTGACGATGCTTCTGTTCATCTCAACAGGAATAATGCCTTCAACGCCAAGTTCAACCGCTTTCTGAATAATCAGCTCAAGCTTATCACTTTTGGGTAAGCCCTGAAAAAGATAAATTTTAATCGGCAGAGACGTATCCTGAAATCTCTCTTCAATTATTTCAGCAATAACGCACTCACCTTCGAAGCTCTCAATGCGACAAAGATTGCTCACGTTGTTTTCGCTGACAAGGAATTCATCTCCGATTTTCATTCGCAAAACATTTTTTATGTGATTGAAGTCAGCGCCGCTGATTAAATAGCGGTTATTGTGTCGGTTACCTTCTTCTATAAAAAAGTTAAACATATTTTCACCGTCTTTAAAAAAATCCGGCAGTTTTATGCTGCCGGAATAAATCAATTTTTAATCAGATTGTTGAGCTTTTCCATTGTTTCTTTATCGGGCTCGGGAATATTAGCAAACGGAAAATCAATTTCGATTTTGTCATATTTCACCTGGCAGATTTTTCTGAAAGGCAAAAGCTCGGTTTTATCGATGCAGTTATATTTATTCTTAATTTCCTTAAGATTAAAAATATTATCTTCGTTATCATTAAGGCTGGGAATAATAACCTGTCTGAGTGTAACAGGAATATGAACTGCATCAAGATATTCAAGAAACGCAAGAACTTTGCCGTATTCGCAGCCGACGTGTTTGCGATATAAATTATCATCAGTATACTTTATATCAAGTAAAACGCGGTCTGTAAAATTCAATAGTTCTTTTATTTTATCGTTAAGAATGCAACCCGATGTGTCAAGGCATGTATTAATGCCTTCATTATGACATAATTCAAAAAGCTCCTTAACAAATTCAGCCTGAATAAGCGGTTCGCCACCGGAAACGGTGATGCCGCCGTCTTTACCGAAATAGTCTTTATATCTGATTGCTTTCTTAACAATTTCTTGAGCTGAATATTCTTTGCCTTCGTTAAACTCCCAGGTGTCGGGATTATGGCAACAGCCGCAGCGCAGGGGACAGCCCTGCATAAAAACAACGTAACGTATTCCCGGACCGTCGAGTGCGCCAAGGCTCTGAATGGAATGAATTCTGCCGTTCATTTTACATCGCCTCGTGGAAGGTTCTGCTGATAACTTCTCTCTGCTGTTCTCTTGAAAGCTTGTTAAAGTTAACAGCATAACCCGAAACACGGATTGTGAGGTTGGGATAAGCTTCGGGGTCGTCATAAGCTTTCATAAGGGTTTCGCGATTGAGAACGTTTATGTTAATATGATGAGCCTTCTTAGCAAAATAACCGTCCAGAATTGAAACAAGGTTTGCAATTCTCTCATCATTATCTCTGCCGAGCGCTTCGGGAGTGATTGAGAATGTGTTTGAAACACCGTCGCGGCAATCATCATAGCTGATTTTTGCAACTGAGTTGAGTGAAGCAAGAGCACCGTTTTCTTCTCTGTTATGCATCGGGTTTGCACCGGGAGCAAAGGGAGCGGAAGCTTTTCTTCCGTCAGGTGTTGCACCTGTGTTTTTACCGTACATAACGTTTGAAGTGATAGTGAGAACAGAAAGTGTGTGTTCTGCATTTCTGTAAGCAGGAGTCTTGCGAAGCTCTGTTATCATTTTATGAGCCATATCTTTTGCAATAAGATCAACTCTGTCATCGTCATTGCCGTATTTGGGGAAGTCGCCCTCTGTAACGAAATCAACGATATAACCGTTTTCATTCTTTACAGGCTTAACGTTTGCATATTTGATTGCGCTGAGTGAATCGGCAACAACTGAAAGACCTGCAATGCCGAATGCCATGAATCTGCCAACCTTTGTGTCGTGAAGAGCCATCTGAGTTTTTTCATATGCATATTTATCGTGCATATAATGGATGATGTTCATCGTGTTAACGTAAAGATTGCTCATCCAGCTGATATAAATGTCAAAACGCTTCATAACTTCTTCGTAATCAAGCTTGTCCGAATACATAACAGGCATCTGCGGACCGATATGAATACCGCTGGTTGCATCAAAACCGCCGTTGATAGCAATAAGAAGAAGCTTAGCGAGGTTGCATCTTGCACCAAAGAACTGCATCTGCTTACCGACCTTCATAGCCGAAACGCAGCAGGCGATAGCATAATCGTCTCCGTAAATGGGTCGCATAATATCATCATTCTCATACTGAATTGAATCTGTATCTTTAGAAACTTTTGCGCAGAACTTCTTGAAGTTTTCGGGCAATGAAGTTGACCAGAGAACAGTGAGGTTAGGTTCGGGTGAAGAACCAAGAGTATAGAGTGTGTTAAGAACACGGAAACTGCTCTTTGTAACAAGTGTTCTGCCGTCTTCACCCATACCGCCGACTGCTTCAGTAATCCACATAGGATCGCCACCGAAAAGCTCGTTATATTCAGGCGTTCTGAGGTGACGTGCTGCTCTGAGCTTGAGAACAAAATCGTCAAACAGTTCCTGTGCACCTTCTTCTGTTAAAACACCGTTTGCAATATCTCTTTCAATATAGATATCAAAGAATGAGCTGACTCTGCCAAGTGACATTGCTGCACCGTTTTGCTCTTTGATAGCGGCAAGATAAGCAAAATATGTCCACTGAATCGCTTCTCTTGCGTTGCCTGCAGGCTGACCGATGTCATAACCGTACATAGCCGCCATTTCTTTCATATAACCAAGGAAAGCAATCTGCTGATAGAGCTCTTCGTCAAGGCGGATTGTTTCAGTATCAAACAAACCGTTTGCGAGTGCTTTTTTGTCTTTTTTCTTTTCTTCAATAAGTTTATCAACACCGTAAAGAGCGACTCTGCGATAATCGCCGATGATTCTGCCTCTGCCGTATGCATCGGGAAGACCGGTGATAACGTGACATTTTCTTGCCTGACGCATTTCATCTGTATAAGCACGGAAAACACCTTCATTATGAGTAGTTCTGAACTTGAACTCTTCTTCAACGTTGCTTGCAAGTTTATAACCGTATGCTTCGCAAGCCTGGCGAACCATTCTCATACCACCGAAGGGGTTAACACCTCTTTTAAGGGGTCTGTTTGTCTGGATACCGACAATAAGTTCATTCTCTTTATCAATATATCCGGGTGAATAGCTTGTAAGAGAGGATACCGTTGCCGTGTCAATATCAAGAACACCGCCAAACTGACGTTCAAGGGCAAAAAGACCTTGAAGCTTTTTATTAAGCGCATCAGTACGAGGGGTTGCGTTTGCAAGGAATTTATCATCACCGCAATATTCTTTATAGTTTGTCTGAATGAAATCGCGAACGTTGATTTCATCTTGCCAAACACCTGCGTTAAATCCGTTCCAATTGATGTGTTTCATGGTCATACCTCCATTTTTACTAAACTATATATGATGAAAATAATTATATTTATACTTGAATTATACTATATGTCCAAACAGTTGTCAATTTTAATACTAAATAAAGTATACCGCAACTTTTAGCTAACATATATGCAGAGTGTATATATTCTTTCTGAATTCGAATAATACGATACTTAAGTTTTAATTTTTTAAATATTCTATTGAAGATTGAATAAATTAGTGATAATATATTAAATTATAAAATTTGAAAGAGGTTGTTATAATGACGAAGAAACGTTTTATTAAGGTAATAATTTCGATTATTCTAGTTATTGCCACAGTTTTCGGCTCAACAATGTTTGCTTTTGCTGAAACAACAACTCCTCCCGAAACCGAAACAACAGATATTCCCATCAATGAAGAAATCGTTGAAATCGCAAGAAGCAAAATCGGTTTTTACGAGAGTAATGCCAATGAATTCACTGAGTGGTACTACGGTTATCCCACTGATGCTTGGTGGTGCACGATCTTTGTTTCATGGTGCGGCGCTCAGGTTGGCGCCAGCGGCACAGCTATCCCCAAGCGCTCAACGGTTGAAGGTATGAGAGTTTGGTATAAAAATAAAGATCTTTATTATCCTGCAACAAGTGATTATATTCCCTGTAAAGGTGATATCGTATTTATGAATACAGAGGTTGACGGAACCGACAACGTTCACCACGTTGAAATCATCACGGAAGATGGATTCTTCGGTTCAAAGAGTAACCCGAAAATCAAATGCATTGGAGGCAACACTTCAAACCTCAATTTTGAAGGTTCGGAATATGTTACCGAAAAAACAAGACCCGTTAACGGTTCAAGGGCAACTATCATTGGCTATGCTCATCCCGATTATTCAAAAGTAAACACAATCAGTGGTCTTATCAACACTCTTATCGATACACTTTCGCCCGCATACATAAAACTCATCATTTCAAAATTTATTTCATTGATTCAGGCTATTCAGGTACCTTCAGTTGAAACAACCGAACCTGCGCCTGACACCGATGTTATAGCATAATTAAGGTGAACTAAATGAAAAAAATGATTTCAATTGTTATAGGTATAATTATGATTACACAAACTATGTTAACTGCAAACTGCGATTTTCACGCTCCCAAGCTTTCAAAGGAAGAATGGGAAGGTATTTATTCTTCACTTTCAACGGACAATGATTTACCCACTCTTAATGTCGGCGCCGATGAAACTCAAGTCAGCCTTTGCTGGCATGCAGATGCCGATAAAGCCGTTTCAGAAGTAAGGCTTGCTAAGAATGCCGATATGAGTGATTTCTTAACTTTCAAAGGCGAAACAACTCCGGCTGAAAAAGATTCGCAGGTTGTTTGCAGAGTATTAATAACCAATCTTGAAGAAAATACAACATATTATTATCAGTGGAACACCGGCAACGGCTGGAGTAAAGCATATAAATATGAAACCAAATCCTTTGGTGATCACAAAGTTATGGTAGTCGGTGATATTCAGATTACCGAGATTTATGATAATAATGATTATGCGACTCAGTCAAGAGTCGGTCTTTATTGGAATAATTTTCTTGCAACCGTTCTTGAAGCTAACCCTGATATCAGCTATCTTGTTTCACCGGGCGATAATACCTCAACAGGTTCAACCGATGCCGAATGGCAGACTCTGCTTATGCCCGAAGCTCTTCGAAGCTTGCCTCTTGCTCTTGCAATCGGCAACCATGATAAAAAGGGTATGACCTACGATTATTTCACCAATATGCCCAACGAATATTACGGCAGGTTTTTTACGGGTCTTGACCGCGATTTCTGGTTCAGATACGGCGACGTTCTTTATCTTGTTTTTGATTCAACTTCAGGCAACGCACCTGACCATATGAAGTTTGCCAAAGAAGCAGTTGAAAAGAACAAAGATGCAAAATGGCGAATCGGTGTTGTTCATCACGGCATCCACGGTGCAGGCGATGCAATTGGCGATGTAGAAACAGAACTTCTTCTCACAAATATTTTTGCACCCATTTTCCAGATTTACGATCTTGACCTTGTTATCACAGGTCACACTCATTCACAGGGTCGCTCACACTTTATGCATAACGGCAAAATAAAAGCAGAAGCACCCGGCGGTAAAACTTTTGTTAATCCCGAGGGTATAATTTATCTGAATTCAAACGTTGTTTGTGACGTTTATGACGATGATTTTGATGCTGAGCATCTTGCATATAAGCTTGTTGAAAATGAAGTTACCACTTATACAACACTTGAATTTAAAGGCAATCAGCTCATTCTTGAAACAAGAAGAGGGGATAATAACGAACTTCTTGACAGCATCACTATCGAAAAAACGCAAGAATTCAACGATAATTCTGCAGGCAAGTTTTTCAGAAAGATTTGCTATAAGCCGATTGAAATTCTTGGATTTATCTATACAATGGTAGATAATATCGTTCGAAAATTCAGTTAATTTCAAAGAACTCATCTTTATGATGGGTTCTTTTTTAATTTTGCTTGCATTTTTCAAATTAAAGTGTTATCTTAATATAGATTAAAGAAAGAAGGAGGTTAAGATATGGAGAAAAAGCAGCGTTCACTTGAAAATGCACAATTTGAACATCCGAACAAAATTGGATTCAAAGACGGTCTCGGCTACGCAATGGGCGATGCAGGCAATCTTTTTATCCTTACATACGTTTCATCATATCTTAAGGTGTTTTATACCGACGTTCTTAAACTCGGTGAATTAAGAATAACAGTTCTTTTCCTTATTGCAAGACTCTGGGATGCAATCAATGACCCTCTTTGGGGTGGACTTATAGCTAAAAAGAAGCCCACAAAAGACGGCAAATTCAGACCCTTTATTAAGTGGTTTGCAATTCCTCTCGGTATTGCGGCAATGCTCTGCTATGTGAATTTCACAGATTTCACAAGTAACCAGAATCTTATTCTTGCACTCGCATACATCACATATATCGGCTTCGGTATGATGTATACAACCATCAACATTCCTTACGGTTCACTTGCTTCCGTTATCACAGATGACCCTGAAGGCAGAACTTTACTTTCAACCTTCAGAACTATCGGTGCAGGTCTTGGCGGCGCAGCACCCCTTATCATTGCGCCTTTCATTATTTATAAGGGCACAGGCGTTCTTAACGAAGCAGGCAAAGAAATTGAAGTTGCAGATCCCAACGGTATGCTCACTTTCGGTGTTATCATGGGTGCTCTTTCAATTTTCTCATTCTTCATTTGCTATAAGCTTTCAAAAGAACGCGTTCCTTCTGAAGAAGAACCTGAAGTTGACATTAAAGGTATGTATAAGGGTATGCTCAAGAGCAGACCTTTCATTATGGCAGCCATTTCCGGTATTCTTATCAGCGGTCAGCTTCAGTTTGCGTCACTTAATCAGTATCTTTATAAGAATTATTTTGAAAACACCGGTCTCGGTGCAATCGGTACAGTTGCCAACTATGCTCCTATGGCAATCATGATTTTCTTTATGCCTAAACTCGTAAAGAGATTCGGCAAAAAAGAACTCTGCGGTTTCGGCACATTCTTCTCTGCTCTTGCCGCAATCCTTATGTTCTTCATTGTTCCTCATTGCGACAGACTCGGTTCAGGTCCCGTTATATTTATGATCTTCACATTTATAATCGGTTTCGGTTATTCATTTGTAAGCATCACAAACTGGGCTATTATCACAGACGTTATCGATTATCAGGAATATAAAACAGGTATCCGCAGTGAAAGTGCTGTTTATGCAGTTTACACTTTCTGCCGTAACCTCGGTCAGACACTTGCCGATACAGGCGGTATTACTCTCTTGAGCAAAATAGCAGGTTACAACGGCGAAACAATGGCTAATGCCGGTTATATCGAAGGCGTTGGCGAAGGTATCCTTACTGTTTGCACAATAATTCCTGCTATTGTTTACACCCTCGTATTCCTCATCTTCCAGTTCGGTTACAACCTTGATAAAGGCAAGCTTGACGTTATGTACAGAGCTCTCGGCAGAACTGTTACCGCAGGTGAAGAAGAACTTACAAGACAACCTCAGTAAAACCAAAAACCTCTCCGCAAATCGGAGAGGTTTTTCTTGAATTGCAATTTATTTTATATAATTATTGATTTGAGGTGCTGATATGAATCTTATTGATAAATCGAAAGAAAACATAATAGTGGTTGCTCACAGAGGCGCGCCGGGCGGAAACATTCCTTGCAACACTATGGCTGCTTATGAAATTGCACTCAAGCAGGGTGCTGATATGATTGAGGCAGACGTCAGCTGCAGTGTAGACGGAAAGCTCTTTTTATTTCATCCCGGTATGGAAAGAGCGCACCTTAATAAATTCACTTCATTAAAAACCAAAAAGTTCAGCGCAATAGAAAAAATCAAATATGTTAACGGTGATAAAACACCCACTCAGTTCGGAATTGCAAGCTTTGACGATTTTCTTGAACAGTTCAAAGGCAGATGCTTTATAAATATTGATAAATTCTGGGATAACCCCGAGAAGATTTATGAAGCAGTAAAAAAACATAATATGCTTGACCAGATTCTCGTTAAAAGCAAGCTTTCAAAAAACGTTGTGCGTGTGCTTGAGGGTCTTTGCCCTGAACTGGCATTTATTCCGATTGTTTCTGAAGAGTTTCATATGCACGATGCGCTCAAAAAAATGAATATCAATTATGTCGGTGCAGAGGTATTGTTTAAAAAAGATGATTCTTACCTCGCTAGCGATGAGTTCATTGAAATGATGCACCGTGACGGTAAGCTTGTTTGGGCAAACGCTATTATTTATGATTATAAAGAACAGCTTGCAGGCGGTCACAGTGATGATTCTGCACTCACTGTTTCGGAGGATTACGGCTGGGGCTGGCTTGCAGACAGGGGATTCGATTTTATTCAGACCGACTGGACAATGATGTTGGTTGATTATCTGAAAAGAACAGGTAAGTATTATAAATAACAAATGCTCCGAGGCAAAAAGCTTCGGAGCGTTTGTTTTAAGGCATATAAGGATTCTCACTGTATTCATAATCATCAGGCATAACGTAAGGTCTGAAATAGTTTGCTGTGAAATCAATAGCCCATTGACCTTTTTTGCCTTCCCAGTAGCTTGAATGCGGTTCAATTGAAAGCATAGCGTTATAATTTTTTGTATAAAGCAAATCCATTATTGTTTTCCAATCTGTCTGGTCCATTCCTGCAGGTGCATCATCATAATGCTCACCGCAAATTTCAACAGTACCTTTAAGATGGAAATGTAAGATTCTGTCACCGAATTCAAGAATTTCTTTCAGATAGTTTCCGCCGTCACCGATAGAATGAGAAGGGTCATATTTGATACCCATTTCGGGCACTGCCGAAAGAATAACTCGCCAAGCCTGAGGCTCAACAACAAAGTTTTCCCAGCGGCAGTTATATGAAGCTATTTTAACGTTTTTATCCTTTGCAAAATCAACGAGAGTTCTGAAATAATTGATTGCAATTTCGCAGTTTTCATAAAAGCTTTTGCCTTCAACTTCATTTACACCGCAGTTATAAACAGGGCAACCGATGATTGAAGCAGCTTCAATAAGGTTTTTATCATTCTGTAAAGCTTCGGGAATGATTTCGCCGTTATCATCAATTCTCTGCATTCCCCATCTGCCGATTGCACCGACTGCAACATTATACTTTTGGGCATAACCTTTGATTTCTTCTGCTTTTGAAAGAAATTCAGCTGAATCATAATTATAATTTACGCAAAATTCAACCGCATCAAGTCCTTTATTGTGAACGTATTCAATGCAGCCTTCGCTCCAGCCGTTAATAATTCCGAGTTTCATAATTATCACCTCGGAAGATATTATATCATTTCAAATTGAATATGTAAATAATTAAATATTTATTTAAAATAATTGTAGTTTTACTATACAAACCGCAACCTATGTGCTATAATATAATAATTGAGGAGGGATAGGAGAAAAAGTAACTTCATTAATGACTAAACAAGGAAACAAGCTGATAAAAAATGGATCGACAAGACAACGCTTGCTTTCTAGTAAATCAAGAACTGCAAATGTTGAAAAAGGACTAAAAACCGCACAAAGCAAGATATCTAGAGTAAAAAACATTCTTAAAAATGTAAAACTCATTAAATATTCAGTTGTATCATCTGCAATTAATTTAGTTAAAGGATTTTTTAAGAAATGAACAATTATGTAGACAATATTAAAAAAATAGAAAAGAGTAAATTAGTTTTTTTGCCTATGTTTCTATTTGCGGTAAAAAAATCCGAAAAATTTTTGTGGTCTATGGAACAAAAAGGTTGGACTTTATGTAAGGTTCGTTTTGGATGTTTACTTTATTTTGTTCCTTGCAAATTTCCCAAAGATGCTGTTTATTACATAACACAGTTTACTAGGTATAGGTTTGGACAGATTTCATGGACCTACGGAAAGAAAGCATTATCACAGATGTTTTCGGAACGAGAAATAAACAAAAGTGCTTTTCTGTCTTTTAATATCTATGGTTTAGGATATTCCAAACTGTATTTTACCATTTACAGATTTGAAAATAACCAAGACATAGTAAACATTTGCAAAAAGAAACGAGTTAAAGATATATCATATTTTGTTGATATTTTATTATACATATGCGTTAATATTTTGGGTCCTCTACTTTTGATTTGTTATCTTGCGCATTTATATAATTGATATAAGGAGTGCAATTTCATATTATGGCAATCAGACTTAATGAAGATAAAGAAGTTGTTGCGGCTATTCGCGAAGGATTAAAGCGCAAAGGCGGCTATTGCCCCTGCAGACTTGAAATCAAAGAAGAATATAAATGCATCTGTGAAGAATTCAAAGCGCAGATTGCAGATCCCGAATTTGAAGGCTTCTGCCACTGTATGCTCTATTATAAGTCAAAGGATTAATGAATTGAGAAGGAGATAAATATGGCTAAGTGCAAGGTTATTTCTCACAGAGGTGCTAACAAAGAAGCTCCTCAGAATACAATACCCGCATTCAAAAGATCGCTCGAAATCGGCTGCGACGGCTTTGAAACTGATATTCATCTCACTGCAGACGGTTACCCCGTTATCTGCCACAATTATACAATTGACGAAACTTCAACAGGCAAAGGTGAAGTTCGCTCAAAAAATCTTGAGGAACTTCGTACATATGATTTCGGCTCATATTTTGATGCAAAGTTCAAAGGCACTCAGCTCCCTTTACTTGAAGAATTTCTTGAAGTCAGTAAAGATGAACAGGTTGAGATAATGAATATCGAAATTAAACCGCCTCTTGACGGCAATATGGATATCGTTAAGAAAACCATTGATGCGGTTAAAGAAATGGGTCTTTTTGATAAACTTCTTATTTCAAGCTTCAGCCCCGAAGTTCTTGTTGAATGCAAAAAAGTTGACCCCAACTGCAAAACAGGTTTCCTTTATGCACCCAACAAACCTTTCTTTTATAAAACAATGGTTTTCCATTACGTTAAATTTGCAAAATCAATCAAAGCCGATTATCTTCATCCTCATTACTTCGGCGTTACGAAGCACTACGTTAAGAAGCTTCATAAAAACGGTATAAAGGTTAACGTCTGGACAGTTAATAAACCCGAAATTGCTGAAAAGCTTATCAAATACGGCGTTGACGGTCTTATCACAGACCTTCCTGCAATGACAAACGAGCTTGTTGCAAAATATGAGGTTTAATTGATTGAAATATAATTTTAATTGTGTTATAATTCTGACAGTCAGGCGGTGAATTATGGCGGTTTTCAAAACTTACAGTCCTGCAGAAACCGAAAACCTTGCATTTAAACTTGCTCAAAAGATTCCTTACGGCAGGGTAGTGGCAATGTTTGGTGATCTCGGCGCAGGCAAAACGGCTTTCACAAGAGGTTTTACCAAAGGTATGGGTATCGATTGCGACGTAAGCAGTCCTACTTTTGCTCTTGTTAATGAATACAGAGGAAGCGGCAAAACGCTTTATCATTTTGATATGTACCGAATCAACGGTTGGGATGATTTATATTCAACGGGATATTTTGATTATCTTGATGAAGGTGCATCACTTATTATCGAATGGAGCGAAAATATCGAGGCTGTTCTTCCTGATGACTGTTTCAGAATTACCATCAGAAAAACCGATGATATAAACGAAAGACTAATTGAAGTTAGCGGAGTTGAAAATATTGAAAATTCTCTCGATTGATTCTTCAGCCAAAACCGCAAGTGTTGCAATCACCGATGGCGAAACGCTTTTGAGCGAGTGCTTTGTAAATGCAGGGCTCACTCACAGCAGAACGCTTATGCCGATGATTGATAATGCACTTGGTCAGGCTGATTTAAAAATTGACGATATTGATGCATTCTGTGTTAATGCAGGACCCGGTTCATTCACAGGAATCAGAATCGGTGTTGCGGCAGTCAAAGGCCTTGCTCTTGCCGCCAATAAACCATGCGCAGGTGTTTCAACACTTGAATCAATTGCTTATAATTTTATTGATGAAAACGCCGTTATATGCGCCGCTATGGACGCTCGATGCAATCAGGTATATTCAGCATTGTTCAGCGTTGAAAACGGTGTTATTACAAGGCTCTGTGCCGATTATGCGGTTCCGATAACAGAACTTGCCGAAGAAATCAAAAAGATTACCGATAAAACGGTTATTTTTGCAGGCGACGGTGCTGAAATCTGTTATAACGCAATGAAAAACGATATAGAAAATTTAAAGCTTTCTGCTACTTTCAGAAGATATCAAAGAGCCTACGGCTCTGCGCTTGCGGCAAATACAAATCCCGATTTGTTTGAGGATTCTGCTTTGCTCGCACCCGTATATCTTCGATTACCGCAAGCAGAACGAGAATTAAAACTAAAAAAAGGAGAATAAAAAATGATAGCTCTCGGCAGTGACCACGCAGGTCTTGAACTCAAAAACGCAATCAAACTTCACCTTGATGAAAGAAAGGTTGAATATAAGGATTACGGCACATACACAACCGATTCAGCAGACTACGCTGAATATGCAGAAAAGACCGCAAAGGCTGTTACAAGCGGCGAATGCACACTCGGTCTGCTTTTCTGCGGCACAGGTGTTGGCATTTCAATTGCTGCAAATAAAGTTAAGGGCATCAGAGCTTGCTGCTGCTCCGATAAATTCTCAGCTGAAATGACAAGACTTCATAACGATGCAAATATTCTTTGCCTTGGTGGCAGGGTTGTTGACGTTGCAAAAGCCATTGAGCTTGTTGATGTATTTCTTGACACAAAGTTCAGCAACGAGGAACGTCACATCAGAAGAATCGCACAGGTAACAGATCTTGAAAACAGATTTTAAATTAAAGGAGAACGGAATTATGGCAAAAGTTATGGTAATGGATCATCCGCTTATTCAGCATAAGCTCAGCATCCTTAGAAATGAAGAAACTCCTTCAAAAGAATTCCGCAAGCTTATCAGCGAAATTGCAAATCTTATGTGCTATGAAGCAACAAGAGATTTGCCCCTCAAAGAGGTTGAAACAAAAACTCCCATCTGCACAGCGACAACCAAAGTTCTTGCAGGTAAGAAGCTTGCTTTTGTTCCTATTCTCCGTGCAGGTCTTGGTATGGTTGACGGCGTTACCGAACTGGTTCCTTCAGCAAGAATAGGTCACATCGGACTTTACAGAGATCCCGAAACCCTTAAACCTGTTGAATATTATTGCAAATTACCCGCAGATATTGAGCACAGAGAAGTTATCGTTCTTGATCCCATGCTTGCAACAGGTGGTTCTGCAATTGATGCTATTACTCAGATTAAACTTCGAAACCCGATGAATATTAAATTTATGTGCATCATCGCCGCACCCGAAGGTCTTGATGCCCTCAAAACTGCTCATCCCGACGTTGATATTTATATCGGTGCTCTTGACGATCATCTTAATGACCACGGCTACATCGTTCCCGGTCTTGGTGACGCAGGTGACAGAATTTTCGGCACAAAATAAAATCAAATATAAAAAAGCTTGCATTGGTTCAAAACCTTTGCAAGCTTTCTTTTTTATATAATTTTATTTGACAGGCATCATATAGAAGCTGAATTTAAGACCTTTGCTTCCGTCAACTTCAAACTGCGGAAGAATATCAGGTCCGCAACTTGCTGTGCCTGTACCTCTTGTGAAGCCGTCAATGTTTATAACAGTTGTTTTCTCATCATGCAGATCTTCCTGATGAGCGGCTTTCTGAAGAAGTTTTTGTGTGAATTCCCTCGCATTGAAATTAAAGTATTTGTCATTAAATGCAAATTTAATGCCGTTACCGTCAGAATCTGTAACCTTGAGGTATCTTACTGCACATCTGTTACCGGAATCCTGCGGTCTGATATAAGGTTCGTGCATTTCCTCAACAGTTGTATTGTAAACACCTACAATTGACTGTGCATAGAGGTCAGAAAGGTTTTCGCAATCACCCATACCAAAGTATTCAACGTTTCTGAATTCTTCAGGCATTTCAAGCATAAGTCCGAATCTGGGCATATGAGCGGCAAGCTTTTTGGCGGTTACAGGTTTGAATTCTGCCTCAACTTTTACTGTGCCGTCATTATAAACCTCATATTCAATCTCAACTTCTGCAAGAATCTTCTTTGTCTTATTGCTTTTAAGTTTATAAGAGATTTCAATTTCTGCCTTATCTTTTTCAAGCTCAGCTTCAAAATCTGTGCAGATACAAGAATAATCATCATAACCGGCTTCAATCCATTCATCACGATAACTTGTATCATTATCAAGATAAGCTCTGTAGATGTTTGGGATGAAACCTTTTGCGAAAGCAGGGGAGTTATTGACAGTTTCTTTGCCGTTAATAACGTAACTTTCAATCATACCGTTTTCAGCATTAAATGTGATGTTGCCGTCTTTAAAGCTTACAACAGTTTTTTCTGCATCGCTTGAAACAGAAAGCTTCTCTGCAGATTTAACAGGGCTGAATTCAAACTCTTCCTTAAGAGCTATCTGCTCAAATGCAATTTCATCATCACCACTGTAATAATAAATATTAATATGGCAATCGCACTTTTCTTTGGGAATTCTGAATTCAAAAGGAATGCTCATTGTTGCTTCAGGTGCAATATCCATAACAGCTTCATCAACGGCAAGGAGATTGTTACCGTTTTTAACGATTTCCCAAACGGCGGTAATATATGATGTGTTTCTGAATCTGTTTGTGTTAAGAAAAACAAGATTGCCGTCAACAAGTGATGCTCTGACAGGTCTGTAAACGTTTTTCATCTGCTTTGCGCCTGTGTGAAGACGTCTGTCAGGGTACATAAGACCGTCAACACAGAAGCAACCGTCATGGCGCCATTCGCCGTGGTCACCGCCATAAGTGAATTTAAGCTTACCGTTGGGATGATAATATGCGTGGTCGCTCCATTCCCAGATGCAACCGCCCATAAGATTATCATACTTATAGAAAATATCCCAGTATTCTTCAAGTCCGCCGGGACCAACTCCCATTGCGTGTGCGTATTCGCAAAGGAAGAAAGGCTTGGGAGTATATTTTTTGCCTCTTGTATGCTTGCCGCATCTTTCACAGTCAGCGTGATTGGTATACATTTCGGAAACAACGTCATAAGAATGTCTTTCGTTTCTGACAACGCCCTCATAATGAACGGGAATTTCAGGGCAAACGTCGTGAAGAAATTCATAGCAAACATCATGGCAAGCATATCCGCCGGCTTCGTTACCGAGTGACCACATAATAATGCCTGCACGGCTTCTGTCACGCTGATACATTCTCTTGACTCTGTCAAGATATCTGGGTGCCCATGCAAGATCATGACTGATAAGGTTAATATTTTCGTGAGGCGAGCAACCGCAACCGTGAGTTTCGATGTCAGCCTCATCAATAACATAAAGACCGTACATATCACAAAGAACAAGAAACTGTGCATCAGGAGGATAATGTGACGTTCTGACAGCGTTAACGTTAAGTTCTTTCATAAGCTTGATATCTTTTTCAAGATCGGCAAGAGTCATAACATAACCTGTTTTATGATGTGAATCGTGATGGTTAACACCCTTAACCTTAATCTTTTTGCCGTTTACAGTGAAGATATCTTTCTTGATTTTAACAGTCTTGAAACCGATATAGTTTCTGACAGTCATAACCTCTTTACCGTCTTTATACATAGTTGCAAATGCCGTGTAAAGAGTGGGAATTTCAGCATTCCATGAGATAACGTCAAGATTCTTAAAACCGATGCAAAGCTTGTTATCGGCTTCAACGCATTTCTTTGCTACGAGCTTATTCTTAGCATCAAAGATTTCAACCGAAACATTAAAGTCAGCCGCATTGCCTGCGATATCAAAATTAACGTCAAGATTCCAACCTTTTGAAGTTTCTTTTGTTCTGTAATAAATATCGTTGAGATATGTTTCGGGCATTTCATAAAGAAGAACGTCTCTGAAAATTCCGTTTTCGCGGAACATATCCTGACACTCAAGGAAAGTAGCGTTTGACCATTTATGAATTACAGCAAAAAGCTCATTTTTACCGTCGACAACATAATCGGTAATATCAAATTCAGCGGTATTATGTGCGCCTTCACTGTAACCAACGAACTTGCCGTTAATATAAAGGTCAATGCAGGGGATAACGCCAAGGAATGAAAGAATAAATTTCTTTTCGCTTATCTCAGCATCAAAAAACTTTCTGTAAATTGCTACAGGCTGTTCAGCGGGGACGTAAGGAGGAGCATCATCAAAAGGATAGGGGCAGTTGATATAAGCAGGGCTGTCATAACCGATTCTTTGCCAGGTAGAAGGAACTTTGATTTTATCAAATGCAATTGCATCTGTATCAATTTCATCAGGCAGATTTTTATTGCTGTCAAAATATTTAAAATCCCATTCGCCCGAAAGAAGTCTTACAATGTCTGAACTTGCTCTTTCTTTTTTAAAGGGTGTTTTTTTGAGAGTTTCTTTAGAAGAATAGGGGATTGCGTATCCTCTGCCTTCAAGCTTATTGATTTCATAAACAGAGAAATCGTTGAAATTGGTTTTATTAATTCCGTATTTCATAATTTTACTGCCTTTCCTTTAACATCTTAATCATAATTTTAGCTGCTTTATAAATATCACCGCAACCAAGCGTGATAATCAAGTCACCGCTCTGTGCATTGTCAACAACATATTCTGCAACCTCATCAAAAGTGTTAAACCATACACTGCCGGGGATTTTTTCTGCAAGCTGTGACGTATAAATCCCATATGTGTTAACTTCTCTTGAGCCCATAATTTCAGTTAAAACGCATTTATCGGGAATTTGAAGCACTCTGACAAATTCATCAAAAAGAATATGAGTTCTTGAATAGGTAAACGGTTGATGAACTGCCCAAACACGGTTATAACCCATATTCATTGCTGTTTTGAGAGTAACCTCAAGCTCTTTGGGATGGTGAGCATAATCATCGGCTATCGTAATGCCGTCAACAACGTCAAGAATCTCAAAACGTCTGCCAGCACCCTTGAAATCAAGAATTCCTTTAACACACTGATCAAAACTCACACCGGATTCCATAGCTGATGCAATTACGGCAAGCGCGTTATAAACGTGATGCTTACCGGGAACACCGAGTGTAACTCTGCCAACATTTTCACCGTATCTGATAAGGTCAAATGAAGCGAACTCGTTTTTGAGCTCAACGTTGACCGCTCGGTAAATGTTTCCGTCATCAAGACCGAATGAAATAACAGGCTTTTTGCTGATTTCCGCAGCAGGTACAACGGTATCAACCGTGTTAAGGTCATCACCGTTAAATATAATCATCTTTGTTGCCATTGAAGCAAACTTTGTGAATGATTTTTTAAGATTATCAAATGTTTTGAAATAATCAAGATGATCTTCATCAACATTAAGAATTACGGCAATATCGGGCGATAAATCGAGGAAAGTGTCAACAAATTCGCAAGCTTCGCAAACCATATGCTCGCTGTGACCAACCATACCGTTTGTACCCGTGAGAGGAAGCTTGCCTCCGATAACCGCTGTGGGGTCAAAATCAGCTTCAATGAGCACCTGAGCCAGCATAGAGCAAGCAGTTGTTTTGCCGTGTGTGCCGCTGATGCAGATTGAATTGGGATATAATCTTGTAACCGCGCCGAGAAGCTTGCTTCTCTCAAACGTAGGAATTCCTGATTCAAGAGCTGCAACAAGCTCGGGATTATCTTTTAACAGTGCCGCAGTATAAATTATCATCTCTGCGCCTTCAATGTTTTCAGCCCTCTGACCCATTGCAACAGGTATACCCATAGAACGTATTCTTGCAAGAGTGTCGGTTTCGTTATTATCGGAACCGCTAAGCAGATATCCTTCATTATGCAAAATTTCAGCAAGAGGGCACATACCTGAACCGCCTATGCCGATAAAATGTATTCTTTTGACCTGTTTGAGTAATTCATCAATTTCAAACATTTCATTTCTTCCTTTCAAATTATTAAATTTATTATATTACATATTTTTTAAAAAATAAAGCACTAAATTAAAATTTAACAATAAAATTTACTTGTAGCAAAAAGGTTCGGAAATCATAAAATATAGTATCACACCATAAGGAGGTGCTGACTTGAATAACAAAGAAAAATTTCTGATTATCGGCGGCGACAGTCGCCAATTATATATGGCAGATTATTTAGAAAATCTCGGTCATTATGTGCAGATTTACGGCTTGCCTGTTAAGTCCAGAGTATGCTGTGCATCTTTGATTGATGAAATCAAATCAACACAAAACATCATTTTCCCGTTACCCGTTACCAAAGACGGCAAGCATCTTTACAGCATTGTACCGATGAAAGAAAAGATTGAAGAAATCGTTTCATTTCTGACTGCAGAACACAGAGTTTTTGGCGGAATGATAAACAAACCAATGGAAATGAAATTAAGAAAGAATAACAGCAAAGTTTATGATTATTTCAGCAGAGAAGAAGTAACCGTTATGAATGCAGTACCGACTGTTCAAGGCATTCTTAAAGCAATGATTGATAACATCGAATATACAATCAATTCAAGTAAATGCGCAGTATTCGGCTTCGGCAGAATTGCAGGCTTGACCGCTGACGTTATTGCTTCAATCGGCGCAGACGTGACTGTTTGTGCAAGAAAATATTCAGATCTTGCGAAAGCAAAATCAAAAGGATTTAATTCTTGTTTAATTAAAGAATTTGATAAATACGCAAGTGATTTTGACATAATAATCAACACTGTTCCTTCGGTAATTCTCAAAAGAGATATTCTTGAAAAATTAAGAGCCGACTGCCTTATCATCGACATCGCTTCTGCACCTTACGGAACAGACTTTGCTGTAGCATCAGAGCTTGGTCTGAACGCAATTTTATGTTCTTCACTGCCGGGCAAGGTTGCTCCTAAAACTGCCGGAGAAATAATAGCAGACGGAGTTCTCAATATTCTCAGGGAGGAATATTATGAATAATCTGAATGTCGGATTTGCTCTATGCGGTTCATTCTGCACGTTTAAAGAAGTAATTGAAACAATGAAAGCGCTCAAAAACAAAGGATACAATATTATTCCCATTATGTCATTTAATGCATTCAATACCGACACGAGATTCGGTAAAGCGTCGGAACATAAAGAGTGCATTGAAAATATATGCGGCAAAAAAATCATCGCAACCATTCCTGACGCCGAACCGATTGGTCCTAAAAAAATGCTTGATATTTTACTCATTGAACCTTGCACAGGCAATACCGCCGCAAAGCTTGCAAACGGTATTACCGACACACCTGTAACTCTTGCCGCAAAAGCTCATTTAAGGAATGACAGACCGCTTCTGATTGCAATGTCAACAAACGATGCTCTTTCAGGCTCGGCAAAAAATATCGGTAAACTTATGAACTTAAAAAATGTATATTTCGTACCTTTTAGTCAAGACAGTCCCGAAGAAAAGCCAAGATCAATGATAGCCGATTTTAATAAAACTGAAGAGGCAATTATCGCCGCTGTTAACAACAAGCAAATTCAACCGATAATTTTTTGATTAGCGTAAAATACTCTTGAAATTTAAAATGATTAAGTTTAAAATAATTTTCAGAGGTGAAATTTATGATTAAAACTGTTCTAAACGTTGACGGAATGCATTGTGCAGCTTGTTCTGCAACGGTTGAAAGAGCTGTTAATAAAATTGAGGGTGTTAATTCCTGCAGTGTTAATCTTACAGGAGCTAACGCCCTTATTGAATTTGAAGATAAACTGACTGATATTGACACTATAATCCGAGCAATTAACAACGCAGGCTTCGAAGCATCATTATCCAAAAACACTACAAAAAGCGAAAAAAGAGAAAAAGCTGAAAAAGAAGAAAGGTACGCTAAACGCAGACTTGTTTTTTCAGTAATTTTTGCCATTCCTTTATTTTACGTTTCAATGGGGCATATGTTTGGTGCACCCTTACCTAGTTTCATTTACCCCGCCAATAATGCCGTTAATTTTGCATTAACACAGCTTATTCTCGCAGTTTTGGTTATGATCAGCGGTATTGACATTTACGCAACCGCATTCAAAGCCGCAATTCATAAAAACGTTAATATGGATACACTTATTTCGATGGGTTCGCTTGCCTCGTTTTTTTACAGTTTGTATTCATTGTCAGAGATTATTAAGGGTAATCACGAATTCATTCATCATCTTTATTTTGAATCCGCAGGTCTTATTCTCACATTTATTTTAATCGGTAGATATCTTGAATCTTCAAGCAAAAAGAAAACCAATTCAGCCGTTGAAAAGCTTATGGATTTATCGCCATCAACTGCTTTACTGATTATTGACGGTGAAGAAAAAGAGGTTTCCACAGAAACATTAAAATACGGAGATAAGGTTGCTGTCAAATCAGGTATGACTATTCCTGTTGACGGTGTTATAATCAGCGGCAATTGCTCTGCAGATGAATCAATGCTTACAGGCGAGAGTATGCCCGTTGAAAAAACTGTTGATTCAGAGATTTACGGCGGAACAATAAACACAAACGGTTATATTATTTTTAAAGTTACCGCGGATATCAGCACTTCCGCTCCCGCAAGAATAGCTGATTATGTTTCACAAGCTCAGTCAACAAAAGCTCCGATAGCCAATCTTGCAAACAGAATAGCATCCGTTTTTGTACCTGCCGTAATTATTATTGCAATTCTTTCAGCACTTGCATGGATTATCAGCGGTGAAAGTTTTGCATTTGCGATCAAAATCTTTGTTTCGGTTTTAGTCATTGCTTGCCCTTGCTCTCTTGGACTTGCAACTCCAACCGCCTTAACAGTTTCAATGGGCAAAAGTGCTTCATCGGGCATCCTGATCAAAAGCGGTGATGCATTGCAAAATCTTAACAAAGTTGACACGGTAGTGTTTGATAAAACCGGCACAATAACACAAGGTAAACCTGAAGTTGTTGATATTATTACATTCAACAACTTTGATAATAATCAAGCACTTCGATATTTTCTTTCGGCTGAAATTAAAAGTGAGCATCCGCTTGCCAAAGCAATAGTGAAACATTGCAGCGAAGCAAGAGTTACAGCCGATGAAGTTTCGGATATTGAGTTTTTAACCGGCATGGGCATCCGATGCAAGGTTAACGGTAAAACGCTTATTTGCGGAAACAAGAAGCTTTTTGAAGCAGAAAATATTGATTTTGATGTTTGTAAAGAATTCTTTGAGTCAACGTCAGCATCCGGCAAAACATCAGTTTTTGCCGCAGTGAACGGTGTTGCTTGCGCAGGTATAGCAATTGCGGATAAACTGCGAAACAACTGCTCCGAGGTGATATCTTCACTGAATAATTCAGGAATAGAAACAATCATGCTCACAGGCGATAATTTAAAAACAGCAAGAGGTATCGCTGAAGAGGCGGGTATTAAAACTGTTTATGCGGAACTTATGCCTGAAAATAAGCTTGAAACAATTCTCAATCTCCAAAAAGAAGACAAAACAGTTGCAATGGTCGGCGACGGCATTAACGATGCTCCGTCACTTTCAGCCGCCGACGTAGGTATCGCTATCGGTTCAGGCACCGATATAGCGATAGAATCAGCAGATATAGTATTGATGAACGCAGATATTGCAGGAGTTGTTTCAGCACTAAGAATCAGCAAAAATACTTTCAAAATAATTAAGCAAAATTTATTCTGGGCTTTTGCATATAACATTATTTGTATTCCCGTTGCTGCCGGATTGCTTCATATTTTCGGAGGACCGCTTTTAAGTCCGATGATTGCCGCTGCCGCAATGTCCTTAAGCTCCGTAACCGTTGTTACGAATTCATTAAGACTTCGCAAAACAAATATAAAGTATTGATTTATACACAAACATTTGATATACTGATAATAATTATTTAAAAATTATGCTGTATTATGGAGGCATATTATGGGTAAACTCATTGTAATCGAAGGTCTTGACGGCAGCGGCAAATCAACGCAAGAAAATCTTTTGCGTCAGAAGCTTGCCGATAAAGGTATAAATATTAACTGTATCAAGCTCCCTAACTATGATGACCCCGCTTGCGAACTTGTCAAAATGTATCTCGCAGGCAGATTCGGCAACAAACCATCTGATGTTAATGCCTATGCAGCATCAACTTTTTTTGCAGTCGACAGATACGTGAGCTATAACTGCTACTGGAAAGAAAAATATCTTGATGGCGAAGTATTCCTTGCCGACAGATACACAACCTCAAATGCATATCATCAGCTCACCAAAACACCCGAAAACGAATGGGACGCATATCTTGATTGGCTTGAAGAATTTGAATATAACAAAATGGGCATTCCAAAGCCCGATGCGGTAATCTATCTTGATATGCCAATTGAAGTTTCACAGAAGCTTATGACAGGCAGATATAACGGTGATGAAAGCAAAAAAGATATTCACGAAAAAGACGTTGAATATCTGAACAACTGCAGAAAAGCTGCTGATTATTCCTGCCTGAAGTTAGGTTGGACAAGAATCGTTTGCGCAGAAAAAGGTGAACCTCTTCCCATTGAAGTTATTTCCGAAAAAGTTTTTGCCGCAGTTGCAAAAGCGCTTGAAATTAAATGAAATTAAGATTATCTGAATCAAAAGACAGAGCCGGACTGATTGCTCTTTGGAATGAAGCATTCGGCGACTCCGTTGACTCAATAGAATTCTTTCTTAACAACCGATATATACCTGAAAACACGGTTGTTGCAGAAGAAAACGGCATTATTATTTCAATGCTGTATTTATTAGAAGGTAAGGTATCATCAGATAAAATTTATTCCGCTTATTATCTCTATGCCGCCGCAACACTCAAATCCCACAGGGGCAGGGGAATAATGGCTGATATGCTTACCTTTGCAGAGGATCTGGCTTTTAAAAGAAACGTTGACTTGATTTGCCTTAAGCCTGCTGATGACAGACTTTATGAATTTTACAGTAAATTTGGTTATAAAACTGTTTTTGCCACAAAAACAGTAATTATTAACAGCGACGGAGTTTATAAAAACAGCAACAATGTCGTTGAAAACTGTAACAATTATTTTGCAGCAAGAGAAAATGCATTTAAGAATTACGGCAGATTCGTCTGGGATAACAAAGCAATTAAGTTCGCAATTGATTACCATAAATATTACAGCGGGAAAGTACTTGAACGCCGTAATGGCTTTTCACTTTACAGCTGTAATGACAGTGTTTGCTCTGTAAAGGAACTGTGCTTTACAACAGATCTGATCGATGAAATACTTAAAGAATTATCATCAGTCAATGTTTCAAAAACTCAAATTGATTTGCCGGTAGATTATCCGATTAATTGCGATCATTATGTTATTAAGCCTAATGGCATGGCACTTGCTGTTTCGCAATACGCTAAAGATATTTTTAACTTAAACAATCTGTATTTAAACTTAACTCTCGATTGAGGTGACACAAATGTTATATATGTTTTTTGCACAGGGCTTTGAAGAAGTTGAAGCTATTGCTGCTCTTGATGTTATCAGAAGAGCTGATATTGAAATTAAAAGCGTTGGTGTCGGCGAAAAAACCATTACCGGCTCTCACTCAATTCCCGTAGTTTGCGATTTAACAACCGATGATATTACTTTCGACGGTCTTGATGGTGTTATTTTGCCCGGTGGTATGCCCGGCACACTTAACCTTTTTGATTGCGAAGCTGTACACAAATCAATTGAATTTTGTGCTGAAAACAAAAAATTGCTTTGTGCCATTTGTGCCGCACCGCTGATTCTCGGCAGAAAGAATCTGCTCAAGGGTAAATCTGCAGTTTGTTTCCCCGGTTTTGAAAATGAGCTTCTCGGTGCAGAAATAAGCGAGAGTTTCGTTTCCACCTGTGAAAACATCATAACCGCCAAAGGAATGGGCAGTGCTGTTAATTTCGGTCTTGCCGTTGTTGCTTATTTCAAAGGTCAGGCTTTTGCCGATAACCTTAAATCAACACTGCAATGCTCATAAAAACTAAAACCGAGTTAAGAAAATATTTCAAAGAATTGCGAAAGGGATTTGATTCCGAATATCGCATTTCTGCTGACAAAGATATAGCAACAAAACTTTTCAGTCTGCCCGAATTTATTGATTCAAAAGTAATATTGGTTTATGTATCTGTTGATAATGAGGTTGAAACGAAACTTATTATTGAAAAGTCAATAGCACTCGGCAAAGCAGTTGCAGTTCCTTTTTGTCAAAATAATAAAATGGATTTTCATATAATCAATTCCTTTGCTGATCTCGTTTGCACACAATTCGGCATTCCCACAGTTGACCCGAATACATCCGAAAAGATTTTTGATTTCAGAAATACCCTATGTATCGTTCCTGCTTTATCATTTGATAAGTTTGGCAACAGAATCGGATACGGTGGGGGATATTATGACAAATTTCTCACCGATAATAACGTTAATGCCGTTGGTATTTGCCGCGATAAACAATTATCCGACACTTTGCCTGCCGAAGAATATGACGTTAAAATTAAAACAATTGTGACAGAAAATAAGATAATAAAAATACAGGAGGTTTAATGATGAATAACGAAAACAATTTTCCCGAAATTCCTCAGAAACCTAAAAAGCCATTTGAAGTCCATATTGACGATGCCGATTATTTAGCCCCTGTTGAGCTTGATAAAACTACCACGCCTCCCGCACCTAAGAAAAAATTTGAAGTTCATATTGATGATTATGAAACTTCCCAACCCATCATAAATGATCAGCAACCTCAATATAAAGGTGAGATATACTTTTCAAACAGAAAACCCGTTAAACCTGTTCAGCAACCTGTTACACCTGATACAGCTGTAACGGGCAAAAAAGTTATTTCAAAAACATCAACCCGAAACAAGAAATCATTTAATTTTAATTTCAAAAATAATACTCTTCTTATATTCTGCTCGGTAATACTTATTCTTACCTGTGCTTTATCTGCTTACGGCATTACCTGCATCAATGATGTTCTCGCAATAAACAGAAGCGAGGAAAAGGTTGAGGTAAAGATTCCGCAGAACGCAACAACGGATGACGTTCTTGACATTCTCAAAGATAACGGACTGATAAAGCAAAAGCTTTTCAGCAAGTTTTATCTTGAATTCATTCAGATTTTCAAAAAAAGCAAAAATGAGCCCAAATATCTCAGCGGTGTATATTATCCCGAAAGCAATCTTGGTCTTGAAGGTTTGCTTAACGAGTTTAAGGCATCAAACAAAGAAAAGGATACGGCTTGGCTTGTTTTCCCTGAAGGTTGGTCAATCTATCAGATTATTGACAGACTTAATTCTTCAGGTGTTTGTTCAAAAGATGAAATGCTTGCTGCGTTAAAAAATGCCGATTTTGAATATGATTTTATAAAAGAAACAAACAAAATAAATAACAGAACGTTTTCACTTGAAGGCTATCTTTGCCCCGACACTTATGAATTCTTCCTTGACAGTGACGCAAACAGCGTTATCAGAAAGCTCATTAATAATGCCGAAAGCAAATGGACTGAAGAACATCAAAAGCGTTGCGAAGAACTTGGTTATACCAGAGATGAGATAATCATCATCGCATCAATAATTCAGGCAGAAGCTGCAAATGCTGACCAGATGGGTATGATTTCAGCTGTTCTTCATAACAGACTTAATAATCCCGGTAACTACCCTAAACTTGAATGCGATTCAACTAAAGATTATATCAAGAATAAAATTGCGCCCAATAATACCGACGGTTCAACAGCCGCTCTGACTAACGCTTATGACACCTACAGAATCGAAGGCTTGCCTCCGGGACCGGTTTGTAATCCCGGTCAGGATGCAATCAATGCCGCTCTTTATCCGGACGTAAACTATTCAGATTATTTCTATTTCCGTCACGATATCAGAGGTACAATCTATATGGCTAAAACCTTCAGTGAACACCGTGATAACGGCGATATCGTTTTGACAGTAAACAATCAATACAGTTCGGGGTATTAATATGAATGATTTTTTAAAGCCGGAGCTTCTTGCACCTGCAGGTGACAAAGAAAGGCTCTGTGCCGCAATTGAATATGGTGCTGATGCAGTTTATCTCGGGTCAGACAAATTCGGTATGAGAACTGCCGCTGCAAGTTTCGGCGGCGATAATTTAAAAGAAGCCTGCGATTATGCTCATAATCATGGCGCAAAAGTTTATCTCACCTGTAATACTGTTCCAAGAAACAATGAACTTGAATCTTTGCCGTCTTTCGTTGAATATGCAAAAGACAGCGGTGTTGATGCTTTCATAGTAACCGATATCGGTGTTATGGGTATAATCAAAAAAGCCGCTCCTGACGTTGACATCCATATATCAACTCAGGCAGGTATAACCAATTATGCCGCCGCAAGAGCATTTTATGACATGGGTGCCAAACGCATTGTTACAGCAAGAGAGATTTCGCTTGAAGAAATAGCTGAAATACGAGCAAAAACTCCCAAGGATCTCGAAATTGAAAGCTTTGTTCACGGCGCAATGTGTGTTTCTTTTTCGGGCAGATGCTTATTGTCAAACTATATGACAGGCAGAGATTCTAACAGGGGAGATTGCGCTCAACCCTGCAGATGGCGATATTCTCTGCTTGAAGAAAAAAGACCCGGCGAATATTTTCCCGTTGAACAGGACGAAACGGGAACCTACATAATGAACTCCAGAGATATGTGCCTTATTGAACATGTTGCCGAGCTCGCTCAGGCAGGCATCAGTAGCTTCAAAATTGAAGGCAGGGCAAAGTCAGCATATTACACCGCCATAGCCGTAAACGCCTATAGATGTGCCATTGATGGCTATGAAAAATCGGGCTTTGATCCGCTTTATAAGCCCGAAGAATGGATTCTTGAAGAAGTCAGAAGAGCAAGCAACCGTCAATATTGCACAGGTTTTTATTATTCAACCCCAATGGATGATGCCCAGATATTCTACAGAGGCGGTTACGTCAGAGAATTTGACGTTGCCGCAATTGCAGAGGATTGGAAAGACGGTGTTCTTTATGCTTCGCAACGTAACCGTTTCTTTGAAGGTGATGAACTTGAGGTTATGATTAAAGGTGTTAAGCCGATAAAAGTAACCGTTAAAGGTCTGAAGAACGCTGACGGCGAGTTGATTGACAATGCTCCTCATCCGATGATGAAGCTCAGTTTTGATTGTCCTGTTGAAATCCCTGCAGGTTCTTATCTTCGCATGGAACGCAAGGGCGGTGTTATTCTTTGACAAGTTATTTTCCGGTCATCTTTCTTTTCATTATCTTATTCTTTGTCTTACGTGAAAATAATAAGAATAACATCAGAAGGATTATCAAAAATCGAAAGAAAAGAGGTATTTTAGATATGAGCGATATTTTCAACAAATACATAGGTAAGGACTGTATCGTTTACACTACAAACAGCAATCTTTCTGCTATTGAATGCAACGTAACAGGCATTAACGGAAACTGGCTTTGCATAAAAACAAAAGACGGTGAAGAAGTTATTAACCTTGATTACATTGTCAGAGTTAAGGAACATCCCGTAAATAAAAACGGCAAGAAAAAATCTGTTATATTTTGATAATTTTGATATAAACTAAAGCATCGGAATGTAAATTCCGATGCTTATTTTTTATCTATAACTTGTGCTTTTGCTTGACATTGAAACAAGATGTGGTATAATGATATTTGTAAAAATTTCGTTTTCCGGGAGGATTTACCGAATGGCTAAAAAACCCGAATATAATAATGAAAGTATGACCCTCTTAAAGGGTCCCGATAAGGTGCGCAAAAGACCTGCAGTTATCTTTGGTTCAGACGGTCTTGACGGTTGTCAGCATGCCGCATTTGAGATTATTTCGAACTCAATCGACGAAGCACGCGAAGGCTACGGCAACAAAATCATCGTCACAAGATATGCTGACCACTCAATCGAAGTGCAGGATTACGGCAGAGGTCTGCCCGTTGACTACAACAATAAAGAAAAGCGTTATAACTGGGAGCTTGCTTTCTGTGAAATGTATGCAGGCAGTAAGTATGATACCAACAATAACGGCAGCTACGAATATTCACTCGGCCTTAACGGTCTCGGTCTTTGCTCAACTCAGTTTGCGTCAGATTATATGGAAGCTGAAGTGCACACAGGCGGTTACAGATATCTCCTTAATTTCAAAAAAGGCTTTATCGTTGGTGATATGATTAAGGAAGAATACACCAAAAAGGATACAGGAACACGAATCAAGTGGCTTCCCGACCTTGACGTTTTCACAGACGTTGATATTCCGCTTGAATATTTTCAGGATACTCTGAAAAAGCAGGCTGTTGTTAATGCAGGCGTTCGCTTCATTCTTAAAAATCAAGTTGGCAAGAGTTTTGAAACCTATGAATATATCTATGAAAACGGCATCGAGGACTATGTTAAAGAATGCGTAGGCGAAAACGCACTGACATCTGTTCAGACTTGGCAGGGTGACGCAGTCGGCAGAGACCGTGAGGACCTTGCTGATTATAAGCTTAAGATGAATATTTCGTTGACTTTCTCAAACAAAGTTCAGCTTAAAGAATTCTATCATAACTCAAGCTTTCTTGAAAACGGCGGTTCTCCCGACAAAGCAACAAGGCTCGGTTTTGTTGCTCAGATTGATTCATTCTTAAAGCAAAACAATAAATATCAGAAGAGTGACAGCAAAATCAGTTTCCAGGATATTGAAGACTGCCTTGTTCTTGTTATTTCTTCTTTCTCAACCCAGACCTCATACGCTAACCAGACCAAAAAGGCGATCACGAACAAATTCATTCAGGATGCAATGACAGATTTTATTAAGCATCAGCTTGAAATCTTCTTCATTGAAAATCCGCTTGAAGCAAATAAGATTGCTGATCAGGTTCTCATTAATATGAGAAGCCGTGTTAAGGCAGAAAAAACAAGACAGGGTATGAAAGAATCCCTGATTCAGAACGTCAGCAACTTAACAAACAGAATTCAGAAATTTGTTGATTGCAGAAGCAAGGACCCCGAACTTCGCGAGCTCTTTATCGTTGAGGGTGATTCAGCTTTGGGTGCCTGTAAGCAGTCCAGAAACTCTGAATTCCAGGCAATTATCCCAGTCAGAGGCAAAATTCTCAACTGCCTTAAGTCTGAATATGACCGTATTTTTAAAAGCGACATTATCACAGACCTTATCAAGGTTATCGGCTGTGGCGTTGAAGTGCCCTCAAAGCATAAGTCAGGCAAAGATATGATTTCATTCAACATTGATTTACTTCGTTGGAGTAAAATCATCATCTGTACCGATGCCGACGTTGACGGCTTCCACATCAGAACGCTTATTCTTACAATGATTTACAGGCTTATGCCCACTCTTTTTGATGAAGGCAAAGTTTTTATTGCCGAATCACCGCTTTATGAAATCACCTGTGGTGACGAAACATGGTTCGCTTACACAGAAAAAGAAAAATCTGACGCTCTTGCTGAAATCGGAAACAAAAAATATACCATTCAGCGCTCAAAAGGTCTTGGTGAAAACGACCCCGATATGATGTCACTCACAACCATGAACCCTCTCACAAGACGTCTTATCAAAGTTGAGCCCTCAATGGCTGAGGCAACTGCAGAAAAGTTTGATTTACTTCTCGGTGATAATCTTGCAGGCAGAAAAGATTATATTGCTGAAAACGGTCATCTCTATATTGATATGACCGACGTATCTTAAAACTGACGAAACGGAGATTAAATTATGGCAAAGAAAAAGAATAACGATATCACCGCTTCGCTCAGAAAGCTTGATGATAAAACTCATATCATCGGCGCAGGCGAGGTTGTGGCTCAACCGATTACCGACACTCTTGAATATAACTTTATGCCCTATGCAATGAGTGTTATTATGAGCCGTGCAATTCCTGAAATTGACGGCTTCAAGCCTTCACACCGCAAGATTCTTTATATGATGTACAAAATGGGTCTTTTAAGCGGCGCAAGAGCAAAATCAGCCAAAATTGTTGGTCAGGTTATGCAGCTTAACCCTCACGGCGATGCCGCCATATATGACACAATGGTTCGTCTCTCAAAAGGTTATGAAGCGCTTCTTCATCCTTACGTTGATTCAAAAGGTAACTTCGGTAAGGCATTCTCACGCGATATGATGTGGGCTGCTTCTCGTTACACCGAAGCAAAGCTTGAAAAAATTTGCACAGAGCTTTTTGCAGATATCGATAAAGATACCGTTGATATGGTTGACAACTTCGATAACACAATGAAAGAGCCTGCACTTCTGCCCGTAACTTACCCCAGCATTCTTGTTAATGCAAATACAGGCATTGCCGCCGGTATGGCAAGCTCGATTTGTTCATTCAACCTTGAAGAAGTCTGTAAAACAACAATTGAACTTCTCAAAAGTTCAAAGCACGAAGTAGCTGACACTCTTCTTGCTCCTGATTTTTCGGGCGGAGGGCTGCTTCTTTATAACAGAGAAGCGATGGAAGAAATTTACCGTACGGGCAGGGGAGGTTTCAAAGTAAGAGCAAGATATAACTTTGATAAAGCCAACAACTGTATTGAAATAACCGAAATACCTCCGACAGCAACTTCCGAAGCGATAATCGATAAAATTATTGAAAAAGTTAAGCTCGGGTCAATCAAAGAAATCAACGATATCCGCGACGAAACAGACCTTAACGGTCTTAAAATCACAATCGATATCAAAAAGGGAACAGACCCCGACAAACTGATGAAGAAGCTTTATGCTTCAACACCGCTTCAGGACACATTCTCTTGTAACTTCAACGTTCTTATCAACGGCAATCCGAGAGTTCTCGGTGTCAAAGAGCTTCTCAACGAATGGATTGAATTCAGAAGCAACTGCGTAAGAAGAAGAACCGCATACGATTTAAAGCGAGCAAAAGACAGGCTCCATCTTCTCAGAGCGCTTGAAAAAATTCTGCTTGATATTGATAAAGCAATCAAAATTATCCGCAATACTGAAGAAGAAAGCGAAGTTGTTCCCAACCTTATGATCGGCTTCAAAATCGATAAGATTCAGGCTGAATATGTTGCAGAAATCAAACTTCGTCACCTCAACAGAGAATATATCATAAAGCGTCTTCAGGATATCGAAAAGCTTGAAATTGCTATAAAAGACCTTGAAGATATTCTTTCAAATCCCAAACGTATCAAACAGATTATCATATTTGAGCTCAAAGAAGTAATCAAAAAATATGCTAAACCCAGAAAAACTGAAATCATTTATTCGACGGAGATTGAAGAAACAAGCGTTGAAGAAGAAGTGCCCGATTATCCCGTAAACCTGTTCTTCACAAAAGGCGGCTACTTCAAAAAAATCACTCCTCTTTCATTACGAATGAGCGCTGTTCACAAGCTCAAAGAGGGTGATGAGATTGTTCAGACCTTCGAAACAACAAATGCAAAAGAGCTCTTGTTCTTCACAAATAAGCAGCAAGTTTATAAAACAAATGCCGCTTTCTTTGAAGACACAAAAGCTAGCGTGCTTGGTGACTACGTTGCAGCAAAACTTGAAATGGACGAAGGCGAAGTTCCTGTTTATATGGCCGTAACGGGCGATTATAAGGGCTATATGATGTTCTTCTTCGAAAACGGTAAAGTTGCCAAGGTTGACCTTAACGCTTATCAGACGGTCACCAAACGCAAAAAGCTTATCAAAGCTTATTCAGATAAATCACCGCTTGCCGACATCATTCATATTCCTGAAGACAGAGAAATGGTTGTCACTTCAAGCGCTGGCAGAAACCTGCTCATCAATACTGCGGTTATATTACCCAAAACAACCAAAGATACTATTGGCGTAAGTGTTATGACGCTCAAAAAAGGTCAGCGCATCATCAGTGCCAGAGATTATCGTGAAGGTGAATTCGCGAAGCCTTACAGATATAAGGCAAAAAATCTGCCTGCTGCAGGCGCACTTTTGAGTTCGGAAGATGAACCAGAGCAGATTTCTCTTTTTGATGAATAACAGAGAACCGCTCAAAGCTTATCTGCTTCGGGCGGTTCAAAGCAGAGCAAAATCAGCAAACGCGTTTGATTTATCTCTGCAAAAATATATTTTGCAATTATTTCAAAGAAATTCATGGTATTTTCCGGAAATAAATTAAAAAAACATCTTGCAATTATTATTAATGTGTGTTAAAATCCTTTAGTAAAAATATTTTTGGAGGTCAGTTTTCATGGCTTGGTATGAAATCGTATTAGGCATTGTGCTTATCGTAACTTCAATTGCTCTCATTGCTATCGTTCTTCTTCAGGAAGGTCGTTCAGCAGGTCTTTCAGGTGCAATTGCTGGTGGCGCTGAAACATTCCTTGGCAAAAACAAGAGCAAGACCATTGAGCAGAAACTTGTTAACATCACAAAGATTCTTGCATCTATCTTCTTTGTTCTTTCACTCGGCGCAAACCTTTTCTTCCTTTTCATTAAATAAGAAAGCAGAAAATTATGAACCGCTTTTAAGCGGTTCTTTTTCTTTTATATATCAAAATATTTTCTTAATCGGTCAATAATCTTCTTTTCAATTCTGCTCACGTACGAACGTGAAATGTTTAACCTTGCAGCAACCTGATTTTGTGTCATAGGTACATTATTATAAAGCCCGTACCGCATAATTATAATTGTTTTATCTCGTTCATCTTTCATAGATTCAATAAATTTATAAAGCTTTTCAGTTTTCATCATCAGATCGATGTTATCGGTGATATCATCATCTATGCTGATTATATCTATAAGTGTTAACGGATTACCTTCGCTGTCAGTATCAATCGGTTCGCTGATTGATATTTCCTGTGAGTTTCTCTTTTTGCTTCGGAAATACATAAGAATTTCATTTTCAATGCACCTTGAAGCAAAAGTTGCCAGCTTAATACCTTTTGAATCATCAAACGAATTAATAGCTTTAATAAGTCCTATTGTTCCGATTGAAATCAAATCATCCTGCTCTTCCGAATTGGCATAATATTTTTTAACTATATGAGCTACAAGACGCAGATTATGCTCAACAAGCTTATTTTTTGCGTCAACGCTTCCGTTCTTAAACTTATCAAGATACTCCTTTTCTTCTTTTGCATTAAGGGCAGGGGGAAAAGAATTACCCGGATTGATATGAAGCGCAAAAAACAAGAGTCCTTTTGAAATCAGCTGTGTCAACAAAGCAAACAAATAAATACACCTCATTAACTATTTGCTGCATTTAAGCAGCTATTTTAATTATATTTATAAACAGAAAAATAATGATAACCATAATGAAAATCAAATATAATCTTGAAAATTTAAATATTTAGTTATATAATGTAATAAATATAATGCGGAGGTATACTTATGAGCATAAAACTCGGTGCGCAGCTTTATACATTGCGCGACTACATTCAGAATTATGACGATTGCGAAGCAACTTTTAAATATCTTAACAGCATCGGTATAAACGTTATTCAGATTTCAGGTATTGGACCCATTCCCGCTGAAAAGGTTGCTTATCTTTGTGAAAAATACAATATGGATGTTTGCGTAACTCATACGTCGTTTGACAGAATGCGCACTGACCTCGACGCAGTTATGAAAGAGCATAAAATGCTCGGTTGCGACACTCTCGGCATCGGTGGTATGCCGGATGAATTCAGAAAAGACGCTGACTCACTTAATGAATTTATTAAAATCACAAGTGAAATCGGCAAAAGAATGTATGATAACGGTTTGCAGTTTGCATATCATAACCATGCATTTGAATTTGCTAAGCTTTCCAACGGCAGAAGAATTTTTGACGTTCTTATTGAGGATACAAAGCCCGAAGAATTCAGTTTTATCGGTGACACATATTGGTTCCAATTTGGCGGCGTTAATCCCTGTGAATATATCGAAAAGATTGCAGGCAGAATGAAGGTGTGCCATTTCAAGGATTACGGAATAACCAACCACACTCCCAAGTTTGTTGAAGTCGGTACAGGTAACCTCAATCTTGACGCTATCTATAACACCTGCAAAAACAGCGGTGTAAAATACATTGTAATTGAGCAGGATATCTGTGAAATAGATCCCAGAGAGTCAATGGCAATCAGCTATAAAAACCTTATTGATATTGCAAAAAGGAATGAAAAATAAATGAACCTTAAGCCTTTGAAAATAACAGTTTTAACCGACACACATTATTATTCTGAAAAAAGCGGTACAAGCGGCAAAGCTTATGAAAAAGCAAGTGCAAAAAGCCAGAAGCTTCTTGCAGGCAGTGCCGATTTGCTGAAATCAGCTTTTGATCAGATAGCTGAAGATAACAGCAGCGATATTCTGCTTATCAGCGGCGACGTTACAAGTGACGGTGAACTCACAGCGCACGAAGAATTCATTGCGTTGCTTCGTGAGTTTAAAAGCAAAGGTAAAAAGGTCTACGTTATTACCGCCACTCACGATTTCAGAATCTCGGGCGAAACCAATGCTTATGACGGTGATAACGTTATCAAAACTCCAACCGCAACCCGTGATATGCTTTTTGATATGTACCGTGAATTCGGCCCTGATGAAGCAATTGCGGTTCACCGCGAGAGTATGTCTTATATCGTTCAGCTTTGTGACGGATACAGACTTTTCGCACTCAATGATGATTCAAACTTAAGCGGTAAAAGCGGATTTTCAGATGAATGCTTTGAATGGATAACTGCACAAGCTGAAAAAGCAAGAAACGACGGTCAGATGATTATAGCAATGACCCACCATCCGCTTATTGCTCCGTCTCCGATTTATGAATTAATCGGCAAAGGTGATATGCTTGGTGATTATGATAAGCGTTTGCCTCAGCTTGCTGACCTTGGCATTCAGTTTATTCTCACTGGCCACACGCATATACATAATATTTCTGTAGCACAAAGCAAAGCAGGCAACGTTATCTATGATATATGCACCGGCACACCCATCGGTCATCCGGGTGTTATCAGATATATTGAAATTAATCCTGAAACAAATAACGTTTATGCTTCAACAGGCTATGTAAAAGAGCCTGAAACGTTTAAAGAAAAAGGACTTAATCTTAAAGATGTTTTTGAAAATCAGCTTATCGGCACAATAAAAGGAATGATTGAAACTGCAGGGCAGGATATTGATAAGCTCGCTGATATGGCAACTTCAATCAGCATTAAACCTAAGGTTATTTATAAATTTGGCTGGATAATCAAACCTGTTTTCAAAATTCTCAATTCTCTTAAGGTAGGCACAATAGCCAAATGGACTAAAAAAGAAACAGGTCTTAAACCTTCCGATTATGCTGATATCAAAGACAGAAAAGTTGTTGACGTTATAACAGAGCTGGTTCTTAACCTCTTCGGTGGTGAAAGCAAATATCCACCTGAAACTCCGATTTATAAAATAACAATCGGTTTTCTTAACATAATTGACAGTATTCTCAACACAATTCATATTGATTTAAAAAAGCTCCTTAAGGTTGTGCCTGATGCGGCAAGTCTTGTTGAATCATTGCTTTATAATCCCAAAATCGATGCTTATAATGCCGATTTAAAAATTTATCCTTTTATAAAAGCGGGGGAGAGCTTTGAAAAAATATCCTTCCCCCAGAAACTTGAAACAGTTAAAAAAAGCAAAAAAGGTCCGGCGATTATAATTTCAGCAGTGTTAATTCTTTTAATGTTTCTTCCTTTATGGTTAATAATAATTCTTATAGCTTTTTTAAATAATCAGATTAAATACGGCAAAAAATTCAAATAATGAATAGAGGATGTTTTATGTTTGACACAAAACTCGATATCTGTTCAAACGGATACGATATAGAACAGACTAATTTATATCTTAAAAATCTTCAGAATAAGATTGATTTGCTTGAAAAGCGAAATGAATATCTTTTCAAAAGCTTCGCCTCGCTTATAACGCTTGAAAGCAAGATTGACCTGATTCTCAAGCATCTAAACATTGATTTCTGCGATAACACTGTTGATTCAGAAAAAGTGAATCCCGATGAAAATGAATCAGAATGTTTCACTATCAAAGAAGAAGCAACTGAAGAAACGAAAGCAAGCAGCGTTGATTTATCTTTTTTAAGAAATGAAATCAATGCACTCAAATCTTATCTCAAAGACTGATAAAATTTTACAATTTGATAATACGGATTTAATTTTAGAATTTTATAAATAAATAAAAATCAAAGGAGGCAAGTGTTTTGACAAATCCTTCTGATAACAAAATAAAAAATACCAAAAACAATGCAAAAAGCGGCGCTAAAATCGCTTTGATATCATTTCTTGGTTTTTTATGCGTTGTTGTTTTGACAGTAAGCGTTGTTGCATCTTATATTCTTTTTAACGCAATCTCGTATGTTAACGGAGATCTTGCAATTGACCTTGAAGAATATAAAGCCAACCAGAACCAGACGTCTTTTATCTATGCATATGACGAAAACGGTGATGCAGTTGAAATAGCAAGACTCCACGGCGAAGAAAACCGCGTTTGGGTTGACCTTGACGATATTTCACCTCATATGAAAAATGCTTTTATCGCGCTTGAAGATACACGTTTTGAAGAGCATCACGGTGTTGACTGGAAGCGAACTGTCGGCGTTATTGTCAAGCCCTCAAATATCGGTCAGGGCGGTTCAACCATTACTCAGCAGCTTATTAAAAACCTTACCGAAAATAACGACGTTACAATTGTTCGTAAGTATAAAGAAATTCTTTCAGCGCTGAATCTTGAAAAACATTACGATAAAGATCAGATTATTGAAGCTTACCTTAACACTCTTTATCTTGGAAGCGGTTGTTACGGTGTTAAAACGGCAAGCGAAAAATATTTCGGCAAAGACGTTTCTGAATTGAACGCTGCTGAATGTGCAGCTATAGCATCAATCACACAGAAACCAACAAAAAACAATCCCTTGCTCCATCCTGAAAACAACCGTGAGCGTATGCTCTATTGCCTTAAACAAATGAATCGCAACGGTGCTTTGACGGATGCCGAATATAAAGAAGCTTGCGAATATGAGCTTATTTTTACAAACAGTGAAAAATACGTTCCCACTGAAGAAAGCGTCGTAGTTGTTGAAGAAAAAATCAACAGTTTCTATGTTGACTATGTAATTCAATGTGTTCGCGACGACCTTATGGCAAAAGAAAACATCACTCGCCAGGAAGCTGTTGACAGAATTTATTACGGCGGTCTTAAAATCTATGCAGCTGTTGACCTTAAGGTACAGCAGGAGCTTGAAGACGTTTACGTTAACAGAATCAATTTCCCCAAATTATACAGTGAAAAAGACGGAACACCTGCACAGTCTGCTATGACAATTATGGACTATGAAGGCAGAGTAGTGGCTATTGTTGGTCAGGCAGGCGAAAAAACAGAAAACAGAGGTCTTAACAGAGCTGCTAATTCTTATCGTCAGCCCGGTTCAACAATCAAACCGATTTCATGTTATGCTCCTGCCATTGAACTTGATAAAATCCATTTCTCAAGTATGATCAGAGACTATGCGCTCGCAATCAACGGTCAGCTTTGGCCTCAGAACGTTAACGGAACAAAGGGCACGAACAAGGATGTATCGGTTAAATATGCTATTCAGGAATCGCACAATACTGTTCCTGCCAGAATCATCAATTATGAAATCGGTGCCGAAACGTCTTTTGCTTATCTGAAGGACGCTTTCCATCTTTCAAAACTCAACAAAAAAGAAGACGTTCAGCTTGCACCTCTTGCAACCGGTGCTCTCTATAAGGGAACAACAACAGTTGAAATGGCTGCGGCTTATGCCACATTCGGCAACGGAGGACTCTATTATTATCCTTATTCTTATTACAAAGTAACCAACAGCAAAGGTGACGAAATCATTCTCAGCAATGAACAGCCTCGCAATCACAGAGCAATATCCGAAGAAACATCTGACATTATGTGCGAACTTCTTCAGACCGTTGACACAAGCTATTACGGAAAAGGCTCAAACGTGCGCGATTTTCAGATTATGGCTAAAACAGGTACAACCTCAAACAACACTAACCGTTGGTTCTGTGCCGGCACACCTTATTATGTAACAGCTATCTGGTTTGGCTTTGATATGCCCGAAACTCTCGACGTTGACGTTAACCCTTGCGGCAAAATTTTTATTACTGTATTTGACAGAATTCATGAAGATTTGCCCGAAAAGGAATTCCCCAAGAGCACAGGAACAATCAAAAAGACTTATTGCACAGTAACAGGTAACATTGCAAGTGCAAATTGCGCCTCCACAAGCACAGGCTGGTATAAAATCAGCAAATTGCCGCCCACCTGTACCTCGTGCAACGGATTAATTCTTGACCCATCAGGCAACGTTGTTGATGAAATCATCGGCGGTATAGTTGACGAAATCATCGGTTAATATTTAATGCGGAGTTTGTATCTACGCAAACTCCGCTGTTTTTAAATTCAGAAACAGGTGAAATTATAATGGTTATTATGGCAATTGATTACGGTGATGTCAGAACAGGTGTAGCCGTTTGCGATAAATTTGAAATGCTCGCATCTCCTGTTTGCGTTATCACTCAAAGAAAAAAAGAGCTTCTTATTGAAGAAATCAAGGCTTTGGCTGAAAAACATAAACCTGAACTTTTTGTTGTTGGTCTGCCGAAAAATATGGATTCATCAATAGGGGACAGAGCAGTAAAATGCAGTGAATTTGCAAGCGAACTCACCGAAGCAACAGGCATTGAACATATTATGCGCGACGAAAGATTAACAACCGTTACTGCTCACAACGCACTCAACGTTACAAACACAAGAGGCAAAAAACGCAAAGCTGTTGTTGACCAGGTTGCCGCTGTAGTTATTCTTCAAGATTATATCGATTACAGAAAAATCAATAATTTAAAATAAAAGTCAATTCAACATCAATCTCTGCATATTATTTTAAAAAAGAAATGTGGAGCTGATAAGATGAAAATAGTTGTTTCATCAGAACTTAAAGCAAGAATTGTCCTTATTTCAACCCTTGTATTAATATTTTTTGTTCTTGCGACAGGATTTTATCTTTTTATTATTAAAGATTATGCCCTTGGAGCTGCAGTAAGCAATAACGAAGCTTACACTGTAATAATAGATCCGGGACACGGCGGCATTGACGGCGGCACTCAAGCCAAAGACGGAACTCTTGAAAAAGATATCAACCTGAATATTGCATTAATTCTCCGTGATATTCTTGAAACTTACGGAGTTAAAACTGTGATGACAAGAGAAACTGATATCTCAATTCACGACAGCGGAGTTACCGGTATCAGAAACCAAAAAATTTCTGATATTCGTAACAGGCTTAATATTATTGAATCAACAGAGAACGCGCTATTTGTAAGTATACATCAGAATTATTTCTCGCAAGCAAAATATAACGGTGCACAGATATTCTATTCAAAAAACCATCCGGAATCTCAGAAGCTTGCCTTGTCAATAAGAAGTAGCATAACAGAAAATCTACAAAAAGAAAACTCAAGAGAAATCAAGCAAAGCGGCAATGAGATTTATTTATTAAAAAACACAACCGCACCTGCAGTTATGGTAGAATGCGGATTTCTTTCAAACGAAGCTGAAGCAAATCTGCTCAAATCAGAATCTTATCAAAAGCAGGTTGCATTTTTTATAGCATACGGAATTTTAAATCATTTAAACTCTTCGGAGGTATATTAAAAATGGCTGGTAAAACAAAATCTTTTTATATATGCAGTGAATGCGGTTACGAAAGTGCTAAATGGTATGGCTGTTGCCCCGGTTGCGGTGAATGGAACTGTATGGAAGAAGATATCCGCACTCCAACACAGCAAAAGACCGTCAGAACGGCATCAAAATCAGTTTTTGCACAAACAATTAACGAGATTAATGCCGATGACGAAATACGCTTTAAAACAGGTATGTCAGAGCTTGACAGGGTTCTTGGCGGCGGTATCGTTAAGGGCTCACTTGTTCTTTTAAGCGGTGATCCCGGTATCGGCAAATCAACCATTCTTCTGCAGATTTGCGAATATCTCGGCAACAAACTCAGAGTATTATACGTTACAGGTGAAGAATCAGCGCGCCAGATAAAGCTCAGAGCAAAACGCCTTGGCGTACATACTGATAACCTTCTGATTATGTGCCAAACAGACGTGCAGTCAATTGTTGAATATATCAAAGCCGAAAAACCTGATCTTATTATTGTTGACTCTATTCAGACCATGAGTGTTTCAGAAATCTCTTCTTCACCGGGTAGCGTTACGCAAGTAAGAGAATCAACAAATATGTATATGCATTGCGCAAAAGATCTTGGAATTCCAACAATCATCGTCGGTCATGTTAATAAAGACGGAAATATTGCAGGTCCCAAGGTGCTTGAGCACATAGTTGACTGTGTTCTTTATTTTGAAGGTGAGCGTCATTTATCATACAGAATTTTAAGAGCAGTCAAAAACAGATACGGTTCAACAAATGAAATCGGTGTTTTTGAAATGATGGATAAAGGACTTGTTGAAGTTCCAAATCCCTCACTTATGCTCATTTCAGGAAAACCAAAAAACACCGCAGGTACCTGCATAGCTTGCGTTATGGAGGGCAGCAGACCAATTCTTGCAGAAGTACAAGCTCTTGTTGTTGCTTCAAATTACGGCAACGCCAGAAGAATGGCTACAGGTTTTGATTATAACAGAATGTCTATGCTTCTTGCTGTTCTCGAAAAAAGAGCCGGATTCTTTATGAATAACTGTGATGCTTATATCAACGTCGTAGGCGGATTAAGACTCGATGAACCTGCCACTGACCTCTCTGTCGCACTGGCAATGATATCAAGCTTTAAAGATACTCCTATCAGAGATGATTCTCTGGTTATCGGTGAAATCGGTCTTGGTGGCGAATTACGCTCCGTTTCGAACTGCGAGCAAAGAATTAAAGAAGCCGAAAGACTCGGATTTAACCGTTGCATCATACCGAAACATAACTTAAAAACACTTTCAGACGGTTTCAAAGGTAACATTGAAATCGTTGGAGCAAGAAACGTTAATGAAGCATATGAAGCAGCAGTATAATCAACAGTTTATTGAAAAACCGAACCTGCCGACAGGGGAGGTTACTTTAGTTGCAATATCATCTGATGCAACCAAAGCAATCAAATCACTTAATTCTCAAAACATTGAAACGTGTCTAATAAAAGCTGATAAAAGATTCCCTGAACCTGTTAATTCTCATGCAGATTTGCAAATTCTTCATCTTGGAAATAATGATTTTCTGATTTCATCCGAACATTTGTGCACAGGGGAGATTAAGAAAAAAATCAATTTATCAGTAACCGGGGCACAACCCGGAAACACTTACCCGAACGACGTTTTGCTTAACTGCAAAATTGTAGGTAACAACATATTTTTAAATCCAAAAACCATAGCCAAAGAAATCCTGGATTTTGCCCAAACTAACAGTTTTAACGTTATAACAGTCAACCAAGGCTATACAGGATGTTCAATCTGCGCAATTAATGAATCTGCAATAATTACAGATGATATTACCATCTACAGATCCGCTCAGAATTTTCTGAACGACGTTCTGTTCATTTCAAAAAATTCCATTCGATTGAAAGGATACGATTATGGATTCATCGGTGGTTGTTGCGGCAAAATCAGCGCAAATAAACTTGCAGTAAACGGCAGAATTGAAAGCCATAAAGATTATAAGGATATCATAGATTTCACAAGCAAGCATAATATCGAAATCGTCGAATTAAGCGATGAAGTATTAACAGATATCGGCGGCATATTACCATTATGCGAAAAACATATATAATACTATTATTATATTAATATCGTTAAAACCATTATATTGTATAATGCTCCCCTCAATTGCACAAAACTTTTATTTTGTGCAATTATTGACATTTAATTTAGAGGTATGCTATAATATAAGCATACCTTATCTTAATTGGATGTGATAACTTGAGACAAGAAGAAATTGCTACTCTTCCAATAATTATTATAAAATATTTAAACTATCTCTCAGCAATTAAAAGCAAATCTGAATTAACAGTTTTAGAATACGCATCAGATCTCAGAACTTTTTTCAGATTTTTAAAAAAATCAAGAGGTCTTGCTGATAAAGATGCTATAATTGATGAACTTTCAATTTCTGACTTAACTGAAGAAACTATATTTAATATAAATCTTAATGATGCATATGCCTTCCTCGCCTACTGCAGAAATGAAAGAAACAACGATAATAATGCACGAGCAAGAAAAGCCGTTGCAATCAAAAGATTTTATAAATTTCTTGAAACAAACGGCTATATTGAAAAAAGTCCAGTGATGCATCTTGAATCGCCACAAACAAAAAGAGCTTTACCTAAACATCTTAGTCTTGAGCAAAGTTTCAAGCTTCTTAATAGCGTTAACAGCAAATTTAAAGAACGTGATTATTGTATTCTGACACTTTTTCTTAACTGCGGTTTACGTTTGTCTGAATTATGCGGTATTAATCTGTCAGACATAAATTTTGATGATAACACTCTGCGTGTTCTCGGTAAAGGCAACAAGGAAAGAACAATTTATCTTAACAATGCTTGTTTAATCGCTCTTGAATCTTATATGCGTGTCAGACCTGCAAACGAATTAAAAGACAGAGATGCATTATTTATTAGTAATCAAAAGAAAAGAATTGGAAGAAGAGCTGTACAGACAATTGTTGAGGGTTGCCTTGAAAGAAGCGGTCTTGCCGGTATGGGTTTTTCAACACACAAGCTTCGTCACACCGCCGCAACGCTTATGTATCAATACGGTAACGTCGATCCGCTTCAGCTTAAAGAAATCCTTGGCCACGAAAATCTGTCAACAACCGAAATTTATACTCACGTTTATGATGAACAACTCAAAAAAGCAGTTGACTCTAACCCTCTCAACAATTTAACGAAAGTTAAAAAGCCCACTGAATAACGCAGAGCTTGCACCGTCAATCAACGCTCCTATTGCTGTAATAGCCACAAAAAACAATTGTCGAAGCAAAAAATATTTTGATTCGTTTTTTTCAAAGTGACCTCTGCCGAGAATAGATTTATTATATGCATTCTTTGAATATTCACAGCAATCGTTACAAATTATAAGCAGTCCGAACACACTGAAAATCGCCCCCGGATAAATCATCAACAAGCTATATCCAAGCCCCATGAACTTATATATTGAGTAAAGATAACCGCTCACAACACCTATACCCATTCCCTTTAAAAAAGGAACAATCATTATCAACGGATAACCAATCAAAGAAAACGAAAGAAACACTGCAAAAATAATAAAGATAATATTGGTTAATAAAGAATATTTAAAATTCTGCAACATCCCCTGCCCTGCTCTTTTTAATGTATATTCAGCCAACAATTCTTCTGTCTTTGAAATTAATTCAAAATCTTTCTTTATTATAATTGCACCTGCAATTATACCTGCTGCAAAGAGAAAAACCAAGATAATTAATCTTGAGTTTTCAAGCATTTCTTTGATCGCTTTTCCGTCATAAACCTTATATTTTAACTTTGACTTGCCCATTTTTTACCTCCGTAATCTTACTTATGGTAAATTATATGAGCAAGTCCTTTTTTTATGACAATATAAAAAGGAGCAGTAACAAAACTGCTCCTTGATTCATTATTTCTTTTCGACCTTGGCATAGTTAGCCATAATCTTTTTGGTTCCTGCAGTTGTAAAAGCAATCTCAAGCAACGTGTCGTTGCCCATCGGCTTGGCGCTGAGAACTATGCCCTCACCATATGCTTTATGTATAACAGTATCACCGGGATTAAACACGGTATCATTCTTAACAGGCGGCTTGAAACCTGTGGCAGGTGCAGAAAAACCTCTTGAGGGCTGCTGCGGTCTGCTCTGAGAAGGAATTCCGAATGATTGCGAACGCTGAATGGTGTCACCGCTCTTTTCAAGCAGATTATCGGGAATTTCATTGATAAAACGAGAAGGCGGATTGAATTTTGTTGAGCCATAAAGAATACGTGTTCTTGCTCTTGTGAGATAAAGTTGCTTTTTAGCTCTTGTTATCGCAACATAAGCAAGTCTGCGTTCTTCTTCAATTTCATCATCGCCACCCATTGATGACATGGTTGACGGGAAGATTGTTTCTTCCATACCTGCAAGAAAAACAACAGGAAATTCAAGACCTTTTGCAGAATGCACAGTCATCATAACAACTGTTTCTGCATCTGCATTATAATTATCAATATCAGTCATCAAAGCAACTTCCTGCAAGAAATCATTAAGAGTTGCTTCTTCATTATCTCTCGAAAAGCGCAAAAGGTTGTTTGCAAGTTCATCAAGGTTGGCAGCTCTGTCTTCATAAGTTTCTTTGTCAAGAGCAAGATACTGAATGTATCCTGTGTCGCCCATAACCTTTTTGAAAAGCTCCGAAAGCTCAAGGCTATCCTGTGCCTCAATAAAGCTTTCAATCATATCAGCAAACTCACGCATTTTCTTTGCACATCTGCTGAGCTTAGGGAACTGATCTGCTGATTTAATAACATCAAAAAGACCGATGCCAAGTCCGTCAGCAATTTCTTGCGCCGCCGCAACAGAAGTGTCACCGATTCCTCTTTTAGGTTCATTGATAACTCTCTGAAGTCTTACGCTGTCATTGGGATTTGAAATAATGCTCAAGTAAGCAAGTGCATCCTTGATTTCTTTACGGTCATAGAATTTATGACCGCCAATGATTCTGTAAGGAATGCCCATCCTTACAAACGACTGTTCAACAAGGTTGGACTGCGAGTTCATTCGGTATAGAACTGCAAAATCGCTGTATTTTCTGCCGTTTCTGATTCCGTCAAGAACCTTATCGGCAATATAAAAACCCTCATCACGGTCAGATTCAGCGGTATGGTAAGCAATCAGATCACCCTTACCGTTATCTGTCCAGAGATTTTTACCTTTTCTGTTTTCATTATTTTCAATAACTCTGTTTGCTGCATCAAGAATATTCTGCGTTGAGCGGTAATTCTGTTCAAGACGAATTACCTTTGCATTTGTATACTCATGCTCAAAACTTAGAATGTTCTCAATTGTAGCGCCTCTGAATTTATAAATACTCTGGTCATCATCACCAACAACGCAGATGTTTCCCCAACCGCCTGCGAGAAGCGATGTGAGAAGATACTGAGCATGGTTTGTATCCTGATATTCATCAACCATTATGTATTTAAAACGGCGCTGATAATACTCAAGCACTTCAGGATTATTCTGAAGTAAACGAACAGTATTGACAATAATATCGTCAAAATCCATTGCATCAGCATTTTTAAGACGCATCTGATAAGCTTCATATACAGAGCCTATATTACGCTTACGCAAATCCATATAGTTCTCTTTAAGATATTCATCAGATGAAATCAGCATATCCTTAGCTCTGCTGATTTCAGAAAGAACACCTTTAGGGGTAATTATTTTATCACTGAAACCGAGCTGCTTAAGACAATCTTTGATAACACGCTTGCTATCATCTGTATCATAGATTGTAAAATTAGAAGAAAAACCGATATATTCAGCATTTCTTCTGAGAATGCGAACACAAGCTGAATGGAAAGTGCTCGCCCAGATATCAAGTGCTTCGGGACCAAGCATTCTTTCAAGTCTTTCTTTGAGTTCTCCTGCCGCTTTATTAGTGAAAGTGATTGCAAGAATCTCCCAAGGCTTTGCAGCATCAACTTTTAAAAGATGTTCGATATCAAAAACATCTTCAACAACACCGTCTGCAACGGCACGCATTAGAGCCATTTCGGTATCAGTAGGTTCATAACGGCAATAATCGCTGTAATAAGCTTTGCCGTATTTTATGATGTTTGCAATTCGGTTAACAAGAACGGTTGTTTTACCGCTACCTGCACCCGCAAGCACCAAAAGCGGTCCCTCCGTAGAAAGGACCGCCTTCTTTTGCATATCATTAAGTGATTTATAATCCTTCGCAATTATCTTTTTGCGAAGCTGAAGAAATTCTGCAGTAACCATTACTTACCTCAGATTGAAATTTCGTGAGCAACCTTGTAAAGGTTATCATCAACTGTCTTCTTCATGCAGAGTGCTTCATAGATATCGTAATCTGTGATGCCCTCATCCTTAAGAACGATAACTCTGTTGCTTTCGCCTGCGATAAGCTTCTGAACAGCATAATAACCCATCTGGCTTGCAACAACTCTGTCTTTAACTGTGGGTGAACCGCCACGCTGAACATGACCAAGAACAATCGCTCTTGATTCAACACCGCATTCCTGCTCAATCTTTCTTGCAAGAGCTTCAACGCCGCCAATGCCTTCAGCAACCATAACGATGAAATGCTTTTTATCAGTCTTCTGTGTTCTCTTAATTCTTTCGATAACATGCTTTTCAATGTCGCAGCTGATTTCGGGAATAACAATTGCAGTTGCGCCAACAGCGATACCTGCGTTAAGTGTGAGGTCACCGCATCTGTTACCCATAACTTCTACAACGATGCAACGGCTGTGAGATTCAACTGTATCTCTCACTCTGTCAACCATCTGCATAATTGTGTTAAGGCAGGTGTCATAACCGATTGTGTAATCGGTGCTGACAATATCATTATCAATTGTACCGGGGATTGCGATACAGGGAATACCTCTGAGTGAAAGATCTCTTGCGCCTCTGAATGAGCCGTCACCGCCGATAACAACCATACCTTCAATGCCATACTTACGGCAAGTTGCAATTGCCTTCTGCATACCTGCTTCTTCTTTGAAATCAAGGCATCTTGCTGAATAGAGCATTGTGCCGCCTCTGTGGATAATATCTGAAACGCTTCTGATGTTAAGCTCACGGATATCTTCATCAATAAGACCTGCATAGCCTCTGTTGATACCGTAAACCTTCATACCGTTTTCGCAAGCTGTTCTTACAACGGCACGGATAGCCGCATTCATACCGGGAGCGTCGCCGCCGCTGGTTAAAACACCAATTGTTTTCATTATAATACTCTCCTTAAAATTTTTCACATAACATAATACACTTTTTAAAACATAAAGTCAATTATTATGACTGAATTTGACAAAAAAGTTATTTATTATAAATAACATTGTTTTCGCCGAGAATTTTTCTTAACTCTCTGAGCAAAACTTCATTAACATCAATATTTTGTCCTAAAGGATTTCTCTTATATTCCTTTATGTCGGCAAAATAATAGAACAGTGGACAATCACCGTCAAATATAGCTAGCAACTTGCGGCAACATTCAATCTGTGGTGATGACGCATTATCAAACCTCAAAAACAAACCCTTAGCCTTTTTACCGTTTGATTTATGTTCTTCCTGTTCTTGTTCAATCGGAACATCATTGATATCAGGACACTTTTCAACAGATTCACAAACAATTTTAGTATCCTCATCTTCTCTCATGCTTACTCTGCCTCTGAGAAGAATTATATTACCCTCAAAAAACACAGTCGGTTTTTCCATAAGAGTTTTAGGGAAGACGATAACCTCAATAGAGCTTGTGTTATCTTCAAAATTAAGGAACGCCATTGTTGAGTCATTTTTTGTTATCTTCTTCTTAACCGATCCGATAAGACCAAGAATAACAACGCGTTCGTTATCCTTATATATCTCACCTTCAAGAATATCAGAAATTTTTGCACATTTCAGTTTTTGTGATAACTGTTGATAATCAGCCATCGGATGACCTGACAGATACATTCCCGCAACGTCTTTTTCGTATTTCAAAAGCACATCTTTTGAAAATTCTTCTGCATCGGGATAAGTGAATGAATCTGAAACGGTTTCATAAGCCGAGTCATCATAAGCACCCGTCAAATCACCGAAACCAATCTGACCATCAACGTTTCTGCGTCTATCATTCTCAAGTCCATCTATTATACTGTCAACAACAAGCGTCATCTGCTTTCTGTTGGCACCAAGACCGTCAAATGCGCCGCATTTGATAAGACTTTCAATCGCTCTGCGATTAAAATCCTTGCCGTGCATTCTTTTGCAAAAATCATAAAAATCAGCAAACTTGCCGTTTCTTTCACGTTCTTCGCTGAGCCTGCGAATAAATCCTCTGCCAAGATTTTTAACCGCCGTCAAGCTGAAATGTATATTACCGTTTGCAACAGTAAATGTTTCACCGCTTTCGTTGACGTGTGGCGGCAATATTCTGATGCCAAGCCTTCCGCATTCATTAATATACTGAACAACTTTATTAGTATTATCAAGAAAGCTTGTGAGAAGCGAAGCGAGAAATTCGCACGGATAATGGCACTTAAGATATGCCGTCTGATAAGCAACATAGGCATATGCGGCGGCATGAGCTTTATTAAAAGCATATGATGCAAATGACATCATTTCATCAAAAATATCATTAGCCGCTTTTTCGCTGACTCCCCTTCTGACCGCACCCTCGCAAACGATATTACCGTTTTCATCAGTCATTCCGTTAACAAAATGAGCTCTTTCTTTGAGCATAACGTCGTGCTTCTTTTTACTCATTGCTCTGCGAACGATATCCGCTCTGCCGTATGAATAACCTGCGAGCTCACGGCAAATCTGCATAACCTGTTCCTGATAAACCATGCATCCGTAAGTAACGTCGAGAATACTTTTAAGTTCGGGAGTTTTATAAGTTACCTTTGATGGGTTATGCCTGTTTTCAATATAAGTGGGAATTGAATCCATCGGACCGGGTCTGTAAAGTGAAATTACCGCAATTAAATCCTCAATACTTTCAGGCTTCAACTGTGAAAGAACGCTTCGCATACCTGCAGATTCAAACTGAAAAACACCTTCAGTCTGAGCTGCGCACATCATTTCAAAAACCGCTTTATCTTCAAGATCAATATTATTGATATTAAAATCGGGGTTATATTTTTTAATCATTTTTTCGGCAGAGCTGATAACCGTAAGCGTTCTTAAGCCGAGAAAATCCATTTTAAGCAATCCCAATTCTTCAAGGGTTGTCATCGGGAACTGCGTTACAATTGCTTCATCGTTCCTCGCAAGCGGAACGTAACTCTCAACGGGATCGTGAGTGATAACAACACCTGCCGCGTGAGTTGACGCATGGCGAGGCATACCCTCAACCTTGCGTGCAAGGTCAATAAGCTCTTTTGTTGCTTCATCGCTGTCATATAAGGCTTTAAACTCAACGGAGCGTTTGAGTGCTTTATCCAGCGTTATATTAAGCTCATTCGGAATCTGCTTTGCAATGTTGTCAACAACCGAATAAGGCATCCCCATTGCCCTGCCAACGTCTCTGACAGCAAGCTTTGCCGCAAGAGTGCCGAAGGTTACAATCTGCGCTACGTGATCTGCACCGTATTTTTCAATAACGTAGTCAATAACTTCGCCTCTGCGTTCAAAACAAAAGTCAACGTCAAAGTCAGGCATACTGACTCTTTCAGGGTTAAGAAAACGCTCAAAAAGCAAGCTATGCTTCATCGGGTCAATACCTGTTATACCGATGCAATAGGCGCAGATACTTGCCGCACCCGAGCCTCTGCCGGGACCAACAGGAATTCCCATTTCTTTAGCTTGCCTTATAAAGTCATGAACAATAAGATAATAATCAACGTATCCCATTTTATTGATAACGTTGAGCTCATAGTTAAGCCTGTCACGGTATTCCTGCGGCGGATTCTCACCGTAGCGTTCAATCAGACCTTTATTACAAAGCATTGAAAACCAATCAAAATGGTCCCAACCCTCAGGAACTTCAAAATGCGGAAGCTTTGTTTTGCCGAATTCAAATTCAACGTTACATCTGTCGGCAATCAGAGCGGTGTTAGCAACAGCTTCAGGGCAAAGCTTCATTGCATCAAGCATCTCATCTTCTGACTTCAGATAAAACTCTTCCGTGCCGAATTCAAGACCCGTGTCTTCACCGAGAGTATGGTTAGTCTGAATGCAGATGAGCACCTGCTGCATTTTATAATCTTCTTTTTCAACGTAATGTGCATCGTTTGTTGCAACAAGCGGAATACCCGTTTCTTTTGAAAGACGAATCAAATCAGGATTGATTCTGATTTGTTCTTCAAGACCGTGATTCTGAATTTCAATATAATAATTACCGTCGCCAAAAACACTGTTATACCAAAGCGCCGTTTTCTTTGCTGATTCATAATCATCCTGTAAAAGATTCCTTGAAACTTCACCAGCAAGACATCCCGAAAGAGCAATAAGACCCTCGCTGTATTTTTCAAGAATATCCTTATCCACTCTGGGTTTTGTATAAAAACCGTTAACCCAGCCTTCAGAAACAAGCTTAATTAAGTTTTTATAACCGATATTATTTTTACAAAGCAAAACAAGATGATATCTTTCATTATCAAGACCGTGCACCTTGTCAAACCTTGATCTTGCCGCAACATAGACCTCGCAACCGATAACAGGCTTGATACCTCGTTTTAATGCGGCCTTATAAAAGTCAATCACTCCATACATTACACCGTGGTCAGTTATGGCAACAGATGTCTGACCCATGCTCTGAATTTTATCGAGCATAGGTTCAATTCTGCAAGCACCGTCAAGCAGACTGTATTCACTGTGTACATGCAAATGAGTGAAAGCCATATTATTCTCCAGCTTTTAATTTATCAGCATAGCTGACAATCTTTGCAAGCCTGTGATTAACACCCGAACGCGAAATCGGCTCGCTCATAAGCTGACCAAGGTCGCGAAGGCTTGCTTCGGGGTTATCGATTCTTAAACGTGCAATCTCTCGCAAATTATCGGGAAGCGCATTTATACCGCACTTCTTTTCAATATATTCAATAGCCTCAATCTGTGAATTTGCAGCATCAACAGTTTTATTGATATTTGAAAGCTCAAAATTGAGTCTTCTGTTAACCTTATTCTTGACATCTTTTTCAATTTTGATGCCCATAACATAAAGCGAAGCATCCTGCGCACCGATTATTGCAAGAATATCTTCAATACTCTCACTGTCTTTAAAATAAACAATATGATTACCCTTGCGGTTTATATATTTAGGAGCAAGACCAAGCTCTTCAAGAAAACAAATGAAATCCATACAAAGCTTCTTATAAGGAACAACAAACTCAAGGTGATAGCTTCTTTCAGGTGTTGTTACAGTTCCGCACGCAAGAAAAACACCGCGCAAAAATGAAGCCGAGCAGCATTCCTCACTGATATTGGCTCTGTTGATGCGAAGAGTTGCTTCTTTTAAATCATGACCGAATTTTTCGAATACCTTTGATTTCTCTTCATCAGTTTTTACATATGTTGTCATTTTTTTATTGCTGCCGTCACTTATATAAGTGTTAACACCGCAATAATCATTGATATAAGATGAATACAAATCAAAAACATCCGTATTCTCTGTTGTAATAGAAAGGTTATATTTTGAAAAATGAGCAAAAAGCACAAGCCCGTAGACTTGTGCGTGGAAGCAACAGGGTAAAAGATTTTCAGTTTTGGCAAGTTCACTTTTTACGTCTGATGAAAACGACATCTTTCTGTGCTCCTATTCAGTAATTTCAACTTCGGGTTCAAGCTTAACACCGGTATTATCAAAAACAGTTTTCCGGCAATGCTCAACAACTCCAAGAACGTCAGCGGCAGTTGCACCACCGATGTTAATAACAAAGCCAGCGTGCTTTTCACTAACCTGTGCACCGCCTACGGTGAAGCCTTTAAGTCCGCATTGTTCAATAAGTGCACCCGCGAAATAACCCTCAGGTCTTTTAAAGGTACTACCTGCACTCGGATATTCAAGCGGTTGTTTATCGCGACGCTTGCACATAAGCTCATCCATTTTTGCTTTGATTTCGTTTTTATCGCCATTAGTAAGCTTAAGATAGAGAGCGGTTATAACCTTATCTGACTTTGAATATACGCTGTGTCTGTAGCTCAAATCAAGCTCTGAGCCTTCGTAAAAGCCCTTTATGCCTTCTTTACAGATATGATCACATCTGTAAAGAACGTCTTTCATTTCGCCGCCGTAAGCTCCTGCATTCATATATGCAGCGCCACCTGCAGAGCCGGGAATTCCGTAGGCAAATTCAAGACCTGTAAGCGAATTTTCCAGAGCGAAGCGACAAAGCTTTGTGAGTGTCACTCCGCTCCGGCAATAAATTGTTGTTTCATCAATAAGCTTAATTTCATCAAGTTTTGAAGTACTGATAACAACACCTTTAAATCCCTCATCTGATACAAGCAGGTTGCTGCCTTTACCGAGAACGAGAGTTCTGATGTTTCTGTTATTACAGGCAGAAACGATTGTTGCAAGCATATCATCATTTTCGGGCATAACAAACAAATCCGCTTTGCCGCCGATTTTGAAGCTTGTGCAAGCAGAAAGAACGGTTTCTTCGCTGTATTCGCAACCGATTTCATCGCATATCAACTTGATTTCATTATAATTGCCCATTGAATCCTCCGAATATGTTATTCGTCAAGAAGAGCGGCACCAAAGATGCCCGCATCGTTACCGAGCTGAGCGGCAACAATCTGTGTCTGCTTTGTTGAATAAATGCTGTATCTCTGTTCTTCAATATACTTAAGAAGAGGCTTGAGAAGGTAATCACCCTCATGGCTTACGCCACCGCCGATGCAGATGATTTCGGGCTGAAGAGCGTTGATAACGTTGCCGATACCAACTGAAAGATAATAAACGTATCTGTCAACAACCTCTGCAGCGGCCTTATCACCCTGACGCATTGCATCAAAAGCAGTTCTGCCGCTAACGTTATCAATGCCGCCTGTGAGCTGCCACATAATGCTGTCAGGATTGTTTTTCATTGCTTCTTTTGTCTGTGAAATAAGAGCAGTTGCTGATGAATACTGTTCCCAGCAACCCTTTCTGCCGCAGTTACAAGGAATGCCGTCAACCGCAATAACCATATGACCCATTTCGCCTGCGCAATAGTTAACACCAACAACAATTTTGCCGTTGATAATAATACCGCTGCCAACGCCTGTACCGAGTGTGATTGCAACAAAGTTCTGAACACCGTTGCCAACACCTGCAACTGCTTCGCCGAGAGCAGCACAGTTAGCATCGTTATCAAGATAAACGGGTTTGCCGATTCTTTCTTCAAGCATTTCTTTTGCAGGAACCTGATTGAAATCAAGGTTATTTGCAAATTCAATATAGCCGTTTGACTTGTTAACTGAACCGGGAGTGCCAACGCCAACGCTCACGATATCGTCTTTTGAAATGCCTGCATCTTTGATTGCCATATCAACTGCAAGAGCAATATCGTCAAAAATTTCTGCTGCAGGTCTGGGGCATCTGGTCTTAACCTTGCCTCTGCCAATGATTTTCATGTTTTCGTCAACAACACCAACAGCAATGTTTGTGCCGCCGAGATCAACGCCTATTCTGTACATATTTTATTACCTCCAAAGTAAATATATCCTTAATTATTTTTTAAAAGTCATGCCAGAACTCAAGTTCTTTTTTAGCAGGGATGATATCATCCGTCATACCAAGACTGTGAAGAAGCTCTCTTGCGGCATTATAGCCCATCTTCTTCTGTCTGTTGTTCATTGCCGCCGCCTCAATTATGATTGAAAGGTTACGGCCGGGCTTAACGGGAACGGTTGTTACCGGAACGTTAATGCCAAGAATTTCGGTATATTCATTTTCAAGACCAAGTCTGTCATAAACCTTTTCGCTGTCCCAGGGTTCAAGCTGAACAACCATATCAACCTTTTCTGTGAGCTTAACCGCACCCATACCGAAAAGGCGTCTTGCATTAAGTACACCAACACCGCGAAGTTCAATGAAATGGCGGATATTATCAGGAGCAGAGCCAACGAGAGTTTTGTTTGAAACTCTTCTGATTTCAACAGCATCGTCAGCAATAAGTCTGTGTCCTCTCTTTATAAGTTCAAGTGCTGTTTCACTTTTACCAACACCGCTGTCACCAAGAATAAGAACACCTTCACCGTAAACCTCAACAAGAACACCGTGGCGAGTTATTCTCTGTGCAAGTTCAACACCGAGATATGAAATCGCAGCCGCCATACAACTTGAAGTTGCTTCAGCCGTACCGAGAATCGGAACCTCATATTTCTCTGCAATTTCAAGAAATTTCTTGCTGCACTTAAGAGCGCGGGTAACAACAACCGCCGCAGGCTTTTTGGAGAGAAATCTCTCTGTGCATTCGATGAAATGCTCTTTATCAAGACTCTTAAAGTATTCAAGCTCGGTTAGACCGATGAACTGAATGCGAGCAGGGTCAAAATAATTATCAAAGCCTGTGAGAATAAGACCGGGGCGGTTAACGTCCTGCGAATTAATATAGATATCCGTGATATCTTTTGGCGTATAGATAACGCTGAGAGAAAGGTCGTTAACAACTTTTTCAAGCGAAACCGAATATTTACTCATATTCTTCTCCTTAATTGAGGGTACAGATATACCCATATTAATGTTATTATAAAGCATAAGTTGTTTTTTTCCAACCCCTTTTTTAAATATTTATATAAAAAGTTTCGGAGCATCCGCCAAAAAAACGAATGCTCCGTCATTAATTTCAATTTAAAGCTGAGCTGAAATGCCCTGAAACTTTGTTTTAGTGTCTGTGATTTTCTGCTGCTCTGCACTTGCGGGCGAATACCACCCTCTTTTCTGCATATCTGCAAAAACATCAAACTGCATATTATGCTCTTCGTTGAGAATTGTGAGCATATCACTCTGAAGCTGCTGATTAACACATTCATTTGAGAAGGTGTTATAAACACCCGTGATATGCTTTTGTGAAGTAAGAATGTCGTCCATAATTTCTCTGTCCGTGAGATTATAATTATTAATCATAAATACCTCCTCATGAAAGATGACCCATAAGGGTATCAAAATGCTGTTTGTGGCGAGCCGCCAGATTTTCGCAGGTTGTTTTAATTTGAGGGTCAGTTGCATTTGCGGCATATGCCTTAAACTTTTTGATAAGCATCTGCTCACAATTAAGCTGGTCTTCAAGAGCTGAAAGCTCTTTTGCAGTAAGATTTGCCATAATATCGCTCCTTTGTGTTTGATAAAAATATTATTGGCAACTTTTAAAACATTATACAAACAAAAAACGGCTGCTACCGATTGGTAGCAGCCGTAAAATTTAATAATAATTACATCATGCTTGCAACTTCTGCTGCGAAGTTGTCTTCTTTCTTTTCGATGCCTTCGCCCTTTGCAAGACGCTCAAAGCCTGTAACCTTGATTTCTGCACCAAGCTTCTTTGCAACGTCAGCAACGTAACCTGCTACTGTGCCGTCGAAGAGATCTGAGCGAACGAAGGGCTGCTCAAGAAGGCAGATTTCTTTGATCTGCTTCTTAACACGGCCTTCAATTGCGCCTGCAAAAATCTTATCGTTAACATATTCTTCTTTACCTGCTACTGCAAGCTCTGCAAGAGTTGCAATTGCTTCCTTTGAAAGGAAGTTGAAGAGGAAGTTGTTGTTCTTCTGTTCTTCATAAGCAGCAACGTCTTCTGCGCTGAAGCGATTTTCAGCGATAGCCTTATCAAAGAGCTTTCTGAGAATGGGCTTGGGAAGTGATTCGGGCTTGTTGAGTGAGCTGTCAACTGTGATTGACTTCATCTTTGCAAGCTCTTCAGCTGAAATATCAGCGCTGCTGAGATATTCGGGGCTCATAGCAGCAACCTGCATAGCGATGTTCTTACCCATAGCAACGAAATCAGCGTTGTCAGCTGCGTTTGTGTCGAAGCTTACAAGAACACCAACGGAACCGCCTGCGTGAATGTAAGAAACTGCTGTGCCTTCAACAAGAACAAAACGACGGAGCTTGAGGTTTTCACGAAGTGAAAGGAAGAGCTCCTGAATTGCATCAGCAACTGAAAGAGTGCCGTCAGCAATTGTTGTTGCAAGAAGAACGTCAAGATCAGCGGGCTTGCTGATAACAACTGTCTTAGCAATCTGGTTAGCAAGAGCCTTGAATTCGGGGCCGTTACCAACGAAGTCAGTTTCGCAGTTGAGCTCAACAAGAGCTGATGCGTTGCCATCAGTGTAAAGACCGATAACGCCTTCTGCTGCGATTCTGCTTGACTTTTTAGCTGCAGTTGCGAGACCCTTTTCACGAAGGATTTCAACTGCCTTATCCATATCACCGTCAGCTTCTACGAGTGCTTTTTTGCAATCCATCATGCCAACGTTTGTTTTTTCTCTGAGAGCCTGAACGTCTTTAGCTGTAAATGCTGCCATTATATTATTCCTCCTCTGCTGCTTCGGGAGCTGTCTGCTCGCCCTGTCTGCCTTCGATAACTGCATCTGCCATAGCGCCTGCGATAAGCTTAACTGCACGGATAGCGTCATCGTTGCCGGGGATTACATAGTCAACTTCGTCGGGATCGCAGTTTGTGTCAACGATAGCAACGATCGGAATACCGAGCTTCTTTGCTTCGAGAACAGCGATTCTTTCCTTGCGGGGATCAACGATGAACATAGCAGCGGGCTGCTTCTTCATTTCTGTGATACCGCCCATGAACTTTTCGAGCTTTTCGATTTCAAGTGCAAGCTTTGCAACTTCCTTCTTGGGAAGAAGATCGAATGTGCCGTCAGCTTCCATAGCCTTAAGCTGAGCAAGTCTCTTGATTCTCTTCTGGATTGTGTTGAAGTTTGTGAGCATACCGCCGAGCCAACGTGCGTTTACGAAAGGCATACCGCAACGGATTGCTTCTTCCTTAACTGAATCCTGAGCCTGCTTCTTTGTGCCAACGAAGAGAACTTCGCCGCCTTCAGCTGCGATTTCACGGATGAACATATAGGCTTCTTCGAGCTTCTTAACTGTCTTCTGAAGGTCGATGATGTAGATGCCGTTACGCTCTGTGAAGATGTACTCAGCCATCTTGGGGTTCCATCTTCTTGTCTGGTGACCGAAGTGAACACCTGCTTCAAGTAATTGTTTCATTGATACTACTGACATAATTTTTTCCTCCTAAGTTAATTTTGTATCTTAATGTCAGATACGAACCGCCGCAAGGTCTGATATTAACACGCTTTTTTTAAACCGCACTTATAATAAAAATAACCTTGCGTGTGATTTGCTCAAGGATTATATCACATCGTCGCCAAGAATGCAAGTGTTATTTTAAAAATATTTCTATATAAGTAAAATTTGTTAAAATATGCTAAAACTCCGCTTTGAGCAATGCTCTCTGCGGAGTTTTTAACAACAAAATCAACAAATTATTATTCTCTGTGCCACTTAACACCCTGTGCGGTATCCTCAAGAACAATGCCCATTGCCTTAAGCTCGTCACGGATTCTGTCAGCTTCTGCCCAATTCTTGTCTTTTCTTGCCTGAGTTCTTGCTTCAATCATTGCATCGATATCAGCATCAAGAACCTCAGTTTTGCAGTTATAAACAAGTCCGAGAACTTCTGTGAGTTCATCAAAAATCTTGACTGCATATTCTGCAGTTGCCTTTGATTCACCCTTGCCGATAACAAGAGTGTTGATATCTCTTACAAGTTCAAAAACTGCGGCAATACCGTCAGCAGTGTTGAGGTCGTCATCCATAGCTTCAATGAACTGTGCTACTCTCTTATCAAGAGCTTCCTTAACAGCCGCATTAAGCTCGCCGTCAGCAGCATTTTTGATTTCAAAATCAAGGCTGTCACGGCAAGTGTAAAGTCTTGAAAGTGAAGCCTTGCACTGCTCGATAATATCGATGCTGTAGTTGATGGGGCTTCTGTATGATGAAGAAATCATAAGATAACGGATGGGTTCATAACCGTAAACAGATGCAACGTCACGAACTGTTTTGAAGTTACCGAGTGACTTTGACATCTTAACGTTGTCAACGTTGATGTAACCGTTATGCATCCAATATTTTGCAAAAGGCTTGCCTGTGAAGCATTCGCTCTGTGCAATTTCATTTTCGTGGTGAGGGAACACAAGGTCCTGACCGCCGCAATGAATATCAATGCTTTCACCGAGATATCTGCAAACCATTGCAGAGCATTCAATATGCCAACCGGGTCTGCCCTTACCCCAGGGTGATTCCCAGTAGGGTTCACCGGGCTTTGCAGCCTTCCAGAGAGCAAAGTCCATAGGATCTTTCTTGATGTCACCAACCATAATTCTTGCGCCTGCCTCAAGCTCTTCAAGAGGCTGATGTGAAAGCTTGCCGTATTCATTGAAAGTTTTTGTGCTGAAATAAACGTCACCGTCAACAGCGTATGCGTGACCGTTATCGATAAGACCGCTTACGATTTCAATAATCTTATCAATATTTTCTGTTGCAAGAGGATGAACTGTTGCCGGCTTGAAGTTAAGACCCTTTGCATCAGTCCAGAATTCTTCGATATATTTCTTTGAAACAGTTTCGTAGTCTGTGCCTTCTTCATTTGCACGCTTGATAATTTTATCGTCAATATCCGTAAAATTCTGAACGAAAGTTACGTTATAACCTCTGTATTCAAGATATCTGCGAAGAACGTCAAAAACACAGATAGGTCTTGCGTTACCGATATGGATAAAGTTATAAACGGTTGGACCGCAGGCATAGATTTTAACTTCGCCTTCTTTAACAGGAACAAAATCAACTTTTTCTTTTGTCAATGTGTTGAAAATTTTCATATTTTAATCCTCCATATTGAGTTTTGATTTCAAATTTATAATTTCAGCTTCGAGCCTTGCTATTTCATTTGCAACGGGGTCAGGAATATCAACCTGATTAAGGTCATCAACCCTAATTCCATCCCTCTTAACCACTCTGGCAGGCACACCGACCGCAGTCGAGTTTGGCGGAATATCGTGAAGAACAACCGCACCGGCAGCAATTCTTGAGTTGTCACCGATTTCAAGCGGTCCAAGAACCTTGGCACCTGCACCAATCATAACGTTGTTTCCGATTGTAGGATGACGTTTTCCGGTATCTTTACCCGTACCGCCAAGCGTTACACCCTGATAAATCGTAACGTCGTCACCAATAACAGCGGTTTCACCAATAACAACACCAGTACCGTGGTCAATAAAAAATCGTTTGCCGATCTGAACAGCCGGGTGAATTTCAACACCCGTTTTTTTAGAAGCACGCTGTGATATCCAACGAGCCATAAAAAACATATTGTGACGGTAAAACCAATTTGCAAGTCTGTGAAGTCTGATTGCTTTAAGACCGGGATAAAGCAAAAATATTTCAAATGCCGAACGTGCGGCAGGGTCACGCGATTTAACACACGCAATATCTTCCCTAAGCTGTCTGAACACAATAACACCTCCCCAAAATATAAAAAACTCCGCAGTCAATTATGACTACGGAGGCGTAATTAACGCGGTTCCACTCCTGTTTATAACTCAAGGGTTAACCAATCTTTAACGCAGATTAAACGCACAGAGATACTGCTATTTCCCCCTGTGTGCCGTCGGGTGCACTTCACCGTTACCGCCATAAGAAGCATTTTCAGCTGCCTGCTTCCTCTCTGTTATGTCAAAAAACGGATACTCTCCCGCCGATTGCATTTTTCATATTATTAGCATTATATGTTGAAAGAAGCAAAAAGTCAATCGGAAAAATCACCAAAATCACATATTAATATCGATAACTTTTACACCGTCAACAATATATTTGATGCCCGAAACAACAGTAAGAACCGCTGTTATGCCGAGCAAAACGTTTGAAACATATGAAAATGTTGCAAAATCCAAAGAAAACATCTCAACAAAAGGCAATGCAACCATAATCAATATTGAAAAAACCATCTGGCTGACAGTCTTAAGTTTGCCCCAAATACCTGCCGCTATAACAACACCCTGCGAAGATGCAACAAGTCTGAATGAAGTTACTAGAAATTCTCTTGTAAGAACAATCATAATTATCCAGACATTGCACAAACCAAGTTGCATAAATGCAAGCAAAGCGGCTGTTGTGAGCATTTTATCGGCAAGCGGGTCACAAAGCTTGCCAAAATTAGTTATCAGATTTCTTTTTCTTGCAATTTTGCCGTCAAGCATATCGGTGAGCGACGCAATCGCAAAAATTGCAACTGCAACAAAATAATGATACGGAAACTCAATAAGCATTGCAGCAAGATAAATAGGCGTAAGGATAATACGCAAAACTGTTAATTTATTAGGTAAATTCATTTATTTTCTCCGCGTTTCAATCAAGAAACGTCTTTTCCTATTAAATCATAGTCGTTCATTCCGATAACCTCAACATAAGTGAAATCACCGCTGTTATAATGTTTATCAGTTGTGAAAATTATTTTGCCGTCAATTTCAGGTGCATCCATATAAGTTCTGCCGCTGTAGCTGTCGGTATAACCGTCATAATCCTCAACAATAACTTTATATGTTTCGCCGATACGCTCGTGATTTTTAACATTTACGATTTCAAGTTGGTCGCACATAATAATCTCGCCGCGGCGAAGTTTGGTTTCATCATCAATCTGATCTTCCATATCAAAAGCAGGTGTACCTTCCTGTGGCGAATACGAGAAACAGCCAAGCCTGTCAAATTCAACTTCATTGATGAATTCAGCAAGGTTCTCAAATTCCTTTTCACCTTCACCCGGGAAACCGATAATAAATGTGGTTCTTATAACCGCATCAGGCATAGCATTGCGGATTTTAGCTATGGTTTCGCGAAGATATGCGCTGTCGCCCTTTCTGTTCATAGCCTTGAGAATCTTATCATCTGCGTGCTGAAGCGGAAGATCAATATAATGCAAGACCTTAGGCTGACGCGCCATTGTTTCGAGAAGCTCGTCAGTAATCTTATCGGGATAGCAATAAAGAAGTCTTATCCATTCAATGCCATCAATTTCACAAAGCTCATCGAGAAGCTCAGGTAAACGAAGCTTACCGTAAAGATCCATACCATAGTTGGTTGTATCCTGAGCAACAAGAATAAGCTCTTTTGTACCTGCGGCGGCAAGAGCTTTCGCCTCATCAACAACAGTTTCAAACTCAACGCTTCTGAAATCGCCTCTGATTGAAGGAATTGCACAATATGTGCAACGGTTTGAACAACCGTCAGCAATTTTAAGATATGACCAATATTCAGGGGTTGTGAGCAGTCTTTCGCCAACAAGCGGAAGTTCTGTATTCGCAGGCATTTCATAAACGTTTTCGCCTTCAATAACCCTTTTAGCTATCTCTGCAATATCTGCATTCGCGCCGATACCGATAACAGCATCAACCTCTGGAATTTCATCAAATATTTCTTTCTGATGGCGCTGAGCAAGGCAACCTGTAACGATAATCTTTTTTACCGTACCATCTTCCTTAAGCTGTGCCATATCAAGAATATTTTCAATAGCCTCTCTTTTGGCATCGTCAATAAAACCGCAGGTGTTAACAATAACGGCATCAACGCCGTCATAGCAATCTGCAATTTCAAATTCATTTCTGTCAAGCGAAGCAAGCATTCTCTCGGCATCAACCTGATTTTTGGGGCAACCGAGCGAAATCATACCAATTCTATACATCGCCGTAATCCTCCGTTTCAATTTGATACTGACGCAAGGCGCTGTTGATATCAGACCACCTGTAACCAAGCCTTTGAAGCGCAGCAACGGTCTTTTTAACACCCTTTTCGTCATTCAGATAGCGGTGATATTTTTTATCTATTAAATCTATAATACGCAAAATCGGGTCATTGTCAAGTTTTTCAGCCGCAATACAGGCAATTTCACGCGAAATTCCTTTTCTGCATAGCTCCGAAACAATGCCGTTTATGCTCATTCCCTTGCGTTCAAAAAGGTCTTTTGCATAAACTTCAGCTACTCTTTCATCATCAATATATCTGTATTCTTTAAGCTTTTCAACAGCATTGACGGCATAAGATTTCCGATGACCCTTTAGCACTAACTTTTGCACCATTTCCTTTTCGCTGTGATCTCTGTAAGAAAGAAGACGAAGCCCTGCAATAAATGCAGAACGGGAGCCGACGGCATCATAAAATGCCGCCAGCTCCTCATCATCATTAATTTCTTTAACGGTGCAATAAGGACTGCTGAACCAATACTCAGCATCAACGGTGAACGCATATTCACCATTGCAATGAACGTGGATTTTATTCTGTTTACCTTTTTCAGCCGTTATTTTCATTTATCAGTCTTCATCATCAACAACAATATCAAGCATAGCTCTTGCGCTTGCCTTGCTTGTTGCTGTACGGGTTGCAGGTGCAACGGGAGCCGCAGCAGCAGCAGGCTTCTTTGCAGCTTTAGCAGATGAAGCCGATTCTTTAAGAGCCGCAACTACTTTATCATTGATTTCTTTGAAAAGCTCAGGGTTATTAACAAGCAATTCACGGGTATTATCTCTGCCCTGTGCAAGACGCATATCACCATATGAGAACCATGCACCGCTCTTCTGAATGATATTGAACTTAACGCCAAGGTCAACAATTTCACCGTCTCTAGAAATACCCTTACCGTAAAGGATATCAAATTCGGCTTCTTTAAAGGGAGGAGCAACCTTGTTTTTAACAATCTTTGTTCTTGTACGGTTACCGATGATTTCATTACCTGCGCCTTTAAGAGCTTCTGCACGGCGAACCTCAATACGCATAGTTGAATAGAACTTAAGTGCACGTCCGCCTGTTGTTACTTCAGGGCTGCCGTAAATAACACCAACCTTTTCACGAAGCTGATTAATAAAAATAATAATAGTATTTGACTTTGCAACTGCACCTGCAATTTTACGAAGAGCCTGTGACATAAGTCTTGCATGTGCGCCAACGTGAGAATCACCCATTTCGCCCTCAATTTCCGAACGCGGAACAAGAGCAGCAACGGAGTCTATAACAACAACGTCAAGAGCACCCGAACGAACAAGAGCCTCTGCGATTTCAAGAGCCTGTTCACCGTTATCAGGCTGAGAAACAAGAAGGGCATCAACGTCAACACCGAGGTTTGAAGCATAGCTGGGGTCAAGAGCGTGTTCTGCATCGATGAAAGCAGCCTCGCCACCCTGCTTCTGTGCTTCAGCAATAACAGTCAATGCAAGGGTTGTTTTACCTGATGATTCAGGGCCGTATATTTCAATAATTCTGCCCTTAGGCATACCGCCGATGCCGGTTGCAGCATCAAGAGAAATAGAACCGGTTGAAATTGCCTCAACGTTCATACCTGTATTTTCGCCCAAACGCATAATTGTTCCTTTACCGTATGCCTTCTCAATCTGAGCAAGAGCAGTTGCGAGAGCCAGTTTTTTATCTGCCATATTATTTCCTCCTATATCTATCAAACAAATGTTCTATCGGTATTGTATAACAAAAGTACAAAAAATGCAAGAGAAAATCAAAAATTTTTTTATTTTTTTAAAAGTTTTAAAAAATACAAAAAAACTCTTGCATTTTGCAAAGAAACCTGTTAATATATCATCTGTTAATGAGTAAAAAGGAGGTGTGACACATGGCAAAATGTGAATTCTGCGGTAAAAATGTGTCATTCGGCATTCAGGTTTCCCACTCACACAGACGTTCAAACAGAACATGGAAGCCCAACGTTAAAAGAGTTAAGGCAGTTGTAAACGGTGCTCCCAAGAGAGTATATGCTTGCACACGTTGCCTTCGCTCAGGTAAGGTTACAAGAGCCGTTTGATTAAAACGCATGATTAAGAGACTGCATTCAGCAGTCTCTTTTTCTTTATGTTCATAAACTTTTTGTAATATTTGACAAACAAATTGTATTCGCTCACAAAGACACCACAACAGATAGTATTAATATACATTAATATATACCGAATTGTAGAAAGTTGATTTTTTTCAAAAAACTGTTCAACATTCCGTCAATTTATGTTATAATGAATTGATTAAGCAAAATTACAGATGGAGTTAAAATAATGAGTTATTCTGTCAATCCTTCAGCATTCAAATCAATATTTGCTGTGCCTGCCGATTTGGTTGACCAGCATATCCGTTTGGCAAACGAGCATCAACTTAAGGTTTTGCTCTGGATATTAAGAAATTCGCCGGACAACCCCGATATCGACGCAATGTGCGCCGCTTTAAAAATAAATAGTGATGATGCTGCTGATTATCTGCAGTATTGGGTACTCACAGGTATGCTCACTGTTGACGGCAAAGAACCCGAATCTAAACCTGTATTCAGCGCACCTCCAAAAGCAGCACCCGCTATTGAAACCAAAATTGAAGAAAAAGCTGAATTTGATATTATTCCTTCAAAGCCCTCAAGTGCTGAGATTGCAACACGAATTGAGGAAGCACCTGAAATAGGCTATTTATTTAATGAAGCGCAAATTAAACTCGGCAAAACAATCGGCTATGACGGTCAGTGCACACTTCTTTTACTTCACGACCATTACGGTCTGCCTGCAGAAGTGTTGTTTATGCTTATTGAATACTGTGTTTCGGTTGGTAAAACAAATTACGGTTATATTGCAGCAGTCGGTAAGGATTGGGGCAAAAGAGAAATTGATACGCTTGAAAAAGCAGCTGAACAGATTGCTGCACTCAACAGCGTTAACAAAACCTGGCGAGTTTTCGCTGCCAACGCAGGCATCAGCAACCCCAGACCCACAACAAAGCAAGTACCATATATTCGCAAGTGGAGCTTCGAAATGAAGTTTTCTGACGAAATGATTATTCTCGCTTACGAAGAAATGGCAAACCATACAGGCAAACTCAGTTTCAGTTACATAGATAAAGTTTTAACCACTTGGTATAACGAAGGCTATAAAACACCAGACGACGTTGAACGTGGCATAGCTGCAAAGACAGCATCGAAAGCTTCTGCTATAAGCACTCCAAAATCCTCTGCAAGCGGCAGAGATGCATCATATGACCTTGATGAATTTGAGCAACGCTCACTCCACGGAACTCTTGAATATAAAAGGAAGAAAAAATAATGGGTTACGGTAAAGAAACACTTTTAAAAGCGACGCAGATACTTGAGGGCAGACGAAGCAAAGCCCAGCGTATACAGATGGCGCGTCATATGGAAGTTACAGAAAAGCTTCCCGAAATTGCAAAATACGAGGCAAAGCTTGCCGAAACAGGACTTGCTGTTGTAAAAGCATTCGGTATGGGCAAGGATGCTGAAGCTTATATATCTCAGCTTGCTTCAATCAATACTGATTTACAGAATATTATCAAGCAGACGCTCAAAGCAAACGGCTATCCCGAAAATTATCTAGAGACGCCTTATACCTGTAAAAAATGTGAAGACACTGGTTTTTGCGGCGGATATATCTGCGAATGCAGAACTGAACTTCTCAAAACAATCGCCAAAACCGATCTTGCTTCAGTTTCACAGAGTGCAAACTGTACTTTTGAGAATTTCAACATCGATTTCTATCCCCTGCCCGCTGATGAAGCAACAGGTGTTTCTGCAAGAAAAAGAATGAGTGAAATTCTTGAGTACTGCAAAAATTATGCAGAAGATTTCGGTCCCGAATCAGAAAGCCTTTATCTTCACGGCGCAACAGGACTTGGCAAAACTCATCTTTCACTTGCAATTGCAAACGTTGTTGCCGAGAGCGGTTACAAGGTTGTTTACGATACTGCGCAAAATATTCTCTCATCGCTTGAGAGAGAAAAATTCAGCTATAGCAATAACGGTGAAAAAGAAAAAGAAATCCTCGATTGCGACCTGCTCATAATTGATGATCTAGGTTCAGAATTCTCAACGCAATTCACGGTTGCGGCGGTATACAATATAATTAATACTCGCCTCAATCGTTCAAAGCCCGTTATTATCAGCACCAACCTTACAAAAAATGAGCTTGAAACTAAATACACACAGAGAGTAACCTCACGAATTATCGGTGGCTACGTTTCTCTGCTTTTCCTGGGAAAAGATATAAGACAAATCAAAAACAGATTTTAAGGTGAAAATATGGATATTATCAGAGAACTTACAACGCAATTCAACCTCCAGACCTGGCAGGTTGAAAACACAGTTAAACTGATTGATGAAGGCAACACAATTCCTTTCATCGCGCGATACAGAAAAGAAGCTCACGGCACACTTGATGACCAGATTATCAGAGAGCTTTCCGAAAGACTTGAATATCTTCGCAACCTTGATAAAAGACGTGAAGAAGTCAGAGCACTCATCGACAGTCAAGAAAAGCTTACAGATGATATTGCAGCAGCACTCGATAAGGCTTCAACAATAACCGAAATCGAAGATATTTACAGACCCTTCAGACCCAAGAGAAAAACAAGAGCATCAGTTGCAAGAGAAAAAGGTCTTGAACCTCTTGCGGATGCAATTTTTGCACAGAATGCCGATTCACTCACCCCCATTGAAATGGCGGCAGAATATATCAACGAAGAAAAAGGTGTTGAATCAGCCGAGGACGCCCTCAAGGGTGCAATGGATATTATTGCAGAAAACATTTCTGACGATGCTGATATCCGTCGCAGACTGCGTAACCTTTTCACCGTTATAGGTGTTGTTTCAACTACTGCTGCTGATAAGGATGCTGAAAGCGTTTATGCAAACTATTATGAATACAGCGAACCTGTTAACAAAATCGCAGGTCACAGAGTGCTTGCAATTGACCGTGGTGAGAGAGAAAAGTTCCTTAAAGTCAGCGTAACTCTTGATGCAGTTAAAGCCTCAAACGTTATCACAAGCGCTACCCTCAAAGCTGAAGGCTCACCTTGTACAGAAACTGTCAGAGCTGCAGGCGTAGATGCATATGACAGACTTATCTATCCCTCAATCGAGAGAGAAATCCGCAATATGCTTACCGAAAATGCCGCTGCAAGCGCAATCAAAGTTTTTGCTCTCAACACAAAAGAACTTCTTCTGCAGCCTCCCGTAAAGGGCAAGGTTGTTATCGGTCTTGACCCCGGTTACAGAACAGGTTGCAAGGTTGCCGTTGTTGACGCAACAGGCAAGGTTCTTGACACAGGTGTTATCTACGTAACACATTCCGATGCACAGAGAAACCAGGCAAAAGAGCTTATCAAAAAGCTCATTGCAAAACATAGCGTAAACTGCATTTCAATCGGTAACGGTACAGCTTCAAAAGAAACAGAAATTTTTGCCGCAGAAGTTCTCAGAGAAATCAGCGCTGAGGTTTCCTATATGGTTGTCAGCGAAGCCGGTGCGTCTGTTTACTCGGCATCAAAGCTTGCTGCACAGGAGTTTCCGCAGTTTGACGTTTCTCTCAGAAGCGCGGTTTCAATCGCAAGACGTTTGCAGGATCCTCTTGCAGAGCTTGTCAAAATCGACCCGAAAGCAATCGGTGTTGGTCAGTATCAGCACGACATGCCTCCCAAAGAACTTGATGCCGCCCTTGACGGTGTTATTGAAGACGCGGTTAACTCTGTTGGCGTAGACCTTAACACGGCTTCCGTTCCGCTTCTTACAAGAGTATCGGGCATCAACTCAACAGTAGCAAAAAACATTGTTGACTTCAGAGAAGAAAACGGGGAATTCAAAGAGCGTTCACAGCTCAAAAAAGTTCCTAAGCTTGGGGCAAAGGCTTTTGAACAGTGTGCAGGTTTCTTAAGAATCCCCGAAAGTAAAAACGCACTCGACAATACAGGCGTTCACCCCGAAAGCTACAAAGCCGCAAAAGAACTTCTTGACCTCTTCGGTTACAAGTCAACTGATATCGGCACAGATAAAATCGCTGAAATCAAGGCAAAGGTTGAAGAAGCGGGCGCTGAAAGCGTTGCAGAAAAGCTCGGAATCGGCGTGCCCACTCTTAACGATATCGTTAAAGAACTCATTCAGCCTGCCCGTGACCCCAGAGATGAGCTTCCGCCTCCCATGCTTCGCACAGACGTAATGGATATGAAAGACCTTGTTCCCGGTATGGAGCTTAAAGGCACCGTCAGAAACGTTACAGACTTCGGTGCGTTTATTGATATCGGCGTGCATCAGGACGGACTTGTTCATATCTCGCAAATAACAAACAAATTCATCAAGCACCCCTCGGAAGTGCTTAAGGTTGGTGAAGTTGTTACGGTTTGGGTTATCGCAGTTGATGCGGCAAAGAAACGTATTTCACTCACAATGAAAGAAAAAAAGAATCAGGAGAACTAAAAAATTGGCAGATAAATTCAGACAGGACTTAACGAGAGGCAGTGTTACAAAGCAACTTATGAAGTTCGCTATCCCCTTTTTGCTCTCAAACCTGCTTCAGGCACTTTATTCAGTTGCAGATATGATAATCGTTGGCAGATTCAGCGGCGATAAAGGAACAATCTGCATTATCGGCGTTAACATAGGCAGCCAGATAAATATTCTTGTAACTGGCGCGGCACTCGGTCTTGCGGTTGGCGGCACGGTGCTGATTGCTCAATATGGCGGTGCACATAAATTTGATGAGCAAAGAAAAACCATCGGCACGCTCATGACGCTCTATATGCTTGTTGCCGTTGCATTCACAATTATAATGCTTTTATTCGGCAAGGTTTTGCTCGATATTCTCGGCACACCTCAGATTGCATACAAAGAAGCAGAAAACTATTATATAATTTGTATGTCAGGTCTTATATTTATGTTTGCATATAACGTTATAAGCGCAATATTGAGAGGTATGGGCGACTCAAAAAGACCTCTTTATTTCGTTCTTATTGCCGCTATCGCAAATGTCATTGGCGACCTTATTCTTGTCGGTCCCTGCAAAATGGGTGCGGCAGGTGCGGCATTCGCAACAGTAGGCGCGCAGGCATTGAGCGTTATATTATCAATCATCTATCTCGCAAAAAACAAATTCTTTGCCGACTACCACGTCAGCGATTTCAAAATTGACAAAGAGAAAGCAAAAACAATTCTCAAAATCGGTCTTCCCAATTCCGTTCAGCAGGTTGTTATTTCATTCTCATTCCTCACTCTCACAGCTCTCGTTAACTCTCTGCCCAACGCTGATATCGCATCAGCTTGTCAGGGTATCGGCGGCAAGGTTAACTCCTTTGCTATCCTCCCTGCACTCGCAATGAGCAGTGCTGTTTCTTCAATGGCAGGTCAGAACATTGGCGCAGGAGAAATTGAAAGAGCTAAAAAGACTATGCTCAACGGTATGGTAATTGCATTTGGCATTTCAGCAATTGTTTTTATTATCGTTCAGATTTTCCCCGATTTCATAATCGGTCTTTTTGATAAGAATACAGAAGTTATTGATACAGGCAGAACTTATCTTCGCTTTATTGCAATCGACTATCTTCTCGTCCCGTTTGTTTTCTGTATGAACGGTCTTGCAATCGGTGCAGGTTACACAAACTTTGCTCTGTTCAACGCTTGCTTCAGCTCAATTCTTGTCAGAGTTCCGCTCGCATATTTTATTGTTAAAGTATCAACTCTCGGTTTCAACGGCGTTGGTCTTGCAACAGGTCTTGCTTCAGTTGCTTCTTTGATTGTTGCCATCATCTTCATCGCAAGCGGCAAATGGAAAAAACCTAAAATCAGAATTTAAAAGATTGACATTACAAATTGCGTGTGTTAAGATTTTTATGTTATTTTATATTATGATGTATATTTGAAAGGAAGAAAAAGTATGGGTATTTATGACATCAACAACATCGGCGAGTTTATCAAAGATAACTCCTACGTTGGCAGAGGTATTGTTATCGGCAAAAGCGCTGACGGCAAGAAAGCTGTTACAGCTTATTTCATTATGGGCAGAAGCGAAAACAGCAGAAACAGAGTATTCATTGAGCAGGGTGACGAAATCATCATTCATCCTTTTGATGCTTCAAAAGTTGAAGACCCCTCACTCATCATCTATGCACCCGTGAGAGTAATCAACAACAACCTTATCGTAACAAACGGTGACCAGACTGACACAATCTATGATTTTGTCAAGGACGGCAAAACATTTGAGCAGGCTCTTGAAACAAGAGAATTTGAACCCGATGCACCCAACTTTACTCCCAGAATCAGCGGTATGATGACATTTGCCAACGGCACATTTACATATAAAATGAGCATTCTCAAGAGTGCTGATGCAGAAGGCAGCGCTTGCAACAGATACACATTTTCATATCCCGCACTCAACGGTCTGGGTCACTTCATTCACACATATAACCACGACGGTAACCCCATCCCCACATTCACAGGTGAACCCGAGAGAGTTGAGATTCCCAACGATATCGACGCTTTCACAGAAAACATCTGGACAAACCTCAATGAGCAGAATAAGATTTCTCTCTATGTTAGATACGTTGACCTTGCTACAGGCGAATATGAAGCAAGAATGATTAACAAGAACAAATAAGGAGAATTAACAATGAAAGAATTTGAACTCAAATACGGTTGTAACCCTAATCAGAAGCCTTCAAGAATTTATATGGCTGACGGCACAGAACTTCCCATTGAAATTCTCTGCGGCAGACCCGGCTTCATCAACTTCCTTGATGCATTCAACAGCTGGCAGCTTGTTAAAGAAATCAAAGCAGCCCTCGGTATGCCCGCCGCAACATCGTTCAAGCACGTTTCCCCCACATCAGCCGCAGTCGGCATCAAGATGAGCGACAACCTCAAGAAAGCTTGCTTTGTTGACGATATCGAAGGTCTTGACGATTCTCCCCTTGCTACTGCTTACGCAAGAGCAAGAGGTACAGACAGAATGAGTTCATTCGGCGACTGGATTGCTCTTTCAGATGTTTGTGACGTAACAACCGCAAAACTCATCAAAAGAGAAGTTTCTGACGGCGTAATCGCTCCCGGTTATGAACCCGAAGCACTCGAAATCCTCAAGAGTAAGAGAAACGGCAACTATAACATCGTTAAGATTGACCCTGATTACGTTCCCGCTGTTCAGGAAATCAAGCAGGTTTATGGCATCACTTTCGAGCAGGGCAGAAACAACTTCAAGATTGACGAAGAACTTCTCGGCAACATCGTTACAGAAAACAAGGAATTCCCCTCAGATGCAAAGCGTGACCTTATCATCGCTCTCATCACTCTCAAATATACTCAGTCAAACTCAGTTTGCTATGCAGTTGACGGTCAGGCAATCGGCGTTGGTGCAGGTCAGCAGTCAAGAATTCACTGCACAAGACTTGCCGGTAACAAGGCTGATATCTGGCATCTCAGACAGCATGAAAAGGTTCTCAACCTCCCCTTCCTCGATACAGTCGGCAGACCTGACAGAGATAACACAATCGACGTTTATATCTCCGATGAATATGAAGACGTTCTTGCAGACGGCGTTTGGGAAACACTTTTCTCAGTTAAGCCCGAGCCCTTCACAAAAGAAGAACAGAAAGCATATCTCGCAACAATCAAGGGTGTTGCTCTTGGTTCAGACGCATTCTTCCCCTTCGGCGATAACATTGAAAGAGCTGCAAAGAGCGGCGTAAGCTACATTGCTGAACCCGGTGGCTCAATCAGAGACGATAACGTTATTGCCGCCTGCAACAAGCACGGTATGACAATGTGCTTCACAGGCATGAGACTTTTCCACCACTAATAAATAAAGGTCGGTACTTAATTGTACCGACCTTATTTTTATATAACCAAATCTTCAGCCTTTCGTTTCGGCACGCAATGAACGTCATCCTCATCGCGGTAATAATTTGTGCATCCGTCATCAGGCAAATCCACAATCTTTACAGTTTCAGCAGGTTTACCGAGAGCAAGCACAAGATCAATCGAATATCTATCTTTATCAATATTCAATATTTCATAAACGTTATCTCTGTTAACACTACCGATCATACAGCCGCCGAGACCCTTTTCTGCAGCACCGAGCATCATTGTCTGCGCAACAATACCAACGTCAGTTTTCATATTCTTTGCAACAGTGTTATCGCACAATATAATAACGTATGCGCTTGGTCTTTCACCTTCTGCAGGGCCTTTCCATTCTTTTAAAAGACCTGCCCAAGCAAGATTTTCAAAAATTTTTGCATTTGTTTCTTTATCGTAAACAAGTGCAAAGCGCAAGGGTTGCCAGTTAACTGATGAAGGTGTTAATCTAGCAAGTTCAACCAAGTTCATCAAATCATTTTTGGATATTTCAAATCTTTCATCAAATCTTCTGTATGACCTGTTTTTCAAAACCAAATCTTTAAGCATAACATCACCTCAGAAATATTATAAATCACTAACGCGTTTAATTCAACCAAATATTCTTCAATTCAATATATATTTATATCAACATTCCGATATTTTTGTTATATTTTAACAAAACTATTGCAAAATATTAACATTTGATATAGAATAACACTAATAAATAATTCTGTTCTAACAATAAGAAGGTTGCTTTTTATGAAAAAGATTGTCAGCTTCATTCTATGTTTAAATATAATATTTAATATTTGTGCATTCAGCGTTGTTGCCAAGGATACTGATTATTCAGTTTCAGGCGGTAATATAGGAGTTGCAAACCAAATAAGCGCAGAAGAATTTGCACAAAAAGTATCAGAGCTTATTGAAAAATACGACTTAACTCGAACTTCAATAGGCGATGATTTTTCGCTTGCAAGACTTGTTGTTAAATCTAAGAACAATATCAACGTCAATGACGCAGTTTCAGTTGTCAGCGGTTATGATAACTTATGGGTTCTTCAATATGATACACCTGAAGAGTCAAAAGCCGCATATAATTATTTCAAAACGCGTTCAGACGTTGAATATGTTGAACCTGACAGACCTGTTAACGCTCTTTCCACCGCAGGCTCCGACGTTTCAGCAAGTTCAGTCAACTTCAAATATATTTCCTGGGGTCCATCACACATCGGAATTGACATCTTAAACAAAAGCATCAAAACAAGTTTTCCTGAACTCAACACAATTTATGTTGCCGTTGTTGACACAGGCGTAAGTTCATCCCACGAATATCTTACAGGCAGGGTTGAGCCCACCAGAATCAATACAAGCGCCTCAGGCAAAAGAAACAGTTCAGAAGATGATAACGGTCATGGCACACAGGTCGCAGGCGTAATAGCCGATGCAACCCTCGACAACATAATTATTAAACCTTATAAAGTTCTTGATCAGCATGGCAACGGCACTCACATTTCACTTGCAGCAGGCATTAACTGTGCAGTTAAAGATAAAGTTGACGTAATAAACATCAGCGTAGGCTTCTATGACGATTCTGATGTTCTCAAAGCCGCAATAGATAATGCATATAAAAATGATATTGTTGTTATAGCTGCTGCAGGTAATGACAACACTGATAATCCTTTATATCCTTCAAGCTACGAAAATGTTATCAGGGTTGCAGCTTCAAACGACATCAACGTTGCTGCAAACTTCAGCAACTATGGCAACATAGATATTGCCGCTCCAGGCGTCAGCATTATGACCACAACCCTTAATAACGGTTATTTTGTTGGTTCAGGTACTTCGCTTGCCTCTCCCCTTGTTGCAGCAGTTGCCGCAACAATGCTCATAATCAACATAAATGCTTCGCCCGAAGATGTTGAAGAGCGACTGAAAGAATATGCCGTAAAATCTTTTGAACCAAATGCTGAAGAAAGACTTGGCGCAGGCATTCTTAACGTGCCGTCAGTTGAAAACTTTACATACACAGAAAAAACTCTGACACCCATATTTTCTGATTCAACGGCAATTTACAGAAATGAGTTTGAACTTTCAATAACCTGCGCAACCCCCGATTCCGTTATATATTACACAACTGACGAATCAATTCCGTCCAAAAACAACCCAAGCTCAATAATCTATAACAAACCCATTCCGATTAATAAAACAACAAAAATTCTCGCAGTAGCTTATTCCGAAGGCCGATACCGTTCAGCTATTGCTGACTTTTCAGCAATTGTTGCTCCGTATGCCGATGAAAGCGAACTGACCATTGACGAAAACGGTGTTATTACAGCATACACCGGCTCTGCAACAAGCCTTTCGATTCCCTCAACCGTTAACGGCATAACTGTCAAAAAGCTCGGTGACGGAGTTATGAAAAGCAGGAACTTGACAGAACTTGTACTGCCTCCTACCCTCACCGCAGTCGGAAAAGAAAGCGTTGCAGAAAACCCCGATTTAAAAACAGTTATGGCATTCGGTCTTACTTCTGCGGATGAGAAAGCTTTTTACAACTGCGTCTGGCTGAAAAACATTTATTTTAGTCAGATGGAATATATCGGCAAATACGCTTTTTATAACGTTGGCAGCAAAGCATATGAACTCCGCGAAAGTACCTTTGCCATAAATATCCGAAACCTTTCTGAAATACCCGAAGGGGCATTTATGAACAGCGCAATTTCAGAAGCAAACGTTGACGTTTCGCTGACTCTCGGTAAAAATGCATTCTACAATTGCAACGGTCTTGTTAACATTAATTTTGTTGACCTGCAAGAGCTTGATGACGGTGCATTCAGGGGACTTAAATCTTTGCGAGAAGTTTATATCGATAATCTAAAAGTAATTCCCAAAGGAGCTTTCAGCACCTGCGAAATGCTTGAGCACCTTCATCTTCCTGCTGCAGAATATGTTGATTCAAACGCATTTGAAAACTGCGTCAGCCTTATGCTGATTGAGTTGCCACTCGCAAAAACTGTTTATTCAAACGCATTCAGCGGATGCGATTCACTCTATATAATTAATCTTGAATCAGCAACAGGATTTGAAGAAGAAGCTTACACCTCAAGCATCGCTCCTGCGCTGCCCAAAAACCTCAGAATTTTTAACGCACCAAAGTTCGAAAAAACCCCAAACAGAATGTTTGTTAACTGTTCCAAACTGTACACAATTATTCTCAGCAGCGCAACTGAGCTCGGTTTGAGCACGTTCAACGGTTGCAAAAATATTTTTTATATTGATCTGAGGAGTATCAAATATATAAACGGTGATGTTTTCGGCAACTGCTCCGCAACCGCAATCGATGCAAGAAAACTTGTTTCAACAAAGAATCTGCCTTCAAACAGCGGCATTATTCTATCAAACGAATTTGTTGAAGCGCAAGGCAACGCTGAGAATCTGACTGTTTACGGCACACCCGGCACTTATATTGAACGTTATTCAAAATTTAAGGGCTATATATTCATCGCAATTCCGCTGATAATCAACAACCTTCCCGATTACATAACGGAAAACAGTGAAATGATAACCGTATACGCTATAGGTTTTGACCTTGAATATCAATGGTATTGGAACAGCAAAAATTCAACAGTGGGCGGCACACCGATAGACGGTGCAACTGATAAATCTTATACTTTCACGCAAGATGATACCGCACCGTTTTATTATTGCGAAATAACGCACCATGACGTTGATAAAAACGTTGTTATCTTTTCCGATATTATTATCAAAGACTCAAAGCCTGCCGATTACACGGCTTATAATGAAGCTGTAAGAGCGGCAAATGCAATTAACAGAAGCCTTTATATTAATATAGAAATTCTTGATGAAGCTCTTTCAATTGATGTTTCAGGCAGATATTCCTGCGAACAGGATTTTGTTGATGCACAAACTCAAGCTATTTACGATGCAATTGCCGCACTGAAGCATAACGGTGTTGAAGAACTTGTTATCAGCATTTCAACCAACGAAATCAAACTGTATGATATGAATATACTCAACTATATGGTATATCCTGCCAATGCAAATTATCAAGGTTTAACTTGGAGTTGCGAGCAAAACCAGAACGTTGTTTTGCTAAACAAAAACGGTTACGTAAGATTCATTGACTCAGGCGAAGCGGTTATTAAAGGCGAAATAACAAACCCCGACGGCAAAGTTATCTCCGCAACAATAAGTGTCAAATGCGAGCTTTCAGGCATTGAGCAAATTTTCGCAAAGCTTTTCAAACCGTTCTGGATTCTCATTTACGCTATATCCTCTCAGAAAATTTAACAAAAAAGGCTTGCAAAGGTTATAAACCAATGCAAGCCTTAAATTTTATTAAGTTACGGCTGAACGGGAACAGGATGATCTTCGCTGACGTGTTCAATGGTAATGAAATTATTTCTGGCTGCATAAGCCCATTTCATACCAAAAATTTTGCATCCTGCATCAACAGGAGTATAAAGTTGACCCTCATTACCTCTGAAAACCTTTTTGCAGAGGTTAATCTCGCCTTTATCAGTTATTGCAATTTCACTGCCTTCGGTAAATTCAGCACTTCTTCCGTAAACGGAAACTGTAACCTTACCTTTTTCGCGTTTAACCTCGCCACCGATAAATCCGATTAAAACCGCAAAAGGAATATACCATTCGCCATCCTCAAAAACAGGCGGAGTGGATGAAGCACAAAGACCAAGGTCAACACCCTTATAGAACATTCTTGTTCTGCCGGGTCCAAAAACAGGGGCAACCCTATACGGTCTGATTTCATCTTTGGATTTATCAACAAGGCATTCATCAACAGTTCTGCCGTCATCAAGTTTTGCAAGAAGAGTCATTTTATCGCCGTCAATTTCTATCAACGCAAACATACTGACAAATTCTTCCTGCGGATAGAATGAACTGTGCCATACTTTATCGCAGGTTTTTGTGCCGGGAGGATTTGCGTTGCCATTGCCAAGCTCATAATGAATTGTGCCCTGTGAAGGTTTATCAAAAATCTCTTCATTTCTGATAGGATAGCTTCTTGAAAAATTATGCTCATGACCTGAGAAAAGAATGTCAAGTTTTTCCATACACTCGCGCATCATAGGATATGCATCATCATTTGCAAGATTGGGACCTGCGTAATAAATGGGAAAATGATATGCACCGAGTTTCCAGGTCTTATCGCTGTTATTAATATCCTTAACCGCCCAATCATTTACAAGTTCAGGCTCGTTGACACCGAAAACAACAAAATGAGCATTGCCGTAATCAAATGAATAATTCTCAGTCTGCCAGCCTTCAGGACCGTTTTTGGGATATGAATATTCAAGCTGAGTGTTGAAAAATTCAGCAGGCTCAGCATAATATCTGCCAACTTCTTCAGGGAAATACTGTGCAAATCCCCTGTTATCATGGTTACCACAACACATCATATAAGGAATGTGTTCCATTATTCCGCCCATTCCTTCAAACATTGCATTCCACTGAATTTCGTGCTGACCGCAGTTAGTGTTGTCACCTGCAGTAAGAATGAATCTGACATCGGGATGCTCTGTAAGTACGTTTTTAAGAAATTTATTCAGCTGTGAATAATCAGGGTCATAATGATCAGTATCCTTCTGATGATCAGAGATTGCAATAAACTTGAATTTGGTAAGATTTTCTTCCTGTGTGTCAAACCAGAATTCTTCGCTTCTGTTTTCATTGGAGCCGCAGGTATAATAATAGCGCGTTCCGGGTTTAAGATTTTCAAGCTTTGCCCAGAATATATTGCTTGTATTCACGTCACTCTTAAAAGGCTTGCAAATTGCTTGAGCAATCTTGTGCTCACCGTTTTTTTCATAAAACTCAACAAATCCGTCGCAAACCTGCACGCTTGCACGCCATGTAACAGTCATTGAACATCTTGCATCGCCGGAAATGCTGACCATAATATGATCAGGTTTTTCGGTTGCAAATCTGTAGTTGGGAATTCGTTCCATAATTACCTCTTATTTAACAGTTATTTTGAAAAGTCTTGCACCGTGAGGGTTAACGTCAGCAGCAAATTTACCTGCAGTTACCGTATATTCTTTGTGCGCCCACATATCCCAAACAGAATATTCACAATCAGAAAGAACAATATCAGTTAAATCAAACTCGATTTCGCGAAGCTCATCATCAGTATTAAAAAGTGCAACGTATTTGCACGCATCACCCTTTGAAACCCAGATGATTTCTCCCTTGCCGTCAGTTTCTTTTCTTGAAAACTCTTTGGCTCCGCTTGAATTTTTGAGCATATCAATAAGCTCGCTGTTTTGAAGAAGCGAAAGTGTGAATTCATCGTTATCACGCATTTCGCCGCCCATCATAAGCGGAGAACGGAATATTGACCAGAGTGTCATCATTGTTATCTGCTCATCGCGGGTGAACCTTGTGTATCTTGCTCTGTATTCAGGAAGCTTCTCTGTAAGCTGAAGTCTGCCCAGAGGAAGCATATCACAGTCAGGCCATGCACCGGGCTGAACGTAATCCTGCCAAGCTTTGCAACGGTCAAACATATCGTAAAGCTTATCCCAGGAATCCCAGAAATCACCGGTCATTCGCCACATATTTGCGTTTGCGGCAAGATGTTCGTGCTCCCAAACAGGAGCAGGACCGGGCGAAAGACTGAGAACCATATCTCTGCCGCAATTATCAATTGCTTTGCGAATCATTTCAATCTCTTTACGTGCCGAATAAGGGTTATCCTTAAAGCATTCGGTGTTTGAGATGTCATCGCATTTTATATAGTCAACGTCCCAAGAAGCATAAAGCTCAAACAAAGAATTATAATATTCCTGCGCACCCTTTGCTTCATAATTAACACCATACATATCTGTGTTCCAGGGGCATACAGAAAACTGCAAAGCAATATCACGAGCAGTTTTACCATCGCACTTTATAGCTGTGTTAGAATGAACCGCCTGTCTCGGAATGCCGCGCATAATATGAATGCCGAATTTCAATCCGAGAGAATGAATATAATCGGCAATCGGCTTGAAGCCCTTACCCCCTGCAGATGAAGGAAAACGTTCAGGTGCAGGAATAAGCCTTGAATATTCATCCATATAGAGCGGAACAAAGTTATGATAATAATAGCAGTCAGCAGTAGGCTCTGACCACTGGATATCACAAACAACGTATTCCCATCCATAATCTTTGAGATGCTCTGCCATATAATCAGCATTTGCAAGAAGCTGTTCTTCATTGACTGCCGCACCGTAACAATCCCAACTGTTCCAACCCATAGGCGGAGTTAAAGCAAGCCTTTTATGCATAATAAAATCAAACCTTTCTGTAAACTCTTATTCCGAATTCGACTTGTGTTTCAAGAACCTGAACTACTTCAAGCTTCTGTTGATCGGAAGCTGAAGTTTTATAATAATAAGGTGTCATTTTAAAAAGATTAACGATATCCTCATTCGAATTCAGAATAATTTTATTTTTAATAAATATCTCGTCTTCAAGAATCATACCTTCAATTTCTGCAGACGGAACATCATTATAATATGGGTTATCATAAACCGCTTTTTTAAGCTCAAAAAGATGATTTTCAAGCGGAATAACTCTTATAAAAATACCGCCTTTTTTGAGCACACGTATGTATTCATCAAACGCTTCAGGAGAAAAAATATTAAGAACCGCATCAACCGATTCGTCGGCAACTGGCAGAGAAAAAACACTGCCTACTGCCGTTGAAACTCCGCTTTTGCGTTTAAAGGCAAATTCAAGTGCATCCTTTGAAATGTCAACACCGAAAAGCTCCGAATCCGAAACAGAATTTTTAACAGCAGAGGAATAATAGCATTCACCGCAACCTGCATCAAGCACGGTTGCGCCCTTGCCGATTTTGCTTTCACATATTTCACAAAGCTTTTCACAAAGAAAAGAATAATAGCCTTTATCAAGAAAATCCCGTCTTGCCCTGACCATAAGTCTGTCATCACCGTGACGTTTAGATGATGACTTTGATGACATAAGCAGATTAACGTATCCGAATTTTGAAATATCAAAACAATGATTATTTTCGCATATAAAGCTCTTACCGTTTGAAACAAGCTCTTTTTTGCAAACGGGACAAACAAAAATATTCATCATTATACCCTGTATTTTTCAATTTTTCTTATCATACTTCTGCCAACATCGTGTGCAAAACGAAGGCAGGCAGGAAGCAAATCTTCAGGGAATCCCTCAAAGAAACACCCTGCTTCATAAGTGAAGTTACCCTTATAGTCTATCTCGCCGAGCGCCTTGAGGATTGAATCCCAATCCATTTCCATAAGGTAAGGAAGAGTGTGAGAATCGTGCAAATTATCATTATCGTGAACGTGAAGTGCTCCAAGACGCTTATTTCCCATTTCTTTTATCATAGAAGCGGCATCATCACCAACAAGGCCGCAATGGCCAAGATCAAGGCAACAAGTGAAAGCGTCTGATTCAAGAGAATCATAATAATCGTTGAATTCAGGAGCATTGCTGCAAACGTTGGGAACTATGCGGTCTTTATCTCGTCCCCACATATTTTCGAGAGCAATCTTAACACCGAAATCTCTTGCATATGGCTCAAGATTCTTATAAAACTCCATATTACGCTCTTTCTGGCAGTTGCTGAAAGCAATAGGATGAACAACGCAGATTTTTGCATCAAGCATACCTGTTACCTCAAGAGCGCGCTTGAGTTTATAATCAATCTTTTTATTATATAAATCATCTTCAATTTTATATGACGGAAACGGAGCGTGTGCCTGTTCAAAGGTAACACCGTTAACAGTTGCAATGTTGCGAAGATTCTTAACGTAATTTCTGAAGCCTTCTTTTTCAAGAACGTTATCATCATCTGTCATAAAAAACATCGAATAATCAATTGCATCAAAGCCGCTTTTGCTTATCATTTCAACAGCAGCTATGTCACCCAATCTGGGTGCAATTGATTCGGTATGAGCAACAAGTTTCATCCAAAATGCCCTCTTTCAAAATAATTATAATAAGATTATATCATTGAAAAAATATACAGTCAACAACTTAAATTATTAAAATATTTTTAAATTCTATTTTCCATATTGACATTTAATTAGATATGGTTTAAATTTAAAATATCATTTTGGGAAAAGAGAGACTAATATGGCTAAAGCAGAATACAGAAGCGCTTTGCGCTCAAAATTGCTCATAAAAAAAGCTCTTGCAAAGCTTATGCACGAAAAGGAACTTGATAAGATTACCGTTTCAGATATCATCAGAGAAGCAGATATCAGCCGCGGAACTTTTTATGCCCATTTCCCTGATATCCGCAGCGTACTTGAACAAATCGAAAGCGAAGAAATCAAAAAGCTTGTATCGCTCGTCAACAAATTAAAAGACGAGGAAAATGCATCTAACAGTTCTATAAAGTTTTTAACAATTATCTTCAATTATTTAAATGATGATTTAGATTATTATAAGATGCTGATGCAGTCCTGTTTTTTAAACAACTATATAAGCAGACTCGTTGACATTTATTACGAAGAAACTCTTTCAAAACTTCTTAAGCGTGATCCCACAAAAGATATCAACGAAGCAAACACATATATGGTTTATACCACAAACGGAGCCAAAGAAGTTCTTATCAGCTGGCTTAAGGGAAACATCAAAGGCACACCCGATGAAATGGCTATAAGACTTTCAAGACTTATTGACCTTTCAAATCAATATTATGCATAAAAAAACACACAGCGTATCAACTGTACGCTGTGTGTTATTTTTTTACAAACCTATTGCTCCGAGAAGACCGTAAGAGAAAATTGACATAATAACATTTGCAATAAGAATACCCAAAGCAATAACAGGAAAAGAATGGCTGATTCTGATATCAAGCAAAGCCGCTATAAGCGAACCTGTCCAGCCGCCTGTACCGGGTAATGGAATGCCAACAAAAGCAAGCAAACCCCACAGTCTGTATTTCTTGACCTTATCACTTTTTCTCATCGAACGAACCTCAAGCTTCTCAATCATTTTGCCGATTTTATTGAAACGCTTCAGGAACTGAAAGATTTTTCTGATGAAAAGCAGAATAAAAGGTATCGGGATAATATTACCGGCATAACAGATAAAAAAAGCTTTTAAGAACTCAACGTCAAGAAGCTTTGCGGCAATCATACCGCCTCTGAGTTCAAGAATCGGGAACAGAGATATTATAAAAACAACAAGCTCTTTGGGAATTGAATCCCTGAAGAAATCAACCATAGAATTAACTATGCTGTCAACCATTGCAAAGCTCCTTATTCAATAATATTTTTATTGACCAAAAAATCATGCGCACTCTGAAGAATATTTCTGTCATTAATAAACCTCAAAGTATCAAGTGCTTTTTCATAACTGAGCCAGATATAATCTTCAATTTCTTCTTTTTGAATCGTTGTTTGAGTATCCTTGGTTTTCGCAAGGAAGATAGTTACGGATTTTTCAACCCTGCCTTGAATCGTATATTCTGATTTTGAAGCAAACTGAGGCAAAATCTGAATATGTATTCCTGTTTCTTCAAGAACCTCTCTGATTGCGGTCTGCTCAAAAGTTTCGCCTTTCTCAACGTGACCTTTCGGGAAGCCCCAGTGAGTGCTTCTTCTGTTCTTTATCAGCAGATATCGAACCTCATCGTTGATAAAGCGGTAAACAACCGCACCACACGAGCGCTCATAAAGACACTCGAGCTTATAATCTCTGCCGTTTTCGGCAAAAGCGATTGCATCCTCAATCTGATAAGAAATGAATCGCATACTTTTGGGTGCTACAACATAAACAGCGGGGCTGCCATCCGCACGCTTGATAGCGGCAATAACGCGTCCGTCAAAAGTTCTGACAGGGTGATTGATGCCCATAATATAAGCACCTGATGAAACGCTGTCATAACGCTTTTTGCCTTCTATTGCGCCGAAGTTCAGCTGATAGACAAAACCGAATTGTCTGTTTACGGAGCGGATCGGGTTAGTAACCCTGACTCTGACATATTTGCCGAGCATTTTAACCACACCTTTCGAAAGGCCCTTAAGACCCAGATTAAATACTGTATAATTATACTAAAAACATCTGCGCAAAACAATAGCAAAGTTGAAAAAATTTCATTTTTTAAAATTTTGTAGTCAAGCCATATTATTACGAAGAATTTTTTATTCAAATCAGCTAATAAATTCCAAAGAAATTAAAAAAATATTATCTGCACTTGATTTATATTCTTATATTATGTTATTATTAAATATATATTGATTACGGAAAGCGGTGAGCTTATGAATAAAATACTTGTTGCAGATGACGAAGCTCTCATCAGAAGACTTGTTTGCGACTTTCTTCATAAATCAGGCTATGAAACCGTTGAAGCCGTTAACGGCTTGGATGCAATTTCAAAATTCAGAAGTGAAAAAGATATCGCTCTTGTTATTTGCGATATTATGATGCCTGAAGCTGACGGCTGGGAAGTGTGTAAAACAATCCGCGAAACAAGCTCTGTTCCGATTCTTATGCTCACAGCCCGCAGCCAGGAATTCGACGAGCTTATGTCTTTTGAATCCGGTGCTGACGATTTTGTTACAAAGCCTTTCAGCCCCACCGTTCTTGTTAAAAGAGTTGAGGCTCTTCTTAAAAGATGCACAATAAGCAACGCAGGCTCAAACGACATTATATCAATTTCAGGGCTTTTAATCGACGTACCCGCTCACACGGTTACAATTGCGGGCACTGCAGTTGAACTCACTATCAAAGAATATAACATTCTTCTCAAGCTCTGCGCTAATCCCGGCAGAATTTTTTCAAGAGATACGCTGCTTGACGATATCTGGGGTATCGATTTTGCGGGTGACCACAGAACAGTTGACTCCCACGTTGCAAGGCTCAGAACAAAGCTCGGCACCTGGGGCGAAGAACATTTGAAAACAGTTTACGGTGTCGGATATAAAATTGAGGTGAACAGGAATTGAAAAAACCGCTGCAAAAATTCAGACTGAGCAGAATCAGAATAAAACTTTTTGCAACCATACTTGCGGTTCTTACATTATTCTTTGTTGTTATCACAGTTACAACCTCACCTGCTCTTTTCTGGGTTTTATCAAACAGAACTTACAGACAACACGACCTCGCAGCCGAACAAATCAAATCTTGCATACCGGGCTCGGTATCATATTACTTTGACCTTTACGCAATTTCACTTAACAATAACATTGATTTTGAAATACTCAACCCTGACGGAACTATTTATTATGCATCCGCAAGCGACTCAATACAGGGCTCTTCGCACCATCCGTCATCGGGCGGAAATTCATCAAATTATTCAAACACCGTCAAAACGAACGAATATGAATACGCGATGAAAAAAGAGAATTTCGAAATCAGAAAACTCATAGCCGCTGATGCAAGATATTTTGTTTATTCAACAAGCTTTGAAACAGGCGAAACGCTTCACATTTATTCTTCAGTTGCAGACGTTGAAAACATTGTTTCAGTTTCACGTTCGGTTTTTCTTACGCTCTTTATGAGCCTTTTCATATTCCTTTCTTTAATTTTCTACCTTCTGGTTGCAAAATTCACCAATCCCCTTGTTGAAATGAACGATATTACAAAAGATATGGCAGCTCTCAATTTCAACAGAAGATGCGGTGATTACGGAAAGGATGAAATCGGTCAACTCGGCAACAGCATCAACACACTTTCAAGTACACTTGATGCAACCCTTATTGACCTTAAGGATAAAAACGAACAACTGAAAAAAGATATTCAAAGACGCCACGCACTTGATAATGCCAGAAAATCATTCATAAACAACGTTTCACACGAGCTTAAAACTCCTATTGCTATTATTTCCGGATATGCAGAAGGCGTTTGCGAAGGCATCAGCAACGACCCTGAAGTTATCAAAGAATATTGCAATATTATCAAATCGGAAAGCAACAAGATGAACGGTCTTGTTATGGAGCTTCTTGAACTTTCGAAAATTGAAAGCGGTGCTCAACCCTTCAAACCTGATTATTTTGACCTCGGCGCAGTTACCTCTTCAATTATCAACCATCTTTCTCTTCAGCTTGAAGCAAGCGGTATTACGGTTATCAACAGAATCCCTTCACCTCTTGCTTGCTATGCAGAAGCAGATAAGATTGAAATAGTTTTGAACAACTATATCACCAATGCAATTTCTCATTGTTCAAATCAAAAGCAGATTGATATTTCCTGTGTTGATAACGGAAACAGCTACACTGTTTATGTTTATAATTCAGGTGATCACATAGCAGCAACCGATTTACCCGAAATCTGGGATAATTTCTACAGAGCAGACAAATCACATGCACGAAGCGAAAACAGATTCGGTCTCGGTCTTTCCATCGTTAAAGGCATTATGACAAACCACAAATGCAAATACGGCGTTGAAAACGTTGAAAACGGCGTAAGATTCTTCTTTGAAACAGCTAAGGATTCGAAATTCTATGATTAAAAAAAACAGCAAAAAGTCAATACTGAAGCGTTGTCTGATAATTCTTCTTGCAATTGCGATTGTTGCCTCAGGCTTGGTTTTTGTTCTCTACACCCCTGCCGACATCAAGGTAATTCGCAACGTAAAAACAAGAAGTACTATTATCACAAATTCAGAAAATCCTGAAGTCCACTATGCAAAATCCGTTGATTCTTTCAACGAAAACATAGTTTCTTCGGGCCTGATTGAGTTGCATATTGACCCTGTTTCCAAATCATTTGGCATTTTCGAAACCTCAACAGGTAGACTGTGGAGTGCGTTGCCGCTTCTTTCAGATATTGCCGACGGTGAAGATTTACTGAGTGAAGCAAGCATGGCAACACTCAAAATTCTTAGAGGCTCAGATATTTATTATCTGAACACACAGGATAATTCTCTGGCATATAACAAAGCATCATATAAAAAAATCGATAACGGCGCTGAATTCACCTTTGATTTGTTCACCGACTCAGAAACCGCCGCAAAGAAAACCTATAGCAAAAATGATATCGGTTTCAGAATAAGCATATCCGTTGTGTTAAAAGACGGCAGTATGATTATTGATTGCAGGCACAAAAACCTGACCAATAATCCCGATGCTTTTATTGACAGCATTGATCTTCTCAATTATTTCGGAGCATATAACGCGAGCCTTGAAGATGATTTTCTTCTTGTGCCTGACGGTTGCGGTGCAATTATCAAAACGTCAGTTTATGACGAATCATTTGAATCACTCACCTTTGCGGTTTACGGCACAGACCCTTCAATCGGTAACAGTGCAACAGGCAGCGCAACTATTCCTGCTTTTGGCATTAAACACGGTGAAACCGCCTTTGTTTCATTAATTGAAAAAGGTGATGCCGCCGCAACAATCAAAGCGGATAAAGCATCTTCACTAACAGATTTTAACAGGGTTTATTCTTCTTTTCTTATAACCCCATCAACTTATAAAAACAACAAGCTTTTTATATCAAAAAAATCACTCGTTGATAACGTTTCGCTTTGCTACAGATTCTTAACAGGTAACAATGCAACTTATTCCGGTCTTGCTTCTGCTTGCCGCGAACAATTGATAAGAAATTCAGTTCTTTCAACAAAAACCGTTACCGCAAGCGACTATATCCCTTGTTTTCTTTCTCTCACAGGTGCAATCAACGACGGATTTAATATGAAACCCATAACAACCTTTGAGCAGGCAACCGACATGCTCAGCCATATGAAAAGCAAAGGCATAAATAATATTAGCGTTCGTTATTCGGGTGTTTTCGATTCAGGAATCAACTCAAAAAATGCAACTGACACTGATATTAACAAAAAAGTTGGCGGTGTTGAAGGACTTAACAGTCTTAACGAATACGCAAAAACCCAAAAAATGAAGGTTTATCTCGACATCAATCCGCTGAGCTCAAGTTCAGGTTTTGGGAACGATAACGCTTTGAACTTAAGAAAAAAGCCTACCGCTTATACCCCCGATTATATAAGAGCTGATTATTTTTATTCAAAAATAAAAAGCAGAAATTTCAGAAGCCCAGATAACATTTCTGAAACAGTTAAAAAAATTATCAGAAGTACAGATGATCTTAACTTCTCAGGATTCTGCATCAATGATGCGGGTGCTATGCTTTATTCAGACTTCAGCAAAAACAGTATGCTTCGCAACGACGTTGCTAAAACAATAGCTTCATCTGTTGCTCCGCTTTCAACCGAAAAATCAACGATGGCGGTAACCGGCAACTTCTATATGCTTAAAACAGTTGATTCAATTGTTAATCTTCCGCTTAAAACAACTGCCATTTCAAGCGGCGCTTACGTTTCTGTTCCTTTTGTTCCTCTTATTCTTCACGGAATAGTTGATTACACAGGCGAACCCATAAACACACAAATCAATCTTGAAGAAACGCTTCTCAAATACGTTGAATACGGTGCTTGTCCTCATTTTGAATGGAGCTATGAACCTGTGACCGATAATGCAAAGTCAGATATATATTATTATGACAATACTATCAACATTGCGGCAGAATACTATGAAAAGGTTGATAACACACTCAACGATTTGCGCGATGCGAGAATAACAGACCATTACGAAGTTTCTGACGGCATATTCTGCACGGAATACGACACAGGCTCTCTCGTTTATGTTAACTACACAGACAAAAACTTTGACATCCTCGGTGTAACCGTTGATGCAAAAAGCTTTTTAAGAGTAAACTAATTTTCAGGAGGAAAATTCTATGCCTTATATCAGAACAACAGTCAGCAATTCTATTTCAGATCAAGCAAGAGATAACATTAAAACAAAGCTTGGCCAGGCAATCGCACTCATCCCCGGCAAAAGCGAAGCTTGGCTTATGCTTGCGTTTGAAGATAACATCAATATGTATTTTAAAGGTGACGGCACAGAAGATTATGCTTACGTTGAGGTCAGCCTTTTCGGCACAACGTCAGATGCCGCATATGACAGACTCACCGCTGCAATTTCAGAAATTATCAATGAAGAACTCGGCATTGACAGAGCTAATATTTACGTCAAATATGAAGAAACCCAGCATTGGGGATGGAATAGTGTTAATTTCTGATGAATGACGGAAGAAAACATCTGCTGTTTTTGCTTAGCGGAACGTTATTTTTAATCGGTGTTTTAATGATTGCTTCATCATTTTCAGCAGTTGAATATAACAAGCTTCAGCCGCCTGAAACAGTCAGCATCACAAAACCGATTGCTGCGGTAACGCAAGCATCTGCACCAATCATCAATCAACCTGAACAAAACAATATTCTGCAAACAGTTAATCTCAACACTGCAACGCTTGAAGAATTAATGTCACTTAAATTAATCGGTGAAGTCAAAGCTACCGCTATAATTGAATACAGAGAATCAAACGGCGGTTTTAAAGTTCTTGAAGAACTGCTCAGCGTTGAAGGAATAACCGATAAAATATTTGCCGAAAATCTTGGCAGGATAACAATTTAAACCGAGGTAAATATGAAAAGACTTGAAATTATAAATCTTTATAACAATACAGAAAATTATTCAGACAAAAAAGTAACCGTATGCGGCTGGATTAAAACGCTCCGCGATTCAAAAGCTATTGGCTTTATTGAAATCAATGACGGTAGCTGTTTCAAAGGCGTTCAGATTGTTTTTGAAGCCGCAAAGCTTGCTAACTATTCCGAAATCGCAAAGCTCAACGTTGGCGCCGCAATCAGAGTTACAGGCAAACTTATCCTTACTCCCGAAGCTAACCAGCCTTTTGAAATCAATGCAGACGAGATATCGGTTGAAGCAACCTCAACACCCGATTATCCTCTGCAGAAGAAAAGACATTCACTCGAATATCTGCGAACAATCGCACACCTTCGTCCGAGAACAAACACCTTCAATGCAGTTTTCAGAGTCCGTTCTGTTGCGGCATACGCAATTCATAAATTCTTCACTGATCAAGGCTTTGTTTATGCTCACACTCCCCTTATCTCTTGCAGTGACTGCGAGGGTGCGGGCGAAATGTTTAAGGTAACAACGCTTGACCTTGAAAACGTTGCAAAAACAGAAGACGGCAAGGTTGATTATAACGAAGATTTCTTCAAAAAACCTGCTTATCTGACTGTTTCGGGTCAGCTTCAGGGCGAAACAATGGCTCTTGCATTCGGCAAGGTTTACACTTTCGGACCCACTTTCAGAGCAGAAAAATCTTATACCCAGCGCCATGCGGCTGAATTCTGGATGATTGAGCCTGAAATGGCTTTTGCAGAGCTTTGCGATAATATGGACGTTGCAGAAGCGATGATTAAGTTTGTTATCAATTACGTTCTTGATAACTGCAAGCAAGAACTTGAATTTTTAAACAAATTCATTGATAAAGAACTCATCGAAAGACTTACCGCAGTTGCCAATTCTGATTTCGGCAGAGTAACGTATACAGATGCGGTTGCAATACTTGCAGAGCACAACGATGAATTTGAATATAAGGTAAGCTGGGGCTGTGACTTGCAGACAGAGCACGAGCGTTACCTGACCGAAAAGATATTCAAAAGACCTGTTTTTGTTACAGATTACCCCAAAGAAATAAAGGCATTCTATATGCGTCTTAATGATGACGGCAAAACCGTTGCAGCCTGTGACTGCCTTGTTATGGGCATCGGAGAAATAATCGGCGGAAGCCAGAGAGAAGAACGCCTTGAACTCCTTGAAGAACGCATTAAGGAGCTCGGACTCAACCCCGAAGACTACAGCTGGTATCTTGACCTGCGCAGATACGGCGGCGTTAAACATAGCGGCTTTGGTCTTGGCTTTGAAAGACTTGTTATGTATCTCACAGGAATAACAAACATCAGAGACGTTATCCCTTATCCCAGAACAACAGGCTCAGCAGATTTCTAAAAAAATCAAGACCCGTCAAATTGACGGGTCTTTTTTTATTGATATTTTATTTTACAGGCTTGAATTCAACTGCAAATTCAATAGGCTCAAAATCCCACTTGCGTTCAGGTTCAAGAGTTTCATATATTCCCCTGCCGCTTCTTGAATCAATTTTATAATCAAGATAAACGTAGGTTGTATCGCCTGCAACAAGCTCATCATCGTGCTTCGCATTTTCAAGCATCTTGGGAGTGAAATGAGTTGCATTGAAGCAGAAAGCTTCAGGCTTAACGGGTGCAAACTCAAAGCCGCAACCGCTGTTATCACTTACCTTGCCGTAAGTTGTTGCAAAGTGTGAGCCGTTTTCAATAGGTCTGATATAATGAACAAGGTTATCTGTTACGGTTGTATCAAACATACCGAATCTTGTACCCTTATGACGGTCACAATAACTTTCAACAGGACCCTTGCCAAAATATGTCATATTCTCGCAGCCATCCTTAAGAGCGAAGCAGAAGCCAAATCTGGGCAAACGCATATTCATCTCTTTAAGAAGCTGACGAAGCTCACCGTTGAATGCGATTTCTGCCTTGCCATCAGCATAGAAACTGTAAACAAGGGTACCCTTCATAATCGGAACAACTGCGGGACCGCCAAGAGCTATTGCGCAAACAATCTCAAGCTTTTCACCGTTTGCCTTAACCTCAGTTGAATATGTTTTCTGGAAAGCGTTATGAATTTCTGCACTTCTTCTGTCATCAGCATCACCAAGCTGATTATATCCGTGAGCAGCCCAGGTTTCAATCTTAACAGGCTCTGCAAGTAATTCTCTGCCGCCGATTGAAGCAGAAGCTATTCTGCCGTAGGGCTTATCAAACTTATATTCAACTTCTCCTGCTTTAACAGTAACGTATCTTGCATCCTCAACAAATTCAGGAGCTTTTGTTTCAACTGTCTTATCGATTTCAGCCGACAAATCAAACTGTTCAAAGCCAGTTTCATAATCAGCTTCAGCAAAAGCATTAGCTTCTTTATAATGGAATGTAAAGGTCAGATAGCAACGCTCGTTATCTTCAACAGAATCAAAGAGCTTATACATCTTTGTTGTCTGGGGAGCAATATCAGTGTCGTCAATTCTGCCTTCAAGAACAGGTTTTCCGTTAACCTCAAGCTTCCAGAGAATATACATATCATTAAGTGATTCAAAATATCTGCGGTTGAAAACAGAAATTTCGCCGTTTGCATAGTCAACCTCAAATTCCTGATATGCACGCTTCATATCATAGAAGCCGGGACGAGGAGTTCTGTCGGGGAAAAGAACACCGTCGATGCAGCAAACGCTGTTATGCGGATAATCTCCAAAATCACCGCCGTAACGGAAACCTCCGTTAACATCCTTTATCGAGTGGTCGGTGAGTTCCCAGAAACAGCCGCCCCATATTGCAGGATATTTGCGGAACAAATCGCAATGAGCGTGTATGTTACCGGTTGACATTGAGCAGCAGAATTCGCAGAAATAGAAGGGCTTCTTGGAATTCTTGTTTGTTGCATATTTCTCTGTATAATCAAGTTCCGCATACATACGGCTCTCAACGTCTGAAATGTCACTGTAATTTTCGCCAACGGGAACAGCCTTGAATTCAAGATGAGCATTTTCATAATGAACAATTGCTTCGGGGCAACGGCTCTTGATATAGTTGCGCATTGCTCTATGGTTTTTGCCGCAACCCGATTCGTTACCAAGCGACCACATGATAATGCTTGCGTGGTTCTTGTCGCGTTCAAACAGACGCTGTGCTCTGTCAACGTAAGCAGGCTCCCACTCATCATCAATTGAAAGCTTTGACCAACGCATCCAATCCCAAGTATCGCGATATTCAAATCCCATACCGTGAGTTTCGATATCAGCTTCATCAACAACCATAAGACCGTATTCATCACAAAGGTCAAGGAATCTGGGGTCATTGGGATAATGAGATGTTCTAACGCAGTTAGCGTTTGCCTGCTTGATGATTTTAACATCCTTAAGCATAAGGTTATAATCGCAATAGAATCCTGTATCGGGGTTGGAATCGTGGCGGTTAACGCCAAAAAGTTTAACAGGCTGATTATTTATATAAGCAACGTTACCTCTGAATTCAAGACGCTTGAAACCAAGGTTAAAAGGAATAATCTCGCCACCGCAATCAAGAACAAGCTTATAGAGCATCGGCTTTTCGCTTGACCAAAGAACGGGGTTATCAAGCTCAAATTCAGCACCTTCACCCTGCATAACAACACTGCCGTCAGGAGCAATAAGCTTGAATGAAATTCCGCAGTCTGCAACAATTTCACTTGTTACGGTTGCTTTCTTAAGGTCGGATGAAAGAACAGGTTTGATATAAATATCAGAAAGATGCTTTTCATTTCTTTCAAGAATATAAACCTCTCTGAAAATACCTGAAAGGCGATACATATCCTGATCTTCAAGATATGAGCCGTCACACCATTTAACAACAAGAACGTCAATTTCGTTTTCGCCATTGACAATCAAATCAGTGATATCAACTTCGGTTGTGTTGTGGCTAACCTGACTGTAAGCGGCAAATTTGCCGTTAACAAAAAGATAGAAGCAGGATGAAACACCTTCAAAATTGATATAATATTTTTTACCGTCTTTCTTATCAACATTAAAAGTTCTGTTATAAAGACCGCAGGGATTTTCATCAGGCACAAACGGAGGGTCAAGCGGAAAAGCATAAAAAAGGTTGCTGTAAAGAGGAGCATCATAACCCTTGCCAACGTCTGCCTGCCAGCACTTGGGAACAGTTATTGTGTTATCAAAAGCTATATCAAGAAAATCCTCTTCGATATCTTCGAAAGAATTATAGAATCTGAAATTCCATTCACCACAAAGATCGTTATAAAATGCGGATTTTTTTCTGCAACCGTTAAGTGCGGTTTCTTCATCCTGATAAGGAATAAAATAAGCTCTGGGAGCTTCGCAACCGATGTGCAGACTGTTCAAATCCTTATGATAAGCATTAAATTTCATATTATCCTCCGAAATTCAATTTATTATTCTATTTATATCACAGCTTAACCATTTTTTCAAGAAGATATATGCATAAATATGTTAAAAACACCAATAATACAGCACTTGAAATGTTTAAATATTTGTTTTATACTTTTATAATAGAAAATGAACACAATTCATTAAGGCAGGTTTTATATAAATGGAAAATATTTTTAATCAGGCAAAATCAGCTGCACTTGAGCTTATTGAAAAATCCGATATTAAAAGTGGAAGCGTTGTTGTTATCGGCTGCTCAACAAGTGAGGTTATAGGCGAAAGAATCGGCACAAGTGGCACGGTAGACGTTGCAAAGCAGATTTTTGATGGTCTGAACAGCATTTTTGCCGAGAAAGGCATTTATATTGCCGCACAATGCTGTGAGCACCTTAACAGAGCAATCATAATTGAAAAAGAAAAAGCAGAAGCTCTCGGTCTTGAAGAAGTTTGTGTTGTACCCCACCCCAGAGCAGGCGGCTCATTCGCAACCGCAGCTTGGCAAACTATGAAAGCTCCCGTTGCCGTTGAAGAAATCAAAGCCGATGCCGGCATTGATATAGGTTGCACACTTATCGGTATGCACCTCAAAAGAGTTGCAGTCCCCCTTCGCCTTGAAAACAGCGTTATCGGTCATGCAAAGCTTTCAGCTGCAAAAACAAGAGCTAAATATATTGGCGGCGAAAGAGCAAAATACGAATAATTTCAATAATAAAAAACACCGTTGGTTTTATCCAACGGTGTAATTTTTTATGCTGTTTCTTTGAGCTCTCTCTCAAGCCAGATGCAACCGATATCCATTGCGCTGTAAAGACCTTTGCGTTCAGCCTTTTTCACAATCTTATCTTTCATTCTGACGTTGGGATCGGTGTTAACAAGCTGAACAACAACTCTGTCAGCCACCTCAACACCCTTAACATCTCTTGTGCTTGTTATCTGCATAATAACAACATAGGGGTCGCTCATATATCCGTAATATAAGGTTTTGCCGCTTCTTACAAGAGGCTTGCCCTTATACATAAGGAAGCTGTGTTTTTTTGCCATTTTAAAATATCCTCCGGTTAATTTATTCCGAGATAGCACTTAACCATAGCTTGCAGAAGCTCATCTCTGTCAAGCCTTCTTACAAGGCTGCGTGCATTATTATGCGTTGTGATATATGTCGGATCCTCTGAAAGAATGTAGCCGACAATCTGGCTGATTGAATTATATCCTTTTTCATTCAAAGCCTCATAGACCGCAAGAAGATTCTTCTTCATCTCGGTTTCATTTTCATCCTTGATTGAAAATCTTATTGTTTTATCAGTCATTTCGGTCACCTCCGTACGCATTTATTATATAACACCTTTGAGAATAAAACAATGGTTTTTTAAAAAAATTAATTTCTTCTTAAAAAATTCTGCTTATGCTCTGAGTGTAACACCGATTTCAGCAAGATTTGCAAGAACTGCATCAATCCATGCCTGAACCTGTTCCATTTCAAGAGTTCTGTCCATAGCGGCAAAAACAAGGCGAACTGTCATACTCTTAACACCGTCTTTTTCATAGGTATCAATTACTCTTGCGCTCTGGAGCTCACTGATTGCAAGCTTTTCCCAAGATGAAGCGATATCGGAATATTTGATGCCGTCCGTAAGAACAAGTGAAATGTCATAATAAGTTGACTGCTGTGTGCTGGGCTCACGGAAAGCGATGCCGTTAGCGGCAATATCGTTGAATGCATTCATATCAATTTCAACGCAAACAGCGGCAGCTGTTTTATCAAGCTTTGCTCTGTTTGCGGGATGCATTGCACAAAGAACGCCAACCTTAACACCGTCAACAATGATTTCAGCTGTGTTCTTGGGATGCTGCCAATTCTGCTCGGGAGCAATCTTATTATAAGATGCCTTCTTCTTTTTGATAACGTCAACAATTGTGTTAACCATTTCAACTGCCTTGAAATAAAGAGCCTTTTCATCGCCGCTCTTATCATAAAGAACAACGCCGAGATGCTTTCTTTCATTGCAGGTGCCGTCTTCTTTTGTACCTGCTACAACTCTGCCGATTTCAAAGATGCCGTATTTATCGGCAAAATCCTTGTTTTCGCTTGCAGTCACAAGCAGAGTGGGAAGCATTGAGTTACGAAGAACACCGTTATCGGAGTTTTCGATATTAAGAACCTTAACGTTATCCTGAACTTCAATGCCAAGCTTCTTATATTTTCTGCCGTCACACCAAACGTAGGAGTGAACCTCGTGCATCTGATATCTCTTAACAAGAAGATCCTGAATTGCGGTTTCTTCAAGCTTGCCGTAATCATTGGGAACAGGCTTGAGAGGACTGCGGGTTGTTGTGATTTCAAAGTTATCGTAACCGTAGATTCTTGTAATTTCTTCAATGATATCAGCCTTGATTGTAACGTCCTTTGTAGCTCTCCAAGAAGGAACCTTTACAGTATAATTGCCATCAGCATAGTCAACGTCAAAACCGAGAAGAGAGAGAGTTCTCATAATCTGCTCATCGCTGATGTCAATACCTGTGTAACGGTCAACGTACTTCTTATCAAATGAAAGTGAGATTTCAGGATACTTTCTAACGTAAGCATCTGTGAGTTTTGAAGCAACCTTTGCATCAGGGTCAATGCTCTTAACAAGCTCAACAAATCTGCCAACTGCAGCAAGAGTAAGTTCGGGATCAAGCATCTTTTCATATCTTGCGCTTGCGTCTGTTCTGTGACCAAGACGTGAAGAAGACTTACGTATTGAAACGCCGTCAAAGTTTGCGCTTTCAAGCACAACTGCAGTTGTGTTATCAACGATTTCAGAATCAAGACCGCCCATAATACCTGCGATACCTGTGGGTGTTTCGCCGTTCCAGATCATAAGAGTATCTTCATCGATATCTCTTTCAACACCGTCAAGAGTTGTAAATTTCATTTTCTCTTTGGGAGTTGTTACAACGATATTCTGCATTGAAGAAGCATCGAAAGCGTGAGTAGGCTGACCGATTTCAAGCATAATGTAGTTTGTTACGTCAGCAAGAAGGTTGATGCCACGCATACCGCAATAGAAAAGACGGATACGCATATCAAGAGGACTCTTATTCTTTGTGATGTTATCCATCTTGATGCAGGAATATCTGTAAACAAGGTCTTCTCTGCCAACTGTTACGCTGATTTCATCGTCACCGTCATATGAAAGATCACCGAGCTTAAGAGGCTTGAGTTCTCTGCCTGCAAGAGCTGCAAATTCACGGGCAATGCCGTAATGACCCCAGAGGTCGGGACGGTTGGTGAGAGACTTATTATCAACTTCAAAAATGATATCGTCAATGGGGAAAATATCTTTGATATTTGTGCCGTTGACAAGGCTCTTATCGAGATCCATAATGCCGCTGTTATCATCGCTAAGACCGAGTTCTTTTTCGGAGCAGCACATACCTTCGGATTCATAGCCTGCAACTGTTGCTACGGTGATTTCACCGCCGCAAACTCTGCCGCCTGCAAGTGCAAGAGCAACCTTTTGACCTACGGCAACGTTGGGTGCGCCGCAAACGATGTTGCAAACCTTGCTGCCTGCGTCAACTTTGAGAAGGTGGAGTTTCTTTGAATTGGGGTGCTCTTCAACCGAAAGAATTTCGCCTACAACTACGTTCTGTACGTCTTCACCCTTAACAATAATATCTTCAACCTCGGCTGTTGCAAGAGTAAAGCTTTCGATAAGCTTTTTAATGTCTATGCCGTCAAGGTCAACATAATCTTTAATCCAGTTAATTGATACAAACATTGCTTATGCCTCCTTGCTTTCGTTTTCGGGTTTTGTGAATGATTTTTCGGTAAACTGTGAGAGTGCTTTAAGGTTGCCGCTGTTGAATACACGGATATCCTTAACGCCGTATCTCATCATTGCAAGTCTTGTCATACCAAGACCGAAAGCAAAGCCTGTGTATTTTTCGGGATCAATGCCTGCCGCAATAAGAACGTTGGGATGAATCATACCGCAGGGGCAGAGTTCAAGCCAGCCCGAATCCTTACAGGAGGGGCATCCCTCACCGCCGCAGATAAGGCACTGAATATCAAGCTCGAAGCCGGGTTCAACGAAGGGGAAGAAACCGGGACGAAGTCTTACGGTGATATCACGTTGGAATACTTCTGAAAGCATTGTTTTCATAAAGTAGATGAGGTTAGAAATAGATATATCCTTGTCAACCATAACACCTTCCATCTGGAAGAATGTGTTTTCGTGACATGCATCGATTTTTTCGTTTCTGAAGCATCTTCCCGGGAAAATAACTCTTATGGGTCTATCAGCCTCAAGCTCTTTTGTATACTTAATTAAAATAGCATTCTGTGCAGCTGATGTATGTGTTTTCAAAAGCTGATTTGTACTTAAGTAATATGTATCCTGCATATCACGAGCTGGGTGGTGTTTTGGAATATTAAGTGCTTCAAAGCAATGGTAATCGTCAACGATTTCGTCATAGTCTTCAATTGAGAAGCCCATACCAGCAAAAATATCTTCAACTTCTCTTTGTACAAGAGTAATTGGGTGATAAGAACCCTTGTCTTCTTCTAATGGGAATGAAACATCGTAGTCTTCAGCAGAATTTATAAGGCGTTCTTCTTCTGCTTTTTTGATTTCTTCGCCTTTTTCAAGAAGTGTCTTTTCAATGAATTGTTTAACATCATTGATTATCTGACCAGCTTCTTTCTTTTGTTCGTTTGGAATATCTCTTAATTGGCTCATAAGAGAAGTAATAGGGCCTTTCTTACCAAGGAACTCAATTC
>JAZQYY010000027.1:0-1626 GCA_045633805.1 Acutalibacteraceae bacterium
ATTGACACCGTGCATTTCAAAAACGTTGTAGCAGACAGGGCAAGACTCGTCTGGGACAAGTCGCCGGAACTTCCGCAGCCGCACGGATTTTTGAATTTTCCTGATTCTCCGAACCTTGGCGGTGCAGATTCAACGGAAATCAGCCGTCTTTTCGGCGTTACGATTGCCGGAGGCGGCTATGACAGAGACTATTTTTTATGTTTTGGATCCGAAGCACCGCAGATTGAAAGGAACGATCCTTCGGACGAACACGGGCGTATAGTCGGCTGGAGAAAGCGCGGATCGAGGGCAAAAACGCACTTTTGGGATGTTACGGTTTATAATTTTGCGGTCAGGGACATCTATTTGAGCGAAATAGGCGCGATGTTTGGCGTAGAGCGAGCGGATCCTGACTCAATAATCGCAAAAATTGCGAATTATACAACGGAGACTAACGAGCAATGGTTACCGGCGCAATAAGATACGGCTTCGGTTATCAAGGATCGAAGAACAAAATTTGCCGCTGGCTTATGGGACATTTACCGCGCGGCAAACGTTTTGTAGATCTTTTCGGCGGCGGTTTTGCTGTATCTCACGCGGCTTTACTTTCCGGCAAGTGGAAAAGCGTCTATTACAACGAATTAAATACCAGTGTAGTCGAAATAGTCAGGAAGTATATATTGAACAAAGAACCAGTGCCTAAAGAATGGGTTTCAAGAGAAGATTTTTTCCGGCTGAAAGATACAGATCCCGTCGTTTCGTTATTTTGGAGTTTCAATCAAAGCAGAAACTCCTATCTTTATTCAAAGGAAATTGAACCGTGGAAGAAGGCACTGTATTATGCCGTTGTTTTTTCAGATTACAGTCTTATTGATGAATATGACACCCGTCTGAAATCAATCATTGATGATGACACTATTGAAAAACGCCGTCTTAACTGCAAAAAAGGCAACGGCTTATTATACGGCATTGTCAAAAACGCGAAAAGACTTGATGAATTAGATTTCAAGTATTCTCCGAAATGCAAACCTAATAACACAGTAGCACCGAGAAAAGACATTTTAGATTTTTTGAAAATCAAAAGCCTGCAACGCCTGCAAAGCCTGGAAAGCCTGCAACGCCTGCAAAGCCTGCAAAGCCTACAAACTAACAACTTGCAAGTGAGCTGCGGTTCCTATCTTGACTATAAATATCAGAAAGGCGACGTAGTTTATTGCGACCCGCCATATGAAAATACAGCACAGAAAGGCTATCAGCCAAGTTTTGACTCAAAACAATTTTATGATTGGGTTTACAGCCGTCCGTTTCAAGTATTTTTTAGTTCTTATGAAATAAGCGATGACCGCTTCTACGAATTAAACTGTATCCAAAAGATAAATAATTTTACCAGTCAAGGCGGCGGAAAAAAGAATATTGAACGGCTTTATTCCAACAAACCTTTTGCCGGTGCGAAAAAGCCGGAGCAAACAACTATTTTTGATTTTCTTCAAAGCTAAAAGCCGTCCAAAATTTAAAAACACAAAAATCAGCCGGACAATAGCCACATAAAAATTTTTTTTCAGATTTTGTTTGATTTTTTTTTGAAAAGTTTTATTCTTTCCGCGGAATTGCATTTTTTTGTGGAGAGAAAAATGCGAACGGAACAGG
>JAZQYY010000028.1:0-124868 GCA_045633805.1 Acutalibacteraceae bacterium
TTCCGCAGAACTTGACCGCCTTGCCGATTGGGGTGAAATTGACCCCGCAGAATTCGATGGTCTGGCAGAAAAAGGTATCGATATTTCACTTTATGAAATGCCGAAAGCAGAGTATGAAAACATTGGCGAAAGTGTAAAAACTCTGCCTCTTGAAAAAACAAAATCTTCCGTAAAATTTTTGTTGATTAAATCCGGAGTTGAGGGAGAGTCGGAGACGGTTTCTTCGTTAAAGTCATACCGACTTGAAATGCCTGCAACATCAACTGCGGAAATCAGGCGAAAAATCGAGAATTTGAGCAACCGTATAAAAGAGATTGACGAAAAAATTTCTTCGTTCGCATCTTACGCGGACGGTATAAAGAACGCGGTCAGAATCTTTGAAAAAGAGATGGAATTCGAGATTTATGCAACGGGTATGGCAAACGAAAACCTTTCCGATGTAACCGTTTCATATTTTACGGGTTACGTTGAGGAAGAAAATCTTGAATGTCTCAAAAAGACGGCAAAGGAAAACTCCTGGGGGCTTCTTGTTGAAGACCCTACCGAAGAGGATAACGTGCCAACCAAACTGAAAAACAATAAGTTTGTAAGCCTCATCTATCCGTTGACAGATTTTCTCGGTACGGTTCCGGGCTATTTTGAATATGATATTTCGGGTTGGTTTTTAGGATTTATTCTCATTTTCTTCGGAATAATTTTCGGCGACGGCGGATACGGACTTCTTATTTCTGCCGTTACGGGAATCCTGATTGCAAAATCGCTTGCATCAAAGAAAAAAGTTCCCCCTGCATTTTTGCTCATCGGTCTTTTCGGCCTGTCAACAATTCTTTGGGGAACGCTGACCTGTACTTGGTTCGGTCTTTCTCCGGAGCAGTTGCCTGAATGGCTTGGCAAGCTGTCAATACCCGTTATCTCAAACGTTTACGCTGACAGAATCTGGTATCCGCCCTGGACAAACGGTGAATACGGTCTCACAACCGCACAGAATCTGCAGATTTTCTGCTTCTCGCTGGCTCTTGTTCAGCTTACCGTGGCACATATTAAAGTTGCTGCACGTAACAGAAAATCAATAAAAATTCTTGGCGATATAGGTTCAATAATGCAACTTATCGGCATTTTTTACGTGGTGCTCAGCTTCGTTGTAAATGCAGAAGTTTTCAGCTTTGGTCTTGTGCTTGGCGGTATTCCCGTAGGTACGGTTGCACTTGTGCTTGTTATAGTGGGTTTTGTTATGAGCTTTGTATTCTCAAATTACGAAGGAAACGTTATTAAATCGATACTCGAAAGTCTTAAGAACATCGTTTCCGTTCTTCTCGGCGTTGTAAACGTTTTCTCTGATATAGTTTCGTATATCCGCCTTTGGGCGGTTGGTCTTGCAGGCGCGGCAATATCCGCAACGGTAAACGAACTTGCAAGTCCGTTGCTCGGCAATTTCCTGTTTATGATAATTGCGATAGTGCTTCTTGTATTCGGACACGGACTGAATATGATTCTGAATGTTTTGTCTGTTATCGTTCACGGAATCAGACTTAACACTCTTGAATTCTCGTCACATCTTGATATGTCCTGGAGCGGACATAAATTCAAACCTTTTGAAGAACAAATTGAAAATTAAGGAGAATAATTATGAATTTAGGTTTATTAGCAACAGCTCTGGCAATGGGTATTGCCGCAACAGGTTCCGCAATCGGTATCGGCATTGCAGGTCAGGCATCAATCGGCGCTTGGAAAAAGTGCTATATGAGCAATAAGGCAGCACCCTTCATTCTCACAGTTTTCGCAGGTGCACCCCTCACACAGACAATCTACGGCTTCCTTCTTATGCAGCAGATGAGCGGCGCAACCAAAGACCCCGCTTTCCTTTTCGGTCTTGGCATCGCATCAGGCGTTGCAATGGCAGTTTCAGCTGTTGTTCAGGGTAAAGCAGGTGCCGCAGGCGCAGACGCTCTTGCAGAAACAGGCAAAGGCTTCTCGCAGTACATCACAGTTGTTGGTCTTTGCGAAACAGTTGCTCTTTTCGCTCTTGTTTTCAGCATGGTTGCTCTCGGTTAATCCGATACAATATCAAAAAAGACAGCTTCGGCTGTCTTTTTTTCTTGCCCTTTGCAAGGAAATATTCTATACTGTAAAACGAAAGGGCTGAGATTATGCAAGAAAAAACGCGTTGCAGTTGGTGCAATATGAAAAACCAAAAATATATCGACTACCACGATAACGAATGGTGCGTACCTGTTTGCAATGAAAAACAGCTTTACGAAATGCTGATTCTTGAATCCTTTCAGGCAGGTCTTTCGTGGGAATGCGTGCTGAATAAAAGAGAGGCTTTCCGCTCCGCTTACGATAATTTTGATTTGCAAAAGGTTTGTGCATATGACGAAGCCAAAATCAGCGAGCTTCTCTGCAACAAAGAAATCATCAGAAACAAACTAAAAATAAACGCAAGCATAAAAAACAGCCGCATCTTCAGAGAAATCAGCCTTGAATTCGGCTCATTTTATAATTATCTGAAAACCTTTACGGGCGATAAAATCATTTATGAAACGGGCAAAACAACAAACTCTCTGTCCGACACAATCTCACGGGATTTGCAAAAAAGAGGCATGAAATTTGTTGGCTCAACAATCATATATTCATATCTGCAGGCAATCGGTCTGATTTATTCGCACGACGAAAACTGCTTTTTATATAAAAACCAATAACCTTTATTGCTCTTTTTGTTCTGCTGTGCTATAATAAATGTATATTGATATCTGAAAGGAAATCATTATGAAAAACAAATCTTCCATAGTTTTTACCGGTGATATCGGTTTTGACAGATATATGTTTGGCAAGTGGAATGACGATGAACTTATCGGCAAAGAGGTGCTTGACTTTCTTCATTCCGCTGACCACGTTGTGGCAAACGTTGAAGGTCCCGTTGCGCCGCTTGAGCAAAACACAACCAAAGACGGTGTTGCCCAGCTTCTGCACACAATTGACCCCGAAGCGGTAAAAGTTCTCAACAAAATGAATGCGGATATATGGAATATCTGCAACAACCATATTATGGATGCAGGCGAATACGGCATTCGCAACACCCTTGAAATCGCAAAAGAAAACGGCGCAAAAACTATCGGTGCAGGTATGGATATCAACGAGGCACGCAAAGCGGTTATTCTTGACGAAGCAGGCGGAATCGGTATGTTTGGTGTCGGATATCAGCGTGCTTGCCGCAAAGCCGACGAAGGCAAGCCCGGTTGCTACAGCTGGAGCGACCTTGAAGAAATCCAAAAATCAATAAATGAAATCAAAAAAACCTGCCGCTGGTGCATTATTGTTGCACACGCAGGCGAAGAATTTACTCCCCTGCCCTCACCCTATACAAGAGAAAGATACCGTCTTTATCTTGAAATGGGTGCCGACATTGTTGTTTCTCACCATCCCCACGTGCCGATGAATTACGAAACAGTTGGCGATAAGATTATTTTCTATTCGCTCGGCAACTTTATTTTTGATACGGATTATCAGCGTTCGCAGTTCAACACACAGTACGGTCTGCTTGTGAAACTCAATTTCACAGAAACGGATTTCACTTGGGAGCCGATGGGACTTGAAATAATCCGAGGCGAAGAACACGTTGTGAAAGCTCCTCTGCCGAGGATTTTTGTTGACGTGCAGGAAGAAGAATTCAACCTTCTCTCACCCCTTTCGGCAAAGATGCACATTGCCGCAACAAGGCGGCAGATGACCTATCTGAACCCTGCAAGGTTTGCAAACGCAACCGAAGAGGAATGGGCAGAGCATTTTGCCGAGCCGCTCCGCACAGGCAGAGTGCCGGGCGAAACGCTTGATTTTTTCATCCTGTGTCCCCTTGCAGAAAAAGCAGACTCGGGCGAATGGCAAAAGAGCAAGCTCGAAGACGTTAAACAGTATATTCTTGAACAGATGTAAATAAAAAAGACGGTGTTTTAAACACCGTCTTTTTGTTTTTATTTAATCTTTTCGATAACTTCGCCTGATGTGGGCTTGATGTTATTGATGAATTCCTGAACAGCTTCTGCCGAGGGCATTGCCGCGGAGCAGCTGTGAGCAGAAACGAGCATTGATGCCGATGCGGTTGCAAATTCAAGTGCATCGGGAACACTCTTGCCGTTGAGCAGAGAATAAATGAATGCGGAAGCATAGCCGTCACCGCCTCCGAAACCCTTAAGCATCTTTACGGGGAAGGGCTTAACCTTATAAGCAGAGCCATCGTCAAGATAAGCAACTGAGCCTTCTTTGCCGTGCTTGATGATAACGATTTTGTTGCCGTATGAGAACCAGCGTTTTGCTGATTCTTCGTCGCTTGCGCAAACGCCTTCAACTGCTTCTGTGAGGTCAAATTCTTCTCTTGAGCCGAGAACGATATCGCTGTTCTTTGCGGCAATTGAATAATAGAGTGAGATTTCGTCTTTGTTCTTCCAGGTGTAGCTTCTGTAGTCGATATCAAAAATAACAACAACACCGTTTTTCTTTGCAAGGAAAAGGGTCTTAAGAGCCGCTTCTCTTGAGGGGCTTGCGCACAGAGCTGTGCCCGAGATAACAACAGCCTTTGCGCTCTTGATATATTCTTCGTCAACGTCGTCAACGCAAACCTGCAGATCTGCAACACCCTCACGGTACATCAGAATACTGCTCTGTGTGGGGCTGAGAATTTCAGTGAAGGTCAGACCGAGGTTTTCACCGTTTTCGCATCTGAAAACGTGTGAAACGTCAATTCCGTCTGCCTTGAAATAATTTTCAACGTAATCGCCGAACTGGTCGTCGGATACTCTTGCGATGAAGCCGCACTTTGCGCCGAGTCTTGCAAGACCGACAGCAATGTTTGCAGGTGAACCGCCAACGTATTTGTTGAAGTTACTGCTCTCTGAGAGCGGCTTATTCATATCGGTGGGGTTGAAGTCAATTGCAATTCTGCCAATGGGGATAACGTCAAGTGCCTTGGAATTATCAAATTTAATGTAGCTCATTTCTCTTTTTCCTTTCATCAGGCTTTGTTTGCACAGCCAAAAATCTCTATATGTTCAAGGGCGTTTTTATATGCGCCCTCAACCTCTGCCGTTTGCAGGTCATAATAACCTTTTATTGCACCGCTTTCATAAGCTTTTCTTGCGCTTTGCTCAACCCTGTCAAAGGTTGCGGTGGCAATGTTGATTTTGTGAATACCGAGCGAAATGCATTTTCTGAAGTCATCGGGCAGAATACCCGTGCCGCCGTGGAGCACAAGCGGAGCATCAACGCAATTGGCGGTTTGTTCAAGAATATCAAAACGAAGCTTCGGTGCCTGCTTATAGTTGCCATGGGCATTGCCTATTGCAACCGCAAGAGCATCCACTCCCGTTTTTTGATAGAATTCAGCTGCCTGCGCAGGTGAAGTGCAGTTGATTGCAATATCTTCACTGCCGTCTTCGCTGCCGCCAACGCAACCGATTTCGCCCTCGCAATCCGCACCGAACTGCATTGCAAGCTTCTTTATCTCTGCGGTTTTTGCGGCATTCTCTTCAAACGGAAGATGCGAGCCGTCAAACATAACGCTCGTGAATCCGATTTCAAGAGCCTGCTTTATTTTTTCTTCTGTTTTGCCGTGGTCAAAATGCACGGCAACAGGCACGGTGCTGTTTTTTGCCGCCGCCACCATAAGCGGACCTATCAGCTCAAGCGGCGAATGGTTGAGCCTTACTTCAGCTATCTGAATGATTGCAGGGCTCTTGGTTTCTTCCAGTGTCTTGAGCACACCGAGCACCATTTCCATATTCGCAACGCTGAAGCTGCCAACGGCATAACCTTCGTTTTTTGCCTTTATGAGCAAATCGCTCATTTTAACGAGAGGCATTTTCTCTTACCTCCTTTTTATCATAAATTACGGCACAGACTGCGCTTGTGAGCGGCAGAGTGAGAAGCATACCCATACTGCCTGCAAGAGCCTGCAGAATTTCCGCAATTATCATTTCTTTGTTAATAACCTGACCGAGGTTTGCGTTATAAGAAACAAGAAGCAAAACGCTCGTGAGCGAACTGCCGATATAAGCAAGCACAAGGGTGTTTGCCATTGTGCCGAGCATATCCCTGCCGATGGTGAAGCCCGATTTCATAAGCTCCGATGGCTTGATATCGGGCGATTTTGTCTTGAGTTCAAAAAGCGATGACGAAATCGACATTGAAACGTCCATAACCGCACCGAGCGCACCAATGATTATCATCGCAAAGATAATCGCCTTCAAGTCAATCGGGTTATCGGGATAAAGCTGATGAAGATAGATTGATTCTTCTTCAAGCAAGCCTGTCATATTGAGAAATTTATCGGTTATAACCACCACAAGACCCGAGCACAGCACACCGCAGATACAGCCGATACCTGCGCAAAAAGCTTTCGTATTATAGCCGCTGATTATGCAAAGAGTCATAACCGTTATGTAAACGCTAACAAGAATTGACCAGAGATAAATATTGTGACCGTTGAGAATTGCAGGGATAAGCACGCAGAAAACGGATATGCAGGTAAAGCCGAGAGATATTATGGTTTTAAAGCCCTGCATTTTTGAGAAAACAACAATCAGCACGCAGAAAACAGCAAGAAGCCAGATGAGCGGAGTTATGCGCACGTAATCGCCGAAATAGAACAGAGTCTGCCCATCCTGCGTATAGCTTTCAACAAGAATTTTATCGTTCTGCTCAACCTGCCTCGGGCTGAATGCATAGGATTTATCGATTTCCTGAATAACGTCAACTGTTTTGCCTCTGCGTTCGCCGCCAAGCACCTGCGCTTTGAAGCTGACCGTTACAACTTCGCTCTCGCCGTTAACGCTTTTCACAGTAACGTCTGTTACTCTGATAACCCTTGCTTTGATTGTTTCGCCCTCCATTTTGCCTTTGAAAATGGTTGTTCCGTCTGAAACAAAAGCATATGCCGCAAGGATAACCAGTGCTGAAACAATAACCGTTGCTATGCGGATAAAAAGCTGTTTGTTTTTCATAATAAGTTTATTTTAACGTCATATTTAGTCATATATGTTGTGAATGCATCACCGAAAAGGTTGACGAAGGCATCTGAAAGATGAGTGTTCATGCCCTCAAAATCGCCGTCAGCTGACGTTGTCTTACCGAGCACAATCAGCTTGCCGTTTGAAGTATAGGTAACACAGGTTGCCATTTCTTTTCTTGCGCCGCCGTTACCTTCCACCGCGGCAAGATTGCCTGCAGGAGTAATAAACGCTGTGAAAGCATCGCTTTGACCCTTGTTGCCTATCGAAGCAAAATCACGGTTAGCCGAAGACGTGTAGCCAGCAAAAGCAAAGCCGCCGTTTGAAAGCATTGCAACGTCATTTATGAAATCATCGTAGAAGCCTGCAACGCTTGTTTCCCATCGCTTTGTTCCGTCTGAATTAATTCTGACTGCAACGGCATCAACGCCGCCGCAGTTATGAAGATTTTCAAACGTGCCGTCGGGCATATAAGTTGAAACAAGCTCATAGTTACCTGCAACAACACAACCGCCGTTTTCATCTGCAACAATCGCTTTGAAATTATCTCTGCCCGAGGTTGCAACCGCAAAGCCCCACTGACGCTCAAGAGCTGAGTTATATTTGAAAACCGCGGTGTCAACGTAACCCTTGCCCATACCGATGCCCGCAAAGCTGTCGGTTGAAGCGGCGGTGATACAGGTTATGAAAACGTTACCCTTTGCATCAGTCGCAACGCCGTCAACGCAAGAGCCGTAATTGCCTGTAAGATATTCTGTTGCGCTGACGTTGCATTCCGAATCAAACGCTATAAGAACACCGTTTGAATTGTTGTTTGCGGTGTTACCTGCGAAACTGCCGCTTGTTGAGTTTGTTTTGCCACCAACAACAAAGCCGCTTCCGAGTGCATCAACGCACATAAACATATCGTTGTTTTTGCCGCCGAAAATCTTTTTCTCAAGCAGAACTCCGCTTGATGAATATTTTATAACAAAAGCTTCAAGCGAACCTTCATTTTCTTTATCTGTTGCATAATCCTGTGCCGAAGTATAGCCGACAGCAACAATGCTGCCGTCGCTGAGCACCGCAAGAGCCTCTACTCTTACGCTTGCATATTCGCTGCCGATTGCCTTTATCCAGACAAGGTTCATATCCTTATCAAATTTCGCAACGTAGCCGTAAGCTTCGCGCCAACTGTCTTCAGGCACGTTCTTGAACGAGCCGTCGGTTGAAGTTGTTACACCGCAAGCAACAAAGCCGCCGCCTGCAGTTGCTTCAACATCGGTAAAGGTGTCTGTATTCGCGCCGCCGAATGAAGCAAAACCGGTTTGCACCGCAGATTCAACCTTGGGGCCGAATTCACGGGTTGTTGTGGGTCTGGTTGTTACAACAGTGCCCGTTGTTGTTCCCTCGGCAGACGTAGGAATTGTTGAAGACGTTGTTTCTTTTTCTGTAGTAGTTTCTGTAGTAGTTTCGGTTGTGGGTTCAGTTAAGGTTGTTGACGTTGTTTCTTTTTCCGTTGTTTGCTCCGAAGGATATGTTACGGTCTCCGAAACAGTCACGGTTGTTTCGGGGTCGGTTGGAATAATATCACCTATCCCGAAAAGATTGCCGAAGAAATTAAGAACTATCGCAACCACCAACACAATTACCGATGAAATTTTTATCAAAGCGTTACACATTGTCTTTCCCCCTTATGTAACTTCTGTTTTATTATATATTTATACATTATAATGATAACACAGCAAAACGCAAAAATCAAGACTGCAGAATAATCCAAAACAAGTAAAAAGCGGCAGGAATTTATCCTGCCGCAAAAGTTTTATTTTTTAAGAGGTATAACCGATATCTTTGAAAACAGCTTGTCAAAAATCCCGAGTGAACAAACAAAGATAATCGGAATCGTAAGCAACATTGCAAGCCATTCATCCCATACAGGCGAAACTTTTTGCAAAACTTCGCGAATTTCAAAGGTATAGAAAAGCAGATAAATGCAGATATAATGAAGTGCATAAACAGAAAGTGTGCGTCTGCCGTATTTAGCCGCAATGCCGAGAGGTGTGCTTTTGGGTGTGAGAACAATGAATGCATAGCCCGTTAAAGATGCGGCGGCATATGCTGCAAGTCTTAAAAGAAAACCGTATTTTGCATAATCGTCGAGAGTTGAAAACGGGTTAACACCCGTAAGAAGCGGTCTGAAGGAATAATATTCTTCACCATACAAAACAACACACGTTATGAAGACAACCAGAATAATCACAGCCGCAATCTTTGCCAGGGGCTTTTTGCAATGCTCCTCAATCTTTTTGGGGTCAAGAGCATAGCCTGCATAGAAAAACGGATAGAACACGATTATTCTTGAGAGGGATAAGTATGCCCCCAACGTGCCGTCAAAACCTGCAAGGCAGGCAACAAGAATGCTCATAGCCATAATGTATTTGGGCGAAAAATCCTTGAGCACTATGGTAATAAGCATATAAGCAAACAGCGTAAACATAAACCAAGGCAAGCCGCCCTCGCTCAGAACCTTGAAATTCATATTTTCATATTTGATTGCGGAATAAAGCCAAAGAATAAATTTTATCACAAAATAGAGAGCAAGATAGCCTGCGATTCTGTCTTTTCTTTTTTCATTGACCGTTCTTTTTGCAAACAGACCTGAAACAAATATGAACAGCGGCATATGAAAAACATAAATGCCAAGGCAAAGGGCCTTCATCGCACCCGATTCTTCAACGTAAAAATCCGCCAGATGCCCGACAACAACCGTGATTATGAGAAAAAACTTCAGAATATCCCACTTTTGGGTTCTTTCAACAGCCATAAATTCACCTGCACAATTTTTTTACAGTATAGCATAACGAAGCGATATAATCAACAGAAAAAACGGCAGGAACTCATCCTGCCGTTTTAAAATTATTTATCGATTGTCTGAAGGAACTGGTTAACAAGTGAAATATATTCCTTGCCCTTCTTTGTTTTGGAAGCGATTGACGAGATGGGCTTGAGCGGAATCTTGCCGAGAACGTTCATGCCGGGGATATTAAGCTCTTTGCCAACGTGATTTTTGATGAGCTTCTGCACCTCTGCGTTTTCAATGATATCGCCGAGATTATCGTTGAGCGAAAGCTTGGTTTCGTCAACCTCATCACCTGTGCCGAACCAGTTGCGAACAAAGGATTCGCCACCCTCGGGAAGCTTGTATTCGGGGTTTTCAACGTCTGTGCCGTTAACAACAATCTTGTGCTTGCACTTGCCGCTTGTTGCGGTGATAACGTTTTCGCCCTCTTTGATAACTGCATCAAACTCAAAAATCTTATCGCCGTCAAGAGTAATCTTTTCGCCGTTAACGTTAAGAGTTACGCTCTCGCAGTTTGAATAAACCTTGATTTTCTGCTCACCGAGAGGTCTGTCAACAAATCTTTCGCCGCAGATGTGAACAAACTTTTCGTCTGACCAAAATGCTTTGTAAGCATAGAAGGAATCCTTCTTTGTTTTGCGGTCAAATGTAACAAGACCCTTGTTGTTTCTGCCTCTTACGCCGCCTTCGTTACGGATTGCAGAGCCGAAATCAAACATATTCCAAACGTATGAACCCCAGAGCCAATCACGCTCGTTGAAAGCCTTGATATAGTGCTCGTGGAAAATTGCCTGATATTCTTCGCTGTAGTCACCCTGCTTGGGCTCTGCGGAATGAAGCTTAAGAACTGCTTCTGCACCGTATTCGGAAATGCAGAGCTTAAGGTTGGGCTTTTCTGCGTGGAATTTATCAAGCCAATCGTCAATAGCGGCAACAGTCTGCACATACCAACCGAAATACTGGTTATAACCGAGAATATCGGTGATTTCGTTGAGCTTTGAGTTGATTGAGCTGAAGGTAACCTGTGCGCAGGTTGTGGGTCTGGTTGAGTCAAGCTTATGTGCAAGGTCGTTAAGCTCCTTGATACCGTTAACAAGCGAGGGAGCCGCGCCTGCAATTGAAATTTCGTTTTCAACACCCCAGCAGAAGATTGAGGGGTGATTATAATTCTGCTTAATAAGCTCTTCGAGCATCATTCTTGCCTGAGGCTGCTTCTTCTTGCTGAATTTTGAAATAACAGGGATTTCTGCCCAGACAAGGAAGCCTGCTTCGTCGCACAAATCATAGAACTTTTCATCGTGCTGATAGTGAGCAAGACGAAGAGAGTTTGCACCCATCTCCTTGATGATTGCAATGTCCTCTGCGTGCTCTTTGATTGTGAGAGCGTTGCCGAGAGTTTCTCTGTCCTGATGGCGTGAAACACCCTTGAGCTTGATATTTTTGCCGTTAAGGTTGAAGCCTGTTTCACTGTCAATGTTATATGCGCGGAAACCGAAGCGGTCGCTTACCTCGTCAATAACCTCGCCGTCTTTAACAAGCTTTGCTGTGAGAGTGTAGAGATAGGGGCTTTCAACACCGTTCCAGAGGTTAACCTCGTCAACGGTGAGATATGTGAGCTCTTTTTCAGCAGCAGTGTAGCCTGAAGCAACAACATTGCCCTCTGCATCTGCAATTGAAAAGTGCTTTTCAAGCCCCTCTGCAGAACCTTCAACAAAGCTCTTGATGAAAACCTTGCCGTCAACTTTGGGCGTGATAAACACGCCGCAAAGGCTCTTATCAAGAAGAGCAAAGTGTGAATCCGCAACCTCGCAGATGATGTTTACATCTCTGTAAAGACCGCCGTAGAAGGTGAAGTCTGCCATCTGGGGATAGAGGAATTCGTTTGCGCTGTTATCGACGTTGATTTCAAGCAGGTTTTCGCCCTCTGCACGAAGAAGGTTTGTGATTTCAAAACGGAACATTGAGTAGCCGTTATCGTGGCTGCCTGCAAAAACGCCGTTAACAAAGACCTCGCAAACGGTGTTTGCACCGTTGATTTCAATGAACACTCTGCCGTCATAAGCAGGAATCACCTTTTTATAAGCGCACTTGCCGCGCCAATATTCAAAGCTGTCTGTACCGCCCTGACCGTCAATGCCGTTCCAGGTATGAGGCAGGTCAACAGTTTCGGTTACGCCCTCTTTTGTGAAATCCCAGCCATTATTGATGTTAATTATTTTTCTCATTTTTATCGTTCCCTTTTAATTATTTATTGAAATACTGGGGAAGGAAATCCTTGTGAGCTTCCTTAAGCTCGTTGAAGCACTTAACGGTCTTTTCCCAATCACCGACAAGAGGATGAACAAGAAGGCCCTTGATTGCATAGTCGTCGTTGCCTGTAACAGCTGCCTTGACTGCATATTTTTCATAAGTCTTAACAACTCTCATAAGGCCAACGATATGGTCGTTGATTTTTTCTGTAACAGGCACGGGAGTTGCACCGTCCGAACCGATAACTGCTGCGATTTCAACGATATCGTCATCAGCCATAAAGGGAAGAGTGCCGTTATTCTTGATGTTAACAACGTGAACGTCACGCTTGTCGTTAGCAAGTGAATCGATAAGTGAAACAGCGGCAAGAGAATATTTGTGACCGCCTCTCTTATCAAGAAGAGCAGGCTTTGTTACGATTGTTTCGTCCTGATACATTTCAAGAAGCTGTTCTTCGATTTCCATGCAAACCTGAGCTCTTGTCTGCTCGTCTTCTCTCTGATGCTCAAGCTTTGCCTCACGGCAGTAATAATACTGAAGATATGATGAGGGAATAGCCTGAATTGTTCTGAGACAATCGATTGAGAAACCGTCATCCTTGATGTTTGCCATAACCTTGGGTGAGAAGCCGTTATCGATAAGACCGGGAAGAAGCTCTTCGCCGTTCTTCTTAACGGAGGTAATCCAGCTCAGGTGGTTAAGGCCAACGTATGTGATGTCGCTGTCAAGACCTGTGATTTCTTTGATATCGTCAAGCATATCGATGGGCACGTTGCAAAGACCGATATTTTTAACGTTTGTGTGGTTAAGGATAAACTCGGTTACGATACCCGAGGGATTTGTGAAGTTGATGAGCCATGCATCGGGGCAGATAGCTTCAATGCGCTCGCAGATGTGCTTGATAACGGGGATTGTTCTCTGGGCTTTGAAGAAGCCGCCGATACCCGTTGTTTCCTGACCGATGAGGTTATATTTCTTGGGAATGCTCTCGTCAAGATGGCGGCAGGGAAGTTTGCCGACTCTGATCTGGGTAACAACGAAATCTGCACCCTGAAGAGCTGTGTCGAGATCATCTGTAAAAACAACCTCGCAATCGCAATTTGCATTCTTAAGCATACGCACGCAAAGATTGCCAACGATTGTTCTCTTTCTCTCATCAATATCCATAAATGAAATCTTCTTGAGTTTGAGGCTGTCTTTTGCCTTAAGGAAACCGTCAACAAGTTCGGGGCAATATGTGCTGCCTGCGCCGATAACGGCAACGCTGATTTCTTTCATTGTGATTTACTCCTTTCAGTTTGCAAAATTCTGCATAATCCAATTGATACAGCCTGTTACGGGAGGCTGAGTGAGTTTGATGAACTTGAGCTTCTTGCCGCTGTATTTTTCAGCCTTTTCAAGAAGCATATCGAGGTAAGCCTTGTTATCGAGCTTAACGTTGATTGAACCTGAAAGAACAACTTCAACTTCGCCGTCGCCGTAGTTGAGCTCTCTTGAAAGAGCGGCAATCAGTCTTGCGCCTCTTTCAGCCATTCTTTCGCAATATTCAAGAGCGGGCTTATCACCCTGCTTTGCAGCCTCAAAGAATGAGCTTACAAATACTCTGATATAATCATCGCCGTTTTCGCCTTCAATCTTTTCGATAAGACCGAGAAGCTCCTCACGGCAAGTCAAGCCAAATTCTTTCATAATCATATCGGTGATGAGTGTTTTTTCAAGGCCGAGGAAAAGCTCGTTATAAACAAGCTCGAAAGCTTTGATAACGATGTTGCCGCCGCCTGAGATATCGCCCGAGAAATCGCCGAGACCTGCAAGCATCATACGGTTACCGTCAATGTCAATGCCGTTGCAGCAAACGCCCGTGCCGCAGTTATAACCGATTGCAACGCCTGTTTCGGAGCCTGCTTTAACAACGATGAAGCCGTCGTTATAAACTTCAAAATTCTCAAGGCCCTTATCACGGAGCATCTGACACATAATGTCATACTGATAGGGGTGGTCAATGCCTGCAAGACCCATAAGAGTGAAGCTGACCGCTGAAAGCTCAATGCCCGCCTTTGTGCAAAGGTCTTTAAGACCGTTCATAATGATATCGCTCGCAGCATTGAAGCTGTCTTCAAGATTTTCGTGGTTGCTGCCGGGACCTGTTACGGCTTCGAGCATTTTTTTGTTTTCATCAAAAAGGGCAAAAGCGGTTTTTGTTCCGCCGCCGTCAACGCCGATATAATATTTCATTGCAATACCTCTCTGTGTATATGATTTTTATTATTCAAAGCAGTCTTCGCAAACTTCGTCAAGGCAGAATTTGCCTCTGCGATAAGGTTCGCGGTCAATCCACATACCGTTTGTGAAATCGGGGAACGGAACGGGTGCGCCGCCGATTGCGATTGATTCTTCTGAAAGACAGGTAACAGCCATCCAGGTTGCGGCATCGTAAACGTCAATGGGAGGCTTGGAATCAAGTCTTACGCTTTCTGCAAATGCGCTCAGAACAAGGTAGTCCATACCGCCGTGACCTTCGTGAACGCCGTCCTTCTGATACTTCTTCCAGAGGGGATGCTCAAACTGTTCAAGGTAGTTATCAAAATCCTCACCGGGATGCATCCAGTTGCCTTCTTCGTGCTTTGTGAGACCTTCGATAAACAGAAGATTGCCGTCTTCCATATAAATACCCTTTGTGCCCTGAACTCTGTAAGCTCTTGAATAATGTCTGGGCAGTGAGCAATCGTGAGTGAGAACAACGGTTTCGCCGTTTGCGCATTTAAGAACGGTTGTTACGATATCACCCTGGTTGAAGGGATAATTTGCAAGGTCGTAATCTTCACCCTTGTTTTCTTTGATCCAGAGGTTAAGACCTCTTGACTTGGTAGCAAATGAGGAAACTGAAAGATATCTGTTACCTCTGTTTATCTCAAGCACCTTGGAGATAGGGCCGAGCTGATGGGTGGGATAAAGCTCGCCGTTACGGTGCTGGAAGTTGAAAAGTCTGCCGTGGCGATTTTCTCTGCCGAGAGAGATTTCGTCACGCAAATCGTGCTGATATCCGCCCTGCATATGAATGATTTCGCCAAAGATACCCTGCTTGACCATATTGAAGATAGCCATTTCTTTTCTGTCGTAGCAGCAGTTTTCAAGAAGCATGCAGAATTTGCCTGTTTCTTCGCTTGCACGAACCATCTGCCAGCATTCCTCAACGCTTGCTGCGCCGCCAACTTCCATTGCAACGTGCTTGCCTGCTCTCATTGCATCAATCGCGATGCGAGCGTGAGTAATCCAGGTTGTTGCAACAAAAACTGCGTCAAGGTCATCTCTTTTGAGAAGCTCTTTATGGTCAAGATAAACGTCGGGAGTTGTGCCTGTTGCTTCTTCAACGATTTCTTTGCCGTTGAGAGCTCTGTCTTCATATTTATCACAGACAGCAGGAACTCTTACACCGTCGCATTTAAGAAGCTCACGAAGCATACCGCTGCCTCTGCCGCTTATGCCAATCATACCAATGTTAACAAAATCTTTCATAGAACAAATCCTCCGTGGATAAGAAAATGCGCATACTTTTCAGCATACGCATTGATTATAACACTTATTTTTAAAAAACACAATTATTATTTAAAATATCTTTTAAAATATTTTCTCCATTTTATCATATAAAGAGTGATTATTCTTGTCAGTGCAATATCATAAGCAACAAAAGCAACCGAGCCTGCGCCGAGAAGCATCGGCACAGCCATTTTGCCGTATTCCGCGATTTCGTCAACCGTAATACCCATAAGGTAAATCAGAACCAGATATGCCGCAACCATTGTAACGTTAAAAGTCAGCACCTTGACTATCCAGCTCACAACTACGGGCAACTTGCTCTCAAGCAGTGCTTTGATAATCGGGTAATATCCGAAGAATGCGATATACATCATCGCAACCTCTTTATCGTGCACCAGCAAAAACGCAAGAATGCCGACGGCGGAATAAACGCCGAAAGCCCATTTTTTATCAATTTCAATAACAATAAAAATCACAAGCACACCTGCAACGGCAGGCAACGCATAGGTCAGAAACGGAACAATCGCAACCGATATCATCAGCACCAGCGAAAGTGCCGAAACGATTCCGCCTATGGCACATTTTGAACTTTGTTTCACTCAAAAAACACCTTTCTCAGCAGCAGGAAATAAGGTCGCCGCCCATACATTCGCAACAGGCATCGGCACAAAGAAGATTACAGCAACAATCAAGATAACCGCAATCGTTATTTCTGCGGTTTGTTTGTGCGCGACGCTCCGTGCGGTAACCGCCTGCGCGGGCATTGATAACTCTGTTATAAGCCATTTTGTAAGTGTTATTTGAGGGATCAAGACGGCTTGCGGTTGCAAAGTTATTTGCCGCATCTTCGAGCCAGCCTCTCTTTTGCAGAACAGTTCCTTTGAGATAATACCACTGTGCATCTCTCTGATGCTCGGGAATACCGTCAAGCAGAATCTGCGCATCGTCCAGCCTGCCCGAGCGGATTTTTGCGGTGATATCCGCATAATCATTGCCGCCCTGTGCATAGCCCGAATTATTAAAACCTGCGCCTGCATTCATAACGATGCTGTCATAAGCGGCGTTGATTTCTTCCATTTTCCGCTGTGCAGCATAGCTCGGGTCGTTCTGATATTTTTGTGCAAGAATTTTATATGCAGCTTTAACCTGTTCAATCGGAGCACCGTCGGGCACACCGAGAACTTCATAAGGATTTCTCATTTCAGCACCTCATTCCACCGTATATTCCTTGCTTTTCTCGGTCTTTTCGCCAAACTTTGCAAGCACCCTTTCGGCACAGTTTGAAAGACCTTCAAGCAGAATATTATCAATTATATCATAAAATCTTTTAACTTCAAGCATATCAAGCGATTCAAGAGCATTGCTCTGAGTCAGATTGAGCATTCCCCTCACCTTTTCGGCAAAGTTTTTTCTGCCTTCAGCGCTTAAAATATCTTCACCCTTAAACGGGTTGAACGCTCCTTTTTTTGCGTCATCTTCAAGGTCATCAGCGGCATCAAGAATATAAACAAATCTGCCCGTCATATAACCGATTTTAAAAAGCGCCTCTTTGGTTTCGCCATCAAATCCGAGAGCAAAAACAGTCGCAAGTGCCTGCGCAGAAGGGTGCGCCGCTTCGTCAATTGAAGGCGAAGATTTTGCTTCGGTTTCAGCCTGTAATTTCATCGCATCAGCAACCGCTTTTTCTGCTTCAGGGGCAAGTCTTGCCGCCTTTTTATGCATCAGCGCAACGGCAGGAAAAATCAGTGCCGCCGCAAGCTTTGAAAAAAAGCCTTTATCCTGCAGATTGTCAAGCACTTTATAGTAAACCGTGATGATAACCGCGTGAGCGCAGAAATCAAAAACCTCTTTGCTGCCGCATATCATACATTTTTTCGCAGGGTTATAAGGGCATCTTTTTTGCGAAAACGCACAGCCTTTTTCAGCCGCCGCAAGCCTTAACACACAGGCAAGCGCAAAATCATAGCTGAGAAAAAGCTGGGCAAAGGGCGAATAATTTCTGCCCAAGGCACGGCAAAGAGAACAATATATGCCTTTATAAAGCTCATAATCCTTCATTTTCAGATCGGGCTTATATGCCCTGACGTATCCGAGCATTCTCAGCCCTCCGTTCCGCAATACAAATCTGATTATATTGTATATCAAAAAAACGCACAATCGGTTAACATATTGTAAATTTTATTTTGAAAAAAGAAAAAGCGATGCAGAAATGAATCTGCATCGCCTTGTTATCAGTTATGATTATTTCATAAAGCCGAGAATGAGCTGAGGAATGAAGTTGAGAAGGAAGTTCAGAAGACCTTCGAAGAATGCTTTGATTGCATTGTATTCGGGGCTTACGTGAACTGCATAATCAGCCTCAATTGTGCTTACTGCAACCCATTCTGTGCCATTGAACTTCTGAAGCTCATATGTAACTGTAACAACGATTTCCTGAGATGCTTCAGGTGTATCAATTGTTGAGGTGGCAGAGATTACGTTGCCTGTGATTGCTTCACCCTGGTCAGCATATGCCCATGCAACGGGAACGTATCTTGTGTCGCCGAACTGATCAGCTTCTGTATATGTATCGCCTGAAACAGTGAAGCTGAATGAGCTCTTTGCATAAACCTTGCCGTTTGTTGTTACTGTGAATGCGCAGTTATTGATTGAAGCTTCGTAGTTAGCTCTCTTGTTTGTGATAACAGAGATTGCTTCGCTTACGCCGCTGGGATCCTGCTTGCCTTCTTCAAAAACGTATCTTGCAACAAAATCATACTTTGTGTTTGCTGTAAGACCTGTGAAAAGACCTGTCTTGTTCCATGTTTTGCCGCCGTCGATTGAGAACTCTGTTGCGATATCATCGCCTGCGCCGAGCTTGATTGATGTGTTGTTCTTATCAAGAAGAACGGGCTGGGGAGCGATGCCTGCGGAAGCCTTGAGAGTTGTTACTTCGATATAAACGGGAGCACTTTCAAGGTATGTATCGTTTGCAGGATACTTTGCATAGATAACGTATGTTGTTTCTGCTTCAAGAGCTTTGAAAACGTTTTCTTTAGCCCAAACGAGCTCTTCTGTGCTGCCCTTAACAACGCAAGCATAAACAACTGCGCTGTCAGCAGCCTTAACTTCGATTGATGAACCTGTTACCTTTGTGGGAATGGGAGCTGCGGGTGAATTCTGAGCAAGCTTAAGAGTAGCCTTAACGGATCCTGCGTAGAATTCGATGCCTGCGATAACGATTTTAGCTGTGATTTCGTATGATGAGCCTGCAACAAGGTTGCCGAACTTTGTGCTGCCGTCTGCAAGTGATGATGTATCAACACCTGCGCTGGGAGCGATTTCATACTTAACTGTGTAGTTTGTGCCGTTAAACTCAACTGTCTTTGCTGCGCAAACGATGTTTTTAACGTCGTGGTTGATAACGATATCGCCTTCTGCGATTTCAACAACGGGGTCATCTTCAACTGCACCTGTTGTTACGTCGATTGTTGCATATTCGCCTGCAATTTCTGTGTCTGTTGCGGCAAGTCTTGCATAAATAGCATATTTTGTTTCTGCTTTGAGTTCATCAAAAACGGTATCTGCCTTATATTCGGCAGCAGCAGCGTCAACTGTGCCGTCTTCTGCATAAGCAAGAATTGCATATTCGCAACCTTCGATTTCTTTGATAACGATTACGTCTGAGAAAACTGCAACAACGTCGATTCCTGCAGGAGCGGCAGGCTTTGCAATTGTTGCAGCTGCGCTTGCCATGCAGGAAAGAGCAATAACCATAGCAATAATCATCGAAAGAACTTTTTTGGAAACTGTTGTGATTTTAGTCATTTTCATATCCTCCGTCTTATTTTTCCCCGTTTTACGAGGATGGATGGCTACAGTATAACACATATTTTTTCAAAATGGAATAGCTAAATTTTAACAAAATATAAATTTTTGAATTTTATCGACTTCCGTTGACATTCTGCCTGCCATTTATTATAGTTGTATCAATATCAGCAGGGAGATGATTTTTTATGACAAGACCCGAAAAAGCCAAGGAACTTTTTGAAAACGGATATAACTGTGCGCAGGCGGTTTTTTGCGCATTTGAAGATATAACAGGCTTTGACCGCGAAACAGCTCTTCGTTTTTCGGCAGGCTTCGGCGGCGGAATGGGCAGACTGCGCGAGGTTTGCGGTGCGGTGAGCGGTATGACAATGGTACTCTCGTGCGTTTTCGGCAGTGCTGACCCCTCTGACCACGAAAAGAAAAAGGCTCTTTACACAGTCATTCAGCAAGCGGCAGGCGATTTCAAGGCAGAAAACGGCTCATATATCTGCCGCGAGCTTCTTTCGCTCGGCAACGGTGCATCCGACCCCGAGCCCGAAAGAAGAACGGAGCATTACTATAAAAAGCGTCCCTGTGCGGAATTGGTTATGTGTGCGGCAGAGATAACCGAAAAATATTTGAATAAAAATAAATAAATTTCAAAAATCCCTTGTATAGCCGAACATAATATGTTACTATATATAGCGTATAATATTTAATTCAGGAGTGAAAAAGCTATGAAACTTCCCGTTGCGGTTCAGCTTTATTCCGTCAGAGACGAAATGGAGCAGGATTTTTACGGCACAATAAAAGCTATGAAAGAGCTTGGCTATGACGGCATTGAATTTGCAGGTCTTTTCAACGAAGAACCCGCAAAAATCAAAGCTTTCTGCGAAGAAATCGGCATCACACCCATTTCAGCTCACGTTCCCTATTACGATATGCTCGAGAATACCGAAGCAGTTATCGCAGACTATGCCGAAATCGGTTGCAAATACGTTGTTGTGCCCTATCTCACAGAAGAATGCAGACCCGGCACAGACGGTTTTGCGGCAACAGTTGAAGGCATTCGCAAAATCGGCGAAGCCGCAAAGAAGCTCGGCATTCAGCTTCTTTACCACAACCATGATTTTGAGTTTGTTAAAATCGGCGAAGAATATGCGCTCGACGTGCTTTATTCAACAGTGCCTGCAGACCTTCTTCAGACAGAAATCGACACCTGCTGGGTAAACGTTGCAGGCGTTAACCCTGCCGAATATATTGAAAAATACGCAGGCAGATGCCCCGTTGTTCACCTCAAGGATTTCAAAAAGACCGGTTCAGGTCAGGGTAAAATGTATGAGCTCATCGGCATTGAAGAAGATGCTGCAGAAGAGGAAGAGGATTCATTCAGCTTTATGCCCGTTGGCTACGGTATGCAGGATATGCCCGCAATCCTTGCCGCTTGCGAAGATGCAGGCGCAGAATGGGTTGTTGTTGAGCAGGATAACCCCGCAGAAGGCGAAACAAGAATCAATTCGGTTAAACTCAGCAGAGAATATCTCAAAACTCTCAGCTGGTAACATAAGTATTCCTATTTAAGGAGGAAAAGAAAATGTCAAACATCCTTGATAAATTCAAAGAAGCTCCCTCAGAAAACAAAGTCAGAGATATGAGCAAAAAAGTTAAGGTCGGCATCATCGGCACAGGCTGGATTGCCGAAGCTCACGTTAAGGCTTATCAGAAATGCCCCGACGTTGAAATCGTTGCCCTTGCAGACCTCGTTCCCGGCAAGGCAGAGGCTTTCTGCGAAACATATAATGTTGGCGATAACGTTAAATTCTATCCCAGCCACAAAGAGCTTGTTGATGCAGGCGAATGCGATGCAGTCAGCGTTTGCACATATAACGCAACTCACGCAGAATGCACAATCTACGCTCTCGAGCACGGCATGAGCGTTCTTCTTGAAAAGCCCATGTGCGTTACTCTTGAAGAAGCAGTTGCTATCTGCAAGGCAGAAAAAGCAAGCAAAGGCGTTCTCTCAATCGGCTTCCAGCCCAGATTCGATGAGAATATGAAGATGCTCAAGAGAGTTGTTCAGTCAGGCGAGCTCGGCAAGATTTACTACATCCAGACAGGTGGCGGCAGACGCAGAGGTATTCCCACTCCCTTCGGCACATCCTTCATCCAGAAGGATACCGCAGGTCTCGGTGCACTCGGCGATATCGGTTGCTACTCACTCGATATGGTTCTTAACTCAATCGGCTATCCCAAACCCCTCACAGTTTCAGGCTATAAGTCAGACTTCTTCGGCAAGAGCCCCGATTACGAGCATCACGACGTTTTCGGTGTTGATGACTTCGCAGCAGCTTTTGTTCGTCTTGAAGGCGGCATCATCCTTGACTTCAGAATCGCTTGGGCTATGAACCTTGACACTCCCGGTGACACAATCATCATGGGCACAAAGGGTTCGGTAAGAGTTCCTTCAACAGAATGCTGGAACGGTTCAATCGGCGGTCCTCTTGTTATCTATCACGAGATCGCAGGCGAGCAGATTGAAACATATATCCCCATGAAGCACAACGATGTTGACTGCTTCGATATCAAAATCCGCTCCTTCATCGATGCAGTTAAGGAAGACGGTGAAGCACCCGTTCCCTGCTCACAGATTCTTTACAACCAGGCTATCATCGACGGTATCTCCCGTTCAGCAGAACTTGGCAAAGAAATCGAAATCGAAATCCCCGAAATCTAAAACAACAATTAAAGCCGACTCGTCTGAGTCGGCTTTTTTATTTCACAACCGTGCATTCGGTTATGCCGTAATATAAAAATCTTTCGATTACGTTTTTATCGATTCTTTCACCGCAGGCGGCAATCGGCACCGCAGGCGGACATCCCACCGTCGGCACGGCAAGCACTCTGCCCTCGCTCTGCATTACAGGAATCGTTTCGCTTGCAGAGAGAGCCGCTTGCCTGACAGTCATAACCTGCTCGGGCAAACAAAAATCGGGAGCATTGCCTGTGAGCGGAGCTTTCTTTTCAATATATGCAACTGCTGTTGCAAGCTCCGTTGCAATCTTAATGCCGTTATTCGGTGTAAACATAAACACGGTATAATCCGCATCCGCGAACTCACAAACAAAGCCCTTTTCTTCGCAATATGCGGCGAAATCCGTACCCGTATAACCGAGATTTTTCGGGCTGACGGTTATTTTCAAGGGCTCGTTTCCGTAAACAGAAAAACCGTTTTGAGCAAAAATATTTTTTGCTTCGGCAACGTTTTCTGCCAAATCGCTTATTTCTTTTCCCCAATTCTCAAGAATCGGATTTGCAAGGTCAAGCGACTGCATAATGAGATATGACGGACTTGTTGAGCCGAAAAGCGCAAGTGCATTTTTTGCCTGTGAGGCAAAGTTTTCAGGTGCTTCGGGCGAGATATGCAGATAGGCACCGCCCGTTAAAACGGGAAGAGTTTTATGAGCCGAATCGCAGCAGATATCCGCACCAAGGTCGATGGGATGCTTTGATTCGGGCAAAAATTTAAGGTAAGCACCGTGCGCATTATCAACCATAAGCGGCACACCAAAGCGGCGGCACACCTTGGCAAGCCCCTCGATATCAGCTACGTTTCCGAGATAATCGGGGCTTGTGATATAAACGGCATCAGGCTTATTTGCTTCCATTTTTTCTGCAAGCAACTCGGATGTAACTGTGCAGGCAAGGTAACTCTCACCCTTTTGCGGGCAAAGCCATTCAACCTCACAGTCAAGCATCGCCGCCGCAGTCATAAATGTTTTGTGTGCGTTTCTGCCTGCAAGAATCAGAGGTCTGCTTTTGGAATTCATACAGGCAAGATAAACCATCGCTCTGATACATTGCGATGAGCCTTCGGTTGAATAAAGCGTTTTACAGCCGAAAATTTTGCTCGCATTCGCTTCGCTTTCGGCTATAATTCCGCTCGCTTCATAAAGACTGTCGGCTCCGCCGATTTCGGTTATATCGTATTTTTCAATGCCGAGCATACCCTGACCTTTATGGCCGGGCATATGCAGGCGCTTTTTGTTTTGAGAAGCGTATTCCTTAACGAAATCGCTGACGGGAGTTGTCATAAAATCACTCTTCTCCGAGCATTTTTGCAACGGCAACCATTATGGCGCATTCCATTCTCTTTTTGAAAAGCTCACAACCGTATTCATAGATGCCTGTGATTTTGCCCGTTGCGTGGTATGCGTTTGCGGCACAGCCGCCCGAGCAATAAAGTCTTGCCCAGCAGTTGCGGCATTCTTCTCTTGCATAAACGTTACAATCAGAGAATTCCTGCTGAATGGCGGTGTTTGTTACACCCTCATAAATATCACCGAGTCTGAACTTCTCATCGCCCACAAACTGGTGGCAGGGATAAAGGTCGCCCCAGGGGGTAACCGCCATATATTCAGTGCCCGAGCCGCAACCCGAAATACGCTTATAAATGCAGGGACCGCCTGTAAGGTCAATCATATAGTGATAGAAAGTGAAGGGTCTGCCCTCTTTTTCTCTTTCAAGCATAAGCTCTGCAAGCTTTTCATACTGTTCAAGCACGATGGGCAAATCCTCTGCGGTCAGCTCCGAGGGGTCTCCCGAAGCGCAAACAACAGGCTCCATGCTCAGCTCCGTGAAGCCGAGGTCAAGCATCTGCTGAATATCCTTGAGGAAATCGGGGTTTGCGTGTGTAAAGGTGCCGCGCATATAATAATTCTTGCCGCCTCTTGCTTCAACAAGCTTCTGGAATTTGGGCACGATTTTCTCCCAGCTTCCGTTGCCTGCATAGTCAACACGGTAGCGGTCGTGAATTTCTTTTCTGCCGTCAAGGCTGAGAACAACGTTGCTCATCTCTTTATTCGCAAAATCGATAACGTCATCGTCAATGAGCAAGCCGTTTGTTGTGAGAGTGAAGCGGAAGTTTTTGCCGTGCTCTTTCTCAACGCTTCTCGCATAAGCAACAAGCTGCTTGACAACCTCAAAATTCATCAGCGGCTCACCGCCGAAGAAGTCAACCTCAAGATTTTTGCGTGTACCTGAATTTTCAATCAGAAAATCAAGTGCTCTTTTGCCCACCTCATAGCTCATAATTGCTCTTTCGCCCTGATATTTGCCCTGGCTTGCAAAGCAATAAGCGCAGTTGAGGTTGCAGGTATGAGCAATATGAATGCAAAGAGCCTTAACAACGCCCCTTGTTTTATTTTTAAGCTCACCTGCCATTGGTTCAAAGGTATCGGGAGCAAAAAGCTTGCCTGCATTTTTGAGCTCTTCAATCTGCTCATAGCATTCGAGAATATCGTTTTCGGTTATATCTTCGCCGTTTGCATATTTCTCATTCATTGCGGCAATAACGGCATCTTTTTCTGCAGTTTCAAACATTGAAATGATATCGTAAGCCACGTCGTCAACAGCGTGAACCGAGCCTGAACAAATATCAAGAACAATGTTGAATCCGCCGAGTTTATACTGGTGAATCATAAATCTTTCTCCCAAAGTTTTGCATAAAAAATGCTGCCGTTAAGGCAGCACTTCTTTTTTGCAAATTATTTGCTTTCTTTTGATTCGCACTGCTGGTTAGCAATACCGCAGCTTGTTTTGCAAGCTGACTGGCAGGAAGTCTGGCATTCGCCGCAGCCGCCCTTCTTTGCGCTTTCGCAAAGATTCTTTGTTTCGATAGTTTTGATATGTTTCATATTGAAAACCTCCGAATTATATTAAATCGTATGTATTATATCACGGTTTTTTTATCAAGTCAATATAAAGAAACTTTTTTTATTTCCAGCAATCAACGTTATGCGGCAGATTGATATCTTTTGCCTTGAACACGGGGTCTTTGCCTGCCTTGCGCTGTTTTTCATAATCCTTGAGGGCATTCAGCGCGTGCTTGCCGAGAATGATGATAACGGGAATGTTGATAATTGCCATCGCGCCCATTGTTACGTCGGCAATTCCCCAAAGCAAATCTGCGCTCATACCTGCGCCCACAAAGATGATAACCGATGCGATAACGTTGATGACCGCCTGCACCTTCTTTGATGGAATTTTGCCTGCAATATGAATAACACACTTATCAACGTAATAAAGGTTGCCGATAAGAGTTGTGAAAGCAAAAAGAATCATCGCAACGGTAACGAAAATCGGACCTGCTTTGCCGAAAACGCTTGCGATTGCCTGCTGAACGTATGTTGCGCCTGCGATTTCTTCCGTGGGTTCAATGCCCGAAAACATACAAAGGAATGCTGTTGCAGAGCAGATAAGAATTGTGTCAATGAAAACAGAAAGAACCTGAACAAGACCCTGCTTTGCGGGGTGGCTTACTTCTGCCGAAGCGGATGCGTTGGGAGCAGAGCCGATACCTGCCTCGTTGCTGAAAAGACCTCTCTTGATGCCGAGCATAATGCAGGAGCCTGTGAAGCCACCGAAGATTGCCTTAAAATCAAAAGCTTCGCTGAAAATTCTTGCAAAAACATCGGGCAAACGGTCAATGTTAAAAGCAACAACAACAAGAGAAACAATAACGTATGCAACACCCATAACAGGAACAAGAAGGCTTGTTATTTTTGCAATTCTCTTGCCGCCGCCAAAAAGACAATAGCAAACAAGAACGGCAATAATCGCACCTATAATCCAGGGTGTTTTGCCTGCATCATAAAAGCCGTAGGAACTGAAAGTATCCTGAAGATTATAGGAAGCAAGCATATTAAAACCGAAGCCGTAGGTTATAACAAGAAGAACGGAGAAAACAACCGCAAGCACACGGCTCTTGAGCGCTGTTTCAATGTAATATGCAGGTCCGCCGTAGCAGCCGTCAGGACCCTTGCGCTTATAAATCTGTGCAAGTGTGCTTTCAACAAAAGCAGAAGCCGAGCCGATAATTGCAATAATCCACATCCAGAAAACCGAGCCGAAGCCGCCAAGGCAAATTGCGGTTGAAACACCTACGATATTGCCTGTGCCGACTCTTGATGCGGTTGAAATCATAAGAGCCTGGAAGGACGAAACACCGTTTTTATCATTCTTTTCAGTAACAGCTTTTATCTGCTCACGGAAAAGTCTGAACGGAGCAAACTTCGTTCTGACCGTAAAATACAAGCCCGCCGCAACAAGCATAATGATGAGAATGTAGGTATACAACGCATCATTTGCAAAATTAACAATATTTGTGATTGTTTCAATCATAAAAGCAATACCCTCTCTTTTTGAATTAACAGTTACCGCAACAGTATAACCAAAAGTGAAAAAAATGTCAATTATGAGCGAAAAATCCGTTGTCAATTTTTATATATCGGGAAGAAATTTTTTATTCATTTTTGTAACATATAAAAAAATCGCATCTGCGGCAAAAAAAATGCAAAAAAAATCTATACAAATAAAAAAAACTGTGATAAAGTATTTATGTTAATTTACATTCACTTTAAGGAGTGTTGCAAAATGAAAAAGATTTACGAAGGCAAAACAAAAGACGTTTACTCACTTGATAACGGCAACGTAATGCTCAAATTCAAGGACGACTGCACAGGCAAAGACGGCGTTTTTGATCCCGGTGAAAACAGCGTTGGTCTCACAATCGAAGGCATCGGCAAGGCTAACCTTATTTCTTCAGTTCATTATTTCGAACTTCTCAAGGCTGCAGGCATCAAAACTCACTATGTGAGCGCTGACGTTGAAAATGCAACTATGGAAGTTCTTCCCGGTAAGGTATTCGGTCACGGTCTTGAAGTTATCTGCCGCCTTGTTGCAACAGGCAGCTTCATTCGCAGATACGGCGAATACATCGCAGACGGCACACCCCTTGAAGGCGGCTACGTTGAATGCACATTCAAGAACGATGCTCTCGGTGATCCCCTCGTTACAGGCGAAGGTCTTGCAGCTCTCGGCGTTATGAGCCCCGAAATGTTTGAAAGCATGAAGGCTCAGACTCTTGCAATCACAAAGATTGTTGCTGACGACCTCAAGTCAATCGGTCTTGACCTTTGGGATATCAAGTTTGAGTTCGGTTACAACAATGACGAAGTTATCCTCATTGACGAAATCGCTTCAGGTAACATGAGAGTTTATAAGGACGGCAAGATTGTTGATCCCGTTGAACTCACAAAGCTTATCAACAACAGATAAAAAATTAAAGCTTGCATCGGTTTGATGCAAGCTTTTTTGTTTTTATATATCCAGAAATTCTCTGAAATCCGTAATATAGTTTGCAGCCGCTTTCTTTGTGCTGCTTTCAGCAAAAATGCGAAGAAGCGGTTCCGTTCCCGAGAAGCGGCAGATAACGAAGCTTCCGTCTGCGAAATAAACCTTGCAGCCGTCTTCGTAGTTCACCCTTTCAATTTCGATGCCGAAATCGGGAAGCTTTTTCTGAACCATAATAATATCTTCGATTTCGCTTTTGCGTTCGGGCACAAAATGCAGATTATCCTCAACCATAACGAATTTGCCAAACTGTGCTTCAAGCTCTCTCATAAGCTGTGAGGGAGTTTTTTCTGTTACGCTCACCATTTCGGCAAAAAGCGATGCCGCATAAACGGAATCCTTGCCGTGAATGTGACCTCTAACGGTAAGTCCGCCCGAGGATTCACCGCCGAGAACGGCATCAACCTCATCGATTTTTGATGAGATATATTTAAAACCAACGGGAACTTCATAGCATTTTTCGCCAAAGCTTTCCGCAATTTTATCAAGCATATGCGTTGTTGCAAGGTTGCGCACAACGGGGCCCTTCCAGCCCTTATATTTAACAAGGTAATAATAAAGCATGCAAAGGATTTCATTTGCTCCGATGTATTTGCCGTTGCTGTCGATAATACCAAGGCGGTCACCGTCGCCGTCCATCGCAATGCCAAGGTCATAGCCATCCTTGATTACAAGGTTTTTCAGCGCACCGAGAGTTTTTTCTGTGGGTGCAGGCATCTGACCGCCGAAATATGCGTCCTTGTTGAGGTTGATTGTGTCGATTGTGCAACGAGCGGTATGAAAAATTACCTGCAAGGGATAAGTGCCCGAGCCGTGCATTGTATCAAAAAGAACGCGCAGACCTCTTTCTCTCAGAGCTTTAACGTCAAGAAGGTCAAGGATATCATCAATGAAATCATTGAAAAGGTCTTTCTGATAAACAATTTTGCCGTTTTCAACCGCGGCATTGAAATCGCAGAAATCAACGTCGCCAACCTGCTCAATAAGCTTCTCAAGGCGCTGTGTTGTTTCAAGAGGAGCGTCTCTGCCCTCATCAACAATGAGCTTGATGCCGTTATAGTTTGCAGGGTTGTGGCTTGCGGTTATTTCGATACCGAAATAAAGACCCTTGTTTTTTACTGTGTGCATAACAAGCGGTGTAGGTGCAGATCTGTGAAGAAACCATACCTCAATTCCGCCTGCCGCAAGCACTTCGGCAACCCATTTGGCCGCACTGTCTGAAAGAAAGCGTCGGTCATAACCGATAACTATGGGCCTGTCCGTTTTGTTCTGTTCTTTTGCAAGTTCAAGAATACCTGCCGCAACACGGCGCACGTTATCGCAGATAAAATCAAAGCCGATAACCGCTCGCCAGCCACCTGTACCGAATTGAATCATTTTTGTATTCCCCGTTTCATATTTTAATACATTTATCATTTTAGCACATCATTTTTCAATAATCTTTCAAAATCAGTTGGAATATTTATAATTTCGGCTCGTTTTCGTGTTGCATTTTTATTCATAAGGTCTTATAATATAAGAAACTGAATCTATTGCAACAAAGAAGGTGATTTTTTGGATTATACTCTCACGCGTCTCAACCGCCCCCTTGTTGTTGACGGCATCTACACAATCCACTATTTTGAATACGCCAAAGATTTTGCCTATTCAGGCGAATTCCACGATTTCTGGGAAATCGTTTATGCCGATAAAAAAAGCCTTGTTATCACTGCAGGAGCAAAAGAGCTGACTTTGCAGGTTGGGCAAATGTATATTCATAAGCCCAACGAATTTCACAAAATCCGATGTGACGGCACGAGCGCGGCAAACTCGGTTATCCTTTCGTTTGACTGTGCCTGCCCCGAGCTGATGAACATTGCAGGTATGGTTATCAGCTGCACGCACGACGAAAAAATCCTTATGGGCAAAATCATTGCCGAAGCAACCGAAGCTTTTGCAACACCGCTCGGCGCATCATACACAAGAGTTATGGAAAAATCGCATAGTGCAGATTTCGGTTGCGAACAGCTTATTCAGCTTTATCTTGAGCAGCTTCTTATTCTGCTGATAAGAGGCAACAAACGCTCTCTGCCTGTCAAATCCGCCCCAGCAAACGAAACGCTTCTGCTCCGCATATGCGAATTTCTTGATACAAACGTTGAAAAGCGGCTTCAGTTTGAAGATATTCAGAAGGAATTCGGCGTTTCGGCTTCGGTCATAAAAAGACTTTTCCACGCTAATATGAACTGCGGAATTATGGAATATTTCACCTTTCTCAAAATCGACTGTGCAAAACAGCTTATCCGCGAAAGCGACCTGAATTTTACCGAAATTGCAGAAAAGCTCGGCTTCAACACCCAGCAATATTTCACAACCGTTTTCAGACGCATCTCAGGTATGTCACCCTCGGAATATGCAAACTCCGTCAAGCGTTAATTGATTGTAATTTTATATTGCAAAATAAGAAAAACTGATATAAAATATACCCATCAGGAGGGATTAAAATGGAAAAAATTTCAACCCGAAACCTTTCCGCAGGCACAAAAACGCTTATGCTTTTCGCATTCTCAATAATGGCAGGCTTTATGTGGCGTGTCAGAGGTGACCACGGCTTCGGCTCAATGTGGGGTATGTTTGCAGTTGGCGTTGCAATGATTCTTTTTATCTATGCATTCTTCGGCAACCGCAGAAAGATGAATTATGAGGCAATCCCCATTGCAGTTATTCTTCTGGGCATAACCAACGGAGGTTGGGGCACACTCAACAGCCAGATGGGCGGATATCTCGGAAGCACGGCAAACTTCACGGGCGAAGAAGCTGCAAGAATGATTGAAATCAGCCCCTACAGCGGTCTCGGAATTATGCTTCTGCTTGGCTTCGGCTGGATGCCGCTTTTTGCTCTTTTCCTTGGCTCTCTTTTCTCAAATAAAGAATATAAAATCAAGCATTACGTAATGCTGATTGCAGTATATTACGTTGTTATGCTTGCGATGCAGGCATTCGCTTCTCACTACATTCTGCCCCTCATCAACGCAGAAGCGGTTGAAGGCTTCAAGGCAGGTCTTGCAGACAGAGGCATCACCGATTCACCTTTAAAAGCCTATCTTCAGCATTTTGCTGATGATGCCTGGGCAAAGAAAGTTCCCTTCGGCAGAAACTATTTTACAAGCATCAAGGTAATTTCAAGCGCAGTTGCCGCCCTCGTTTCATCCTTTGCGGCTCTCATTGTACTTAAGGATAAAATCGTTTTCTTCCTTTCATCCGCAATCAATGCTGTCTGTGCAATTGCAATCACAGCGGCTGACGTTTTCCTTATTCTTGATTCAGACAGAGGCTTCTTTGCAAACGTGAATGCGCCTGCATTTATCGTTAATTGCGGCTGGTCACTCTGGGAATTCTTCACAGGCTTCCTTCTCGGCTTCGGAATTATGCTTCTGCTCATCTGCCTGCCCGAAAGCATCACAGGCGGCGAAGGCAGATTTGAGTATGAGCCTGTAATTGAAAACGATAAACTCCGCGCCGCTTATCACACCGTGCTCACCTTTGTAGCAGTTTTTGTTCTCACCCTTGCAAGACCCTTGGGCGGCAGAATTTCGGAATGGATTGCAATCAGAGGCTGGTCAGACGAAGAAGAACTTATCCAGATTATCATTGCCGCCGTTCTTTGCGTGCTTGCCGCACCCTTCTGCGCAGTTATCGCAAAGAAAAACTGCGTTGCAAGAGGTCTGGCAATCCCCGTTAAAAAGCGTGCAGAAGATTTCGGTATGCTTGCCGCACCGCTCTATTTTGCGGCAACAGGCGTTATCTATTTCGCATCAAGCTTCAACAAACGCACCGATATAATCACTCTTTTCAAGGGTATAAAAAATCCCTCAGCGCTTCTTGAAACACTGAAGGATGGCGGTTGCGTTATCACAATACTTATGATAATCGCATTCATTCTGTTTTATATCTTCTGGTTTGCCGCATCAAAATCAGCAGGCAAATCAAAGGTCAGCGAAAAATAACTTTTCTCACCTCGGCTACGCTGTGAGCAATGAACGTTGCGCCCGCATCGCGCAATTCCGCTTCGCTGCCGTAGCCGAAGGTTACGCCAACGCTGTCAACTCCGGCTCCGTTTGCACCTGCGATATCAAAATATCTGTCGCCAACCATAAGAACTCTTGATTTATCGGCTTTGAGTGCTTCGGCAGCTTTTTCGATAAGCTTCACCTTGCTCGGGTCAGCCTTATCATCAGCAGGTGCAGAGATATATTCAAAATAATCTTCAAGCCCGAGATTGGCAACAATTTTAATAAGAAATTTTTGCGGCTTTGCACTTGCAACAGCCGCTTTTATTCCGCTTTCTTTAAGCTCCTTCAGGAGTTCAAGATTGCCGTCATAAATTTTAAGCTTGGTGATTCCCTCTTTTGCATAGGCTTCGCGATATTTGGTTACTGCAAAATCAGCCTGTTCATCGTTAATCGGAAGCTCTCGCTTAAAGGATTCATAAACGGGCGGACCTATAAATCGGCGGAGCGTTGCGTTATCAAGCGGTTCAAAGCCAAGGGCTCTGACCGCACTTTGAACTGATTCAAAAAGCCCCTCGCCCGTATCGGCAAAGGTGCCGTCAAAATCAAATAAAACAACGTCGTAATTTTTCATCGTAATCCCCTTATCATTTCTAATAAGCAGGCAGGCATAAATCCTGCACAGGTATAAAAGCATTTTAACACAATTTTTTCTCCGTAACAATACATTTTAATTGTTTACAATATAAAAATAATGTGTTATACTATATATTTGTTATAATTTATTATTCGCGAAAGGTCTGAAAATATTTATGGATTACAAGTTTTCTTCGGGAATAGCTTCTCTGAAACCCTCAATCATCAGAGAAATCCTCAAGAGCTCGGGCAACACAATTCCCCTTGCCGCAGGCAACCCTGCACCCGACGCATTCCCTGTTGACGACATCAAAAAAATTATGAGCGACGTGCTTGAAAATCAGCCCATTCTCGCTCTTCAATACGGCGTTACCGAAGGCTATGCACCCCTGATTGAAAAACTCACTGCACTTGCAAAAGAGCGTTACGGTGCTTACGGCGATAACGATAAACTCATCGTAACAAGCGGTGCACAGCAGGTTATGAGCCTTGTCTGCCATTGCCTTATCAACCACGGTGACTGCATCATCTGCGAAGAGCCCGCATTCATCGGTGCTCTCAACTGTTTCAGAAGCCACGGTGCAAAGCTTGTTGGCGTACCGCTTGAAAAAGACGGTATGAATCTTGAAATTCTTGAAGAAAAGCTCAGAACAGAAAAGAACGTTAAGTTCATCTATACAATCCCCAACTTCCAGAATCCCGCAGGCTCAACAATGTCTTTTGAAAAGAGAAAGGCTGTTTACGAGCTTGCAAAGAAATACGGTGTTCTGATTCTTGAAGATAACCCCTACGGCGACGTAAGAGTTTCGGGCGAGAGCGTGCCTGCAATCAAGAGCCTTGATACAGACGGTCTTGTTATCTATTCAGGCTCATTCTCAAAGGTTGTTGCCCCCGGCATCAGAGTAGGTTTTGTTGTTGCAAACGAAGCTCTCGTTGCCAAATTCACCGTTGCGAAGCAGACACAGGACGTTCACACTCCCCTGCTTTCACAGCTTATTGTTTACAAGTGGCTCACGGAATATGATTTCGAAGCCCACATCAATAAAATCAGAGATATCTACCGCCGCAAGCTTAACCTGCTTTGCGACTGCCTTGATAAAGAGGTTGGCAGTTTCTTTGATTATCAGCGTCCCGAAGGCGGTCTGTTTGTTTGGGCAAAGCTTCCCTACGGCGTTGATATGCTTGACTTTGTTAAAAAAGCAAGTGCTGCAGGTGTTTCGGTTGTTCCCGGTAACGCATTCCTCTGCGACGGTGACGCCCCCTGCGAATACGTTCGCCTTAACTTCTCAACTCCCTCAGATGAAGATATCGTTAAGGGCGTTAAGATTCTTGGCGAAGTTGCAAAAACCTATTGAAAGAGGTAAGTTAAAATGGAAAACACAACTCCCGAGCGCAAGCCGATAGTTCTCAGTATGATTCAGCCCACGGCTGTTCCCACACTCGGCAACTATCTTGGTGCTCTTAAAAACTGGAAAGCGATGAGCGATGATTATAACTGCCTCTATGCCGTTGCAGACCTTCACGCTCTCACAATCCATCCCGACCCCACAAAGCTCCGCCAGCAGATTCTTGAGATGTATGCTCTTCTGCTTTCAATCGGTCTTGACCCCGAGCAGAGCATTGTTTTCATTCAGAGTCAGGTGCCCGAGCACGCAGAGCTTGCATGGATTCTTGATTGCTACACCCAGTTCGGCGAAGCTTCAAGAATGACACAGTTCAAAGAAAAATCGCAGAAACACGCAGATAACGTTAACGTTGGTCTGTTTGCATATCCCGTTCTTATGGCGGCAGATATCCTGCTCTATCAGGCAAACTTCGTGCCCATCGGCGCTGACCAGAAGCAGCACCTTGAGCTCGCCCGTGACATTGCAAACCGCTTCAACACCCTGCGCGGCAACACCTTTGCTCTGCCTGAGCCGTTCATCGGCAAGGTTGGCGCAAGAGTTATGAGCTTGCAGGATCCCACACAGAAGATGTCCAAGAGCGACCCCAACCCCAAGGCTTCCGTTTCTCTGCTTGATACTCCCGACGTTATCCTCAAGAAGTTCAAGTCAGCTGTTACAGACAGCGAAGCCTGCGTAAGATATGCAGACGGCAAAGACGGCATCAATAACCTTATGGCAATTTATTCCTGCTGCACAGGTCTTGACTATGCCGCCATCGAAAAGGAATTTGAAGGCAAGGGCTACGGCGATTTCAAGGTGAAGGTTGCAGAAGCCGTTATTGAAGAAATCCGTCCCGTTCAGGAAAACTTCAAACGCCTTATGGCTGATAAGCAGTATCTGCTTGATACTGCCGCAAAGGGTGCCGCAAAAGCATCGCACTTTGCAGGCAGAACTCTCACAAAAGCAAAGAAAAAAGTGGGTCTTTTGCTCGGTTAACAATCATTTTTGCAAGTTTTTTTGTTAATTGCTACAAATTTGCATAAATATTCAGAAAACGCTTGATTTTTTGAATATTTAGCGTATAATCAATGCATAATCAAATTTTACAGATTGGAGTTTTTAAAATGAAAGAAATCAAAAAAGTTGTTCTCGCCTACTCAGGCGGTCTTGATACCTCAATCATCATCCCCTGGCTCAAAGAAAACTATAACAACTGCGAAGTTATCGCTGTTTCAGGTGACGTTGGTCAGGGCACAGAGCTTGACGGTCTTGAAGAAAAGGCTATCAAAACAGGTGCTTCCAAGCTCTATATTGAAAACCTTCAGGATGAATTCGTAACAGACTACATCTGGCCCACACTCAAGGCCGGCGCAGTTTATGAGAAGGAATATCTTCTCGGCACATCATTCGCACGTCCCATCATCGCAAAGAGAATCGTTGAAATCGCAAAGGCTGAAGGCGCAGACGCTATCTGCCACGGTTGCACAGGTAAGGGTAACGACCAGGTAAGATTTGAGCTCACAATCAAAGCTTTTGCTCCCGAAATGGCAATCATCGCTCCCTGGAGAATCTGGGACATCAAGTCACGCGAAGAAGAAATCGAATATGCAGAGGCACACAACATTCCTCTTAAGATTAACCGCGAAACAAACTATTCAAAGGATAAGAACCTCTGGCACCTTTCACACGAAGGTCTTGACCTTGAAGATCCCGCAAACGAGCCCCTTTATAACAAGCCCGGATTCCTTGAGATGGGCGTTTCACCCGAAATGGCTCCCGATGAACCCACATACGTTACAATCCACTTTGAAAAGGGTGTTCCCACCGCAGTTAACGGCGAAGAAATGGACGGCGTAACTCTTATCAAATACCTCAACGAAATCGGCGGCAAGAACGGCATCGGTCTTAACGACATCGTTGAAAACCGTCTTGTTGGTATGAAGTCCAGAGGTGTTTACGAGAATCCCGCAGGTTCAATCCTCTTCAAGGCTCACGACGTTCTTGAAACAATCACTCTTGACAGAGATACACAGCACTATAAAGAAATCGTTGCTCACAAGTTTGCAGAGCTCGTTTACTTTGGTCAGTGGTTCACTCCTCTTCGTGAATCTCTCTCAGCTTTCGTTGATAAGACACAGGAAACCGTTACAGGTGACGTTAAACTCAAGCTCTACAAGGGCAATATGATTAACGCAGGTGTTACATCACCCTACTCACTCTACAGCGAAGACTTTGCAACATTTGATGCTGACGAAGTTTACGATCAGAAGGATTCCGCAGGCTTCATCAACCTCTTCGGTCTTCCCATCAAGGTTAAGGCAATCCTTGAAGCAGAGCGTAACGCAAACAAATAATCTTTGTAAAATAAAAAATACAGAGCCGTCACCGTTGGCGGCTCTTTTCCCGTATAATTAAGGAGGGTTTTTATGAAACTCTGGGCAGGTCGCTTCTCCAAGGAAGCAGACAAAAAAACAAATGATTTCAATTCTTCAATCGCCACCGATTCAAGAATGTATTATTGGGATATCGAAGGCAGCATTGCTCACGCAACAATGCTTGCCGCAAAAGGTATCATCTCACAGGATGACGGCGCACAGATTTGCTCTGAGCTTGCAAAAATCAGGCATGAAATCTCCGGAGGCGAGCTTCTGATTGACCCCAATGCAGAGGATATCCACACCTTTATTGAGCAGACTCTCACAGAGCGCATCGGCTCGGCAGGCAAACGTCTGCACACAGGCAGAAGCCGCAACGACCAGGTTGCTCTTGACGTTCGTCTTTATCTGCGCGAACAGTGTGAAGAAACTCTTGTTCTTGTCAACAAGCTCATCAAAGCTCTTGACGAAAAGGGCGATGAATATGCAAACGCAATTATGCCCGGCTACACTCACCTTCAGAGAGCTCAGCCCATCACATTCAAGGCTCATCTCACAGCATATACAGAAATGCTTACCCGCGACCTCGGCAGAATTGAGGATGCCAAAAAGAGAATGAATTCATCTCCCCTTGGCAGCGGTGCACTTGCAGGCACAACCTATCCCATCGACAGAGCAATGACTGCCGAATTCCTCGGCTTTGATTCATTCACAAAGAGCACGCTTGACGGCGTTGCCGACAGAGATTTCTGCATTGAACTTGCTTCAGCTCTTTCAATCTGTATGGTTCACCTTTCAAGACTGTGCGAAGAGATTATTCTCTGGTGCTCATGGGAATTCAAGTTCGTTGAGCTTGACGACGCTTTCTCAACAGGCTCAAGCATTATGCCCCAGAAGAAAAACCCCGATATCGCAGAGCTTGTAAGAGGCAAGAGCGGCAGAGTTTTCGGCGATCTTATGACGCTTCTGACTGTTATGAAGGGTCTGCCTCTTGCATATAACAAAGATATGCAGGAAGATAAGGATGCAATTTTTGACGCGTTCGACACCGTTAAAATCTGCCTTGACACCCTTGTGCCGATGATAGCCACAATGAAGGCAATTCCCGAAAATATGAGAAAAGCGGCTGCAGGCGGATTCATCAACGCAACCGACTGCGCTGACTACCTTGTATCAAAGGGTCTGCCTTTCAGAGATGCTTACAAGGCAACAGGTGAACTTGTTGCTCTTTGCATCAGAGAAAACAAAACTCTTGAAACGCTCACCCTTGAAGAATATCAGGGCATTTGCGATCTGTTTGATAACGGCGTTTATGATGCCATCAAACTCGAAAACTGCGTTGCAAGAAGAGGTATGTAAAACAAAAAAATTAAGAGGCAGGATAACCTGCCTCTTTTTTTATTCTGTAATTTCCTTGAATTCCGTGATAACAATTTTAACGGTTTCACGTTTGAAATCCATTCGGCAATTTTCAACAACGTCACCAACGTTATATCCGAAAAGACCAACGGTTATCTGGCTTCTGCGTGTTATGTTTCCGTCGGCATCATAACCGATATATGAAAGCTTAACGGTATCTTCGTTTTCGCCTCTCGCAAGCACCTCGAAGTCAACCCAGGCATCCGCCTTGCTTGTGAAGCCTGTATCCTCAACCTCAATGCTTCTGATTGCAACGTAGGAATTGCCGTCAGCAAAATAATCGGGATAAACAAACTTAATACCGCTGATTTCGGTCACAAACGAACCGTCACCGCCCGCTTCGGTTGCATATTCATTGATTCTCGAAATGTCTTCTTCAAAAGTTTCGGGCTGATTTGCAGGCTTTGTTACGTTAGGAACATACTGAACGTCAGTTGCTTCCTGCGAAGCGCCCTGTGTTGCTGCAGGAGCAGTTGTGCCGGTTGTTTCGGCTTCCTTTTCTTCCTTGTTACAGGCGGCAAGAGCAAAAATCGACGATGCCGCAATAACAACGGCAAGAACAGATGAAATTATTCTTGATTTCTTCATAATAATTACCTCTCTTATATTTTACTTCACATAGTCAAAAAACTCAACCTTGACCGTATCAAGCGGAACGGCAAAGATAAAGCTGAAGGTTGAACCGTCCTTTTTGCCGTCAATATCCGCTGTCATACAAGCGTTTTTTCTGAGCAGGTTGCCGTCTTTATCATAGGCATTATAGGCAATTTTCATTTTGTTTTCTTTGCCCTTACCCATAATCTTTGCATCAACCGAGCCGTAAACGTTTGCCTGAGGAACGTCAAGCGACTCAAGCTCAATATCCTCAAAGGTCACAACCGTGTTGCCGTATACGTAATAGCTTTTCACAGTGAACTCAACGTTGTGGGTTGAGGGAAGATATTTGTGCGGCTGGGTAATTCCGGGATAATCACCGATATTCTCGGCAACGGGAACACTGACACCCAATTCATTGATATAGGTGTGGTTCTCAATGCCTGTTGTTGCAGGCTCATCGGGTATGTTTGAGCAACCGGCAAAGCAAAGAGCCGCCAGCATAAGCGGAGTTAAAACCTTAAAAAAGCGTTTCATTGCAATCATCCTTTCGCAATCATCTGCTGTTCCAATCAAATTTTGTGAGCTCTCCTTTTGTTTTGAGCTCAGGGAAGCCCCACTGGCGCAAAACCTCATAAACACCGATAGCAACGGTATTTGAAAGGTTGAGGCTTCTTGCGGCGCTGTTATCAATCATCGGCAGTCTTACGCATTTTTCAGGGTTTGCAAAAAGCAAATCCTCGGGCAGACCTGCCGTTTCTTTGCCGAAAACGAGATAACTGTTATCGGGATATTCGGCATCGGAATAAATTTTTGTTGCCTTTGTTGAAAAATAAAAGAAGTGCCCGTCTTTATTTTTCTCAAAAAAATCATCAAGATTCTCGTAATACGTTATATCCAGCAGATGCCAGTAATCAAGACCTGCTCTTTTGAGCTTGGCATCGTCAACACGAAAACCCATCGGCTCAACAAGGTGGAGTCTTGCTCCTGTCGCAGCGCAGGTGCGCGCAACGTTGCCGGTATTCTGCGGAATCTGAGGCTCGACGAGAACTATATTAAGAATTGACATTTTATAACTTCCTTAAGCAATGATTTTTTATGCCTCCGAAGGATATCATAATAACGAGTTTTTATGATTGGAGGGATAAAAATGTTTATGTCAAACAAGGGTGCCGATATCGCAAAGGGTATGGGCATCGGCATTGCCGTTGGCACCGTTGCGGCTGTTGCAGGCACAAAAATGATGACCAAAAGCGGCAGAAAAACCTGCAAAAAGAATGCCGCAAAATGTATGCGAACCGTTGAAGAGGTTCTGGACAGCATCAGCGCAATGACAAAATAATCAGCTATTGAAATTGCTCATTGCCTTATCAATGTTGCCCTGAACCATCAGCTCCGCCGCATCGCAAGCCTTTTCGCAGGCTTCGGCAAGAGCCTTGAGTTCGTCTTTTTTAAAGGTGGAAAGCACCCAGTCTGCAAGCTCATATGCAGGGTGGGGCTTTTCGCCTATACCAAGCTTTATTCTGGGGTACTTATCGGAGCCCGTAAGATAAATGATGCTCTTCATACCGTTATGTCCGCCGTCACTGCCTTTGCGTCGGATACGCATTTTGCCGCAGGGAAGCGAAATATCATCAAAAACAATTATAACGTTTTCGGGCGGAATTTTATAAAACTTTGCCGCATCTCTCACAGCTTCGCCGCTGTTATTCATAAAGGTCTGCGGCTTCATAAGCAGACATCTGTGACCGCCGAGGTCAATCATGCCCGTTACTGATTTAAACTGGATTTTGTTGATTTTTTCACCGCACTTTTCCGCAAGCATATCCGCAAAGATAAAGCCTGCATTGTGCCTTGTGAACTCATATTTTTTGCCCGGATTTCCGAGACCTGCAATTATAAATTCGGGAGGTCCCGAAGGAGTTTTGTTTCTTGAAAAAAATGCCATAATATTTTCCTTATGCTATTGTTACTGTGATTGTCTGTTTTTCTTTGGTTTCTTCCGAATCAGCATCGCCGTCAACCGCCTTTTCGGCATAGGTGATTGTGAAGCTCATTGCATCAACAACACTCTTGACCTGCTCGTCTGAAAGGTCATCGTTATCGCAAAGCACCTGAACGATGAACGAGGGAAGCATATAGTTTGCGTTGGGGTCTTTGGCAGGGATGCCCATTTCGCCGTTGAACGCAACGTTCAGATAGATGCCGCCGTTACCGTTGCCGTCTACGCTCACGTCAAAAATAACGATATCGTGACCGCTCATATTTTCAACAAGAACCGGATAGTTGAAGAAGTTATAATCTTCGCTCTTTGCATAGAAAGCCTTGATAAAATCATCGCTGACGCCGAAATTGTTTTTGAGCGCGGCTCTGTTTGCTTCATTATCAACCTTATAAGCATCCCAGAGCGGCTGGCTGAAATTGAAGCCGCCGTCACCTATTCTGATTGCGGTTTCAACGGCATTGGGGTCTTTTGCAACCTCAACGCTGTTTTCAAGCGGAAGTTCATATTTATGCTGTGTGCCGTTCTGTGTGTAAACCAGAGTAAAATACATTGATTTGAGAGTTTCAATAACCTCGGCATCGGAAATGTTGAGGTTTGAGCAAAGAACGTGAAGTGTTATTGCCTCCGAACTTTTTGCGCTAACCAATCTTTCGCCGCCGTCAAAATTCTTTCTGAAATAAACACCGTTTGAGCCGTTCATTTCTGATTCAATTCCCGTAACCTCAATGGGCAGCGACGTATTGTTGACAACCTCAACCGTAACACCGTAAACGATGTGGTCTGCAGGGTTAGCATAAAAATTATCAGCGCCCTCTGCGCCCATAGCGAAATCATCGGAAATGATTTTTTTATATCTGTATTCATCAGAAGCCCATGTTTCAAGCAAGGAATCGTCAGGAATGCTATCAACATAACCCATTCTGAATTCTGCCACCGTGGCAAGAGTTTCAGAAGGAACAACCTCTTTAAACTTTTCGCAACCTGCAAAAGAAAAAACAATTGCCGCAACGATAACTGCCGATATTATGGCTGAAACGAATTTTTTCATCATTTTATCCCCTGTTCATTATTTGAGTGTAAATCCACTCTATACTCTTTAACATTATGACAGGTTTTTATTAAAAAAACAATAGAAAACCATAAATAAATTATAAACAAAACGGGCACGTCCGAAGACGCACCCGTTTTTCTCAATTCAACCTGTGCAGATTATGCTTTTTTCTTTGTAATTGCTTTGATAGCAAAGAGTGTACCGACCATAAGAGCCGCACCGATGGGCAGAGCAACAAGTGCAAGACCTGCGCTTGCCATCAGACCCGAAATGATGTAAGTTACAAACGAAACGCCCGCAACTGTAAGAGCATAGGGAAGCTGGGTTGAAACGTGATTGATATGATTGCTCTGGCTACCTGCAGAAGCCATGATTGTTGTGTCTGAAATGGGTGAACAGTGGTCGCCGCAAACCGCACCTGCCATACAAGCCGAAATCGAAACAATCATAAGGGGATTGCTCTTATCAAATACGCTGAGAACGATGGGGATAAGAATACCGAATGTACCCCACGATGTGCCTGTTGCAAATGAAAGACCGACAGCAATAAGGAAAATGATTGCGGGCAGAAGTGCCTTAAAAGCGCCGGCGCTGCCTTCAACAACGCCTGCAATGTATTCAGCTGCACCGAGGCTGTCTGTCATAGCCTTGAGAGTCCAAGCGCAGGTAAGAATAAGAATAGCGGGAACCATTGCCTTGAAGCCTTCGGGGAAGGACTCCATAATACTCTTGAAGTTAATAACTCTTCTGATAAGGAAATAAATGATTGAGAAAACAATCGCGATTGATGAACCAATAACAAGACCTACGGAAGCATCAGAATTTGAGAACGCATCAATAAAACTTGCACCTTCAAAGAAACCGCCTGAATAAATCATACCAAATACGCAAGCAATGATGAGCACAACAACGGGAAGAACAAGGTCGATAACTTTACCCTTGGGGTTAGCATTTTCATCGTCAACCGTATCCTTGAAAGTTTCGGCATCGCTTGTGAAGAGATCGCCCTTTTCAATGGCATTATTTTCATGAAGCTTCATCGGACCGTATTCAAACTTCATCAGCGTAATAACAACCATCATAAGAATTGTAAAGAGTGCGTAGAAGTTATAGGGAATAGCCTGAATGAAAAGGCTGATACCGTCGTTTGCGCCTGCACCCTTTGCAAAACCTGCAACTGCAGCTGCCCAAGAAGAAATGGGAGCGATGATGCAGATGGGAGCGGCTGTTGCGTCAATAAGGTAAGCAAGCTTTGCTCTTGAAACCTTCTGCTTATCACAAACAGGACGCATAACCGAACCGACTGTGAGGCAGTTGAAATAGTCATCAATGAAGATAAGGCAACCGAGAATGATTGTTGCAAGCTGGGCACCAACTCTGGACTTGATATGCTTTGAAGCCCATCTGCCGAATGCCGCAGAGCCACCTGCCTTATTCATAAGAGAAACAAGCATACCAAGAAGAACAAGGAATACTATGATACCCATATTGTAGCTGTCTGAAAGACTTGCAACGAAGCCGTCAAACAGAATGTGGTTGATGGCAAGTTCGAAATCGCCCATTGCATAAAGGAATCCGCCAACAACGATACCGATGATAAGCGAGGAATAAACTTCCTTTGTGATAAGAGCAAGAACGATAGCGATAACGGGAGGAAGAATTGCCCAGAGCGTGTTGGCAAACTTGCTTACATAAGGTTCTTCTTCGGGAGCAACCATCTCTGTGAAGGTTGCAATGCTCTCGGACTGCGCCGCCATAATCTCTGCAGCCTGTTCGGGAGTTTCTGCGGTTTCGGGCGCAGCGGCATAGTTTTCGCCAACAAGTCCCATAAGAGTTTTTACGTCTTCATACTGCCTTGCGATAGCTTCGTTTGCCACCGCCATATCAGTATTTTCATCAAATTCGGGCAGATTTGCTTCATTTTCAGCAATCTGAGCAAGAACTTCTTCAAGAGAAGCAGGTGCTGCCTCTTCTGCTGCGGCACCGAATGCAAAGCAACTGAAAATTGAGCCGAGAAGCGCAATCGCAATGCAAATCGCCGCTATTTTTCTTTTGCGTGTCATAGGACACCTCCGTTAATTTATTCGGCACACCCGTGCCGTAAAAACAATAGAGCTCCGATAACCTCACGGCATCGGAGCTGAAAATTCGATAAAACCGAAACAGATAGCTCTCCACAACCGTGACAGTCTGCCGCATATTCTGCGATCAGCCCAGCGAATCCGATTTCGGGTAACCGATATCCGCTTCGGCAAAAGCCCCTTTTGACCGTTCCCGATTCCCGTTGAGAAACGGCTTACTCTTGGCTTTCGCACCTCTATCATTGCTTTCTACCTGTTTAGATTACCATATAACAAAATACATTGTCAAGCAATATTATTCTTAATGTCAATTATTTCGCAATAATTCGACGATTTTATCGCTGAGCATTGCAAGCTGAGCCATATCCATTGTTTCGGCTCTCACCGCAGGCTCGAAGCCGCATTCTTCTATCGCTCTGATAACAACGTCTTTGGCAACGCCCATACCCGAGCTGATTGCATTTGACGCAGTTTTTCTGCGCTGACCGAAAGCTGCGTGCACCATTTTGAAAAACATTTTTTCATCGCTTACGGGGTTTTCGGGTTCGGGTCTAACGTCCATTCTGATAACACAACTGTCAACCTTGGGTGCAGGCATAAACGAGCCCGATGAAACGTCAAACAGTTTCTTTGCCTCAGCGTAATAATCTACCGCAACCGTAACTGCGCCCGAAAGTCTGCTGCCGACAGGTGCACAAAGTCTTTGCGCCGCTTCTTTCTGAACCATAACCGTTATTGCTTTGAGCGGAAGTCTGCTCTCAAGCAGGCTCATAATAACGGGTGAAGTGATATAGTAAGGCAGGTTTGCGCAAACGTAAACGGGCATACCCTTGAATTTCTCTTCAATGATTGCCGCAAGGTCGGTTTTGAGCACGTCCTGATTGATGATTTCGATGTTATCAAAATCCTTGAGTGTTTCGTCAAGAATGGGCAGAAGCTTTGTATCAAGCTCAATAACAACAACCTTTTTCGCTCTTTTAGCAAGTTCTGCGGTAAGCACGCCGATGCCTGCGCCGATTTCAATAACACCGCAGGTTTCGTCTATTCCGCTTTCCTCTGCCATTCTGGGGCAGACGGAAGGGTTAACAATAAAGTTCTGACCGAGCGCCTTTGAAAAATGAAAGCCGTGCCTGCCGAGAATATCCTTGACAGTTCCGATATCCGTTAAATTATACATCACAGTAACCTCGTATCGTTAATAATAAGCTCAAAATCGCATTTAAGCGCCGCCGCCGACTTTTTGCAGAGAACCATTCTCTCGAGGAATATCTCAAAATATTCCATAACGGGGCAAACAAGAGTATCGATTTTCAGCGTAAGAATTATCATCTGATTTTCTCTGTTAATATCGAGCTTTGAACTGAAAACGGCATAATTCACTCTGTCGTGAATATCGTTATGCACGGTTTCCTTGCTTCTGACTCTTGAGGTGCGAACGTCGCTTTTATCCGCAAGAATCAGCGCCGCCGCAAGCGGAGTTACAGGCGCGGCAGTTTTTTCATCGTGATGACCGATTGCCGTTACGATATCGATTATATCGCCATAGGCAAAACCCCTTGCTCTGAGAATATCGTTTGCAAGAAACGCACCGCTCTGTGCATGGTCGCTTCTGTTGATAACGTTGCCTATATCGTGAAGCAAACCCGCAATTTTTGCAAGCTCGCAGATATGTTCGTCATAGCCGAGAGTTGCAAGAATTCTGCTCGCATCTTCGCCCGTTTTAACCGCGTGAGCCATACCGTGCTCGGTATATCCGATTTCGCCGAGAACTCTGTTTGCTTTTTCTATAAAACTCAAAACTTCTTCGTCTTTACGCAAATTCTCGAAGCTTAACAAAAAATACACTTCCTTTTAATAAAATATTGTTTACACTTCCGTTGATTTTTCTGTTGAATATAATTATAATTGTATTCGTAGAAATATAAATTGGAGGATGAAATATGTCAATTCTCGTAACAGGCGGCGCCGGTTTCATCGGCTCACACACCTGCGTTGAGCTCCTTGAAGCAGGTTATGACACCATTATACTCGATAATCTCTGTAACAGCAAGAGCGAAAGTGTAAAACGTATCAAAGAAATTACGGGCAAGGATGTTAAATTCTACGAATGTGATATCCGTGACCGTGAAGGTCTTGACAAAATCTTTGCAGAAAACAACATTGAAGCGGTTATCCATTTCGCAGGTCTTAAGGCTGTTGGCGAAAGCTGCGAGAAACCCCTTGAATATTATGATAACAACATCGGCGGCACGGTTATTCTTTGCGAAGCAATGAAGGCTGCAGGCTGCAAAAAGATTGTTTTCAGCTCATCTGCAACAGTTTACGGCAGTGAGAATCCCTCACCGCTTAAAGAGGATATGCCCGAAGGCAAAACAACAAACCCCTACGGCACAACAAAACTTTACATCGAAAGAATTCTTAAAGACCTCTATGCTTCCGATAACGAATGGAGCATCTGCCTTCTTCGCTATTTCAACCCCATCGGTGCTCACAAGAGCGGCAGAATCGGCGAAGACCCCAACGGTATTCCCAACAACCTCGTTCCCTATATCGCACAGGTTGCCATCGGCAGAAGAGAATTCCTCAACGTTTTCGGCAGTGACTATGACACTCACGACGGCACAGGTGTGCGCGACTATATCCACGTCGTTGACCTTGCTCTCGGTCATATCAAGGCAGTTGAAAAGGTTCTTTCAGAAAAAAGCTGCTCAACATATAACCTCGGCACAGGCACAGGCTACAGCGTGCTTGACGTTGTGAAAGCATTTGAAAAAGCAAGCGGCAAAACAATCGCTTATAAAATCGTTGACCGCCGCCCCGGCGATATCGCAACCTGCTTCTCCGATCCCTCAAAGGCAAAGGAAGAACTCGGTTGGGTTGCAACAAGAGGTGTTGACGAAATGTGCGAGGATTCCTGGCGCTGGCAGTCACAGAACCCCAACGGTTTTTGATTATGAAAAATTACATCTGGGATTTTGACGGTATGCTGTTCGACAGCTATCCGCATATAGCGTCGGCATTCATCAAGGCGATGCGCGAATTCGGCACAGAGCCCGATTATGATGAAGCCAAAGCCCTGCTCGAAATAACCTTTGCCCATTGCTATGAGCATTACGGAGTTACCGAAGAGCAGAAAGAGGCTTTCCGCAAACACGAACATAACTATGACCTGCGCCCGATTGCCGTTCCGTTTGAAAACACATACACCACTCTCGAAAAGCTTTTCAATAACGGCAAAAAGCATTTTCTCTATACCCACAGAGGTTTTGAAACCTCACAGCATTACCTTGAGATTTACGGTATGAAAAAATTCTTCACCGCGTTTGTTGATTCTTCAATGAACTTCCCGATGAAGCCTGCGCCCGATGCAGTTAACTATATCTGCGATACCTACGGGCTTGACAGAAGCGAAACCGTGATGATCGGTGACAGAGAAATCGACGTGCTTTCAGGCAAGAACGCAGGTTGCTTCGGTTGCCTTTTCACCAAAAAAGAAAACCCCGAAACCGCCGCAGACTTCGTTGTGAGCGACATCGCACAGGTTTTGGATATTGAATAAAGGAGAAAAACTATGAGAGCTGTTATCACAGTTATAGGTAAAGATATGGTTGGTATTCTCGCAAAAATTTCAACAGAATGCTGTAACCACAACATAAACGTTCTTGAGGTAACACAGTCCATTCTTCAGGATATGTTTGCAATGATTATGATGGTTGATATCTCAAAATCAGATATTCCCTTCACCGAGTTTTCAGATATGCTCGGCAAAATCGGTGCTGAAATGGGTCTTTCAATCCACGCTATGCACGAAGATATCTTCAACGCAATGCACACAATCTGAGGTGACTGATTATGCTTAACGCAAGAGATATTCTCGAAACAATAACTATGATTCAGGATGAACACCTGGACGTGCGAACAATAACAATGGGTATTTCCCTGCTCGATTGTTGCCACAGCGATATCGACGTTATGTGTGAAAAAGTTTATAACAAAATCACCACGTACGCAAAAGACCTTGTTGCAACAGGTGAACAGATTGAAAAAGAGCTGGGCATTCCGATTATCAATAAAAGAATTTCCGTTACTCCTGCGGCAATGATTCTCGCTTCCTGCGAAGATAAAGATGCCGTTAAGCTTGCCAAAACGCTTGACAGAGCGGCAATTGCCTGCGGAGTTAACTTTCTCGGCGGTTTTTCCGCCCTTGTTCAGAAAGGTTTCGGCCCCGGCGACAGAGAGCTGATTGAAGCTATTCCCGAAGCTCTGAGCGTTACCGAGCGTGTTTGCTCCTCGGTTAACATCGGCTCAACCAAAACAGGCATTAATATGGATGCCGTTGCTCTTATGGGTAAGGTTGTCAGAAAGAGCGCGGAGCTGACTGCCGACAGAGATTGCATCGGTCCTGCAAAGCTCGTTGTTTTCTGCAACGCACCCGAGGATAACCCCTTCATGGCAGGTGCATTCCACGGTGCAGGCGAACCCGATTGCGTTATCAACGTTGGTGTTTCAGGTCCCGGTGTTGTAAGAGCCGCCCTTGCAAAGGCAGGCGACTGCGACCTCACAGCCGTTGCCGACCTTATCAAGAAAACCGCATTCAAAATCACAAGAATGGGTCAGCTTGTTGCAAGCGAAGCTTCACGCAGACTCGGCGTGCCCTTCGGCATTGTTGACCTTTCACTCGCTCCCACACCTGCAATCGGTGACTCAGTTGCCCACATTCTTGAAGAAATGGGTCTTGAATGCTGCGGTTGCCACGGCACAACTGCCGCCCTTGCACTTCTCAACGACGCAGTTAAAAAAGGCGGTGTTATGGCTTCGTCACACGTTGGCGGACTTTCGGGCGCATTCATTCCCGTAACGGAAGACGCAGGTATGATTGATGCCGCAAGATGCGGTTGCCTGACCCTCAACAAGCTTGAAGCAATGACAGCCGTTTGCTCGGTTGGTCTTGATATGATTAACATTCCCGGCGACACACCTGCAGAGGTTATCTCGGCAATTATCGCTGACGAAGCGGCAATCGGTATGGTAAACTCCAAGACCACCGCAGTCAGAGGTATTCCTGCAATCGGCAAGCAGGTTGGCGAAGAATTAAGCTTTGGCGGACTTCTCGGAAGCGGCCCTGTTATGCCCCTTTCAACATATTCGCCTGCAAAATTTATTAATCGCGGCGGCAGAATTCCCGCCCCGATGCAGAGCCTTAAAAACTGATATAAATGCAAATCACCCCGAAGGCATTTCGCCCTCGGGGTGTTGTTTTTTTATTCCGTTATCTCAAAAACGAACTCATCGTTTTCGTATTTGCAGACGTATTTTTTGCCCGTTTCGAGTGCGCCCTCAAGCATTTTTTCAGAGAGCTTATCCTCAATCCTCTGCTGAATTGCTCTGCGCAGAGGTCTTGCACCGTAAACAGGGTCAAAACCTGCGTTGCCGATTGCTTCAACCGCTTCGGGGCTGAATTCAAGCTCAAAATCAAGCTCTTTTATTCTTTTTGAAAGGTTTGCAAGCATTCTCTGCGCAATCTCGTTAATATTCTCTTTGGTAAGCTGACGGAAAACGATTATATCGTCAACCCTGTTGAGAAACTCGGGTCTGAAAACGTTTTTAAGCTCCGCCATAACCGCATCGTGAATGCTTTTATCGGTGCGTGTCTGCGCGCCCTCGGCAGAAAATCCGAGAGTACCGCCACCGCTGTTGGCAATCTGCTTTGCACCAACGTTTGAGGTCATAATGATAACGCAGTTTTTGAAATCAACACGTCTGCCCTGCGAATCGGTCAGTATGCCGTCCTCAAGAATCTGCAGAAGCATATTGAAAACGTCGGGATGCGCTTTTTCGATTTCGTCAAAAAGAAGCACGGAATACGGTCTGCGGCGCACCTTTTCGGTGAGCTGACCGCCCTCATCATATCCGACGTAACCGGGAGGTGAGCCGACAAGCCTTGAAACGGTGTGCTTTTCCATATATTCGCTCATATCGAGCCTTATCATTGCATTTTCATCGCCAAACATCGAAGCGGCAAGGGTTTTGCAAAGCTCCGTTTTGCCAACACCTGTAGGGCCAAGGAAAATGAATGAGCCTGTAGGTCTTTTGGGGTCTTTAAGACCTGCTCTGCCTCTGCGGATAGCTCTTGCAACGGCGCTGACCGCCTCATCCTGACCAACAATTCTTTCGTGAAGCTCGCTTTCCATATTGAGAAGTCTTTCACTCTCTTCTCGGGTCAACTGATTAACGGGAATACCCGTCCACTGCGAAACGATTGCCGCAATCTCCTGCTCTGATACCTCGCCTGTTTGGCGGGTGTTTTTTTCTTTCCAGAGCTTTCTCTCATTTTCAAGCTCCTCGGCAACCTTTTTCTTTTCATCTCTGATATCAGCCGCACGCTCAAAATCCTGCGACTTGACGGCGGATTCCATCTCTTCGCCAAGAGCTTTGAGCTTATCTTCAAGCTCTTTCAGATCGGGCGGAGCCGTGAAAGCACGCAGGCGCACTCTCGATGCCGCTTCGTCAACAAGGTCAATCGCCTTATCGGGCAGATATCTGTCACCGATATAGCGCGATGACATTTTGACCGCCGCCACAATTGCACCGTCGGTGATTTTTACCTTATGGTGCGCTTCATATTTATCTCTGATGCCTGTGAGAATCATAATCGCTTCGTCTTCCGACGGCTCACCGACTGTTACAGGCTGAAAACGTCTTTCAAGGGCTGCATCTTTTTCGATGTGCTTGCGGTATTCTTCAAGCGTTGTTGCACCGATAACCTGAAGCTCACCCCTTGCAAGCGACGGTTTAAGAATATTCGCCGCATCAACCGCACCCTCTGCCGAGCCTGCGCCGATAAGAGTGTGCACCTCATCGATAAACAGGATTATATCCCCTGCTTTGTTAACTTCTTCAATAACGGTGCGGATTCTCTCTTCAAAATCGCCTCTGTATTTTGTGCCTGCCACCATACCCGTAAGGTCAAGGGTAACAATGCGTTTGCCGCGAAGCAATTCAGGCACTTCACCGCTCACAATTTTGAGTGCAAGCCCCTCGGCAATTGCGGTTTTGCCAACGCCGGGCTCACCGATAAGGCAAGGGTTATTCTTTGTTCTTCTGCTCAATATCTGAATAACTCTGTCAATCTCGGTCTGCCTGCCGATAACGGGGTCAATCCTGCCCTCGTTTGCCATAGCGGTTAAATCCCTGCCAAACTGTTCAAGTGTCGGCGCTTCGCTTTTTTCTTTTGCAGACCCCTTTCTTTTGCTGCCCGAAGAATTGCTGCCGAGCGCTTTTGTGATATCGTTGAGCAAATCCTGCGGCGCAATGCCAAGCTGCAAAAGAATCTCGGTTGCCGCGCCTGTGCCCTCTTTGATAATACCCATGAGCAAATGCTCTGTGCCGATATAGGAATGTCCCATACCTCTGCCCTGCAGAATGGCGGTGTCGATAATATTCTTTGCTCTGGGTGTGAAATCGTTTGGCGAAAGCACCGTCGGCGAGCCAACGCCTATACTGCTTCTGATAATTTTTTCAACATCATCATAAGTTACTTTTGCGGCAGTCAATGCAGTGTAAGCCATACCTCCGCTTTCTGCAAGCAAGCCAAGCAGAATATGCTCACTGCCCACATAGGTGTGACCAAAGTTTTCTGCCGCAGAAACGGCGCTGTTGAGCGCCGCATTTGCTTTTTGTGTGAATCCTGTGAATCTGTACAATTTTAATCCCCCCGAATTAAACTGTATCAACGCAGCCGTCAGCCGATCGATTCTCTCACGATTCTTGCTCTGACTGCATCTCTCTCCACCGCAGAGGTTACGTTTTCGTTTGCGGCGCTGACAGTTGCAGGCTGCATATTGACAATCAGCTCATTTATTTTTTCAATATTTACATCTAAAATTCCTCTTGCCGCACCAAGGCGCACAAGAGATGCAAGCTCCATAAACTCCTCTGTGCTGAGTAAACGGGCGTTTGTGAGAATACCGTATGCTCTGAAAATCTTATCTTCATCCGCAGCATTTTTAACCATCTTTGCCGCGGCGGCTCTTTCCTGACCGACAAGCTGAAGCACAATGGATTTGAGGTTTGCAATAGCGGTTTCTTCGGTAATGCCAAGAGTTATCTGGTTACTTATCTGATAGATATCGCCGCTTGAGCGTGAGCCCTCGCCGTAAGCCCCTCTGATTGTAAGACCAAGCTTTGAAACGGTGTTTGCAAGGCGGTTTATCTGACCGCATCTTGTGAGTGCAGGCAGATGAAGCATAACTGAAGCTCTCATTGCCGTGCCGAGATTCGTGGGGCAAGCGGTGAGATAACCGATTCTTTCATCAAAAGCATAGTTGAGCCTTGAATCAAGCAGACTGTCAAGCTTATCGGCAATATCAAAAGCTTCTTCAAGAGCAAGCCCGGCTTTCATAACCTGCAGTCTGATATGGTCTTCTTCGCAAAGCATAATGCTCACGCTCTCATCGCCCGAGAGCATAAGAGCACTGCCGTCTTTCTTTGCAGCAAACTCAGGGCTGATAAGATGCCTTTCCGCAAGCGAAACCGCCTGCTTGCGGCTTAAATCTTTCATTTCAATATAGCTGAAATCCTTGCTGTCATTCTCAAACAGAGCGCTCTTCACAAGCGTATTAACTCTGTTTTTGCCCTCAACGTCAAGCCTTGAGGGAAACGGAAATTCATCAAGATTTCTCGCAAGACGGATGCGTGTGCTGAGCACAACGTCGCCCTGGTCACCTTTTTCAATATACCATTTGCTCATCAGTTTTCGCCTCCTTCTTCAAGAGCCTTGATTTCATCTCTGATTTTTGCCGCCTGCTCAAATTCCTGTGCGGCAACGGCTTTGTTCATTTCCGCCTTAAGCTTTTCAATTTTTTCTGCCACGGTTTCAACTTTGACTTCGGCAGGTGCACCCTGGCTTGTTTTGCCGCTGTGCTTTATCTTGCCGTGAATGCGCTGAATTGAAGGCAGAAGCTTATCATAAAAAGTTCTGTAGCATTCCGCGCAGCCAACCTTGCCCTCACGAACAATGTCGCTGAAAGCGGTGCCGCATTTTGGGCAACGGGGTGCCGACCCTGCGCCGAGTGACGGCATTGTGTCACCAAGCAGACTTCCGAAAAGCTCCGAAAGATTCAGACCGAATCCCGAAAACATATCGGAATAACCAAGGTGCGATGCACAGTCAGAGCAAAGGTGGCTCTCCGCCATATCGCCGTTTATAATTTGTTTGAGGTGGGTTGTTGCTTCATTTTTTTTGCAATTCTGGCATAACATACTGAATCATCCTTTCCCGTTTTATCTTTGTGTATCCATAGTAAGAAGCATTTGTTTGATTATCGATGCTCTCACCCTGTCCCTGACGGGCGGCGGAAGCATACGGAGCGAATTTTCGCTTGTTGCGGCAAGCATAAGCTTTGCCGAAGATTTATCAATTACACCTGCATTAACAAGGTTAAGCACGTGGGCACGGCAAACGGAAAAATCAAGTTCTTCACCGATGTGGTTTACCGTGTGCATAATCGCAGATGGCTTATCAAGGCTGACTCTCGTTATCTTGATATATCCGCCACCGCCCCTGCGGCTTTCAACAATATAGCCGTGTTCAGGTGTAAACCTTGAAGAAATAACGTAGTTAATCTGGCTGGGAACACAGCCGAGAGTCTGTGCAAGCTCGTTACGCTGAATTTCGGTGCTGCCATCCTGTTCAAGCATCTCCATCAGCATTCTTGCAATCTGGTTGCTCAGGCTCATTATATCAACTCCTTTTGAGTGTAATTCGTCGGTTTTTGACTTTGACTTTCTTTGACCTTTGTCTGTATTATAGACTGCAAAAGTCAAAAGGTCAAAGGTCAGAAAAGGTCAAATTTATTTGTTTGACCTTTGTTTTTGCGATTTATCTTTTATTTTCTCGCATTTGCTCTGTTTTTCTTTAGTTTTTGATTTTTGATGTTTCAGCAAACTTTGACCTTTAATCAAAAGAGATATGTTGATTTTAGCTGAATTATGAGCTATACTTTATAGTAACAATAATCTGATAAGGAAGATTTTCTATGAATAGTCAGAATTTTTCAAAGCACATCGAGCTGAATAAAATAAAAATCACCGACCCCTTCTGGCTCGGCAAAACCGAGCTTGTTCTCAAAGAGGTTATCCCTTATCAGTATGAAGCCCTGCACGACAGAATAGACGGCGCAGATAAAAGCTATGCAATCGAAAACTTTGTTAAAGCAAGCAAGATTGCTCTGGCATTGAAAAACGGAGAATCTGTTCCCGTTTACCCTGCCGATAAGTGGTGCTACGATGATAACAATTCCCATCCTGATGCTTTTCACGGTTGGGTTTTTCAGGACAGCGACGTTTATAAATGGCTCGAAGCCGTTGCATATTCGCTCTCAAATCAACCCGATTCCTGCCTTAAAGAAAAAGCTGATGAGATTATTGACCTTGTTTGCTCCGCACAGCTTGAAAACGGCTATCTTGACACACTCTATATAATCAATAACCGCGATGAAATTTTCACAAATCTTCAGGATTATCACGAGCTTTATTGCTTCGGTCACCTTGCTGAAGCGGCAGTTGCATATTATTGCGCAACAGGCGAACGCAAGTTGCTTGATGCCGCTTGCCGTTTTGCCGATTTGATTTGCAACACCTTCGGTGAAGATAAAATCAAAGGCTATGGCGGTCACGAAATTGCTGAAATGGCTTTGGTCAAGCTTTTTGATATAACACAAAAATCGGAATATCTTAAAACAGCTGAATTTTTCATAAATGAAAGAGGCAAGAAGCCTTATTATTACGACATTGTGCGCGGCAGAAAAACCGTTAACGACAATTACCACTATAATCAGGCGCATTGCGAGCCGCGAAAGCAGCATGAAGCGGTTGGGCATGCAGTCAGAGGCGTTTATCTTTACAGCGGCATGGCTGACGTTGCAAAGAGATGCGGCGACGATGAGCTTTATTCAGCCTGCAAAAATATTGCATATAACATAATCAGCAAAAAAATGTATATTACGGGCGGAATCGGCTCAACCGCTGACGGTGAAGCTTTCTCCTTTGACTATGATTTACCAAACGATCTCGCGTATGCCGAAACCTGCGCATCAATCGGATTTATCTTCTTTGCAAGAAGAATGCTTGAAATCGAACCTGATGCAATTGTTGCCGCAGCAGCCGAAAGAGCTCTTTATAACACGGTTTTATCGGGTATGGCGCTCGACGGCAAAAGCTTTTTCTATGTTAATCCTCTTGAAGTGCTTCCCGAAGCATCACAAAAAGATTCACGCAAACGTCACGTAAAACCCGTCAGGCAAAAATGGTTCGGCTGTGCCTGCTGCCCGCCCAACCTTGCAAGACTGATATCTTCAATCGGCGAATACTGTTTCACCGAAAACAAAGACACCCTGTTTATTCATCAGTATGCAGGCTGTGAAGCACAGAGCGAAAATGCACAAATAAAAATAATCTCAACCTATGCCGAAAACGGTAAAGTTGAGATTGAAGTTACACCGCACAAATGCTTTACTCTTGCAATCAGAATTCCCGATTGGTGCGATAAATATTCATTCAGCTTGCCGTATGAGATTAATAACGGCTACGCTTATTTTGAAATAAACGGCAAAACAACGCTGAAAGCTGACTTTGAAATGCGCCCGAAACTGATAAAATGTTCAAACCTTGTAAGAGAAAACACCGGCAAGGTTGCGGTTATGAGGGGGCCGTTTGTTTATTGTGCAGAAGAAGCGGATAACGGCAAAAACCTGCAGATGCTCCGCATCTCCCGCACACCCAATTTCAGAGTTGAGGGTGATATGCTGATTGCCAACGGCTTCAGAGAAAAAGAGGATTCCTCTCTATATGCCGAATGGAATGAATCGCAGGAAACACCTGTTGAAATCAAGCTCATTCCGTACTTCAAGTGGGGCAACAGAGGCGAAAATGAAATGAGCGTATATATAAGGATATAAAAAACGGGCTTGCGAAGTATCAACCTCGCAAGCCTTTTTTCAACTGAACAAGCTTGTTATTTCTTTTTCAATGAGAATGAAAACGTTTCTGATTGCTGCAAAGAATTCTTCGATGAAATTATTATAAACCGCATATTCCGTGTCGACCTGCAGTTCAAAACGTGCATCGCCTTTTTTAACGGAACCCTCATATGTATAAATATCGTTATCATAGTTTTCTATATCGTCTTCATAAAGAGTGAAAACTCTGATGCCGTAGGGGCCGGGCTTTGCAAACTCGCAGCCGTAGGTGAAGCCAAGTTCAATGCCGTCCCAGATACCTGTGTAACCCTCTGTGTGCCAATGACCGAAATATGCACCGAGCACGTCACCCTGATTTTTCCAGGATGTGAACTGTGCGGTTGTTTCGCCCGGAGCCATCGCGCTCATATTATAGCCGTTTGCAAGCTCGTGGTTAAGGCGATAATATTTGCCGCCTTCCGAAACTGCACCTTCATCCCAGAAGTTGCATTCTTCAAAAAGGTTGCCCATATCTCCAACGGGAATGTGCTGAAAAACAAATGAAGGCACTGCCTTGCCGCCGTTTGCTTCTTTAAGAGCGTTGCTTTCTGACTCATACCAGGCAATCTGCTCATCGTTAACCGAATTTTTGCCCGTATCCATAAGCCAGAGATTAAAGACAGCCGCACCGTCAGAACCAAGAATTTCAAGGTTATAGTCTATTCTGCCTGTGCTGTCGTTGCTCTCGTCTTTTGCAAGAGAATATTCATATGATGAATAAATCTTGAGCCAGTCTTCGTTTGTAACACCGCTGCCATAATCGTTATTGCCCTGGGTAACGGCAAAAGGAATTTTGGCATCGTTTATAATCGAAAGAATATTATCGGTTGCAATCTTTGTGTTTTCAAGCGTTGCGGCATAATCGTTTTTAACCGTAACACCTTCTCTTCCGCTTTCGTCGTCAATGCCGATATCACCTGCTCTGCTGTCTTCAACGATATCACCCGAAAGAATAACAAGGTCAGGCTTGGTTTCTTCGATTGAAAGCTTCACAAAGTTGATAAGGTCGTATGCGGCATATCTGTCATCCTGCGGGTCACTGATATGAAGAATAACAAACTCACCGTCATCACCGAAAGAAAGAGCCGATGCGGTTTCTGCACTTGCACTCACAGGCACGCAAAGAAGCATTGCCACAGCAAGAATAATGCAAAACAGTTTTTTCATTTCAGTTTCTCCTTTATATAAATTTTTCGGGTGCTGATTTGATGAATGCGCCTGCTTTTTTGCAGATTTCATCAATGGGAGCAAGCTCACCGAAGCTTTCATCAAGCTTTTTGATTTCTTCGGGAATAAACGAAACGGTTTCGTTGTCACCGTCAAAAGCGTCAAATTCCTTTTTGAAAACGTCAACCGCTTCACCGTCAAGCAAACGCTCAACCGCATTGAGAGCAACGTCAGTCAGAGGTTTACCGCAGTTTTCAAAGAAAGCGCTCAAACGCTTTTCGCCGTCATCAATAACGGTATAAAGAGCATAAATTTCTTTTTGCTCCTGTGTGAGAGCTTCAAACTCTGCCATAATATCTTCTTTGTCTGCAACCCGTTTTTGCAGGTTAAGGGCAACGCCCTTGAAAAGTCGGTCTGCCTCGGCAGAAGCAATCAGGCTCTCGGTGAGAATTGCAAACTCATTGCAAAGTTCATTTTCTTCTTTGATTTTTTTGATTGTTTTTTCGTTTGCGGCATAACGCTTTGAACTTGCCTGCGCCGCCTTGATGCAAACAAAAATCGTGAGCAGAGTCACCGCCGCAAGCACAAAAATCCACACGGGGTGGTCGATAAAATACTGAATCATTTTATTTCCTCCTCTTTAATCAACAAGAAACTTATAAATATCACCTTTTTTGAAGCCGCTTTCTTTTGCGGCAATTTTTGCGGCAGAGGTTTTGCTCTCACCTTCGGCAATCAGCCCGTTTGCATAGGCAACCGCCTGTTCAAGCGTCATTTCTTCCGCTTCTTTTCTGGGTGCGCCCGAAATTATAAGAACTATTTCGCCCTTTAACTGCTCCTGCGAATATTTTTCGGCGGCGGTACAAAGGGTTGTTTTTATCACCTGCTCGTGAATTTTTGTAAGCTCGCGCACGATTGCAATTTCTCTGTCACCCAAAGCGGCGGCAAGGTCGCTCAAAGTGGCGGCAAGCTTGTGTGGCGCTTCATAGAAAATCATTGTTCTCTCTTCGTTCACGAGTGAATTTATAATATATTTGCGCTCGTTTTTTTCAACGGGCAAAAATCCTTCAAAAGTGAATCTTCTTGACGGCATACCCGAAACGGCAAGAGCCGTTGCAAAAGCGCAGGGGCCCGGCACAGCCTCAACCTTTATTCCCTTATCAATGCAAAGCTTAACAAGGTCTTCACCCGGATCTGAAATTGCAGGCATACCTGCATCGGTTATAATGACACCGTTTTCACCCGAAAGAAGTTTTTCGGCAATAACGGGACCTCGCTCAAATTTGTTATGTTCAAAATAGCTTATCATCGGCTTTTTGATACCGAAATGGTTGAGCAGCTTGAGGCTGACTCTCGTATCTTCAGCGGCAATGAAATCGCATTTTTCAAGCGTATCAAGCGCTCTGGGCGAAATATCGCCGAGATTGCCTATCGGTGTGCCAACAACGTATAAGATTCCGCTCAACTGTTTTCACCTCGGTTTTCAAGAAGATAATCGGCATAAATCCGTTTCATTTCGTCAGAATATCCGTTTTCACCGTGAACAAAAAGCTCGGGTTCAACGGTCATACCGCTTTTACCGCCGCGTCTGCCCTCAACAAGAGCAAGCCACGGGGCTTTGCCTGCGCATTTGGCAACAAGACGCAAACGCTTTGGCTCAATGCCAGCCGCTTTCATTTCACAAAAAAGCTCGCAAAGACGCTCGGGACGGATACACATACACAGCTTGCCGCCAAAATTGAGAAGCTTTGCGGCAACGGTGCAGATGTCCTTAAAGGTGCACATCGTTTCGTGCCTTGCAATTTTATCGGCTCCGGACTGGCTTTCAATGCCTGCACCGCTTGCTTTATAAGGCGGATTCATCGTTACAAGGTCAAAACAGCCAAAAGGCACTTTACCTTTGAGCTCCTTGAGATCCGAGTTGACTGCAGTGAGTCTTTCTGCAAGATTGTTGAATTCAATTGCTTTTTCAATCTGCTGAGCACCCAGAGGCTGAATTTCAACGGCAGTTATTTTGCCCGTTTCTTTTTTGCACCAGAGAAGCGGAATTATACCGCAACCCGAACCGAGGTCACAGCAAACCGTTCTTTTGTTGGGCGATGCAAAGTCAGCAAGCAGAACCGCATCCGTGCCAAAGGTGTGGGCATCGGAAACAAAAGCCGTTATTCCGCCGCCGAGATATTCCTGCCGAAACTCCATAATTGCCTCCATAATAATAAATTACATTATATTATAGCATTCCTTTAAATAAATGTAAAGACACGCACCATACATACAAAATAAAAACCGGTGAGCAAAAACTCACCGGTTGATTTTTTATATTGTTCTGATTCTGATTGCGCCGTCAATTTTTGATGTATCAAGAGCCTTATCGGTATCAATTACAGTGTAACCCATACCCTTCTTGCTTGCGCTGAAAAGATTCTTGATTGCGGCACCCTGTGCGATTGCTTCAGCAGAAACCTTTGTGCCGAAAGCTTCGTCTTCCTTGTGAATGAAGCAGGTGCGGCATTCAAAAGCTTCGGGCAGAGCCGCATTGGGCAGGTTAACTGAATTCTTGATGATGCCCTTTTCAAGGTAAAGAGCAACTTCTTCAGCAGCCATCATTGCACAGTTTTCTTCGCTCTCGGGTGTTGAAGCACCGAGGTGAGGAATTGCTGTGATACCCTCAACGCAAAGCTGTTCATCGTTGGGGAAGTCTGTAACGTAAGCGGCAGCCTTGCCGTTTGCAAGTGCGTCGATGATTGCTTTTGAATCAACAAGCTCGCCTCTTGCAAAGTTGAGAATTCTGATGCCGTCTTTCATTGAAGCAAGTGTGTCTGCGTTAATCATACCTCTTGTTGCATCGTTAAGAGGAAGATGAAGAGAAATATAATCGCTCTTTGCATAGATTTCGCTGATATCGGTTGCGATTTCAATGCCTTCTTTTTCTGAAACGAAGGGATCATAGCCGATAACGCTCATACCGAGAGCCTTTGCGCCCTGAGCAACCATAGCGCCGATAGCACCAAGACCGATAACACCGAGAGTTTTGCCGAGGATTTCGGGACCTGCAAATGCGCCCTTACCCTTTTCAACGAGCTTGCCGACTGCATCGCCTTCACCCTTAAGAGTTTTTGCCCAATCGATTGCGGCACCGACTTTTCTTGATGAAAGGAAGAGTGCACAAAGAACAAGTTCTTTAACTGCGTTTGCGTTTGCACCGGGAGTGTTGAAAACAACAACGCCCTTTTCGCTGCAAGCAGGAATCGGAATATTGTTTACGCCTGCGCCTGCTCTTGCGATTGCAACTGTGTTTGCATCAAGCTCCATTTCGTGCATTGAAGCTGAACGAACAAGAATTGCATCGGGAGCTTCGATGCTGTCAGCGCAGGTGTATTTTGCGCTGTCAAGCTTATCAAGGCCAAGCTTTGAGATTTTATTTAAAGTTAAAATGTTAAACATAATCAGTTACCTCAGTTCTTCTTTTCGAATTCTTTCATGAATTCAACAAGCTTTTCAACGCCTTCGATGGGCATTGCGTTATAGATGCTTGCTCTCATACCGCCAACTGAACGGTGACCCTTAAGGTTAACAAAGCCTGCCTCTGTTGCTTCCTTAACAAACTTTGCGTTGAGCTCGTCACTCTCTGTTACAAAAGTAACGTTCATCATTGAGCGGTCACTCTTCTTAACGGGGTTGTTGAACATCTTGCTGGAATCGATGAAATCATAGAGGATTGAGCACTTCTTTTCGTTATGAAGCTTCATTGCCTCAAGACCGCCGAGATTCTTGATCCATTCAAGCACAAGCTTGCACATATAAATGGAATAGCAAGGAGGTGTGTTATACATCGAATCGTTATCTGCAAGTGTCTTATAATCAAGCATTGTGGGTGTGTAATCCCTTGCATTGCCGAGAAGATCTTCTCTGACGATAACAACTGTCAGACCTGCGGGAGCAACGTTTTTCTGTGCACCGCCATAGATAACGCCGTATTTTGAAACGTCCATGGGCTCTGAAAGGAAGCAGGATGAAACGTCTGCAATAAGGGGAACGTTGCCTGTGTCGGGAAGTTCAGCAAAGCGTGTGCCGTAGATTGTGTTGTTCTGGCAGATATAGAAATAGTCTGCATCGGGTGTGAAGTTTGCCTTATCAAGCTCGGGGATGCAGCTGAAATTCTGCTCCTTTGATGAACCGACAACCTTGATTTCGCCATACTTCTGGGCTTCTTTATAAGCCTTTGTTGAGAACTGACCGGAAAGAACATAGTCTGCCTTGCCGCTGCCGTTAAGGAAGTTGAGGGGGATAGCTGCAAACTGGGTTGAAGCGCCGCCCTGGCAGAAGATAACCTTATAGTTATCGGGAATGTTCATAACCTCTTTGAAAAGGTCACGCGCGCCAAAGATAATTTCTTCATAAACCTTTGAACGGTGGCTCATTTCAAGAACTGACTGTCCGCTACCCTTATAATCGAGCATCTCCGCAGCTGCTCGGTTAAGTACGCTTTCGGGAAGCATTGAGGGACCTGCCGAAAAATTATAAACTCTTGCCATGGAAAAAACATCCTTTCTATAAAATGCATTCGCATTATATCATTACAGATTATTCATCTGTTTCCATTTCTGTGATACCAAGGTCACGAAGCTGAACTTCATCAACAACTGCGGGGCAATCTGTCATGGGCTCGCTTGCGTTCTGAACCTTGGGATATGCGATAACGTCACGAAGCGATTCGCAACCGAGCATCTGCATAACAAGTCTGTCAAGACCGATACCCATACCGCCGTGAGGAGGAGCACCGTATTTGAAAGCGTCAAGCAGATAGCCGAATTTTGTGTGAGCTTCTTCTTCACTCAGACCGAGGAGCGAGAAAATTCTGCCCTGAAGGTCGGGGTTTGTGATTCTGATTGAACCTGAGCAAAGCTCAACGCCGTTAAGAACAAGGTCATATGCCTTTGCTCTGACGGAAGCCTTATCTGTTTCAAGGTAATCAAGGCACTCATCCATAGGTGAGGTGAAGGGGTGGTGCATTGCAACAAACTGCTGTGCATCCTCATCCCAATCAAAGAAGGGGAATTCGGTAATCCAAAGGAGGTTATAAACACCCTCGGGGATGATATCAAGCTTCTTTGCAACAATCTGGCGAAGTGAGCCGAGAACAGAAAGAACAAGTGAATTCTTTGTGTCACCGACAATAATAACAACGTCGCCTGCTTCTGCGCCTGCAGCCTTGAGAACTGCCGCCATTTCGTCCTCTGTGAGGAACTTTGCAAATGATGAACTGAACGTTCCGTCTTCGTTCATTCTTACCCAAGCAAGACCCTTTGCTCCGATGCCTCTTGCAGTTTCGGTGAGCTTATCAATTTCTTTTCTGGTATAAACGTTAACAGCGTTCTTTGCTGTGATACCTCTTACGCTGCCGCCTGCTTCAATTGCGCCTGTGAAAACACCGAAGCCGCAGTTTCTGACAGTTTCGGTAAGGTCATAGATTTCCATTCCGTAACGGGTATCAGGCTTATCGGAGCCGTAACGCTCCATAGCTTCTTTATAAGTGAGTCTGGGCAGAGGAAGCTTGATTTCTGCGCCGATAGCTTCTCTGAAAACTCTTTCCATATATCCTTCGCCGATTGCAAGAACGTCTTCCATATCAACGAACGACATTTCAAGGTCAATCTGTGTGAATTCGGGCTGACGGTCTGCTCTTAAGTCCTCGTCGCGGAAGCAACGGGCAATCTGCATATATCTGTCAAAGCCCGCAACCATTGAAAGCTGCTTATAAAGCTGAGGTGACTGGGGCAGAGCATAGAACTTGCCTTTATGGATACGGCTGGGAACAAGATAGTCTCTTGCGCCTTCGGGAGTTGATTTGATGAGAATAGGTGTTTCAATTTCGATGAAACCGTTATCATCAAAATAGTCTCTTGTGATTTTTGTTATCTTGTGACGAAGAAGAATATTCTTCTGAAGGTCGGGGCGGCGAAGGTCAAGATAACGGTACTTGAGTCTTGTGAGCTCCGATGTCTGGCAATTCTCGATAATCTCAAAAGGAGGAGTTTCGCTCTTGTTAAGAATGCGAAGCTCTGTAACCTCAATTTCGACTTCGCCTGTGGGAATTTCTGTATTCTTTGCGGAACGTTCTCTGACGTTACCCTTTGCCATAAGAACGTATTCGCTTCTTGCTGATGATGCTTTTTCAAAAATATCCTTTGCCGTTGATTCATCAAAAGCAAGCTGAACAATGCCTTCTCTGTCTCTCAGGTCAATGAAGATGAGTGCGCCGAGGTCTCTCTGACGCTGAACCCAACCTGCAACAACAACCTCTCTGCCAACGTCACCGATGCGAAGGCTGCCGCAGTAATCGGTTCTTTTAAGTCCTGTCATAAAATCCATCTATATTTTTACTCCTCTGTTTAGATTAAAGCCGATAAATCAATATCGCCGATATCTTCGCCGAATGAAAGACGAAGAGCTTCTGTTTCCTGCTTTACAAGGAACTCCATAAAATCTTCTGCAAGACTTTCAAGCTCAACCTCTGTAACGCTGCCGTTATCCATATTCTTAAGGTTAGCCTTGCCCTGTTCAATTTCATTGTCACCAAGCACCATTGTGTATCTTGCGCCGATTTTATCCGCAAACTTCATCTGCGCTTTGAGTGAGCGGCCTGCAACGTCAGTCTGTGCGCTGATACCGTTTGTGCGAAGATCGTGAACAATCTTCATCGCCTCAAGAGAAGCATTCTCACCCATGGGTGCAACGTAAAGCTCGCAAGCACCGGGCTTGGGGAGCTCAATGCCCTGTGCTTCAAGAAGCATAAGCAATCTGCCTGTACCCATTGCAAAGCCGAGTGATGGTGTGTGAGGACCGCCAAGCTCTTCAACAAGACCGTCGTATCTGCCGCCACCGCAAACAGTGCCCTGAGCACCGATCTGATTTGAAACAAATTCAAAAACAGTGCGTGAATAATAGTCAAGTCCTCTTACGATGCGGGGGTTAACAACGTATTCGATATTCATAACGTCAAGATATTTCTTGACGGATTCAAAGTGTGCCGAACAATCGTCGCAGATATAATCGATGATTGCGGGTGCGCCGTCGCAGATTTCTTTGCAGATGGGGCTCTTGCAGTCAAGAATTCTCATCGGATTTTTGCCAAGTCTTTCAAGGCAGGTGGGGCAGAGATTTTCTTTCTTTGACTCAAAGTATTCTCTGAGAGCGTTATGGTAATTCTTTCTGCATTCGGGGCAACCGATGGAATTAAGCTCAAGCTGAAGATTTTCAATGCCGAGGAAGGCAAAAATCTCGTTTGCGAGAGAAATAACTTCTGCATCAGCTGCAGGTGATGACGTGCCGAGCATTTCAACGCCGAACTGCTGGAACTCTCTCCATCTGCCTGCCTGAGGCTTTTCGTAGCGGTAGCAATTGATAACGTAGCAAAGCTTCTGGGGCAGAGCCTCGTTGAAAAGACCGTGTTCAAGAAAAGCTCTTGCAACACCGGCAGTGCCTTCGGGACGAAGCGTGATTGATCTGCCACCCTTATCGTCGAAGGTATACATTTCTTTCTGAACAACGTCTGTTGTTTCGCCAACGCCTCTCTGGAAAAGCTCCGTATGCTCAAAAACGGGAACACGGATTTCTTTGAAGCCGAATTTGCCTGCTATATCAATAACAATCTGCTCAATGAACTGGTTTTTATAAACTTCAGAGGGCAGAATATCCTGTGTGCCTTTGATGGCTTTGGTAATAAGTGCCATAAGTTATACTTCTTTCCTGAAAAAATAAATTGTGTTGTTATGCGCAAATGGGGTCGTCATCACGACGACCCCCGAAAATACGGTTTGCCAAATCCGTGCGCCGAAAGCGCAAACGGTTATTTGGGATTAACGATATCTCGCCAGTCGAGGTCACCTCTTGAAAGAGCGTGAATAAGAGCCTCGGCGGTGGCAATGTTTGTTGCAACGGGAACATTATGAACATCACAAAGTCTGAGAAGAGTTGCCTCATTAGGCTCGTGAGGTTTGGCTGTTAACGGATCTCTGAAAATGAGCAGAACGTCAATCTCGTTGCAAGCAATTCTGGAGGCAATCTGCTCATCGCCGCCCTGTCTGCCGCTGAGGAATCTTGTTATATCAAGACCTGTTGCTTCCGCAACCATTTTACCGGTTGTTCCTGTAGCATAAATATTGTGACGGCTCAAAATTCCGCAATAAGCGATGCAGAACTGGGTCATGAGTTCTTTTTTTGCGTCGTGCGCAATAAGTGCAATGTTCATGTGCATCCCCTTTCTCAATATTTGTGAATATTGACAAAAAATCTTCGATATAAAGATATAATAACAATATAATGTTTAGTCTGTCAAGTATCTGCAAAAATTTTTTTGCTTATTCTGCAGCCTGTTCTTGCGGAATTTCTTCTGCGGAAATTTCAGCCTCGGTTTCAACCTCTTCGTCGTCTTCAACCTTTACCGAAACAGCGGTTGTGAGTCTTTCGCCCTCTGTAACCTTCATAACTCTTACGCCCTTTGAAGGTCTTGCGCAAAGGCGGATGCCCTTTTCGCCGCCCATCGGGATACGGATGATAATGCCGTCTGTTGAGATGAGCATAAGGTCATCTGCAGGGTCAACAACCTCAACTGCGGCAACGTCGCCGTAATCTTCAACGTGGTAGTTTGTAAGACCCTTGCCGCCTCTTGACTGCAGGCGGTAGTTATCAATTTCGCTCAGTCTGCCGTAGCCTGTTTCGCTGACGGTGAGAACCTTTCTGCCGGGAACAAGAATATCCATACCGATAACCTCGTCACCCTCTTTGAGTTCAATCGCCTTAACACCTCTTGCAGTTCTGCCGATAGCTCTCGCGCCCTGCTCATTGAAGGAGATTGCCATACCCTTCTTGGTTGCAACGATGAGGTTATCATTGCCCTCTGTAAGCTTAACCCAGGCAAGCTCGTCATCATCGTCAAGATTGATTGCAATGATACCGCTCTTGCGGATATTTTTATAAAGGTCAAGCTCTGTGCGCTTGATGATACCGTTTCTTGTTGCCATGCAGAGGAAATAGTTTTCTTCGCCGAACTCAGGCACACGGATCATTGCCGAAACTCTTTCGCCATCCTCAACGGGAAGCAGGTTAACTATATTCATACCCTTGCTCTGACGTGAGCCTTCAGGGATTTCATAGCCCTTGAGTCTGTAAGCTCTGCCCTTGGTTGTGAAGAACATCACGTAATCGTGAGTTGAGCAGGTGAACATTGTTTTAACAACGTCTTCTTCGCGGCGGGTAAGACCCTTAACGCCTCTGCCGCCTCTGTTCTGCTGCTTATATTCGCTCATGGGAATGCGCTTGATATAGCCCATATCGGTGAGAGTGAAAACGCAGGTTTCTTCGGGAATGAGGTCTTCAATATCAACTTCGCCCGAAACGTTTACGATTTCGGTTTTTCTCTCGTCAGCAAACTTATCGCGCACTGCTATTGCTTCTGTTTTAACGATTTCAAGCACCTTTGCTTCGTCTGCAAGGATTGAATTGTATTCGGCAATCTTCTCCTTAAGCTCGTCCAGTTCGTTAGTAATCTTGAGAATTTCAAGACCTGCCAACTGACCTAAACGGAAGGCAACGATAGCGGATGCCTGGGGCTCGTCAAAATCAAATTTTTCCATAATTGCGGCCTTTGCTTCTGCCTGACCGCCCTTGCAGCTTCTGATTGTTGCGATGATATCATCAACAATATCAATAGCCTTTGCAAGACCTTCAAGGATATGTGCTCTGTCCACAGCCTTTTTGAGGTCGTATCTTGTTCTGCGAACAATAACCTCTGACTGGAACTTGATATAGTGATTAAGAACTTCCTTGAGCGTTAACTGCTTGGGTTCGCCGTTAACGAGCGCAATCATAATAACGCCAAAGGTATCCTGAAGCTGTGTGTATGAGAAAAGCTGGTTAAGAACAACCTGCGGATTTGCATCTCTCTTGAGGTCAATCGAGATAAGCATACCCTTCTTTGACGAATAGTCGTTTACGTCGGAAATGCCTTCGATTCTCTTTTCCTTAACGAGGTTTGCAATGCTCTCAATGAGTCTTGCCTTGTTAACCATATAAGGAATTTCAGTAACCTGAATTTCAAATCTGCCGTTCTTCTTTTCGATAATTTCTGTTTTTGCACGCAGAGTGATTTTACCTCTGCCTGTTGAATAAGCAGCTCTGATGCCTGCTCTGCCCATGATAACGCCCTTTGTGGGGAAATCGGGGCCTTTGATATGCTCCATCAGACCGTCGAGCTCGATATCGGGGTTATCGATAAGAGCGCACATACCGTCGATAACCTCACCCATATTGTGAGGAGGAATATTTGATGCCATACCAACGGCAATACCTACCGAGCCGTTAACAAGAAGGTTGGGGAATCTTGAAGGCAGAACGGTGGGTTCCTTAAGACGGTCATCATAGTTGGTTGTGAAATCAACTGTGTCTTTATCGATATCTGTGAGCATACGAAGAGCAATTTTGCTCATTCGTGACTCTGTATATCGGTATGCTGCAGGGGGGTCGCCGTCAACCGAACCGAAGTTACCGTGACCGTCAACAAGAGTGTATCTCATTGAGAAGCTCTGTGCAAGACGAACCATTGCATCATAAACCGATGCGTCACCGTGGGGATGATAACGGCCGAGAACCGCACCAACGGTGTCGGCGCATTTTCTGTATGCTTTATCGGGTGTAAGACCGTTTTCGTGCATTGTATAAAGTATTCTGCGGTGAACGGGCTTAAGACCGTCTCTGACGTCGGGAAGGGCACGTGAGGTAATAACCGTCATCGAATAATCGAGGAATGATTTGCGCACTTCCTTGTTCAAGTCAACGTTTATAATTTTTTGGGTGTCGCGTGCGTCACCAAAACTCATAGTCATTCAGTCCTTTCTGCAAAATTATATGTCAAGATTCTGAACGAATTTTGCATTCTGTTCGATAAATTCGCGGCGGGGCTCAACCTTGTCACCCATAAGAATTGAGAAGGTTTCGTCTGCCTCCATTGCATCGGCAAGAGTTACGCGGAGCATAATTCTTGTTGCAGGGTCCATAGTTGTTTCCCAGAGCTGGTCGGGGTCCATTTCACCAAGACCTTTGTATCGCTGAATATCGCAGCTGCCGCCGAGTTCTTCAATTTTACGATCTCTTTCTTCATCAGAGAAAGCGTAAGCAAACTTTTTGCCCTTGCTTACCTTGAACAGCGGAGGCTGAGCAAGATAAACGTGACCCTCTTCAATCAGAGGACGCATATAGCGGAAGAAGAATGTAAGAAGAAGAACTCTGATGTGAGCACCGTCAACGTCGGCATCGGCCATAATAACAATCTTTTCATAACGGAGCTTGCTCAGATCAAACTCATCACCGATACCTGTACCGAGAGCCATAACAACGGGCTGAAGCTTTTCGTTACCGATAACTCTGTCAAGTCTTGCCTTTTCAACGTTAAGCATCTTACCCCAGAGAGGAAGGATTGCCTGGTAGGTTCTGTCACGGCCTTCTTTAGCCGAGCCGCCCGCCGAGTCACCCTCTACGATGTAAATCTCGGTGCCTTCAGCCTGCTTTTCCGTGCAGTCTGCAAGCTTGCCGGGGAGTGAGTTGCCTTCAAGAACGGATTTTCTTCTTGCCTGTTCGCGGGCTTTTCTTGCAGCTTCTCTTGCTCTTGCGGCATCGAGAGCCTTTGAGAAAATTGCCTTTGCAACGGCAGGGTTTTCTTCAAAATATGTCATCAGCTTATCGTAAACAAGAGCGTTCACGAGCGACTGAATATCTGTGTTGCCGAGCTTACCTTTGGTCTGACCTTCAAACTGTGCTTCGGTCAGCTTAACGGAGATAATCGCGGTAAGACCTTCTCTTACGTCATCACCCGAAAGTTTCTTATCGCCGTCTTTGAGAATCTTATACTTTTTGCCGTAATCATTGAAAACTCTTGTGAGAGCATTCTTGAAGCCTGTTTCGTGAGTACCGCCGTCAACAGTACGAACGTTATTGGCAAATGAAAGAATAAGCTCGTTATAGCTGTCGTTATAAAAAAGAGCAACCTCTGCGTATCTGTCGCCCTTTGCGCCCGAGAAATGAACGGGTGTTTCGTGCAGAGGAGTAAGACCTCTTACGCCTGTAAGATACTCTGCAAACGATGAAAGACCGCCTTCGTAGCAATATTCGTGCTCAACGATGTTTTCGGGGTCACGGCTGTCTGTGAGCTTGATTGAAAGACCCGCGTTGAGGAATGCGGATTCTCTGAGTCTTCTTTCAAGTGTTTCAAAATCATAAACCGTTGTTTCCTGGAAGATTGCGGGGTCAGCCTTGAAACGGATGAACGTTCCTGTTTCTTCGGTATCGCCGACAATTTCAAGGTTTGTTTCTATGTTACCGCCGTTAACAAAGCGCTGACGGTGAACGTGACCTGCCTGTGAAACTTCAACCTCAAACCACTCTGAAAGAGCGTTAACAACCGATGAACCAACGCCGTGCAGACCGCCCGAAACCTTGTATCCGCCGCCGCCGAACTTACCGCCTGCGTGCAGAACGGTGAGAACAACGGTAACAGAGGGCAGGCCCATCTTTTCGTTGATACCAACGGGAATACCGCGTCCGTTATCTCTTACGGAGATTACGTCACCGGGTTCAATTTCAACTTCAATATGTGTGCAGTAGCCTGCAAGAGCCTCGTCGATTGAGTTATCAACGATTTCATAAACAAGGTGATGCAGACCTCTGGGACCTGTTGAGCCGATATACATACCGGGTCTTTTGCGAACAGCCTCAAGACCTTCAAGAACCTGAATCTGACTCGCATCATATTCCTCGGTAACAACGGTATCCATTTCGTCAGCATCCGCTTCAAACGAGGTAACCTCTTCTTCGGGAACTGTCTGAATATCATTCATTTCGATGTTCTTTTCGTTATCCACTTTGATTGCCTCCCAATCACATTCCAAGGCTTGACATTATGCCTTTTTTCTTTTTCTTTTCGGGTTTATAGCGAGGGGGATTTTCAAGCTTTATTTTTGCGCCCTTGCCGTTTTTGGAAGCAAGGTACTTATTAACGTTGATAACGGGAGCAGTCATATCATCGCTCATATAATCAACGCAAGCGGCAAGCATTTCCTGATTATTGCCCATTGAGCCGAGGATTGTTACCGCGATGATACTCTGAACTTCGTTGCTGCCGTCTTCATAGATATCGTTAAGCAGGTTGAAGAGCTTTTTCATCTTTGTGGGGTTATTCTCTTTGATTGTTGCGTGAACAACCGCATTGCCGTGATTTATAAAGAAATCTTCAGGCAGGAACTTGCCGTATTTTTCGCAGTTTGCTTTGTATTCTTCGCGAAGCTCGGGATAGACTGCAGTGAATCTGTTTGCAAGGGTGTTTGCATCATATGTGACCATACCGCTCTTTGCGGCAGCCTTTGAAACAGGCTGGGGAAGCTTGCTCTTAACAGGCTTCTGTGTCTTTGTGCCGAAGCTTTCAATAAGTGTTTCGCCGAATTCATTTGCAACGAATCTTGCATCCTTTTCGTTAGCTGTTTCAGCCTCAAGCAGAGAAACCGAAAGCTTTGAAAAATCACTTGCGAGAATCTCGCCTTCTTTCTTGGCGCCGAGAAGTGTGATTTTGTTGTTGAAATATTCGATTCTTGCGGCTTTGTTTTCACCCTTGAAATCGATTGTTATTCTTCCGCCGCTTTCAACCGCAGGCAGAGCATCCTTTTCGACCCCCTCGGGGATAACTGCACTGAAACCGCAATCTGCAAGTGTTTCGCTCATATTCTTTAAAATGTCATTGAGAACGGGATAAATATCAGCCATTTTGCAACTCCTTCTTTCGAGAAAATATTTTTACGGCTTATTATAACATATTCTAATTATATAATTATTCTAAATTAGAATATTAAAACAATATATTAAAATATTTTATATAATAGGCGGTGTTTTTTAACATTTAAAAGCCGATAGTGAAAAACATTTTGTCGCTTTTTACATTATTGACTATTTTTTCACGTTGTGATAATATATATAAACTGTAAAAATTAAAATGGGCATTCAGGCGCTCATTTTCCTGTAAGGTGATATAAATGAAGAAAAAAGTTCTTGTTCTTTTCGGCGGTGTTTCAAGCGAGCATGACGTTTCGCTCAAATCCGCTTCATCCGTTATGAAAAATATCCCCGCAGATAAATACGATATCGTTGCAATGGGCATCACAAAAGAGGGCAAATGCTTTGTTTTCAACGGCTCACCCGACCTTCTGCCCGACGGCAACTGGCTCAACGACGAAGCTCTGCTTGAGCCCGCAGTTATTTCCTGCGACCGTTCTCACCACGGCATAATCCGCCTTGCAGACGGCGCAAAGATTGAATATATCGACGTTGTTTTCCCCGTGCTTCACGGCAAAAACGGCGAAGACGGCACAATGCAGGGTCTGCTTGAGATTTCGGGTATCCCCTATGTCGGCTGCAACACAGCAGCAAGCGCAATTTGTATGGATAAAGCCGTTACAAACGCCATGGCAGACTTTCACGGCATAGCACAGGCAAAGTGGACTGCTTTTGATAAACACGCTTATTCGGGCGATAAAGCCGCTCTTTTGGCATCTGCCGCAGAGAAACTCGGCTTCCCGATTTTTGTTAAACCCGCAAACGCAGGCTCATCCGTAGGCATCAGCAAGGCAAAAACTATCGCTGAGCTTGAAGCCGCCTGTGAAAAGGCTTTTGAACACGACACAAAAGTTGTGCTTGAAGAAGGCATCGTCGGCGTTGAGGTTGAATGCGCAGTTATGGGCAACAGCGAGCCTGTTGCTTCGGTTGTTGGCGAAGTTGTTCCCTGCAACGAATTCTATGATTACGACGCAAAATATCTTGCAAACGAAAGTGAACTTCACATTCCTGCAAGACTTTCAGACGATATGCTCAAGGCTGTTCAGGATGCCGCAGTAAAGGCATACAGAGCCCTCGGCTGCTCAGGCTTCACAAGAGTTGACTTCTTCGTTTGCGCAGACGGCTCAATTCTTCTCAACGAGCCCAACACAATCCCCGGCTTCACTTCAATCAGTATGTATCCCAAGCTTTTTGCCGCTTCAGGCGTTCCCTATTCGGAGCTGCTTGACAGGCTGCTTGAGCTTGCAACGGAGAGATAAAATGAAAGACGCAGTTGTTAAAATAACAGACCGCCACCTGCAGGACGGCGAGGAATACACCTGCGAGCTCACAACAAGCGGCTCGCTGGACTTCCGACCTGACGGTTTCACGGTTGTTTACCACGAAACAGACGAAGAACTCAAGGGTTGCAAAACCGAGCTGAAATATGAAAACGGCATTATCGTTATGACACGCTCGGGCAAATATAACACCGAGCTTATCATCGAAAAAGACCGCCGCCACAGTTGCTTTTACGCAACACCCTACGGCGAGCTGATGATGGGTGTTTACACAAAGAATATGTTCACCGATATGAACGAAAACGGCGGCACACTCCGCTTTTCATACACAATCGATTTCAATAACGACCTGGCATCGGAAAACGATTTAACGGTTTCTGTTGCCGTCAAGGGAGGTTAAAATATGTCACTTTTAGTTAAACAGGCTGTCAACGAAATCAGAACAGCAATTCTCGAAGCCGCAGGCAGAGCCGTTGCAGACGGTGAATTCCCTGCAGTGCCTCTGGGCGACTTCATTGTTGAAGTTCCCGCAAACAGAGATAACGGCGATTACTCCTCAAATGCCGCTATGGCTTGGGCAAGAGACCTCCGCTCTGCCCCCAGAAAGATTGCAGAAGCAATCATCAGCCGTCTCGAGCTCTGCGACACCTTCATCGACAGATGCGAGGTTGCAGGCCCCGGTTTCCTCAACTTCTATCTCAAAGAAAGCTTCAATGCCTGCATCATTCAGGATATTCTCGAAAAGGGTGCAGATTACGGCCGTTCAAATTACGGCGGCGGCAAAAAAATCAATATCGAATTCGTTTCCGCAAACCCCACAGGCCCCATGCATATGGGTAACGCAAGAGGCGGTGCTCTCGGCGACTGCCTTGCCGCAGTTATGGACTGCGCAGGCTACGAAGTAAGCCGCGAATTCTACGTTAACGATGCAGGTAACCAGATTGAAAAATTCGGTCTTTCGCTTGATATCCGTTATCAGCAGCTCTATAAGGGCGCAGATGCTCCCGAGCTTCCCGAAGACAGCTATCACGGCGAAGATATCATCGTCAGAGCAAAGGAATTTGCAGAAATTCACGGCGATAAATTCATCGACGCAACAGAAGCGGAACGCAGAAAAGCACTTGTTGACTACGCTCTGCCCAAGAATATTGCGGCTATGAAAGAAAATCTCACAAAATACCGCATCGAATACGATACCTGGTTCCTTGAAAGCACTCTCCACAACGGCGGCGAGCTTGCTGAAACTCTTGAAATTATGAAAAACAAGGGTCTCACATACGAAAAAGACGGCGCTGTTTGGTATAAGAACAAAGAAGTTCTCGGTGCAAGACTTCTCAAAGAAGGCAAAACACCCGAAGAAATCGAAAAGCTTGAGCTCAAGGACGAAGTTCTCATCAGAACAAACGGCAATCCCACATATTTTGCCGCAGACATCGCTTACCACCGCAACAAGCTTCAGATAAGAGGTTTTGACAGAGCAATCAACATCTGGGGCGCTGACCACCACGGCCACGTTGCAAGAATGAAGGGCGCTCTTGATGCTATCGGTTGCAACGGCGATGACCTTGATATCATTCTTATGCAGCTTGTTCGCCTTACCCGTGACGGCGAGGTTGTCAGAATGAGCAAGCGTTCAGGCAAAGCTATCACGCTTGTTGACCTGCTTGAAGAAATTCCGATTGATGCAGTCCGCTTCCTCTTCAATATGAGAGAGCCCGGCTCACAGATGGATTTCGACCTTGACCTTGCAGTTGAACAGAGCTCACAGAATCCCGTTTATTATTGTCAGTATGCTCACGCAAGAATCTGCAGCATTCTTAAGAAGCTTGAGAGTGAAGGCAAGGTTGCAAGAGAATGCACAATCCCCGAGCTTGCACTTCTCTCTGCTCCCGAAGAAAAAGAGCTCATCAAGCATCTCTCGGCTCTCACAGACGAAATCATTCTCTCTGCAAAGAACTATGACCCTGCAAAGATCACACGCTATGCAGTTGACCTTGCAACCCTCTTCCATAAGTTCTATAACGCTTGCAGAGTTAACTGCGATGACGAAGCTCTTATGCAGGCAAGACTCAGCCTTTGTCTTTGCGTGAAGAACGTTCTCAAAAACATTCTCACAATGTTCAGCATCACAGTTCCCGAAAGCATGTAAAAAAATCAACGGCGGAAGTTTTCTTCCGCCGTTTTTATTAAGCAAAAAACCGCCGAAGCTATCAGCCTCGGCGGTAATTTTATGTATTGAAATTAAAGAATTTCGCCCATCATGCCGGGAACAGCGCCTGCAGCGTTGCTCTCGTCTGTATCGATGTGCATTGCAAGAGCAAAGTTGGGGTTAACTCTTACAACAACGTCGTCAAATATGAGTGAACGGCCGTTTGATTCAACCTTAACGCAAACAACCTGCTTGTCTTCAAGACCGTACTTCTCTGCATCTGCAGGAGTAGCGTGGATATGTCTTTTTGCAGTGATAACACCGCAAGCGATTTCAACTTCGCCCTTGGGGCCAACAAGCTTGCAGGTGCCTGTACCTTCGATATCGCCGCTTTCTCTTACGGGAGCGCTTACACCGATGCTACGAGCATCTGTGAGTGAAAGCTCAACCTGAGTTGAGGGACGAACGGGACCAAGGATTGAAACAGCGGGGAAGCTGGACTTTGCACCAACAACTGCAACTCTCTCTTCGCAAGCATACTGACCGGGCTGTGAGAGATCCTTTTTGTGAGTTAATTCATAACCTTCGCCGAAAAGAACGTCAAGGTCAGCACGGCTGACGTGAACGTGGCGGGCAGAGGTTTCAACAAGAACTTCCTTCTTCATTGGTAATACTCCTTTATGTTAAAATTACGCAAATTCGGCGACCGTCAAAAGACGGTCACCGAGCATTAAATACTGATTAATAAGCGATTTCGTAACGATCAGTTGTTCTGAAGGGAAGAACGATGTTATCACCGAAATTGATTGTCCAGTTCATAACGTATTCTGCCTTTTCAACAACACCTGTATCAAAGTTGATGTAAGCAACAACTGTGCATTCGGGGTAGTTCATTTCTGCTTCGCCGCCGAGCATGCTTGTTACAGGGCCGGGAACGTTATCATTAACGATGCCGGGAAGAACAACGTTGAATGCCTTGGGAGCATAACCCTGACCGTGCTTAACTGTTGCGCTCTTTGCATCGCTCTTTGCAACGATCTTAACGATGAGATATTTGCCGTCTTCTGACCAAGCTGCGCCTGCGCTTGCAACGTCGTTAGCTGTGAGCTTGCTTGCATAATCTTCGCCTTCAACGGGGAATTTAGCAGTGATGTCAGCTCCTGTGTATGTCTGTTCGCCCTTGCTGTTCTTTGCAAGCTGATCGCCGATAAACTTTTCAGCGCCGCCAAGAACCTTCATAGCAAGGTCAATAGCACCGGGGATCTTGAGATCGCCGTTGAGTGTGATAGCTGATGACTTGTGGATAACCTTTGTTGCGTTGGGCTTAACGCCGTTGATAGCAGTGTTGAAATATTCAACGATTTCTTCTTTTGTTTCGGGAACCTTTGCTGCCTCTGTGGGAGCTTCGGTAACGATTTCTGTTTCGCCTTCAGCGTTTGTAACAACTTCTGTTACAACTTCTGTGTTTGCTTCCTGATTGGGTCTTGTGCCTGCAGGTGCATCAAAGTTAACGTCACCGGCAAGTTCCGGTGCTGTTGTTGCGGGAGCTTCTTCTTTCTTGCCGCAAGCTGCAAATGCAAATGCGAGTGAAAGAGCAAGAACTACAGCGAGAATCTTTTTAATCATATCTTTTCCTCCTAAAATTGCGGCATTGCCGCTTGAATTAACCTTGCCCACCGGCACTCCGCACAGTGAAGCATGTATGACATAATTATAATATATCTTATTTATAATTTCAAGTCAAAAATGACAAATGCAAAACCATTTTTTGTTATTATAATAGTTTTTTATTGTTAAATCAGAACCTCTCCGTCAACTGTGCCAAAATATGCACTTTGTTTTTGGTAATAATGTCAAAGGGAAGCAAAAACAAGGGGCAACATGTGCGGTTACCCCTTTGTTGTTCTGTTCAATTCAAAACTGAGGTGTTGTTATTTCAACACCGTTTCTTGCAAGAAATCCGCAATAACCGGTAATTGCAGTCTGCATTTCTTCGCTGTCAAGATAAACGAATCCGCAGGCAGTTATCATATCCCTGGCGAGCTCTGCATCTGTGATATATCCCGCATCGGCAAGCTCAAGCGCAGCTGCACCCGTACCCGCTTCACCTGCAATGTAGTTGATACCCATTTCTGCGTGGTCAAGAAACTCCTTGATTTTGTCGGGGTTTGCTTCAGCGTAAGCCGCATCGGCAACAATGCAGCTCTTGACAGGAGCGTAATCCTTTTTCCAACCTGCAGTGAGATCGGCCTTTTTGGCAAATCCTTCATTTTCTTTTGCAATGCGCGTTGCATCGGGTTCCGCAAAAATACCGATTGACGCTTCGCCGCTTTCCATTTTTGCTTCAATTTCTTCAACAGAAGAAAAAACAAAATTCGCACTCACACCGTTATCAGCAAAAATTGCCTTCACAATCGCCTGTGTCGCAACGTCATCAGCACCGCAATAAACGGTTTTTCCGCTGAGATCGTTGATATTCTTTATTGTATCTCCGTTTTCAACAAGCGAAATCTTTGCAACAGAGTTCACGGCAAGAATCTTCACACCGCCTTCCGATGCAAGCCTTGCCGCATCCTCAAGCGAAACAACAGCAACATCCGCTTCACCGTTTTTGAGCTTTTCCGCTGCAGAAGCCGAGGTTATACCGTCAATTTCAATGTTATATGCATAGCTGCGGTCAATTGAAATTCTGTAATAAGCAACACCGTCGTAGTTATCAGGAGCAACAACGTTGATTTTTTCTTCGCCTCTGTCAATATCGGGAATCTGCATAGGCGGAACTGTTTCGCCCTCCATTCCCGCAGGAAGAGTTGTTACCGCGTTGTCGCCCTTACCGCAAGCAGCAAGCGAAACAATCATTGTGCAAACAAGCATGAACGCAAATATTTTTTTGAGATTTATCATAAAATCACTCCGTTTATTAAGTTGTTCTGCCAATAAATTGTATATTAATTGCCTCTGATTGTCAAGCAATGTTCTTTTCACTTGACTTTTCGTTGCAATATTTATATCATATTAGTATTCCATTTTGAAGGAGAATTTTATGTCAGCTCCCCTTGCGGACAGACTCCGTCCGAAAACAATTGAAGATATCATCGGTCAGCCCCACCTGCTTGGCGAGGGTAAGCCTTTGCGCAACATAATCAAGTCAGGCGAGCTGCCGAATATGGTTTTTTACGGGCCTCCGGGTGTTGGCAAAACAACGCTTGCAAGCATCATAGCCAAAACAACAAACCGCCATCTCGTTAAACTCAACGGCACAACCGCAGGCACGGCAGACATCAAAGAGGTTGTTGCAAAGCTTGACACCTTTCTCGCCCCTAACGGAATACTGCTCTATCTTGATGAAATTCAGTATTTCAATAAAAAACAGCAGCAGACTTTGCTTGAATATATCGAAAACGGAGCAATAACTCTTATCGCTTCCACAACGGAAAATCCGTATTTTTATGTTTACAGCGCTATTTTAAGCCGTTCAACGGTTTTTGAATTCAAGAGCGTCACTCCTGCCGAAGCCGAAAAAGCCGTTCGCAGAGGATTTGATTTCATCGCGCAGGACCGCAACGAAACTTACGAGATTGAAGACGGTGTTTTCAGCCATATCGCAACTGCCTGCGCAGGCGACGTCCGCAAAGCAATCAACAGCGTTGAGCTCTGCGTGCTTTCTGCAGGCGAAGAAAACGGTATTAAGAATATCACTCTCGAAAGCGCAAAATCGCTCACTCAAAAAAGCGCAATGCGCTACGATAAAGACGGCGATGAGCACTACGATATTATTTCCGCTTATCAGAAGTCTATGCGCGGCTCCGACCCCGATGCCGCAATCCACTACCTTGCCAGACTCCTTGAAGCAGGCGATTTGATTTCCGCCTGCCGCAGACTGCTTGTTTGCGCTTGTGAAGACGTCGGTCTTGCCTATCCGCAGATAATTCCGATTGTCAAAGCCGCCGTTGATTCGGCAATGATGCTCGGTCTGCCCGAGGCACGGTTACCCCTTGCCGATGCAGTTATTCTTGTTGCAACAAGCCCGAAATCAAACTCCGCCCACGATGCAATCAACGCTGCAATGCAGGACGTTGCCGCAGGCAAAACAGGCCCCGTGCCCCGTCAGCTTCAGAATATGCATTATGACGGCGAGGATAACCCCAACAAAGGTCAGTTTTATAAATACGCTCACGATTATGAGCACCATTGGGTTGACCAGCAATATCTGCCCGACGTACTCAAGCACCGCCGTTACTATGATTTCGGCGATAATAAAACTGAACAGACAGCAAGAGAATATTGGGCAAGAATAAAGAAGAAATAACAAAAAGCGTACCGCATCAAACGGTACGCTTTTATTGTTTTATACTGTTACATCAACCATTTTTGCGCCGACGTATTCCGCGAGGGCATCGGGGCTTATGCCAAGCATTGCTCCCCTGACCCCTGCACTGACGTAAATCACATCAAACAGGCACGCGGTTTCATCAATAACGGTAGGAAACTGCTTTTTCATCCCTATAGGCGAACAGCCGCCCCTGATATATCCCGTCACCTTGAGCAAATCCTTGACGTGAAGCATTTCAACCTTCTTTTCACCAAAGGCTTTTGCGGTTTTCTTCAAATCAAGCTCATCGCACGCAGGAATGCAACACACGCCGAAGCCGTTTTTCTCTCCGCAAAAAACAAGGGTTTTGAAAACCTGCGAGGCATCCTTGCCCGTTTTTCTTGCGGTGCTTTCGCCCGAAAGATCGTTTTCGTCAACCTCATATTCGAGCAAATCATAAGGTATTTTTGCCGCTTCAAGCAGCCTCATAACGTTGGTTTTATTCATATTATTTCTTTGAAATTCTGAATGTGAAGCTATACTTTTTGCCGCCTTTAAGCTTATAAGGCTTATGCAGATATGCACAACCGGGCATATCGCCGCCAACACCTCTCATTGCCGCATCAAGGCAAAGTGTTATGCAGTTATCCTTTTCCAGCTCAAAAAGGTGCTTTGCCTTATCAAGCTTCTCGGGGCTATAATAACCGAGGTTGAATCCGAAAGGAATATCCATTGCCTCAATAACGATTCCGAAGCCCGAATCATCGCTCACGCAAAGACTTCTAACGTCTGTGCGGTGACCGTTTTCCTGCGGACGCATATATCTGTGTTCAAGCTCTGCAACGCTCATTGCGTGGCGGGCAATTTTTGCGCCTGTTTTGCGGTCACAATATGTTTCGTGAGGTCCTCTGCCGTACCATTCGACCTTATCAAGAGTGCTCTTGATTCCCGCGCGCATACCCACCTTAAGCATCGGCAAAGCAAGACCGATTGCATTGTGGCTGACCGTAACTTCACCTGCAGGTGAGAAAAGATAAACCGTTGAAAGACCCGCAACAAACGGTGCCGCCCAGTTAACCTTAACCTCAACGCCGGAGGGTGTTGCTTCGGCACTCACGGAATATGCGGCAGTCTGTGCGGTTGAACGCTTCCACTGATAAATCGGATGAATTCCGCTCAGGAAAGGAACAAAGTTAAGGTATCCCCTGTCATTATCGGTAGGAGCTCTGAAAAAGTCAGGGCGCAGAGGCGAATTTACATCAATAATTTCATTTTCACCGTACTTAAGAGAAGCGAGTGCGCCGTCCTTGATTTCAGCAGAGAAATCTTCGCCCTTGATTTTAACGTTTTTGCCGTTTTTAAAGAATTTAAGCTCGCCGCAGGCAGGTTTGCGTTTTGCCGCAACTGCTTCGCGAAGCACAAGCTGACCGAAGTTATGCTCAAAACCTGCCTTTGCCCAGAGTTTGTCAACTGCAAGCACAAAAGCAACCGTCAGAATAACTTCTCCGTCGGGATAATCCGAAAGACTCACAGGAAGCTGAATTTCCTTTTCGGTAAGCGGCTCAATAACATCGGCAAAAACACCGTTTTTAACTGTTTCGCCGTTGACTGCAAGAGTCCATTCGAATCTGTAATCCTTTGTGGATATGAAAAGGTTTTTATTCTTGATAATAACCTTGCCGTTTTTGCAGTCCGCATCAACAAGCTCAAGGTTTGAATATACTTTTTTTACCTCAAAATATGAGGGCTGAGGCATTCTGTCGGCGGTGATAATACCGTTTGCACAGAAATAGAAGCTGGTGTTACCCTCATCAAAATCGCCGCCGTAGAGCCATTTTTCTTTGCCGTCCTCTACCTTGCGAAGCGACTGGTCAACGTAATCCCAGATAAAACCACCGCACATATGCTCATAGTTTTCGAAATCGTCAACGTATTCCTTAAAGTTACCCAGGCTGTTTTCCATTGCGTGAGCAAATTCGCAATACATTACGGGATGGGTTTCATAAATCTCTGCAGGTACGGGTTTGTTATCTGCCGCAAGAGCATTTGCAACGTTATCGTAGAGAGTGGGGGTAAGCGCAATTTTGTTGCGCATTTTTTCAACAACGCTTTCAACAGGATACATTCTGCTTATGAAATCGCTCTTCTTGAAATCAAAATCGCCCTCATAATGAATGGGTCTTGTGTTATCAAGAGCAAGAATCGCGTTCTTTTCGTGAACAAAGTTTTCGCCGTCGCCCGCCTCGTTGCCGAGTGACCAGAAGCATACGCAGGCGTGGCTTCTGTCGCGCAGAACCATTCTCTCTGCTCTGTCTTCAACCGCTTCTTTGAATTCAGGGTTATCGCCGGGGCAGTTTTTGCGGCGTACGCCGTGAGTTTCAACGTCCGCCTCGTCCATAACGTAGAAGCCGAGTTCATCGCAAAGCTCATAAAAAATCTCTGCGTTGGGGTAATGGCTCGTTCTGATTGCGTTGATGTTTGCCTGCTTCATAAGATGCAGGTCGGTATAATATCTTTCAAGCGGCACAGCCCAGCCGTTATCGGGGTCAAAATCGTGACGGTTAACACCCTTGATGATAACTCTTTTGCCGTTCATCATCAGAACGTTGCCCTTGATTTCCATTTTGCGGAAGCCGATACGGATGCACTTTGCCGAAAGAGTTTTTCTGCCCTGCTTGAGAACAATTGCAAGCTGATAAAGATTCGGCTCTTCAGCAGACCACTGTTTTGCCTTTTCTTCGATATGCTTGAAATTGATAACGGTTTTGCCTTCTGCGGCAACAACTTTTTCAGATGCAATTTTCTTCTGCTTTCCGTCTGCAACAAGAACCGCTTCAACCGTGCAATCCGCAGACTCGCAAGCATAGTTTTTGAGTGTTACTTCAAGGTCGAGAACACCGTTTTCATAAGAATCATCAAGAGAAGTGTTTGCAAAGAAATCTCTCACGCAGAGGTTTTCTTCGGCATAAACAAAAACCTCTCTGTAAATACCCGAAAGGAACCACATATCCTGATCCTCAAGATATGTGCCGTCTGTATATCTGTAAACTTCAACGGTAATCTGATTTTCGCCGATAACCGCATAGTCGGTTATATCAAATTCGGCAGGAGTCATCGAGCCCTGCGAATAGCCAACCTGTCTGCCGTTGATATAGAGGAAGAAGCCCGCTTTAACTGCACCGAACTGAATAAAAATTCTTTTGCCCGCAAAGGTTTCAGGAATATTGAAAGTGCGGCGGTAAACACCAAGCTCGTTAAGCTTATGGTTGATTTTGGGAATCTCGTTTTTGGAATTTGAAAGAGCCTTCGGATAAGAATTGCAAAGATAAATCGGTTTACCGTAACCTTTCAACTGCCATACAGAGGGAACTTCCATATCATCCCAATCGGAGTCATCATAACCGTCAGCATAATAATCGGTGCGCAGGTTGTCAACGTCCACCTGCCAACAGAATTTCCAGATACCGTTAAGGCTCAGTCGCAGAGGAGCATCTTCGCCGCTGAGAGCCGCCTTGAGGGTAGAACGGGGCAACACAGTGTTATGACCGTCTTCTTTGTTTTCTTTGATTATATACGGGTTTTCCCAATACTTAAGCTCTGTCATATTTCTCTTCCTTTCTTGCGCGAATTGCATATACACATTTATTTTATATCAAATTGGTATTTTTTGCAACAGGTAAACGCAAATATAAAAAGAACCCTTGGAATCGGTTGATTCCAAGGGTTTTCGATAATCCCCGTTCGGGATAAATTATCTCTTTGACATTGACAAACGGGCAAAAAGTCAATAAAAAGGCATTTGCCGTAACTTGCCGCAGTTTGTAACCGACCCCCAAAAAGCTCAAATATCCTGACTTGTTGACAAAATATTGACATTTTCAGCAGAGGAGTCACTCCGAAATTCTGATTTTTGCAACCGTTATCTTATAAGTTGATTCATAACACGGAGGGTTGTTGACGTAGTAAAGCGTTGTTCCGTCCTCCGAGAAAAAGAGCGACGGACTGTAACCGCATTTTACGAAAGGTTCGCCGGTCTGGTACGGAATGGGATTATCAATCGGAGCAAAGGTTTTGCCGTAATCGAAGCTGATGAACATATCCGCACCCGTGTCGCTTTCGCCTCTGATAGCGTGTCGACCTGTGACAATAAGTGTTCCGCATTCACCGCCGACGGGTGACCACGCAACGTAAGGAGATGAGCCGAAAGTTTTGCCGCCTGCGGAAACTATCTTGCCGTAATCCGAAACGTCGCCCCAATTATCAAGAGAAGTCGTTCTCTTGCAATAAATCGGATTCATAAAAATACCGACCATCTCATAAACCATTAAGTATTCGCCGTTGCCCATTCTGGCAATCGAAACCATACCCGGTCTGAGTGAAGAATCGGAGCAGGCAACGCACTCAAACTTCTCGCTCCAGTTAACAAGGTCGGTTGTGTATTTATAAACAAGCTTCTGCGAATGCTCGGGGTCGGAATCATCCGAATAGAAACAGAAAAGTCTGCCTGTTTCTTCCTCATAAATCAAATACGGCTCCCATACGCCCCATTCAATTCCGCCTGCGTGATCAACGTTGCAGAAAGCGTTGAACGATTTACCCGCATCATTGCTCGAATAAAGGGTTATCGTGCTGTCGGTTATGCCTTCGCCGTATATTGATGTTGCGGCAAGAATGACCGTGCCCTTTTCAAAATCGCCGATATCCGCAGGCAACTCATAAAGAAACGGCATCCATTCGTTCCAGTAGCCTTCGTTAAGGTTGTCTTTCACCGTGCAGACGTATTGCCACGTTTCAGCATCATCGTTGCTCTCGTATATGGGATAAGTGTCGCCCCACTTCTCAAACGTTGCGAGCAACTTGCCGTTATCAGCTTCGTTTTTCTGATGGCGAAGCTTTATGATTGAGGGATATTCAACCACGTTTGCGTTGTTATCCGCAGGAACGTATATATCGTTCACGGACTCAATCTCAAACTCAATCGGCAGATGCTTATATTCAAAATTCAGACCTGCGCTCGGAAACAAAGTCCCGAAAACCGTCAGCAACGCAAGCAAAAAACGAAAAAGAACCATTTTGTCTCAATCCCATCGTTGAATTATAATAAGCACATTATATCACAAAAGCATTTCTTTGCAACAGGTCACATATCGAAAACACAAATGCTCCGCAGATATTTTCTGTGGAGCATTTTATATTGTGAATATAAACGATATGAAGTCTAATTATATAGATTAATACCACAAGAATCCGAGGAACAAGATTCGGATTATCATCTGCCACCAGGTATAGGAAACCGTGATTTCAAATTCATCCGTATATCCTCCGTAAGAAACGGTGATTGTTTTTGTGCCAACGGAACTTGCATTGAAGCCGTATGCTTTGAGCATATCGGTATCTGTTATGATTTCGGATTTACCGTCGGAATACATAACCTTTAAAGCGATTCCGCTTAAATCAAGACTTTTGTCTTTGTATGAATACTGAGTCTTGTTTGGCAGATTTATAACCTTGATACCCGTTACCTTTGCCGTCGGAGCATCGGGGTCTGCGGGTTCTTCATTTTTTTCATACTGCGCAACAACCGTTATATCGTTTGCAGGCATTGTTTCGGGGATTTCAGGTGACCAGCCGATGAAAGTGTAACCTTCCTTTTCGGGATTTGCAGGCGGAGTAATTGCCTCACCGTATTCAAGCGTTATCGGAGCAATTTCCGTTCCGCCGTCGGTGTCAAAGGTGATTGTGTATTCGGGAACATATTCGGTACAAACCGCATATTCGCTGAAATGGTTGGTTTCAAGAATGATGTAGCCGTCAAGAACAACCAATCGGTCAGCTCTGAATGATTCATAGTCGCCGAAATCGACACTATCGGTAAACCAATGAACCACCCTGAATTCCTCCCCTTTTTCTTCGGGTAACAATACTGTTTCTTTTTTGCCGTTTAGTTCATATGTGAAGATGCCGTTTGCGTATTCAACAGTTTCAAAATCGATTTCACCTTCAACACCGATAATAGACAGCACCGTTTCTTTGAATTCCTCAGGAGCCTTGATTTTAAGGGTTATATATTCACCACTTAACGGCTGAATGGAGTTGCCGTCACCGTCAACTATTTTGATATTAAGCAATTTTATCGGGTTCAACTGATTACGAAGATAGAAACCGTTACGGTAAGTTTTAATATTTATAGCAGTCGGCTCAAACACATCAAGATGAATATTGCCGGCTTCATAATCAAAATTGCTGTCTGTGTGCTGAATAATAACGGATTCGTCATCGTTTTTAAGGGTATAGTGAACGGTTATACCGTCAACGCCTTTGCCGTTTGTTGCTCTTTTCCATTCAGCTTTGGTGTTACCGTAATAAATATCGGTGATTTCGCTGGCAAAAAAAGCATTATATTCGATTTTTTTTACTGTTGAAGGGATGCTTATGCTTGAAAAATGGCAGGTTATAAAAGCGTTTTCGCATATCTCTTCAAGACCTTCGTTGAGGATAAACTCTTCAAAATTTTCGCACTGAGCAACAAGGGTTGGTGAAAGAATTTTGACATTGCCCGGAATTTCAAGCGATGTAAGTGCCGTGTAGCTGAAAGCTCCCCCACCAATTGTTTCCACACTTTCGGGAATTTTGATTTCCTGCAGCGAAGAGCAGTAAGAGAAAGTCTGCTCGCTGATGGTTTTAAGACCTTCGGGAAGGAAAACTGATTCGAGATTTTGGCAGTCGTGAAATGCTCCTGAGCTGATATGTTTAACACCACTGTTGAGCGTGACACTTTTCAGTTTATCGCAGGACATAAATGCATTCTTTGCGATAAGCCTTGTTTTTGAATAGAGTTTGCAATCGGAAGAGATTTTGTCTTTATCAACCTCGAGCAGGCAGTTACCGAGATATAAAAATCCGTTATCCCAGTTTGCAGGGTCGCTGCAATAAGCGGTGTTTTCGAAAACATCAATGCCGAGAGACTCAAGGTTTTGTGAATTTCTGATATCGGAAAGCTTGGTGCAATTTTCAAAAGCAAAATTTTCGATTACCGTAACGCTGTCAGAGATAGCAACCGATTCAAGGTTTGAGCAGCCTCTGAAGGAGCTGTTGTTGATAGTTGTTACGGTGTCAGAAAAAGTAACGCTCTTCAGTTTTTTATAACCATGGAATAAACGTGCGGGGATGGTTTCAACACCCAAGGGAACAACAAAATCCGTAACAAGCTTGCCGCCGATATAAAAGTTTTCGGTGAAATATAAGGGCGATGAGTTTGAAGTCGATGTTGTGGTACGGCACCAATCGCTTTCTGTGCCATTAAAATATAAATTTCTAATATTTGTGCAGTTGTTGAATGCATAGTTGCTGAAGTTGACGGCGCTTGCGGATAATATGACCGTTTCAAGACTTGAACAGTTGGCGAATGCATTTGTCGGAACATCTGTCACACCTATACCTATAACAAGGGTTTCGGCAGAGCTGCAGCCGCTGAACGAATAGCTGCCCAGCTTTGTAACGCTGTCGGGGATTGTTATGCTTTCGAGGCTGTCACATTGATAAAACGCATAGTTTCCGATGCTTACAAGACCTTCGGGCAAAGGAACGCTTTTGAGGGCGCTTGCAAAATAAAAAGCCTGAGTATCAATTGTTTCAAGGTTTTTGCCGCCGCTTAAGATGCTCAGCGTTTTATTGCCGCAGAATGCACCGCCCATAATCCGTGTTACACTGTCAGGAATTTCATATTCCGTTATTCCCGAAGCGTTGGGAAAAAGATAAAGCTTACTTTTGTTGCGGCTGTAAAGCACACCTTTTTCATCCGCATAAAAAGCACCGTTGCCCTCTTCAACGCTGACGGTTTCAAGGTTGGGATAGCCTGACGCATTGTTGAAATAGAAATCAAAAGATTCGTTTACGGTAACATCTTTTGCGATTGTTATTTTTTTAATATCCTTATAATAATCTTTCCACGGAGATGAGCTTAACCTCTGACCTCCCGAAACACAAAGTTCACCATCGTCATAAAGAGTCCAGTATGTTCCGCTCGCCGTGATTACACGCTCTGCAGCAAAAGCCGTAATATTGCTCAAGAGCATTGATAAAACAATTATTAAAGAGATGATTTTTGAGGTTTTTTTGATACAATTCATATCAGCACTTCCTGTTGATTAAGTTTTATATGCTACTGCGGTGTATTTGCCTCCCGGCTCTGTTGTTACGTTGAATGTATCAGACATGGCGATTATGCCGTGCTGATTCTTCAAGCCTGTCTGAATATCAAAATCGTTAAGAGTAAGACCTGCATCAAAAGTCAGCGTATATGTTTCATATTCACTTCCCGAGCCCGGGCTGTAAACCATAACATCTACCGTTGCCCTGCCTTGGGTTGTGGGCGGTGAAGTTGTTGTCGGTTTGGCTGTGGTGGTCGGTTTTGCGGTTGTTAGAGGCTTGGTAGTTGTTGCCCTGACGGTTGTTGTCGCTTTCTGTGTGGTTGATTGCTTCGTTGTCGTAGCTTTTGCGGTTGTTGATGCTTTGGTTGTTACGGGCTTTGTGGTGGTCGGTTTGGTTGTCTGAGCCGTTGTGTTCGCTCGGGTTGTGCCGCTTTGAGACGAGGTCTGAGCCGTTACACCCGACGTTGCCGAAACAGAGGTGTTTGCGTTGCCCATAATTGTAACGGTGACCGATGAACCTTCAAATTCAACCGTTAGCCCACCGTGCTCACGGGTTGCGATAACCGCAACGTTTTCGCTTGAAAGCTCTGTTGTTTCTTCAATAAACGTTGTTGTGCTTTCGGCACGTTTGTCGTGAACAACCTTTGCAACCGTTGCACCGCCTCCGCCAACAACAACCGCACCCGTTACGATTATTGCAACCGTTTTTGCGGTCAGAGTTGTCGCTACAGCTGTACCTGTGGCTGTTGCAGCCGCGCTTGAAACAGCTCCCGTTGTAACTGCTGCACTCGTAGCTGCCGCACCTGAGGTTACAGCTGCGCCCGAAGCCGCAACTGCGGCGCCTGATGTTGCGGTAACGGCGGTGAGCATTGTTGCCTGCGCCGCACTGCCTGCAAAAGAAGCAGATGCAACTTCCGAAGACTTGCGAAGAGCAAAAAGAATAAGCGGCAACGGTGCAACACCAAACAGAGGCATACCCTTTTTGTTGCGTTTTTCAACCTCTTCTCTGATATCTTCCCTTGCTCTGAACAATCGGCTTTTGACTGCCGCTTCCGAAATTCCGAGTTCTTCGGCAATTTCGGTTATGCTCATTTCGTGCTGATAGAAAAGTACAAGGCAAAGACGCTTATCCTCTGAAACAGAGTTGACGATTTCTCTTATTTCTTCGCTTCTTTCATCAAGAACTGCGCTTTCTTCGGGCAAAACGGAAGCATTTTCTTCTTCCTGAATATCAAAAATAAATTCGTGCTCGGGAGCAAGCAAAGCAGGCTTTTTCTTTTTCAGATAATCCTTACCGTGGTTGGCGGCGATTGCCGTCAGCCATTTTTTTGCTTTTGCAGGCTCTTTGAGCGTATGTATATTTTTCAGAGCGGAAACAAAGCAATCCTGTGTCAGGTCCTCCGCCTCATATGAATCGTGGGTGATTTCAAAAAGAATCGAATAAATAAGCGGAGAAAGTTCCGTATAAAGCTTTTCAAATGCCTGCATATCGCCTTGTTGCGCTTTTACCGCAAGCTCGGCAATAACCGAATCCTTCATTCCGCTTCATTCCTTTCTTTATAATAATAAATATATTATACCAATTAATATTCTTTTTTCAACCAAAAACAGCAAATTGCGACTTGTTAATTTTCCGTAAACAATATTAAAACTGCGAAACTTTTTTGCGTTTCATTCGTCGGGTGTAAAAAAATAAAAAAACAAAAAATTTTAAATTTTTTCAAAAAACCTGAAACCTTTTTGTTTTTGCCTCGTCTTAATTGACAGGAAGGCAAAAAAGCGGCACGTTTTCGCAAAAGCCGACAGGCTTTGAGAATGACACAAGGTGCGGCGCCGACGGCTTTATATTTTGAAGCACAGATAACGCTCAAGGTCTGGTTGCCTTCTTGTTACCGTGCCTGCACGGGCATTGGCTTTTGCAGGCACAACAAAAATATTTTTAAAAAATAATGAACCGATTCCGTTTTTCACTCGTCTAAAGGGTGAAAGGTGGCGAAACAATATCGGTTCAATTAAAAAAAGAGTGAATCTTGACGGTATTCATTCGCTCGATATTTCAGTTAATGAAGAAAAGAAAACCGTTGTTACGGAGCTTATAACGCTTGATGATGAGCCCGTGATGATATATGCAGAGAAATTTGATGAGCCCTGTGACTATCTAAAAAAAGGTATCCGCAGAGGAATTGAGTTCATCAATGCCGACAGGCACAACAAATTTGAAACAAATAAATTTATATAAAATACAAGGAGATGATTTTATCAAAACCGATAACACAAAAAGAATCGCTTCCCTCGTTACCGAAATTCAAAACGGCAACAAGAGAGCATTCGACGAGCTTTACAATCTGACAAAAGAAAGAGCATATTTTGTTGCAATTCAATTTATCAAAAACGAAGATGACGTGCAGGATATTCTTCAGGAAAGCTACATAAAAGCGCTTTCAAAAATCAAAGAGCTCGATAAGCCCGAAAGTTTTCAGAGTTGGTTCAATCAGATTGTTGCCAACAAGAGCAAGGACTTTCTCAAAAAGAAAAAGCCGATGCTCTTTGAAGCGGAAGAAAACGAGGTCTATGAGGTTCTGCCCGATGAAGATCTGAATTTCCGACCCGAAGACAGTCTTGATCAGAGCGAGCTTCAGCGCACGGTTATGGAGGTTCTTGATGAACTGAACGAAGAGAAACGTGCTTGTGTGATGATGATGTATTTCGAAGAGCTGAGCGTAAGCGAAATTGCCCAAACGCTTGAGATTCCCGAAGGCACAGTCAAAACCAGACTCTTCTCGGCAAGAAAAGACCTCAAAGAAAAGTTCTCAAAACGAGGTGTCACCTCCGCTTACAGCGTTGCTCCCATGGGTGTTGTTCTCTGGGCAATGCGCAAATCCTGCATCACTGCAGGTGCGGCATTTGCATCAAGCGCAGGCTCTGCAACCGTTCTCGCAGGCGTAACGGCAACAACAGCAACCGCAATAAATGCTGCGGCTGCCGCAACCGTTACAACCGCAAAAGCCACCGGCGGCATAGGTGCAAAAATTGCGGCAATGTCTTTCGCAAAAAAGGTGGTCGCAGGCGTGGCGGCAGTTGCGGTTATCGGTGGCACAACGGCAGGCGTGGTTACGGTTACCCAAAATGGCAAAAACAAAGCTGCGCCAGCAAAAAATGCCATTGTGTATGTTATGAGAAAAGAATACACAGACGGATATTTCACCTACACACTTGACGATAGCTTCAACGCTACGATAGTTGCTTGTGATCCGTCAATCAGCGGCGATGTTGTCATCCCCTCCGAGCTTAGCGGTCACAAAGTCATCGCCATCGGCAGCAGAACCATTGAAACAACCGAAGATATTCCCGAAGATTTTTATATTCATAACCCCAAAGAAGTGATTGAAATAGTAGAAGATTTCAGTGGCAAAACAGGTGCATTCATTGAATGCAACAAAGCAACAAGCATTACCGTGCCTGAATGCATTGAAACCATCGAACCCGGATCCTTTATAGGTTGTACGAATCTGACAAGGTTTGCTGTTAACGAAAACAATCCCAATTATTCAAGCGACGAAAGCGGTGTGCTTTTCAGCAAAGACAAAAAAACACTTGTCAGCTACCCCACCGCAAATGCTTCATCAACTTACACCATCCCTGAAAGTGTAACTGAAATTAAACCATACGCTTTTTTCGGTTGTAAAAACATACAAAATTTAAAACTTTCACCCAACATAAAAGCAACAAACTATTTCGGCTTTACAAATTGCAGCTTTGATACTATTGTCCTGCCTGAAGGCGTGGAAAAAGTAAATCCCTCTACATTCTATATATGCCAATATAATGAGATGTATCTCCCTAAAAGCCTGACATACATTGATTGCAGAGGTATATACAGCTATAAAATCGATATGCTGCTTTCGGGTGGCTTTAATGGTGAAATTGTCATAGACGAAGATTTTCAGGTGTTTTATGCGGGAAACGATAACGAATTCAAAGCTATAACCTTTATGACCGGCACAGACACAGAAGGCAACGAGGTTTTTATGGACGCAGACCATATCGATGGCTTCATTCTCAACACCCCTGCACCGTATTAATTCAGACCACTCAAAAAACTTTTTTAAAATTTTAAATATTTTTCAAAAAACAATGAACCGAAATCAAAAACGGTTCGTCTAATGGATGAAAGCGGTTAAAGACCGCCAAAAATAAAAGGAGGTTCATATAATGAACGCAACAAACACTCTTAAAAAGGTAAAAGATTTTCTCAAGCCCCAATTCGCACTCATCATCGCAGCAATTCTCCTTTTCATCTCAATTTTTATGCCGCTCATGACACCCACACGCGAGGTCAAAAGCGAAATAAAAGACAGCATAGAATACGCAGAGGATATGGACCTCGACGAACTTGAAGAAGCTTACAGAGTGCTTCTCAAGCCCAGCTCAGCAAAGCTTTTTTCAACCTTTGCAGTTAAAGCTGCAACTGAAAAACTGCTTTTATCAGAAACCTATCTTTACCTTGGCATTGCAGCAGGCGTTCCGATTATTTTTATAGTTCTTATCGCCATTCTCGCATTCTTCAAAAAGAACATACCCGTTATCATTTTATCTGTTCTGAATTTCATCGTTATGCTTGTGCGCAACTCTCTTTTCAACGAAACCGTTATCGACTCTGATAAGTTTGAATGGGCATTCGGCAACGGCTTTATGTTCTTTGCGGTTATTCTTGTTGCGGTTGTTGCAATCTGGAATATCGTTGAAAGAAAAAAGTCAAAGAAAGCAGAACTCGCAGAATAATCTGACACGATTAAATCTTCACCCGCCCACCTTCCTCCTTGTGCGCCCGCAACGCATCTCACGTTGCGGTTGCAGGGTGGGCAGGTTTAAAAAATAATCACTTCAGTGAAAGAGGTATACATATGAAAAACAGTTCAAAAAAATCAATCCGCAATGCTTTGGCAATCGTTCTTTGCGTTATAACCGTTATTCTCAGCCTTTGCTCCTGTTCATCGGATAAAACCCCGGAATCAAACACATCCGAAAACGGCAATTCCGCTGTTGAAACAGTCGGCAACGGCAAGAAGCTCTCTATTAATGACTACGTTACCGTTAACTTTAAGTCGATGAGCTCTGAAATCGAAACTCTCTACAGCGGCTATGTTTACCCTGAGCTTGAGGTCGATTATGAAAAGCTTGCCGATGATATCGGCAAAAAGGGTGCAAAAAACTATTATAAAGTAATTTGTGACCACGATAATGAATCGGCTGAATACTATGCAGATATGTTTGACGGAACAATCGCAGACACAATTTTTGACTTTGAACTCAAAGAAAATAACAGAAACCTTTATAACGGTGACACGGTGACTGTTGTTCTCGATGCAGGTTTATCAGATACGCTTGAAGAAACAGTAAGTGCTCTCGGTATTTCAATCGAAAAAGAAATCAACGTTACGGTTTCAGGTCTTACCGAAGCCAAAAAGATTAACCTTATGGGTGATCCCGAAAAATATATCACATACAAAGGCGCAAACGGCAACAACAAAGTTAATTTTGATTATTCATCAGCTGAAGAAAAAACCGATCTCGGCGAAGGCTTCTTCCTCAAGCCCATTATGAACGGCTTTGAAGTTATTCATGAAAACGAATCAATCGGTACGTACGCATATTATTTTGTTTCAACAGATGAAAACGGCAAGGTTGAATCATACACGTCTATTTATGACGTCAAGGAAGGCGACGTTCTTTCAATCAAGATTGATTCAGGCTCTTCACTTTTCTTTAACCTCATCAAGCTCGGCTATGTGCCTGCTGAAAACAATCGTGAAATCACTGTGCCCGACCTTGGTGAATATATAACCTCAAAAGAACAGCTCTCGTCAGAAGAAATTGAAACAATCAGACAGGCTCTTTTCACAAAGCTTTCAGAAAAATATTCAAACGTTGAAATCGCATCTGCACATTTCGCAACAATTCAGCCCGGCGAAGAATGCAAGCCCGAAGAAAAAGCTGAAATCCATTTTGTTTGCGGCAAGGTTTTGATTCTGTCAAAGAGCTTTTCTTGCTACAGAGTTAACGGCATTGCCAAAAACAAAGCAGGTGAAATCAAATATGAAATAGTTTCTTCAGATTACGGCTATGCCGGCTCAGCTGCAGAAATTGAAAGCTCACTCGATGCATCCTACACCTACGAAAAACTTTTTTAATCAACAATAAACGTCTGATTGCAGACCGTTTTATAAACAAAACCGACGGAAGTAGAAAACTTTTGTGCTGACGTTTTCGTAATAAGCCCTGATCGGTTGAGAGAATCCAGTTTGTGCTTTAAACTTCGCCGACACTCTTCCTCCTTGTTATGAGATTTTGCAGACATCTCCTTTCATATTTGAGAGGGTCGGCATAAGCGGAAAGCATCTGTCTTTTCTCGATAGATGCTTTCCGCTTTTCGGGTATGGTAAATGGTTGTGAAAAAATTTTTTAAAATTTTCAAAAAACAAAGAACCGAAAGCCAATTTCATTCGTCTTATTAGTGAAAGGGCAAGGAAAAGATTGAAAATCCTTGCAAAAAACCAAAACAAAAGGAGAAAAACATCATGGCAAGAAAAGAAAAAGAAAAAGTAGAAATCTTCGAAAAAAATCCGGAGTTCAGCAGCACCTCCGAAGCGCAGGAAGCCTACAAAAAAGCAGACTTTAAATTCAAGTTCAGCATTGTCTGCAGTGCAATTGCTGCCCTTGGATCGATAGTATGGCTCCTCAGCAAAACCCCTGTTTACGCCCATCCCGTCGGAATGGAAATCTGCGACGCAATCCTTAAAATCAGCCTCGTGACAATGCTCATATGCACCAACATCAACTACATAAAGTATCTCTGGAAGGCAATCAAATTCACATGGTTTATCGTCCCGATTTTTCCGATTGACCTTTTCTTCTGCATTTTCGGTGCGGCTGCATTCTTTGCACTTTCGCTCTTTGTGCCCGCTTTGCCCTGCCTTATGACTCTTTATCAGGCTTATATCAACAGAAAAGAAGCCCGCAAATATCTTTCCTGCGCAGGCGGAGTTACCGTAACGGAATATTCCGATGAAGATGAATAAATTTCAGCTTCAAACAAATCAGAGGTATTAATTTATGAAAACAAACGTTAAAAAAATCACATCCGTCATCCTTTCCGCAATGCTTTTGCTCTGCTCGCTTCCGCTTACGTCTTTTGCGGCGGAATATGAGGGCGAGTGCGGTGAAAATATGCGCTGGAGTCTGGTTGACGGCGTGCTTGAAATCACAGGTAGCGGTGCAATGACCGAATATGCAGATTCAGAAGATATTCCGTGGAACAACTATTGTGAAAGCATAACCAAGGTTATTATTGCCGACGGTGTAACGACTGTCAGCTCCAAAGCGTTTGCAAGTTGTCCAATCCTGTCAGAGGCGGTCATTCCTCCAAGCCTCACCGAATTAAGTATGGGTATGTTTGCGGGCTGCGGATTCAACGAATTTACCGTTCCTTCCACCATTGAGAAAATCGGCAGATGGGCTTTCTCAAATTGTCTGCACCTTGAATCAGTCACACTTTCTGACGGTATAAAAGAAATCTGCGGTTACGCATTTTTATACTGTCCGATTAAAACGGTAACAATTCCCGGCAGCGTTAAAATAATAGGCGGATATTTTTCTGAAGAGGAACAGGAAATTGTTGATATTGCTCCGTTTCAGTATTGCGAAAGCCTTGAAACGGTAATTCTTGAGGAAGGCGTTGAAGAGCTCGGCTATGCGGCGTTCTGGGATTGCCCTGCTATTAAAAACGTTGTTCTGCCCGACACCCTTAAAACCGTTGGAATGACCGCTTTCGGCGGCTGCGTTGAGCTTGAATCTCTTGTTATTCCCGCAAGCGTTGAGAAATTTGATATGTATGCCGTTTGCGGCTGCCCCAAATTGAAGGATATTTATTACAAAGGCACTCAGGAGCAGTGGAATGGAATTGAGTTTGCCGAGAAAAACGAAGAACTTAAAGCAATACCCGTTCATTATAATTATGCTGCGGTTGACGATATTCTGCCCGAAGACGGTCAGATAATCCGCACCCCGTCAACCGATACCGTGAAATACGGTGAAACTCTTGTTCTTCATTCAGGTATTGAAGCCCTGCCCGACGGAATGAAAATCGTATGGACGGCAGAGGGTGAGGGCGTAACTCTTGCTCCGAGTGAGGATACGCTCACCTGTAAGATTTCCTGCGAGGAAAGCGGCAACATCACCGTCACCGCAACGCTTGTTGATGAAGAAGGCAACACAGTCACCGATATGCTCGGCAACGAAATTATCACAGAGCAGACAATCACTTCAAAGGTGAATTTCATTTATAAGCTGATTTCGTTTTTCAAGAATCTTTTCGGATTTTCAAGAACGATTCTGCAGGCGGTATAAACACCTGTAACGAATCAACATTATAATATTGCAATCATCCTTTTCGCAAACAAAAATTCGCTTCACTTGTGTGAATCAAATAAAATGTCTGTTAACACAAATGCTCCGCAGAGATTTTCTGTGGAGCATTTTATGTCATGAACCTCTTGAACGAAAGGAGAAAGTTATCGGACAAATATGTCATAAGTGAATTTTGAAGAAAGTCGGAAAGCATTTATAAAACTGTCGGCAACAGATAGCGAATTGAACTCATTGTATTTTTCCACATAGCTCAGAAACAATTCTTTTTCTTCGCCCGTCAGCCTGTCGGAAAGCTGCTTTTCGAGCGCGGTCAGCGCACCAAGCTTTTTCTTAAGCTCATTTTCGAATTCGGGTGTGTAATTCTGCGTTTCGATGTTGTTGTAATAAAAATCCTCAATGAATCCAGCCATAAAAACCTCTTTCCGCCGCTTCGTTTTCTGTATATCTATTTTAACAGATAACATCCCTCCACGTCACGCTCTATAGCGCACAATCTTTAACGCAATTTCAGCATTATGGCCTCTGTAGCGCACAAAAGAGCCCACCCAAAGGTGAGCTCTTCTTCAATTAAAGTGATTGTTGATAGGTTTTCAAAAGACCGAACAGTTTCTTGAAGAACGCAATAATCTTATCAAAGAAACCGGCTTTTGACACCATTGTTTGAGTACTTTCCGCAATAGTTTTACCTTCCGAATCTACAATCCTAACAGAAATTACAGTAGACCCGTTTGCTTTCGAAGTTATTTTGCAAGTTTTACCATCTTCAGCAATAACAATATCAAAGTAGGAGTTGTCCGCCGTCCACTGAATTGAATATCCTTTCGGAAGAGTGCCTACTATATCAGCATGAAGAATAATCGAATCTCCATATGTTATCTCTTTCTCGCTTGGATTTATAATTTCTACTGAAAAATCAGAAACAACAGGCTTGCTACCAATATTATAGCTTAACACTCTCAGATCTTTATCGAGAAGTACATATAAATATTCACCACACATCTGCACATCTATTTCTGAATCAATAAAACAAATTTCAAACAACCATAAGTCATTTTGATATATGAGATTATACGATCTAAGAACATCTCTATTTCCGCCGTAATCAGAAATCACTTCGAAGGTATCATTTAGAGGGTTATAGTTAGAAGAAATCGACAGCTCAACATCTTCTACATCGAAAATATTCATTACTGCACTTCGGATATCTTCGCCTGCGAAATACGGATAGTTAATATTTGAAAGCATTTCTTCTGAAGAGTACACCGCCTGGAATACGATATCATCGATATTCTCTTTGGTTATTTCTCCATTAAAGCACTCCGTATCACCATAAAAAATCGAGTTGGCTAAGTTATTAGCTAAAAACCAAGCTTCCATCCAAGGTGAACTATTCAAATAATTGCTTTTCACTCGTTCATTGTTTTCACCAATTTGCATATCGAGGCAATATAATCCGTTATTATATTTATAAATTACTACATTAAAAATTCCGCAGTCTGTATAAAGTCTACCGCCTCTCATAACGAAATTATCAAACCCGTCACCGCTTGAACACAAAAAGCCTAAAACAGTAACGGTATTCGATGTTCCGTCAGTATTGTAAACGGTAATCAACAACTTGTCATTTTCTGAATTGCTGATAATAATTTTATCTGTTATGTTTTCTTTTACGGACACATTAAGATTACAAGAAAAATCACCATAGGTCACGCTGACAGAAGTTTGATCGGTACTTGTGAAGGCGCCCGAATCAGTTCCTGTATCAACACGGAGTCTGTATTTGCGATTCATTATATTATCGAAAATAAGTTTGGACGCTAAATCATCAAGTTCAACATCCAAATAATCACCGGAAATATAGTTAATTCTTATTACAGCACCGGTTAAATCAGGATATTCACCTACAACATATACAGTTTTATTCGGAGTTTTTATAAACTCGATGTTTTTAACCAAGGAAGCAAAAACCTCAACTTCATATGGAACAAGCTTATCCCCAAACGTAATATAGGCTGTATGTGTTCCTATGCCCCACTGATTATATGCACTTTGGTTTGAAGTTATTGACGGATACTTTCCTGTTTTCTCATAAATATCATCTGCCAAACCGCTTATGACCGTTCCATCTTCATAGGTTATCGTAATCAGCGGTTCAGTATCATATATAAAATACTCAAAGCAAGTTATTTCAGTATAATCCTGAGTGTCTTCATCAAAAATGCTGTATTGCGAGTAATATCCGTCAAAGCCTTCATAGAGAATTTTTTGTGCAACAGCTGAAACGCTAACAACATTGTTGGGGTTTGCAACAACCTCAACTTCAAAATCGGTTTCATATCCCAAACAGGAAACAGTAACGGTATGTTTACCTACACCCCAAGGAGTATAATAAGATTGTTCGTCAAATAAAGAATATCCGTATGTTTCTTCATAATGTTCAAAGCCATCTTTGAATACTATTTCAATGTCAAAACAATTCCATAACTCATAGTAGAAATATGCATTCTCAATATTGCCGTCATCATCAAGGGAATAAGAAAGATGTCCGTCAACATTCTCTACCAATTTATTGTTTTTTATTTTTACATTAATACTTTCAACCGGTGTATCAAGTATCGTTACCTTATAAGTTGTTTTGGCATTTCCAAGCATCGCAGTAACATAATAATCTCCGGCAGTCCACTGGTTTTCATAAGACTGATTATCATTAACAAACAGCTTATATCCAGTTACCGAATCCACCTCTCCGATATTGCCGATGAATCTCGTCCCGTCAGAAAATATTACCGTTACTTCTTCAGGGTAGATATAATAACGATAATAGTCATAGTAGCAATCTCCATTAACTTCATCCCAATAATAATCCGATGACCAATAACCGTCATAGTTTTCTATAAAAGTCATGTTAGGAATATAAATAGACTCTACTCGTTTGTATGGAGATGTGGTTTCGGGGTGAGTTGTGTCATACCACTCTGTTGTAACATCATATTGATAGGTTGTTGTTTCTCTTGGATCCCCTAAATCGATTGCCGTTGTTGCATTGTAATCACAAGTGGTTTCTCTCGGATCGCCTAAATCAATTTCGGTTGTTGTTGGCCAACCCCAACTTTCTGTTGTTGAGTCATAATTACAGGTAGTTTCTCTGGGGTCTCTCAATTCTACTTCTGTGGTTGTTTCTTCATATACCCAAGTGTAAGACTCCGTTGTGTACTCATACGCCTGAGCCGCATATGCACTTCCTGTTTTCATTGATGCATTAAGTTTAGGAATAAAAACAACTATAGCAATAAGCATAACAATCAAGAACCAAAAAAACTTTGGAAACCTTCTCATAAATTACACTTCCTTTACAACGACTTTGAAGTTACACAAATTCAGTTGTGTGTTTGATAGCCTCTATTTCTTCCGTTATCCACGCCATAAGCAGGTTAACGATTTTTTCTTGTTGAACATCGGTTAAAGCGATGCTCTGCGGTACCCGATACCATTTTTCAAGGCATCCACGGCAACAGCAGGCACAGGCGTGCTGTGCCACAAACACAGGATGCCCTCGCATAGGAGTTTGATGTCCGTCATTCGGCGGATATACAGGTGCCAGACGGGTTCGCACAAATTCCTCTGCGTGTTTTCTTACGGTATCCATTCCCTTTTCGGCAATATAAGCCTTGTCATTTTCGGACAAATGAAACCTCGACCGAAAATCTGACTTTTTCAATTTCAAAAGCGTTTCGTTAATACTTGCCATTTTCTTTATGCTGCCGGATATGTGTTATAAATATGCTCATAAATATTCTGTCTATAACTTGCGATAGATTTATCATCATAGCTTTCAGGGAGATTTGCCCAGAGAATATCACGGATCATAACACTAATAATCGACTGGGTTTCTTCTTTATCTCTCCAATGGTCAAGCTCATGTATACGTTCCTTAACCGTTTTGAGTATATCCTGTGACAGTTTCTTTACCATTTTTATTTCTTCTTTTGTGAGTGATTTATCCTTACAAAGCAAATCAAAGATTGTCAACTCTTCATCGCTGTCAAAACCCTCTCTGACATAACGTTTCTGTTCATCATCAAGGCTGTCAACGAGATTCATAAGATTTTCAAACACAACAGCAATTTCATCTTTCTTGTTTTCTTTGTTGTATTCTTCAACAATCTCCTGATAGCGTTCATAATAGTTGATGCGCAGCGGGTTTTCGCGGAGCATCATTTCAAGCCGAGCCTCAACAAGCTGTTGTAAATCTTTGAAAAGCAAGTTCTTATTCTTTGCCCTTTCAAACTCTCTTCTCAGTCTGTCAAAATCAATTTTGCTGATATCGAACTTTTTGCTTTCTTCTGTGCCCTCGCTCTTTGCAACAGTAACATAACTGCTGACGATTTCGTTAATCTGCGCCATAAGAGCAGAGTTATCAGCGTGCTTGCGTCTTTCCTGAAGCTGATCGTAGATTTCGCTTATAGCATTTTTGTATCTATGTATCTCCTGCGCAACTTCGTTCTTTTCAACATATTTAAACATGCGGAAAAGTTCACGAGCCTGGATTTCAAAACGCTTCTTTATTTCGCTTGTGGAACACATTGCATTAGCACCCGCTTTAACCAAAGCAAGCTTAGCAAAATCATCTGATTCAATAAGAGATTTGAGAGAGAATCCGTTTTCACGCATATACGAATCAATTGATTTAATGGTGTTAACTATTTTTTCTATAAGTTCTGTTTTGTCGGGAGCAGGATCGTCACCGGATTTACCGCCACCGCTTGAAGTATAATCAGCTAACGCCTGACGTAAAGCCTTAACAACACCGATATAGTCAACAATAAGACCGTTGCTCTTGCCGTCACATACACGGTTTGCTCTTGCGATTGTCTGCATAAGCGTATGAGCCTTTAACGGCTTATCCATATAAATTGTTGCAAGGGATTTAACGTCAAACCCGGTGAGCCACATTGCACAGACAAACACAACTCTGAACGGATTATCAGCCTCTTTGAATTCCTTATCAAGTTCACGCTTTTCCATTTTTTCACGGTGAGGAATAATATCAAGACCCCAGTTGGCAAATGTTTGGATTTCATTCTGTTCCTGACTGATAACAACAGCCATTTCAGTTTCTTTCATCCAGTCAATTTTACGCTGAAATTCCTGTGCTTCTTGCTGTGAAACATATTTGATTTCTTTTTCAAGTTCTGCTATTTTGTCTGCCCAATATTTCTGAGCAAGATTATACATACGGACGCAAGTAACTTTGTTAACGCAAACAAACATTGCTTTGCCCGTAGTCCAGAGTTCCGAATAATGCTCAACAAAATCCTTTGCGATTGTGTCAAGTCTTGGTTCGGATGTAATGATATGTATATCTTTTGCAAGTTCCTGTTCGAGTTTTGCCTGCTGACTTACATCAAGATCAGCAGCTTCAACCGCTTCAAGGAGCTCGTCATTTATTTCGGGGTTTTCAATGCCGAGCATATCGCTTCTGTTTTCGTAATAAAGCGGAACTGTTGCGCCGTCATCAACAGCTCGCTTGAAGTCATAAATTGAAACATAGCTACCGAAGGTACGCTCAGTGATATTGTCATATTTAAACAGAGGTGTACCCGTAAATCCGATACGGGATGCACTCGGAAGAAGACGGCACATATTATCGGCAAAGATGCCGTTCTGTGAGCGGTGAGCTTCGTCAGAAAGTATGATTATATCGTGGTCGGGAGTGATAGGCGATGCCGAATCATCGTTGAACTTCTGAATCAGCGTGAATATATAGCTCGGATTACCCTTGAGCATTTCGTGGAGATTTTTTCCGCTTGAGGGTATATACTGTCTTGCTTTACCCGAAAGACATCCGCAGGCTTCAAAAGTATCGCTTATCTGTTTATTGAGTTCTTCACGGTCTGTAAGCACAACGAAAGTCGGACTACCCGTGAATTTACGACGTATTTTCTGTGCAAGGAATACCATAGAGTAGCTCTTACCGCTTCCCTGTGTGTGCCAGAAAACGCCGAGCTTGCCGTCTTTAAGTTTTCGTGCTTTATAGGATTCAACGGCTTCGTTTACGCCGAGATACTGATGATTTCGGGCAAAGATTTTTGCAGTTCTTCCGCCCGAATGGTCAAAGAGAATGAAATTCTCAAATAAATCCATAAAGTTCTGCTTGTTGCAGATACCGAGAAGCATTGTTTCAAGGTCTACTGCACCTGCATCGTCCTCTTTCAGACGTTTCCACTCATGGAAGAACTCATATTTTGAGCCGAGAGTACCGACCTTTGCTTCAAGACCGTTTGAGAGCATAAGGAATGCGTTGAAGCGGAAAAGCTGAGGAATGGTATCAAGATAATCGGTGTAGTTACAGTCATAGGCATCTTTAACGTCAACGCTCTGTTTTTTAAGCTCGACAAACAGCAGAGGTATACCGTTGACAAAGCCGACGATATCGGTTCGTCTGCGGTAAAGCTCACCGTGGATTTTCATTTCTTTGACTGCGAGGAAATGATTCTTTTCGGGTTCGTCAAAATTAAAGACTTTTGCATTGCGGATTTCAAATGAGCCATCGGGTTTCTTGATCTGAACGGGAATGCCGTCACGGAGAAGGGAATACTTTTCTTCGTTTATCTGCATCATGGTAGCGGAGGCGGTATAGGCGCAAAGGGTCTTGACGGCGGAATCGCAATATGCATCCGTCATCCAATCGTTATTCTCAAACAACGCTTTGCGAAGATAGCGTGTGAGGATAATCTCCTTATATGATTTTCTGCCGAGAGTTCCGCTTTCGCCGAGTTTTTCCTCGTTATATGCGAAAACAACCTCCCAACCGAGCTTGTCCTGCAAAACCTTGCCCGCACTATTCTGAACAAGTATATTTTCAGAGTATTCCCAGCTCATAAGTACACCACCTTAAATTTATTACACAATCTAAATTTTAGTTTCTTTGGAAATTTTTTTAAAATCATTTTCATAAAAATTGACACATTTTTCATGTAAATTCTTTTGGGCTTCTTTATTGATATTATAAATCGAAACACTTGTGACAAACTCATGAAAATCTTTTAAAATATCTGATATTTCATTATGATACTTTTTGTCGAACACAAAAATTGATGTCAGTATGTCATATTTAACATCTTCAACCTTAGATTTTACATTAACTAAAACACTACCATCTACATTTAAAATTGAAGCTTGTGCATTAAAATATGAATCAAAAAGAAGAAGAATCATTTTCTCGTCATCACAATCGTAAACACCAGCATCGAAACATAAAATTGATTTTAATTGTGATAAAGCTTTGTATCTTATTTTAAAAAGAGCAATTTTGTTTTGTTTGTGAACAGTATAAAGCGAAATTACAATTGCTACAACAGATAAAACAAGTGGAGAAAAAATTGCAATAATATCAATTATATCTTTGCTATGAGATTGGTTGATTGCATCGATCAATCCCTGCATTACATTTCACCTTCTTCTGCCTTATTGGTTTTAGTCCACTTTTCAATCAAATAGTTCACAAACGCCGAGCAAGATATCAACATATACTTCGCATCCTCTGAAGGTGTATTGACGAATTCAATGCCAGCATGACGGATACCTTTTTCATCGCAGGTATACGCATACAATGATACAAAAGCATTTTTCATAGCAGGATGAATGTGAACCCCATTATTCTGTAAGTGATCTAAAGCTTTGTTCAGGGTTTCGTTTTTACCGTTGATAATACAACACATAGCCTCAACAGCACTTATGGATTCTTTAATTGTATTTTCGTAGTCTGGCTGTTTTCTGTCTGAAAAGCATAACATAGCTTTTTTAAAATGTTGATTTACAGATTCAAATTTAGTATTAGACGCTTGCTCAATTACTTCTATATCAGATTGATTATAAATCGGAGATATTTTTTGGTTTACTAACCTAAACTTAACCCCTTCATATTCAAACAACTCATTATAGAGGTTGACTATTGATTCTTTTTCTTCATCATTAAGCGTTTCAATATGTGCCTCAACAAAATCAAGTACCTCAAACCATTCACAGTTCAAAAAGTAATCTTTGAGCCTGTTGGTTTTGGAACCTGTTGTATTAGCTAATAACCCCGCCTTATCAAGAAGAACATCTTCAATTAAACCTTTATTTTTGAAGGAACTTTTTAGTCTTTCACCACTTTTTCTGAGAATTTCTTCTCGATGAAACAAGTTCCATATTCTGTTTCTTAAAGCTTGAGATATATAGTATATCTGTGTTTCGGACTCGTCTGAATGTCCGATTCTTGCAGAAAATTTAGTCAATATCACACCTCCAAATCACCGCTCATGAGTTTGGGTAACAAACGGTCACGAGCCTGCATTGCTAAATTGATTTGCTTTTCCAAAGTTTCTATTTTTAATCTTATTGATTCAAATCGAACATCATATATATCCATAATATCTTTATTGGGGATAAGCATTTTCATTTTCATCATCGACTCCGGTTTTAAATGAAGTACATTAACGCCATTTGCAAGCGGAGAAATTTTCTTTCCATAGTTTCCAAATTGTAATGAAGAGTACAGATAGTTTCTACTTGCTGATTTAGGAATCAACTTAATTAAGTCCATTGAAAAAGTTGCTTTCTCATTAAAAGAAGGAATCATTGCGACATAACCAACAAGACGTCTTTCCTGAGTCATATCGGTAACACCCATTACTACATCTCCGCCAGTAAGGGTTTGATTATCATTATATGATCCTAAAAAGCGTTTTTCGGCATTTCTTTTATATCCACCAAAAGAACATATATTTTTTAGATTAACCATTAATACTCCACAATCTTCACTTAATTCTTTTGATGTATACGATTTTCCTCTGACAAAGTCAAAAACTTCTGTAAATTCTAATATTCTCCAACCTTCGGGAATGCCATCGATGATAGGGGTTGTTTCGTGTCCGGGAAAGCGGAGGTCAACAAACCATTCTTTATAAAGCCTCTGTGCCGATTCTTCCAACAACTTAATCTGCTTTTGGTTATTTTCAATGAGATTATCGTATGCTGAAAGAATGTCAACAACTTTCTGCATATACTTATCATCGGTTGTTGGAATTGGTAATCTGCGAAGTTGTTTGAGTGAAAGAAATTGTTGACTTGATCCTTTTTGATTTCCCATCATATGGCCTTGCGCCTCTGCCGACCTCAGATAATACGCTAGCCATTTACCTTTCAGTTCCGATCCACCACATTTAAATAATGCCACATTTTTTATTGCATAAGTAGGCTGATTTTGCACAACTGCAACTTCTCCTACTGTTCCTATCATGGACATTAAAACATCCCACTGTTCAACCAAACTTCTCTCGTTAATCTTGATATAATCTTTTTCTGATATATAATAGGCATCGTTTGGATCAATTTGCCCGTTTTTAATGTGCTTACCAGTTACAAGCTTATAGCCACTCTCTGTTTGTTTTGGAGTATCGTGTGTTCCATCTCTAACAGATTCGCAATATTCTTCCGCTATTTTATACTCCCATCTCATAACCCCATCCCCTCCATATTCTTTGAGATGGTTGTCATAAGTTCGTTGGATTCAGCTTGAAGTGTAAGAAGCTCTGCGTGGATCTCTGCCATGCGTTCGGCAAAGTCAACACCATCATCTTCAACAGGTGCAACGCCTACATATGCACCGGGAGTCAGCGACCAACCCTTCTGCTCAATCTCTTCAATCGAGGCGCACTTGCACAGACCGAGAATATCCTTATATTCTCCGTCACCGAATTTTTCATAAAGCCAGCAAGCTTCTTTAGCGACTGTAATTGCTTCATCGATATATGTAATTTTCTCTGTCCATTCTGCTTCTGTTTTTTTCTTGTCTTTTCTAATTACGTGTTCAAGGTCAAACTTCGCCTTCTTGTTTTGTTCCTGTTTGCACTCTTCAAGCAACGCGAGAGTCTCCGCAAATCCGTCTTCTTGGCGGATATTCACCCATATATCTCTTTCTTTTAATGTAACTGCACAATGGTAAAGATATCGTCTGTAATCCTCAATCAACTGCTTGTATTTTTCAAGTTCACCGCGATAGAGCCAGACAATAGCATTCAGATTCTTCATCTGCCATTCACTCCACTCGTTGAGTGTGCGGTCAACGACGGTGTAATAGTTTCTCGCATCAATAAAGAGAATTTTGTCTTTGTTTTCTGCTCTCTTTGCCTTATCAAAAAACCAGAGTGTGCAGGGCAGACTCTTTGTGTAGAAGAAGTTATTGCCTACCGAAAGCATAACGTCAACGTCGCCTGTGTTAATGAGCTTCTCACGGATATCCTTATCCTTGCCCTGACTGTCCGTTGCAGAGGATGCCATAACAAATCCCGCACGTCCCGTTTCATTCAGGTATGCGTGAAAATATGAAATCCAGAGATAGTTGCCGTTACCGATTTCTTTATTTTTATTTACACCGGGTAAACCGAAAGGCAGTCTGCCTGCGTTCTGCGCAGATTCAGATTTAACCTTATCAACGTTGAAAGGCGGATTCGCCATAACGTAGTCACAGCAACCTTCAAGCGAAAAATGGTCGTGATAAAAACTGTTTGCTTCATCACCCGAAACAATCTTTGCGTTGAGTCCGTGAACAGCCATATTCATCGAACAAAGCTTTGCGTTATAATCAACCTTTTCCTGACCGTAGAAAGTCATTGCGGTATTGGCATTTGCGCCGTAGCCTTCAATAAAGTCTGCCGAAGAAACAAACATGCCGCCGCTTCCGCACGCAGGGTCAAGAACTGTTCCGTGTGTGGGTTCGATAACGTTAACAATCATTCTTACCAATGATTTGGGCGTGAAGAATACACCGTCATCAGATGCAACCGCAGGTGCAAATTTATTGAGGAAATATTCGTAAATACGTCCGATAATATCGTCTTTCATTTCGTTGAAAGCACTGTTATTGAAAATTCGGAGAAGTTCTCGAAGAAGGTCATTCTGAAGAATGGTGTAGTTCTTGGGAAGAATACCCTTGAGCTGGGTTGACTGCTCCTCAATCAACTCCATTGCACGGTTGATAGCCTGTCCCATATCGGTGTTATCGGGAAGGTTGATAAGATAGTCATATCGTGCTTCTTCGGGAAGAAATATAGCACTCTTTGTTTTGAAATCGTCCGCTTCAACAGGCAGAACTCTGCCGTTACGAACAGGGCGATTTTTAAGTATATCAGCTTCAACGAACTTGAAGCGGCTGTATGCATAACGCAAGAAAATAAGGCCCAATACGGGCATACAGTATTCCTGTGAAGTAACTTTCGAATCAGCACGCAGAAGGTCTGCTGCTTCCCATAATTCTGTTTCAAGTTTACGAATGTTTATCATAATAATTCTCCTGTTTTATATAAACGAATCAATTTGAAATATAACCTGTCAGTTTTCCAGCACAGCCAAATACTCATCCAGTCTTTCGTTTACGTATTCTGCTATGATGTCGGTCATTTTGGATGCGTCGTTATCACGGTAATATGCATCGAAGGCTTCGTAATAACGCTTGCGGTCTGTGAATTTGACGTTTATAGGCGGGTAGCCGTTGCGGATGAGGTCAAGGTTCAATATAAGTCTGCCCGTTCTTCCGTTGCCGTCGATAAACGGATGAATTCCTTCGAATTCAAGGTGGAAACGGGCAATGCGCTCGATGATATTCATCGTTTCGGTGCGCTTGTTGTTTTCAATTATAAGACCTTCCATCGCAGGCTGAACCATATAGGGCTGAAGCGGTTCTGTATAAGCTCCCATAATGCGAACGGGAATTCTGCGGTAAACGCCCTTGTCTTCGGGTCTGTTTATTAGAACAAGGGAGTGGATGTTTTTGATTACATTTTCGCTGATGGGCATATCCTTTGTCGCAATGTCCTGCACATAAAGGAACGCATCACGGTGTCCTACGGCTTCGAGATGGTCTTTGAGAGGCTTCTGGTCAATGGTCATGCCTTCAAGAGCCATTGCGGTTTCTTTAAGCGTTAGGGTGTTGCCCTCAATAGCATTGGAGTTGTAGGTGAATTCAACCATAAACTCTTCACGAAGGCGTTCAACTTCACCTGCAGTCAGAGGTCTCAGCTCGGAAAGACGAGCCTTTTTAACCTCGATATCTGCAAGAATATTATATTTAACTCTGCCATCAAACGGTTTCTGTGCATTTTCGGGAATCATATAGAGCTTACCCTTGCGGATTGCACCTTCAACTTTTCCTTCTGCACAGAGAACACGAACTCTGCGGGCAGAAATTCCCCATTTTTCGGCAGCTTGCGAAACTTTTATGTAATTCATAGAATTACCTCCGGGTAAATAAACTTATACGAATAGATTTTAACACAATTGAGGAACAATATCAACAGTATTCTTTCAACAATCACACAATTTTATTCCTGAAACGCAACTTTTGGGCGCACTTTGTACCGATTACGGGACAAATCGTTACTCAGAAACCGTTTTTTCTGAACAACTCAATTTAATATTCTCTTTTCAACCGTACCTCTCCGAAAAAATTTTTGATTCAATATCAACACTTCGGAGGGGAATTTTTTTATGTTTTTTAGCTTTAATATAATTTAATTAATTACTTTCATTTTTTATTGTCCTAATATTTCATATTATTAAATGACAAAGGGAAAACACAGGAAACAATCCGTTTCCTGTGTTTTTTCTTAATTATTGACAAAATATTGACATTTTGGGATTATTCTTAAAAAGAAAAGAACCCTTGGAATCGGTTGATTCCAAGGGTTTTCGATAATCCCCATTCGGGATAAATTATCTCTTTGAGAACTGGGGTGCACGACGAGCGCCTTTGAGACCGTACTTCTTTCTTTCCTTCATTCTGGGGTCTCTGGTAAGGAAACCTGCCTTCTTGAGGGTTGAACGAAGATTCTCGTCATACTGAAGAAGAGCTCTGGAAAGGCCGTGACGGATTGCGCCTGCCTGACCTGTAACGCCGCCGCCGCCTACACGGCAAACGATGTCAAACTTCTCTGTTGTGCCTGTGAGAGCGAGAGGCTGACGAACGATGAGCTTGAGTGTTTCAAGACCGAAATAATCGTCGATATCTCTGTCATTGATTGTGATTTTGCCTGTGCCTGCGTAAACACGTACTCTGGCAACTGAGCTCTTTCTGCGGCCAGTGCCGTAGAAATAAGGATTTGAATCGTACATTATTTATAGCCTCCCTTTCTTAAAATTCCCAAACTTCGGGTTTCTGAGCTGCGTGAGCGTGCTCTGCGCCCTTAACAACGCGAAGTCTTGTGAGAGCCTTACGGCCGATTACTGTGTCGGGGATCATGCCCTTAACAGCAAGTGTCATAGCGAAATCAGCTCTTGTCTTCATAAGAGTGCTGTACTTAACCTCTTTGAGATTGCCGATGTAGCCTGTGTGATGATAATACATTTTCTGATCAAGCTTGTTACCTGTGAGAACAGCCTTATCAGCGTTGATGATGATAACGTGATCACCGCAGTCAGCGTGAGGTGTGAAGATAGCCTTATGCTTGCCGCGAAGAAGCTTTGCAGCTTCAACAGCAACCTTACCCATGGGCTTGCCTGCTGCATCGATCACATACCATGCGCGGGTGATGTCGCCCGCTTTAGGCATATAAGTTGACATAACATTTCCTCCGATATAATTTTTTCGTGCTTGGATATATTATCATAAGGTCAACACAATGTCAATAGTAATTTTGCAATTTTTTAATTTACATTTCACAATCTCGCAAATGCTCGTTTTTTCTCCGTTTTTCATAGCAAAAGCTCATTTATGAATTTCAAAAAAGTTTTTTCGGTTGCACAAAAACAAGCCTTGTTTTTTGTATAATTTTACCCAACTAAAGTAAAAAGAGCAGTCCGCAGACTGCTCTTTAACATTACATCGTTTCACGCGCAAGGCGGTAGGATGCACCATCGTTAATTTCGATTGAATCAACACCTGTCATTGCCTTTTCATCGCCGATATAAACCGCCCAATAGGTCTGGTCAACGTCATAATCGGCAACAATACCGTTGGCGCTTTTGATATAAATTCCGTAATCGCCTTTATCACCGTCGATAAGTTCATTTTCAAGCAAAGCTTCACCGAGAGTGTTTTTATCTGTTCTGACTGTGAATTTAACGCTTTTATCTTCCGCTTCAATTTCAACAGTCACAGTTTTTGAACCGCTGCCAAGCTCGGTATCTTCCGTGTAGATTGCGTTTGCCCAAAGAACCGTTGCCGCCTTCTTCTCTTTGCACGATGCAAATCCGAACAGACAAATAAGAATCAACACAAGCGATGCAACTGTTTTAAACGTCTTTTTCATTGTTTTGCCTCTCTTAATCCAATTCAAACTGACCTGTATAAAGCTGATAATATTTACCCTTCTGCTCAAGCAGGTCATCGTGGGTGCCGCGCTCAATGATTTCGCCTTTTTCAAGAACCATTATCGCGTCTGAATTGCGAACGGTTGATAGTCTGTGGGCAATAACAAACACTGTTCTGCCCTCCATAAGCTTATCCATACCCTTTTCAATCAAACGCTCCGTACGCGTATCGATTGAGCTTGTGGCTTCGTCAAGAATAAGCACGGGCGGATCCGCAACCGCCGCTCTTGCAATCGCAAGAAGCTGACGCTGACCCTGCGAAAGGTTTGCGCCGTCACCCGTTATCATTGTGTCGTAGCCCTCGGGCAATCTGCTGATAAATGAATGGGCGTTTGCAAGCTTTGCCGCGTTCTCGATTTCTTCGTTTGTTGCATCGAGTCTGCCGTAAGCGATGTTATCCCTTACAGTTCCTGTGAACAGATGGGTATCCTGAAGCACCATTGCCATTGAGCGGCGAAGCTCACCTTTTTTAATCTTCTTTATATTGATGCCGTCATAGGTGATTTTGCCCTCGTTGACGTCATAGAAGCGGTTGATGAGGTTTGTGATTGTTGTTTTGCCTGCACCCGTTGAGCCAACAAAAGCAATTTTCTGACCGGGCATAGCATAAAGTGAAACGTTTTTGAGAACGGTCTTTTTGCCGTCATAGCTGAACGTTACGTCGTGGAAACGAACGTCACCCTGCCACTCGGTATAGGTTATTGTGCCGTCACCGTGAGGATGCTTCCAAGCCCAGATGCCTGTTCTTTCTTCGCATTCAACAAGAGTTCCGTCTGCATTTTTCTTGGCATTAACAAGAGTAACGTAGCCATCATCTTCTTCAGCGGGAGTATCGATAATCTGGAAAATTCTTTCCGCACCTGCCATAGCCATAATAATTGAATTGAACTGCTGTGAAATCTGGGTTATGGGCTGGAAGAAATGTCTTGTATAAGTCAGGAACGCGAGCATCGCACCGAGCGAAATTGCAAAGAATGAACCCGAAGGAATCATCATCAGCATAACCGTGCCGAGCATTGCGACAGCCGCATAGGTGATATATGAGATATTACCCATAACAGGCATAAGCACGCTTGCATAGGTGTGAGCGTTGGTTGCGGCTTTGCGCAGATTTTCGTTGATAGCAGTAAAATCCGCCTTTGCTTTTTCTTCGTGGCAGAAAACTTTAACAACCTTCTGACCCTCGATGAATTCTTCGATGTAGCCGTTAACCTGACCAACACATTTCTGCTGTTCTCTGAAATATTTTGCGCTTCGCGCGCCGAGCATTTTGATTGCAATGAAGCCGAAGCAAAGCATTACCACAACAAAAAGTGCAAGCACGGGGCTGAGCCATACCATCATAACGAAGGTACCGATAACCGAAACGAGCGAAGTTATCAGCGCAACAAAGCTCTGGCTGATGCATTCACGCAGAGTATCGGTATCACTCGTATAGCGGCTCATAAGCTCGCCGTGAGTGTGGCTGTCAAAAAATCTGATGGGCAACTCCTGCATATGGTTGAACAAATCTCTTCTGATTGTGTTAAGAGTTTTTTGCGCAACCTGAAGCATAATTCTTGAATAGCAGTAGGAAGAAATTACACCGACACCGTAAATAATGCCGAGGGTAACAAGCACCTTTATCATCGGCGCCATATCCTTGCCGCCGCTCGCAATAATCGCAGGCAGAACTTCGTCTGTTACTGTTTTGATGAACGACGTGCCTATAACGCCTGCAAGGGAGCTGAAAAGAACAAACACAAAAACAACGGCAAGCATTGCTTTTGATTTGCCGAGATAACTCAAAAGGCGCAGGAAGGTTGCTTTGGGGTTACCTGGCTTCTGCATTTTGAGACCCATTCCGGGCTTTTCGGGGCGTTTGGTTGCAGGTGCCATTATGCCACGCTCCCTTCTTGCTGTGATTTATAAACTTCAGTATAAATCTCGTTCGTGCCAAGCAATTCTTCGTGTGAACCGATAGCGTTTATCTTGCCGTCATCAAGCACGATGATTCTGTCTGCATGCTGAACGGAACTGATTCGCTGGGCAACGATGATTTTTGTAACGTCAGAATGATTATCCTTGAAGCCTTCGCGGATTTTTGCATCGGTTGCGGTATCAACCGCACTTGTGCTGTCATCAAGAATAATTACCTTGGGTGATTTGAGAAGAGCTCTTGCGATACAGAGTCTTTGCTTCTGACCGCCCGAAAGGTTAACGCCGCCCTGACCGAGATTTGTTTCGTAACCGTCGGGGAATGACGTTATGAAATCGTGAGCCTGTGCAATTTTGCAGGCATTTTCAATTTCTTCTTTCGTTGCATCAGGCTTGCCCCAGCGAAGATTTTCTTCAATTGTGCCCGAGAAAAGCACGTTAACCTGAAGCACCATTGCAACGGAATCTCGAAGATTTTTGAGGGTGTAATCGCTGACAGGTCTGCCGCCAACCTTAACAACGCCCTCCGTTACGTCATAAAGACGGGGAATCATCTGCACAAGGGTTGTTTTTGCGGAGCCTGTGCCGCCGATGATGCCGATTGTTTCGCCTGATTTTATATGAAGATTGATGTTATCAATAACGTTCTTTTTGCCGTTTTTCTTGTATTTGAAGCAAACGTTTTCCATATCGATATCTCCGTTTGCAACCTTGAGGTCGGGGTCTGCACCGTCATCGTTGATTTCAGGCACTTCTCTGATTGCCTCTGCAACACGGGTAAGAGATGCTCTGGACATAACCGCCATAGCAAAAATCATTGAAATCATCATCAGCGACATAAGAATCTGGTTAACGTAGGTGATGAATGCCGCAAGGTCTGAAACCGTCATATTCGATTCAACAACAAGATTGCCGCCAAACCAGAAAATTGCGATGATGCAGGAATAAACGGTAAGCTGCATAAAGGGGTTTGCAAGAATAAGAAGCTTTTCCGCCGCGATTGACGCATCGCGGAGTTCGTCATTTGAAATGCGGAATTTTTCTTTTTCGTGTCTTGCTCTTACAAAAGCTTTGATAACTCGCATACCGATAAGGGTTTCCTGCACGGATGCATTGATGCCGTCAACTTTTTTCATAAGAGTTTTGAATCTGGGCAGAGCAAAAATCGCCATTCCGCCAAGAAGCAACAGCAAAACGGGGGCTGCAACAACAAACACCTTTGAAAGCGTTGAATTGAGTCTGTAAGCATAGAAAAACGCCATAACAAGCATAAGCGGCGAACGCACAACAATGCGAACAATCATTGTGTAAGCCATCTGCATTGTATTAATATCGGTTGTCATTCTCGTGATAAGCGAGGGCGTGCTGAATTTATCAATATTTTCAAAAGAGAAATCCTGAATTCTCGCGAATATGGCGCTTCGCATATTTGCGCCGAAGCCCATGCCTGCTTTTGCTGCAAATCTTGCCGCTGCCGCGCCGCTTGCAAGTGCAACAAGAGCCATAAGTATCATCTTAATACCCTCTTTGACAACAAAGCCCAGACCTGCACCGCCACTGACTCCGCCGTCAACCATTTCAGCCATAACAAAAGGCAGCTGAACTTCCATATAAACTTCCACCAGAATGAGAAGCGGTGAAAGAATTGAAGCAAGCCTGTAGCCCTTTGTTTGCTTTAATATGGTTTTAAGCATTTTTATCATCTCCTTCTGTAAGAAAATGGGCAATCGTAAGATTGCCCTTCACTTATCTGTCAACTTCACCTGTTGTTGCGTTGATAACGTTCTGGAACACCGCAATATGTGTGCTCGAAATATATTTATCAAGATGCATTGATCCGAAAAACCATCTTCTGAATCTGCAAGCTTCCGAAAGCTCTTCAAGATAGGTGTTAAGACCGGTTACGTTTGCCGCTTCGCTGTCTTTGAGCATAAGAAAACCCTTGATTTTGAACGGCGGCTCGTGAGTAATAATATAATCCACCTTGCAGTTTGCCCGTTCAATGTTTTCAGCACCCTCAAGCAATTCTTCGCGGCTGGGAATTTCAAGCTTTGACCATGCATTTTCTTCAAAACGGATATCAATATCGGGGCTTTCGCCGCCACCCATTGTGAAGAAAGTCATATTTTCGATTTTAAAAATCTGACCTCTCATAAGGTGAAAAAGATTGCCGCCGATGTTATGAACCTTGCCACCGCACCAGTTTGTTACGGGATAAGAATTGAGAATCTCAAAGTTTTCGTGGGTGCCGTCAACAAAGCAGATGTTGAATTTCTTTTTGCCAAGCTTTTTAAGCATTTTCTGCTCGTGCTTGCTGTTATCCCAGACAAAGCCGAAATCGCCGCAGACTATGAGGGTATCACCCTTTTTGAGCTTTTTGAGTGCAGGCGAATCAAAGCGGCTGATATCGCCGTGCATATCTCCTGTTATATATACCATATAATATTATAATCCTCTCAAAATGTTTGCCCATTAAGTATACTCCCAAAAGTTTAAAAAATCAAGATTATATAATATTTACCTCTTTAAATTTCGAAAAGAGGTTTATTTTTTCTGATACATATGATATAATTAGTTAAATGTCGCGTGAAAACGACAAATAATCCAAACGGTGTTATGCAATGAAACGATTATTAACCCTTTTTCTCTGCGTTACAGTTGCGCTGTCGGCATTTTTCTGCATCCCTGCAACTGCAGCTTACGACACCTCGATGCAGGAACTCAACCTTAATTCAGAGTGTCTTCTGCTCATCAGCGCAGACAACGGAGAAATCATATTTGAAAAAGATATCCGCAAGCAAACGGCACCTGCAAGCCTCACAAAAATCGTTACGGCAATTGTTGTTATCGAAAATTGCAAAAACCTCAACGAAGTTGTAACGGTGCCTGAAGAATGCATCAAAGAACTCAGCGGCACGGGCAGTTCCGTTGCCAACCTCAGAACAGGCGAGCAGATAACGGTTTATAACCTGCTTTGCTATATGATGATTATGAGTGCAAACGATGCCGCAACAACCCTTGCAAACTACGTTACAGGCGGTAACAGACCTGCTTTCATCGCAAAAATGAACGAGGTCGCCTCCCGTTTGGGCTGTGTAAACACCCATTTCACAAATCCCCACGGTCTTGATGACGATGACCAATACACAACGGCAGAAGACCTTGCAAAGATTATGACTCACGCAATGAGCCTTGTTGATTTTGCAGAAATAACAGGCAAGCTTTCGCATACAGTGCCTGCAAACAACCTGCGCGATGCACGCAGAATTTCAAACACCTGTTATCTTCTCAACAAAAACTATGCCGATTATTATTGCAAATATGCAAAGAGCGGTAAAACAGGCACAACCTCAGGCGCAGGCAAATGCCTTGTTTCCTACGCTTCAAAAGACGGTTATAATTACATAGCAATCGCACTCGGTGCGGAAGAAAAAGATTTTGATAAAGACGGTGTCAAAGAAAACGGTGCTTTTCTTGATTGCAAAAAAATGTTTACTTGGGCATTCAATAACATTGAGCTTGTTGCAATCTGTGACCCGCAAAAAATCACAGGCGAGGTTAAGGTCAACTACGCAAAATCAACCGATTACGTGAGCCTTGTGCCTGCCGAAACAATCTATAGCCTTGTTCCGTTGGGAACAGATAAAGGCAGCGTGCTCGTTGAACCCATTCCCGAATCAATGCCCGAATCAATCGACGCCCCCATCAAAAAAGGTGATTTTGTCTGCAAAGGCAGAGTTCTTTATGCAGGCGAGGTCTTGCGTGAAATCGATCTTGTTGCCGCAAACGATATCAAGAGAAGCGCTTCTGTTCTGGCGGCATCAAAGCTCAAGGACTTTTTCACAAGCCCTGCATTTATAATTATTGTTATTCTCATTGCCGTCGCGTTTCTGATTTTCTTTTTCTATAACAAGAAAAAGCGCAGAATGCGTCCCGTTGTTGGCAGAGATTACCACGTTTTGGGTCAAAGCAATTATGTAAGGATGAAAAAATAATTTAACTATAAAGGAGAAACATTATGGAACTTTTCAAAGGCAGATGCCCGAAGGAATATACCGACCATCTCATCGACACTCTTGACGATATCTTCTTTTTCGAAGATGAAGAGGCAACCAAGCGTAACTTCCGCGACCTGCTCCCCAAGCTTTATAAAGAGCAGTATAACCCCGCATACAACAACCTCGTTGTTATGGAAGACGATAAGGTTAAGGGCGCAGTTGGTCTTTATCCTTTCGAAGCAACCGCAGCAGGCAGAAAACTCCGCGTTGGCGGCATCGGTAACGTTGGCGTAACAAGAGATTGCCGCGGCAAGGGCTATATGAAAGACTGTATGAATATGAGCCTTGAAGCAATGATTGAAGATAACACAGACTATTCTCTTCTTGGCGGTCACAGACAGAGATACGCTTACTTTGGCTTTGAGCAGTGCGGCCCCGAATACGATTTCAACATCGATATGAGAAACATCCGCCACTGCATCGGCAAAGACGCAAAAACAACTCTCACAGCCCGTGAAATCAAGCCCGAGGATACAGAGCTTCTTGCAAAAACAATTGAGCTTTATAACCGCGGACCTTACACTGTTGACAGAAACGCAGACAACATCTACGATATGCTTTCATCCTGGAGAAGCGTTCCCTATGCCGCTTTTGAAGGCGACGAATTCAAGGGTTATTTTGTTCTTCAGAAGTTCGGCGGCATTCAGGAAATCTGCCCCGTTAACATCGAAGATACTCTCAACCTCATTATGTGCATTATGGAAACAATGGGCAAAGACAGCATCTCATTCAGCGTTCCCTTCTATGAGCCCGAAATGTGCGCATATATGACAAAATACTGCGGCGGTTGGGATGTCAGCCACTCCGAAATGATCAACATTCTCAATTACGGCAGATTCATCGAAGCTTTCCTTGCAGTCAAAGCAAAAACAGTTAAGCTCTGCAGCGGCTCACTCGTTCTTCTTATCCACGGTTACAAGAAGGATGAACGCATTGAAATCACCGTTGACGGCGAAGACGTTAAGGTTTGCGAAACAACAAAGGATGCCGACCTTGAGGTTGAACACCTTGAAGCTATCCGCCTTGTTGCTTCTCTTTTCTCAGAATCCAGACTCACTCTGCCCGCATTCGCACAGAACTGGTTCCCCGTTTATTTCTCAACCTACAGCCAGGATAACGTTTAAATCCAAACAAAAAAATCAGCGGTCTGCATCTTTTCATGCAGACCGCTTTTTATTATGTTACGTTATTAATAGTAGTAATCGTAATAGGGTTCGTTATAACCGGAAAAACCGCCTAAAAAGAACTCTTCAATCATCTGTTCAACGCTTTCGATTTCAACAATCTCATCTGCGTCTTCTTCAACCTCTGTATAATCGTTTTTGGCATCGTGCTTTTTGTTGACTTCTGTAAGCTTAACTTCAAAATCTTCATACTCAACAGCAACAAGATAACCGCCCTTGATGCCAACCTTGAATTCAACGGTTTCATCATCAGCGTCATAATCGTCACTCTCGATATAATCTGTTGCTTCTTCGTTAAGCTCTTCAAGAGCTTCGCGAGCTGTTTCGCCATAGATTTCAGCATCAAGAATTGCTTCGATATCTTTGCATTCAAGGGCAAATTCCGTTAAGCTCTTTGCAAGCTCAACCAGATTAACTTCAAGTTCATAATACTTGATACCGTTCTTGCTTTCAGTATCCTTTACTGTGAGAGTCTCTTTGCTGATGCCCTTAAGGAATGCATCGCTGATAATCTTTTTGAGAGTTTTGTATTTGGGGATATCGGTTTCTTCAATGTCGAACTCTGCAGAAAATGCAGGGATAATAACCGTATCATAGATTTCGCTTAAAACGTCTTCGTTAATCTTATTGTTCTTGATAATATTTTCTGCCCACTCGAGAACCTTCTCGGGTGAAACGTCGGTGTTGAATCTGTCGTTGACGCGATCAACAATAACGTCAGCGCTCTCGCCGCCTGCTACCATTGCAACAAGCTCATCAAGGCTTTCTTTGATTTCTGTGAAGAACACGGGAAGCTCGGCTGAAATATAAGTGCCGCCGCCTACAGGCACAAGAACCTGACCGTCATTGCAAACAATCTTTTCGCCTTCTATCTCAACGCAAACGTCGGATGTGAAAGTTGTTTTGCCAAATGAAACATAGCCCTCAGCAAACGTTTCGCCATCATATGAAACTTCAACAGCAAAGCTCTTTGCGCTGAAAAGTGTCTTTTCAAGGGCACTTCCGAGTCTTACCTGGGGCTTGGCTGAAAGGAAGATTCCCCAACCGCCAAGTGCAATCACAGCAACAAGAATAATTGCAACAACGGGGATAAGAAGCTTTTTCAGATTTTTCTTTTTGGGCTGCTTATCATAAAGTGCCTCTGATGAATTCTGATATCCGTAATCAGCCATTGCAGACTGGGTATAGCCTGTCGGCTGAGCTGCTGCAACATTCTGATTCGCAGGCATTTCGGTGAATTCTGTGGGTGAATCAAAGTTTTCTTCTGCGGGCTGTTTAATAGGGAAACCGCAAACGTGGCAGAATTTTTTTGAAGCATCAACGGTGCTACCGCAGTTTGAACAAAACATAACACTTCTCCTAACTTTATTGTAAATGTTGATTTTATACTATCATATATTTTTTGCTTTTTCAATAATATTTGTATAATTTTTATTGATGAACATTAATTTGAATGGTATAATATAATAAATCAACAACTCTTTTGCGGAGGTTATTATGAATATGGTTTTGCTCACCGCCCTCGGAGTTGGCGGTGCAACAGTTATCGGTTCAATAATCGGTTTTATTTTCAAAAAAATTTCTCATAAATTCAGCGATATCGTGTTGTCGTTTGCGGCAGGCATTATGCTTGCGGCTGCTGTGCTCGGTCTTATCATACCGTCGGTTGAAGCAGGCGGCAAGTTTGGCATCATAATCACGGTTGCGGGCATTTTTGCAGGTGCGGTTTGCCTTAACCTTATCGACAGGCTCGTCCCCCATCTGCACAAGCTTGTGGGTGCAGATATTGAAGAACATAAGAAAAACGCAAATCTCGATAAAGTTCTTTTGTTTGTCACGGCAATTGCAATCCATAACCTGCCCGAAGGCATTGCCGCAGGCGTAAGCTTCGGTTCGGATAACCCAACGGAAGCTATGCTCATTGCAGGCGGCATTGCTCTGCAGAACATTCCCGAAGGTATGGTTATCATCGCACCGATGCTTGCGGCAGGCGTAACCCCCAAAAAGACATTTCTTTGCGCTTTTGCAACGGGTCTTGTTGAGGTTATCGGCACACTCATCGGCTATTTTGCAGTCAGCGTTGCTTCGGCAATTCTGCCGTTTGCCCTTGCCTTTGCAGGCGGCACAATGCTCTACGTTGTGAGCGACGAAATGATTCCCGAAACCCACGCACACGGCAACGAAAGAGGTGCAACGTATGCGCTTCTCGTTGGTTTCTGCGTGATGCTTGTTTCAGATATTCTTCTCGGAGGTTAATATGAAACTGACGTACAAATTAACACTTCTTATCCTTGCAATTGCATTGTGCTTTGCAGGTTGCAACAAAAACGAACTCACGTCAAAAAACGAAACACAAAGCGGTGAAAATATGATTTACACAAAAAGCGAAGACGGATATTATCAGATTTCTGCTGAAGAAGCCCACCGCATTATGGTTGAAGAAGTTGATTATATCATTCTCGACGTAAGAACCGAGAGTGAATATAACGAAGCTCATATTCCTGATGCCGTTTTGCTTCCCGACACAGAAATCATTGAAAAAGCAAACGATATTTTACCCGACAAAAGCCAAAAGATTCTTGTTTATTGCAGAAGCGGCAGACGCAGCAAAAACGCTTCTTCCGAGCTTGCGGCAATGGGTTACACAAACGTCTGGGAATTCGGCGGCATTATCGATTGGCCTTATGCCACCGTCACTCCCGATGAAACCAACTGACAAAAAAGAGATGCCTCGTTCAACGAAGCATCTCTTAATTTTTTATTTAACGTTTTTGCCGAATCGCTTGATTTTCTGGGTGGTTGTTTTTTCAAGAGCAGTTGAAAGAGTTTCAACAATCTTGATGTGCTTATAGTTGGGAATCTTTTTGTTAACAGCTTTAACAACCTTGTTGATTGCCGATTCAGCATCGTCCTTTGAGGGCTGTCTGCCAAGCTTTTCTTTGAGATAGTCAAGGTTGGGGAAAATTCTTGCCTTAACAAGGGATTCGCCGTTTTCTTTTGCACCGAAAACAAGAACCTCGCCAATTTCGGGGAACTCTGAAAGTCTTGTTTCAAGCTCTTCGGGATAAATGTTTTTGCCGTTTTCGGTAACGATAACGTTCTTGATTCTGCCCTTGATATAAAGGTCGCCGTCTTCATCCATATAGCCAAGGTCACCTGTATAGAACCAGCCGTCGCGGATAACCTCTGCCGTTGCTTCGGGGTCGTTGAAATAGCCGAGCATAATATTTTCGCCCTTTGCGATGATTTCGCCAACACCGTCTTCGTTGGGGTTATTGATTTTGAGCTCAACACCGGGAATCGCAACACCTGTTGACTTGGGATTAAAGTGGAAGTCACCGTTACCCGCAAGCAAGGGTGAGCATTCGGTCAGACCGTAGCCCTGAAGGGTACGGATGCCGAGTGCGCCGAAATCTTCAACAAGCTGTGTGTCGAGTTCTGCAGCACCAACGATGAAAACTCTGAGCTTGCCGCCGAGAGATTTTTTAACCTTTGAGCAAATCACCTTGCGGATAATGAAAGGAACCTTGCTCAATGCACTCGCAAGGGATTCGTTTTCAAAATATTCCTTATACTTTTTGGGGCAATCTGCAGCAATCTTTGCCTTGATTCTCTTGTTGAGAACCTTGAGAAGAGCAGGAACAACAACGAGGATCGAGGGGCTGTATTCAACCATATTCTTCTGAACTTTTGTCAGACCGTCGCAGTAGCAGACCTGAGCACCTCTTGTGAGGAAAAGAACAAAGTCAAGAGTGCACTCATATGTATGATGAAGAGGAAGGATTGAAAGAGTTTTGTCTGTATCCTTAACGCTGAACATACTTACAGTCTGATGAATGTTTGCGCAGATGTTATTCTGTGAAAGGCAAACACCCTTTGAACTGCCTGTTGTGCCGGATGTGAAGATAAGAATACGCATCTCATCCTTGCCGATTTCGATATCGTCAACAAGAGCGGTGTTGATGCTCTCACTTGCCATGCTTCTTATACTGTCAAATGAGATAAAGTTAACGTCACGGGTAACAACACCCTTGAGAGCTTCGATTTTTGCATTTTCGGTACAGATTGCAACGCAGTCTGCCGAATCCATAAAATCGCGCACGTCCTCGGGCTGAAGTTCTTTATCAATAGGCACAACAACACCAACGGTTGAAGCGCAGAGATATGAGAGTGCCCATTCAAAGCAGTTTGCGCCCGAAACGGCAATGCGCTTACCGAGATAACCCATCTTGATAAATTTTGTACAAAGTCCGTAATAGAGATTCTTCAGTTCTGCATAAGTGATGTTCTTGATTTCGCCATTTTTTGTCTTAACCTGAAAAGCGGTGTTCTTTGCATAGTGCGTTGCAGAATAATTGATGATTTCTCTGAAATTATAAAAGCGCTTTTCGTTCTTGTGATAATTAACTGCCATTCTCTTCCTCCATATTATTGTTTTTTAGAAAAAAACCCGATTAATTGTAACATTACGCACACGTATTATCAATATTTCAATTCTTAAGAATATCTTAAAATTATGTCTAAAACATAAAAATTCTCTTAAATAAAGAAAACAGTCTGCAAGCAACCGCCTGCAAACTGTTTTTTATAATTATTATTCGTTGCCGCCGCTGCTTGCCTTGCTCTCGCAATAGATGCAACGGTAAACCTTGTTTTCTCTGTCTGTAAGACGGAATTTATGGGGAAGTTCCTGCTCAACAGAGGTGATGCAACGGGGATTTTTGCACTTGATAACGCCTGTTACCTGCTCGGGAAGAGAAAGCTTTTCGCGTTTGACAAGTTCGCCGTTTCTGATGATATTAACGGTAATGCCGGGATCGATATAGCCAAGCACGTCAAGGTCAATTTCAATGGATTCAAAGATTTTGATAATATCCTTTTTACCCATTTTAACGCTGTCTGCGTTTTTAATCATCGCAACGGTGCTGCTCATCTCGCCAAGCTTGAGGATATTATAAATATCCATGCAGCGGCCTGCAGTTATATGGTCAAGAACGATGCCGTCTTTAATCTGTCCTATAATCATTTTGCCGCCTCCTCAAGCAGTTTAAGAATGAGTGCCATTCTCATATATTTGCCGTAAAGCACCTGCTTGAAATAGCAGGCTCTGGGATCATCGTCAACGTTGACTGAAATCTCGTTAACTCTGGGCAGAGGATGCATAACGCAAAGGTCTTCCTTTGCGGTTGCAAGCTTTTCAGCGGTAAGAATATAAGTATCCTTGAGTCTGATATAATCAGCTTCATTGAAGAAACGTTCTCTCTGAACGCGGGTCATATAGAGAATATCAAGCTCGGGCATAACCGCCTCAAGGCTTGTTGATTCTTTATATTCAATGCCCTTGGGGTCAAGGATTTCGGTTTTGATATATTCGGGAACTTTAAGTTCTTCGGGAGAGATAAGCACAAACTTAACTCCGCAGTAGCGTGACATTGCGCCGATAAGTGAATGAACCGTTCTGCCGAATTTAAGGTCACCGCAAACACCAACTGTGAGATTGTCAAATCTGCCCTTTTCCTTGCGGATTGTGAGAAGGTCTGCAAGAGTCTGTGTGGGGTGATTATGACCGCCGTCACCTGCATTGATAACGGGGATAGTTGCCTTCAGCGATGCAACGTAAGGCGCACCCTCTTTGGGGTGACGCATAGCAATGATATCCGCATAGCAACTTACTGTGCGTGCAGTATCAGCAACGCTTTCGCCCTTTGCGGCAGAACTACTTGTAGCTTCGGAGAAGCCGATAACGTTACCGCCGAGTTCATACATAGCCGCCTCAAAGCTCAGGCGGGTTCTTGTTGAAGGTTCAAAGAAAAGGCTGGCAAGCTTTTTGCCCTTGCACTTTTCCGAATATTTTGCAGGGTTTGCAATTATATCAAGAGCGGTTTCGATAAGTTCATCGATTTCCGCAGTTGAAAGCTCCATAATATCTATAAGGCTCTTCATAATATCTCCTTAATTTTATTTGGGTTGCTTGATTCGGGCTGAAATTATTTGTTGATCCAGCTTTCGTCTGAAGGATTATTGCGGAATGCGATAAGACGCTGGATATCTTCGGGCTTGATGTAGCCTTCTTCGGCGGCAACTTCTGCAATTGTGTCAAAGTTTGTGAGAGAAACGTTCTTAACGTTTGCAGCTGCAAGGCGGTCAAGACCCTTCTGCATACCGTAAGTGAAAATGCTTACGATACCGAGAACTTCTGCGCCTGCTTCGCGAAGAACGTCAACAACTTCAATAACACTGCCGCCTGTTGAGATAAGATCTTCAACAACAACAACCTTCTGACCGGGAAGAAGCTTGCCTTCGATCTGGTTGTTTCTGCCGTGATCCTTTGCGCCTGAACGAACGTAACCCATGGGGAGACCGAGGATGTGACCTGTGATGGCTGCGTGAGCGATACCTGCGGTGCTTGTGCCCATAAGAACTTCACATTCGGGATAGTTTTCTTTGATGAGAGTTGCAAGACCGTTTTCTACGTCCGAACGAACTTTAATATCTGAAAGGGTAAGACGGTTGTCGCAGTAAACGGGGCTTTTGATTCCGCTTGCCCAGGTGAAGGGTTCTTCGGGGCGGAAGAAAACAGCTTTTATTGAGAGCAAATCTTTTGCAATAAGTTCTTTCATTTTTCTATCTCCTTATATCTTTAAATAATTAATCACAAAATTCTGCAACGCATCTTTTGTATGCGGCAACGGGGTCAGCAGCGGCTGTGATGGGTCTGCCGACTACGATGTAATCAGAGCCGAGTTCCTTTGCCCTTTCGGGAGTTGTAACTCTTACCTGGTCACCGATGTCGCCGTCTGCAAAGCGAACGCCGGGAGTAACGGTTACAAAGCCGTTTCCGCAACGGTCGTGCACCTTGCCAGCTTCAAGGGGTGAGCAAACAACGCCGTCAAGACCTGCAACCTTTGCGTTTTCTGCGTAGTGCATAACAACCTCGTCAAGGGGAGCCTTGATAAGAAGATCGTTTTCCATTCTTTCCTGGCTGGTTGACGTGAGCTGTGTAACGGCGATGAGAATGGGTCTTGAGCCGTCTTCACGGGTGAGGCCTTCGATTGCAGCTTCCATCATTGCAACAGTACCGCCTGCGTGAAGGTTGGTCATATCAACGTCAAGTCTTGAAAGAACGGCCATAGCCTTTTTAACTGTGTTGGGGATATCGTGGAGCTTGAGGTCAAGGAAAATCTTGTGGCCTCTTGCCTTGATTTCTCTTACGATTTCGGGACCTTCAGCATAGAAAAGTTCCATACCGATTTTTACAAAGGGTTTTACGTCTGTGAACTTGTCAAGAAAATCAAATACTTCCTTTTTGCCCGCAAAGTCGCAGGCAACGATTACGTCTTTTCCCATAATTAATGAGCACCTCCGATAATTTCTTTTAAATCCTTAACACCGTATTTTTCCATAACTGACGGTAAATTATTAACAATATCTCTGCAGGCGAAGGGGTCAACAAGGTTTGCCGCACCTACCTGCACTGCGGTTGCACCGGCAAGCATCATTTCAATAACGTCTTCCGCAGTTGAAACGCCGCCCATTCCCACAACGGGAATGCTGACTGCCTGTGAAACCTGATAAACCATTCTTACCGCAACGGGGAAGATGGCACTGCCCGAAAAACCGCCCATTTTGTTTGCGATAACGGGCTTTTTGGTTTTAAGGTCAATTCTCATCCCGAGAAGAGTGTTTATAAGGCTGATGCCGTCCGCACCTGCTTCTTCGCAAGCCTTTGCAATGGAAACAATATCCGTAACGTTGGGTGAAAGCTTGATGATAACAGGCTTTGTTGTTACCGCCTTAACAGCTCTTGTAACCTCTGCCGCGGCTTCGGGATTTGTGCCGAAGCTCATACCGCCGCCGTGTACGTTGGGACAGCTACCGTTAACTTCAAGCCAGCCGACCTGCTCGCATTTATCGAGCTTTTCGCAGGTGTATGCATAATCTTCGACCGCAAAGCCGCTTACGTTTGCCATAACGGGCTTTGAGAAGCATTCCTTAAGCTTGGGGAGTTCTTCACCGATAACCTTTTCAACACCGGGATTCTGAAGACCAACCGCATTTATCATACCGGCGGGGCATTCGGCGATTCTGGGCGTGGGGTTGCCGAAGCGGGGATCTTTTGTTGTGCCTTTGAATGAGAAAGTGCCGAGGCAGTTAATATCGTAAAGCTCTGCAAATTCATAGCCGTAGCCAAAGGTACCGCTGGCGGGGATAATGGGATTATCCAGCTCTATTCCGCACAGATTAACAGCTGTTTTTACCATATAATTTCCTCCTTTTCAAGAACGGGACCGTCTTTGCAGATTCGTTTATTGCCGTATTTTGTTTTGCAAGAGCAACCCATACAGGCTCCGAAGCCGCAGCCCATACGCTCTTCAAAGCTGTACTGACCCGAAACCTCCGAAGCGTTGTAAAGTGCTTTGAGCATAGGCTCGGGACCGCAAGCATAGGTATAAGTGAAATTGCCTGCATCACCGAGAGCGTTTGTTACAAAACCTTTGATTCCGTGTGAACCGTCGGCAGTTGTAACGAAAGTTTCCGCGCCGAGTGCGGCAAATTTATCTTCATAGAAAACTTCGTCGGCAGTGTTGAAGCCGAGAATAACTTTAACGTTTTTGCCCTGAGCTATAAGCTTTTTGGCGAGGTTATAAAGAGGGGGTACGCCTGCGCCGCCGCCGACAAGCAGGGGCGCGTCGCCGCTCTTTTCAAGGTCATAGCCGTTGCCGAGACCTGTAAGCACAGAGAACTTCTCGCCCACAGATGCCTTTGCCATCATCTCGGTTCCGTGACCAACCGCCTTAAAAATTATAGTAAGTCTGTCGCCCTCGGCATCGCACACAGAGATAGG
>JAZQYY010000029.1:0-1982 GCA_045633805.1 Acutalibacteraceae bacterium
ATGTAACTGACATCCCCGCCAATGATTCTGCACTCAAGAATACGAACCAAGTTACTTCACCTTCTTTCTTGTTGCTTTCTTTGCCGTTTTCTGCCCCTCTGTGGGCGTTTCTGCCGCTTCCGCTACCTTTACCGGTACAAAGTCTTTCGGAAGCTCTGCGCCGCATTTAACGCAGTATAACACGCAGTTTACAGACATGATCTGTTCATGGTTGCACGTCATCCGACTCCCCCCTTTCGTTGCATTAAAAGCGGCGGTTGCCGCTTTATTGTCTATCTTTGAAAAAGTTTGCCCAATATGGGTTTTCACGGTCAAATATTCGCTTTTGTTCCGGGGTCAGTTTGTACGGGTAATCCTCAAACATATTGAATACGGTTTCTTTGTCAAAAGAGAATTCCCAAACGCCAACGGTATCTTTTGCGTTATCAACCCACCAAATAACGTCTGTTGGGTTTTCTTTGTAAAAACGTTTATTTGATTCCACCCAAAACCCCCTTTTTCTGTGCGCTTTCTTTCGTGTTGATATACTTTAGCATTTCTATAAAGTCGGGACTTTTCCCAAATTTATCAATATCAACAAGGGTGCTTGAACATTCGTATTTTTCGCCGTATGTTTTGTGTTGCTTCTTTGCCGAAAATCTTCGTTTTAGTGCGTTGTCATCAAGTTTATGCCAACCGCTGTTTGTGCTTGATTGCAGTTCAAGGTATTCCATTACATCATCAGCGTTTTTTCTTATGATTGCGGCGTGTCTTCCTGTGCTGAAATAATATTCTTTTCCAACTTCAACTTGTTTAAATAGCACATGAGAACCAACAAAGTCGTTATAAGCTTTTGCAATTTGCCCGTCAACTCCGTCAAATTGTGCGATTTTGAGCCACTTAGAAGAGAAGAAATCTTGACTCTTCCCACCTCTAAAATCAAGAACATCATAACCCGCACGTTGTCCCGCATACGCATACGCAAGAGAAGAACATGAACCTTTTGTTTTATCCCCGCCGCAAAGAACAGAAATAATTTCATCCGTTGTTCGTGGTGTTTCAAGCTTTTTTACATCAAGCGGCTCAATCCCGTATTTCGGAAGGATTTCTGTTACAAGCGGGTTCGTTGCTTTCGTTTCCTGCGCCGCCGGTTCGGGTGAAACGGGTTCAACCGGTGCGTGTACTACCGGCGGTGCGGGTGTTACCGGCGGCGTTGGCGGGTTCTTCGGCGTCATCTGCCCGAATGAATAGCCTTGTTGCGCCCCGCCCTGATTATAGTATTCATTGATCCTGTCACGCTGTTCCCGCTCAAAGGCCGCAACATCATACCTTTCCTCATTCGGGAACTCCCGCTTGGTGTAAACCGCTTCCCTGTCCCGGTGTCTTGCCCGTCCGGTTGACTTGCAGAATTCTTCGATATCCCCGGAAGTCTGCTTTGCTTTCTCGGTCAACCGATCAATCTCTTCTTTCGGTGCGCCCTGTGCCTTTGCCATAAGCACATCCCGTTTTTCCTCACGCAGTTTCCGTTCTAACCGCCGCTGTTCCTGACTTTCGGCATAAACCCTGTCATTGTCTTCCTTGTCCTGTGGCTTTCCCCGGATAGTGGAAACGCCCGGAATGAACGGCGTTGGGTAATGCTTGCAATTGATCCCAAACAACCCCGCCGGTTCACCGTAAGACGTTGCCGATTGGGCTATAACCTGTATTTCGTTCCCGTCAAGGTCTGTCACTGTCCGTGCCGCATCAAGTGAGGATACAACCTTGTTCTGCCACGGGTAACAAAGCGGCCTTGCGCCGTTATGGTAACTCACAAGGTAAAGGTCATTCCCAAAATTCTGGTTTGTCTCCCATGTTGCCGCCCGTCCGGTATTGAAAGTGGTTGTGCGGATGTCCATAGCAACGTAAGCTTCCGCACTCCAGTGCCGCCCCGCATGGTCAATAAAACCGGTTATACCACCTTCCTTTAGTCTGTCGGTTGCGTGTCTTAATGCCTGATTCCACGA
>JAZQYY010000030.1:0-6283 GCA_045633805.1 Acutalibacteraceae bacterium
ATTTTTTGAATCTTCCAAAAAATAAGTGCGGAAAAGAGCAGCTTTTGTTGCCCCGAAAAACTTAAGATTTGATTAAGATTGTTACAAATCAGCGTATTTTATGCACAATCGCTTTACCGCTTCGATATATACAACACGGAAGAAGCGAAAAAAGAGACAAATTTTTGAAATTTCAAAAAACACTTGACACATTATTCGATGTGTGATAATATATGTTCACGGTTAGTCGCAACTAACCCCGTACATAAAACTCATCCTCCAAAGCATCATTGGGATGATGCTGCGTATAAGCCATTTTTCATAACTGAAAACGGAGACACTTCTGAAAAGAAGCTGTCTCCGTTTTTCTTTCACCATGTTTTGCAGATAATTGCGAGAGTTCCCAATGCGGCAACCCCGAGTATTCCTCCCGCAACCGCAGAAAACGCCGATGATGCAATAACAGTTACCCTTTTATTTTTCTCATTATATCAGTGTGAAAAATCAGGGAAATTGTTGCATCAAAACAAAATTTTTTATTCTTCCATCTGCTTACCGAGAAAAGAAGCCGCAATCTGCGCAAGTTTGGTCTCGGTCTGTGTGGGGCACGAGCCGTTTTCATGCATAAGCATTACGAGCGCACCTGAGATGTCGCCGCCGCCGATAATAGGAAAAGCAACTGCAGCATTTCTGTCAACACCCTCAACAGGCTTCATTCTGTCACCGTCTACACAGCAAACAAAATTTTCTCTTTTCTCCATAAGCGACTCCAGGCTCTGGCTCACTCTGCGGTCAAGCACCTCTTTTTTGGACACTCCCGCGCAGGCAATAACTGCATCCCTGTCTGTCACAATAACAGGAAGTCCCGTACCCCTGAAAAGCACATCGGCATACTGCGCTGTGATGGATGATAATTCCCCGATGGGTGAATACTTCTTAAAAATAACCTCTCCGTCAGAATCCGTATAAATCTCCAACGGGTCGCCTTCACGGATACGCATGGTGCGGCGGATTTCTTTTGGGATAACGACTCTTCCGAGGTCATCGATTCTTCTGACAATACCTGTGGCTTTCATTTTATATCTTTCTCCTTGTTTTCAATATTTGCCCTGTTATTGTTTGTCAGAAATTGCGGTTTATACTAAAATAAATTTCAATTTAAATAATGTTTGTTATAGTTTGATATTCATATTTATTCGAAAAGTGAGAAAACGCGAGTTTGTTATATCGCACGGCGATATTTTTTATTTTATTTTCAGCGTTTAGCATAAGAAAACTCCCTCGGTGAATACCGAAGGAGTTCGACAAATTGGCTTTTGTTTATTCAAAACACTTAATTACATCTGAACCTTTCTTTACGAACGCTATAAACTCGTCAATCTCTGCCGTTATTTCATAAGTACCCTTTGTGTATACTTTTTTGTTCTTGGTTAAAATCCATTCACCGTCGGGAATATAAACCGTCTTCACCGTCTGACCCTGCTCGACGATAGGTGCAAAAATTATATCATCGCCGAACATATACTGACTGTCAAGTTTATAACAGTTTTCATCATCGGGATACTCAAAGAACATAGGCCTCATAACGGGATAGCCTTTTTCAGATGCAATATCCATCTGTGTCTGAATATAAGGTCTGAGCTTTTCACGGACAAGGATCAGGTTTTTCAGTATCTCAAAGTTCTTTTCACCGAAACTCCAGATTTCATTCGGGTCACCGCTCGGCTCTTTAAGTCCGGGTGTTGGTTCAAAGTGTCTGTTACGGGAGCCGTGAAGACGCATAACGGGGCTGAAAAGACCGAATTGGAACCAACGCACAATGAGTTCTTTAAAGTAATCGCTTGTAATATCCGCTCCGTAGAATCCGCCGATATCCGTATTCCACCAGGGAATACCGCACATAGCCATATTAAGACCTGCTTTGACCTGACAAGCGAGGCTTTCAAAGGTGGATTCTATATCACCTGACCATACGAGTGAAGCAAACTTCTGACTGCCTAAATATGCGCAACGGGTAAGGGTGATTATATCGTCTCTGCCGATGGATTTAAAACCGTCGTAAGCCATTTTGGAATAGTAATAAGGATAGAGAAGTCCAACCGTATCAGCTCTGCCTGCATACCAGATGAGATTGTCAAAATGCTCGGGATGAATTTCAGGCTCAGCCTCGTCAAACCAAAGAGCATCAACACCGTTGTCTATGTAGTTTTCCTTAAGTTTGCTCCAGACATAATCCCTTGTAGCGGGATTGGTAACGTCAATTTCATTCTGCCAGCCGTAGAAATCGAATACTCTGTCGGGTCCGTGGGCGGTACGCATAAGCATATTGTTATTTCTCATATGCCGGTAGTTTTCGCTGTGTTCATTTATTGTGGGCCACATAGACACAATCAGTTTTGTATTCATACCGTGAAGCTCATCGGTCATAGCCTTCACGTCGGGCCAATATTTCGGGTCAAACTTGTAATCGCCTTGCTCTGTCCAATGGAAATAGTCAGCAATAATAACGGAAAGCGGAATACCCAGTTCCTTGTATTTTCTTGCCACTGAGAGCAATTCTTCCTGCGTTTCATAGCGCAGACGGCTCTGCCAGAAACCCGTTGCCCATTCGGGCATTTTCGGCGCATAGCCTGTCAGATCGGAAAGTGTGGTGCAAACCTCTTTGGGTGTACCTGCCATAACGACAAAGTCCATAAATCTGCAGCAGTCACAACTCCAACGTGTACGGTTATTTGAAAGCTCGCAAAGACCCGTCGAAGGATTGTTCCACAAAAAGCCATAACCGAGAGAAGAATAAACATAGGGAATTGTGCATTTGGCATTCACATTGCGGATATCTATAGAAGAACCTTTTAAGTCAAATTCATTGTCCCAACTGTGACCGAGACCGAAGAAATGCTCGTTTTTATTTGGCTCAAAGGTTACCCGTGCGCTCCACAGACCGCTGCCTTTGTTATCAAAATGACGATAATTGCTTTTGAAAGTCAGTTCCGGTTTTTCAACAAGAATAACTTTGCTGTCTTTATAAAAAGTCAGTTTGCCGTTCGGCTCAACTTTTACTTTAAGACTGCCGCAGGTAAGCGTTGCACAGTAATCAGATTCTTCAATTTCGGCATCAACGTTCTGCAGCATAAGGGTATAATTTTCTTCGATTACCCGACAGTCGGGAAATGATTGAAAGCGAATTGCATTTTTGCCGCAAGGGGTAATGCGGATCAGTTCGGTATATCGCATCAATAAAAGCTCATTGTTGTTTATAACCAGATTTTCCATTATATCTTCTCCTGCAAAAGATTATTTATCAATCTCTTTTGTTTGATTTGTCAAACCGACTGAGTCTTTTTTGTTTCTGCTATTCTGTCAAACAATTCAGAACAGGCTGTTGTAACTTCCCACGGAACAACAGAACTTTCGGTTTTTCCTGATTTAATGCATTCCATAGCTTCGCTGATTTCATAGGTGAAGCCGTTTACCGTTTCCTTATCTTCAAAATGTTCCTTAAGATTTCCTGAAATATCATATAAAAAACATTCGCTTGCATAATGAGGCTTCGGGATAACAATCTTTCCGTGTTTTCCGTATATTATCATTTTATCATCGATTGAGGTCATAAAAGATGCCATTAAATCTGCTAAGGTATGTTCAAATTCAATGCTGATATGATTATTGATATCCACACCGCTGTCACCCCACACGGCAGAAACGTTCATATTTTTTATTTTTTGCTCAATCAGATATGTAGTGATTTCATAGGCATAAACAGTAATATCTTTCGCGGCACCGCCACCGAGCAACGGGTTGAAATAACGGTTTTCTTTATCTTCGGGAGCTGCAAATCCGATTGAAAACTGTGAGATTTCAGGAATACCGATTTCGCCGTTATCTATCCACGTTTTCGCCTTATTGACGGCAGGTAAAAAGCGGCTCCACATGGCTTCCATAACGAAAACATTATTTTTGGCAGCTGCTTCAAAAATCTTATGCGCTTCATCCGAATTCTGAAACATAGCTTTTTCGCATAACACGGGAATGCCTCTTTCAACGCACATCATTGTAAGGCGGTAATGGTCATTCGGCGTAACGGCAATATATACGCAGTCGGGTTTTTCGGCTTCAAGCATTTCAATATAACTGCCGTAATATTTATTTAAGCCGTGCTTTGCCGCAAAGTTTTTTGCCCTATCACAGCTTTTGCTTGAAATTGCACACACTTCGCAGTTATCAAGCAACGAAACCGCTTCACAAAACTTGTTTGCAATTCCGCCCGCACCCATAATACCAAAACGAAAAACGTTCATATCAATTCTCCCAAATAATAAGTTATACTTGTTTATATATTCTATAAATTGGAATTTATAGAATTGATTATACTACTCATACCAAAATATGAAAATGATTTTTATTTTTCTTTAATAAGCACCATACTGTAAAGCTCCAGCTCAAATGAAAGGTTATCTGTAACTGCTACAAGCTCTCCGTTGTGCCTGTTATCAACCTTATATATTTCGTATAACCCCTTTTCACCCAAATCCAACGAAATCTCTTTATTGGGCAAAGAGTCATTATCACTGTAATAAGTAAGTATAATTGTTGCTTTTCCGTTTTTATCCACACCGCAAAGAGAATAGATATTTTCAATCTCATTTTGGGAAGGGATTTCTTTTTCGCAATCATAAAGGAAACCGTACCAATAAAAAGCATAGTATCCCTTTAACTTTTCATAAGTGTAAAAATCAAAAACACCGTTAAAAACCGAGGGTCGGGTGTCATAATACATAAGCATATCAATGGGAGAACGCTGAGAAGTACACATACAAGCCAATGTGAATGATGCACCCTTGATACCGTGGATTGCTTTAAGAGTGTAAACAAACTCTTCTTCCCAGCCTTTTACATAGTTCCATTCGTTGAGTATGCTTTCTGAATTCTCATAACCGTATTTGTTTAAGAGTATTTTTATTCTTTCTGCTTTTTGAGCCATGTGCACAGGCTCTGTGCAATAAATATGCCAGGAAAAGAAATCAAGCGGTATGTTTCTTTTTTGCATTTCCCGAAGAAAATCCTCTGCCCATTCTTCGTTGTGTGCAAGTGCAGGACCGCCTGTTTTCAAATCAGGAAAACATTCTTTAAGATGCCTTGCGGTAATTTCGAACAAATCAAAAAATTCTGCTTTTGTTCCGCCCCAGGTGCGCTTGTTCGATGAATCGTCAGGGTCAAGATCAGCTTCATTCCAGATTTCCCAGTATTTAATATTGAGTTTGTAGCCATCTGCCCAACCCTCATTGTAATGTCGGATAATATGTTCGCAGATAACGGCCCATTTTTTGAAATCCTCAGGCGGAACAGTGCCATGCTTTTTTATCTGATGCTCAATTGTCTGGCCTAATCTGGAAAATGTTTCGGTGCCTGCATCAAGACAAACTAAAACACTTTCATCCGTACACGCAAAATCATAGGATGCAGGGTCATAAGGGTCGGCATCGAAATCAGGAAAAATGCATGTAATATCATGACTGTACGGACCGCCGTAAATGCCGCAAACAGCAGAATCGTGATTCCTGCTGTATGGAATCCGTGCAGACTTATAATCCGTAAAATTACTGCGGAATTGGTCATTTGCATGCCTTCTGTGCCAAGGTCCGCCGTTAGTCGCATTAAGAATTTTAAATTTGTTGCCCGAGCTATTCAAATCAAATTTTAATATTTCCATTGCAACCTCCGCAAATTCTGATTTGTTGATCGTTCTGCTACAACTGTAAGCAATACCAAATCATCATAACCTGTGTTGAAAATAGTATGTTCTGAACCTTTTTTGCAGATATGACAACATCCGGTAGTAAGAGTTTCTTCAATACCGTCACAAATCGCTTTACCTTCACCTGATAACACATAGTTTATGTCATCGCTTGTTTCGTGCTTGTGAGTTCCGATAGAACCACCTTTATGAACAGAACAAGTGATGATTTTGCCACCGTTATCTACAGACATTCATGCAGTCATCATCCCCGTACCATTGTTCATACAAGGAATAGTAATTTCTTTTTGTTCATTAAAATTGATAAGCATAATGCACCTCTGCAAATTCTAATTTGTTGTTCTGTACAAAGCGGGAATCTTACTTAACAAACGCTCAAAGAACTGACAACATTGCGGACAGAGGTCTTGAAAAAAAGATAAAACACGATGCCAAAACGCGGTAAGTGAGTTGCACATATCTTTTACAAAGCGCTCAAATTCTGTAAGTCTGTTATTCTCATCATAACCGTTTTTATCTTTATAGACACGGACATAATCAATCAGCCAT
>JAZQYY010000031.1:0-118865 GCA_045633805.1 Acutalibacteraceae bacterium
GCTTCAAATCCCCCTCCCATCTGGGCTGACTACAAAAAGACAGTTACAGCTGAAGAAGGCGACAAAAACTTTGAGCTTGTTGAGCGTTTTGCTTTCTATGACAGAGCAAAAGAAGCTTATGCAATCATCGCAACAGGCGAAACAGCTATTTATGCAAACATCATTCTCAAAAAAGGCGTTGTTATTCAGTAAAGGAGCAATACAATGAACAAACGAGTTCTTGCCATTGACTTCGGTGCTTCCAGCGGCAGAGCCATTCTGGGCACCTTTGACGGCAAAAAAATCACGCTTGAAGAAGTTCACCGCTTCTCAAACGACCCCGTAAAGGTCGGCGACACAATGTATTGGGACGTTCTTCGCCTTTTCCACGAAATCAAACAGGGCATCGTTAAAGCCAAGCTCGCAGGCGGTTTTGACAGCGTTGGCATCGACACCTGGGGCGTTGATTTCGGTCTGATTGACGAATTCGGTTGCTTGCTTGAAAACCCGATTCATTACAGAGATGAACGCACAAAGGGTCTTATTGAAGAATGCGCCGAAACCGTTCCCAATGCCGAATTCTACGGCACAACGGGCATTCAGTTTATGGAGCTTAACACCGTTTATCAGCTCTATGCACTCAAAAAATATCGCCCCCATATACTTGAAAGAGCAGATAAACTTCTCTTTATGCCCGACCTTTTCGGCTATATGCTCACGGGCAAAAAAACAACCGAATATTCAATTGCAACCACTTCGCAGATGATTGACCTCAAAACAAAAAAGTGGGCAACTCCTCTGCTTGACAGACTCGGAATTCCCTCAAAACTGCTTTGCGATATTGCTCCTTCAGGCACGGTTCTGGGCAAAATCAGAGCCGATATCTGCACCGAATGCGGTATCCCCGAGGTTGACGTTATCAGCGTTTGCGGTCACGATACACAGAGTGCAATTACCGCCGTTCCTGCAGAAGAAAGCGATTTTGCCTTCCTCTCAAGCGGCACGTGGTCACTCTTCGGCACAGAGCTTGACAAGCCAATTGTTGACGAAAAATCAATCGCAATGAACGTTACAAACGAGGGCGGTTATAACGAAAAAGTGGGCTTCCTCAAGAACATCATCGGTCTTTGGCTGATTCAGGAAAGCCGCCGCCATTGGAACAGACACGGCAGCGATTATTCCTATGCGGACCTTGAAAAGCTTGCCCTTGCGGCAGAGCCATTCAAGTGCTTCATTGACCCCGATGCGCCTGAATTTGTGCCTCACGGCAACATCCCCGAAAGAGTTCGCGAATACTGCCGTAAAACAGGTCAGGCTGTGCCCGAAAGCGTTGGCGAAGTTATGCGTTGCATCTATGAAAGTCTTGCAATGAAATATCGCTTAACCCTTGAAAAGCTTGAGGAATGCACAGAAAAAACCTATCCTGCAATCCACGTTATCGGCGGCGGAACAAAGGATACTCTTCTTTGCAAAATGACTGCCTGCTCTTGCGGCAGAAAGGTTGTTGCAGGTCCGATTGAAGCAACGGTTCTCGGCAATATTCTTGTTCAGCTTCTCTCCTGCGGCGCTATCGCAGATATTGACGAAGCAAGAAAAATCGTTCGTGAAAGCGAAAACACCGTTGAATATCTCCCCGAAAACACCACCGAATGGTCAGCAGCTTACGAAAGATTCAAGGCTGTTGTTAATTCATAAAAAATTGAAACTTCATCACATAGAAAGGAAATGATTAAAATGGCAAAAAACAGACTTATCGGCGATTATCCCGTAATCGGTATTCGCCCCATCATCGATGGCAGAAGAGGTCCTCTTGACGTAAGAGGTTCACTCGAAGAGCAGACAATGAACATGGCTAAAACAGCCAAGGCTCTCTTTGAAGAAAATCTTCGCTATTCAAACGGCGAACCCGTAAAGGTTGTTATCGCCGACACAACAATCGGCAGAGTTGCTGAAGCTGCTGCTTGCGCTGCAAAGTTCAAGAAGGAAGGCGTTGACATCACTCTTTCCGTTACTCCCTGCTGGTGCTACGGCTCAGAAACAATGGATATGGACCCCGCAACAATCAAGGGCGTTTGGGGCTTCAACGCAACTGAAAGACCCGGTGCAGTTTACCTTGCATCAGTTCTTGCTGCTCACGCACAGAAGGGTCTTCCCGCATTCGGCATCTACGGCAAAGACGTTCAGGATGCTGACGATGCTTCAGTTCCCGATGACGTTAAAGAAAAGCTTCTCCGCTTTGCACGCTCCGCTGTTGCAGTTGCAACAATGAGAGGCAAGAGCTATCTTCAGATCGGCTCAATCTGCATGGGTATTGCAGGTTCATCAATCGACCCCGACTTCATTGAAGAATATCTCGGCATGAGAGTTGAATCCGTTGACGAGGTTGAAGTTATCCGCCGAATGTCTGAAGGCATCTATGACGAAGCTGAATTCCAGAAGGCTCTTGCATGGACAAAGGCAAAGTGCAAGGAAGGCTTTGATAAGAACCCCGACTTCGTAAAGAAGAGCGACGAACAGAAAGAAAAGGATTGGGAATTCGTTGTTAAGATGATGTGCATCATCAAAGACCTTATGAACGGCAACCCCAACCTTCCCAAGGGCTGCGAAGAAGAAATGGTTGGCCACAACGCTATCGCTGCAGGCTTCCAGGGTCAGAGACAGTGGACAGACTTCTATCCCAACGCTGACTTCGCAGAAGCTCTTCTCAACACTTCCTTTGACTGGGAAGGTGTCAGAGAACCCTACATCCTTGCAACAGAAAACGACGTTCTCAACGGCATCGGTATGCTCTTTATGAAATTGCTCACAAACAGACCTCAGATGTTTGCTGACGTTCGTACACACTGGAGTGCAGACGCTGTTAAGAGAGTTACAGGCTATGATATCGAAGGCAAGGCTGCTGAAGCAGGCGGCTTTATCCACCTTATCAACTCAGGTGCTTGCTGCCTTGATGCTTGCGGCGAAGTTAAGGATGAAAACGGCAACGGTATCATCAAAGAATGGTATAACGTTACAGACGAAGATGCTGACAAGATTCTTGAAGCAACAACCTGGAACGCAGCTGATAACGGCTATTTCAGAGGCGGCGGATATTCATCACGCTTCCTTACCAGAGCAGAAATGCCTGCAACAATGATCCGTCTTAACCTTGTTAAGGGTCTTGGCCCCGTTCTTCAGATTGTTGAAGGTTGGACAGTTAACCTTCCCGACGAAGTTTCAGACATCATCTGGAAGAGAACAGACTACACCTGGCCCTGCACATGGTTCGCACCCAGATGCACAGGCGAAGGCGCATTCAAGTCAGCTTATGACCTCATGAATAACTGGGGTGCAAACCACGGTGCTATCTCCTACGGTCACATCGGTGCAGATATCATCACAATGGCATCAATGCTCCGCATTCCCGTTGCTCTCCACAACGTTCCCGACGAAAAGATTTTCCGTCCCGCTTGCTGGGGTGCATTCGGCACAAAGGATCTTGAAGGCGCAGACTTCAGAGCTTGCGGCACATACGGTCCTCTTTACAAATAATTTAATTTTCTTTGGCGGACTGCTTCGGCAGTCCGCTTCATTTTTTCGAAAAGGTGATGACTGTTGAGAAAGGAAGCTGAATGATGTTTTCTTCGACCGAAGGCGTACAAAGGTACGTCGATGGGAGAAAAAACATCAAATAAACGAATTTTTTATTTTCGTTTATGTTTCAGCGACTTTATCGACAGTCAGAGGCGGACTGCTTCGGCAGTCCGCTTTTTTTCTTTTGTTCACAAATTATTTAACTTAAATCAAAATTTTCGTAAAATTGGTCTTTTATTTTATAATAATAAGTGATATAATATATCCGATTATGGATAAATATATTAAATTCATATAATTTTTCACAGGAGGCATTGAAGTGTCTGACATTATTTCCGTAAAAAATCTCAGCAAATCCTACGGCAAGAATCAGGTTCTTGATAACGTTTCTTTCAAACTTGAAGAAGGCCAGATCATCGGTTTGCTCGGTCCCAACGGCTGCGGCAAAACCTCTCTCATCAAAATTCTCACAGGTCTTATCAACGACTATAGCGGCGAAGTGCTTGTTGACGGTGAAAAACCCGGCAAATCAAGCAAGGCAAAAGTGGCTTTTCTGCCCGAAAAAACATATCTGCCCACTTATATGATTGCAAAAGAAGCTATCACATATATCGCTGATTTTTATGACGATTTTGATAAAGAAAAGGCTATGCGCCTTATGGAAGTTTTTCAGCTTAACCCCAAGCAGAAAGTAAAAACAATGTCCAAAGGTCAGCAGGAAAAGCTGCAACTCATTCTTGTTATGTGCCGCAATGCAAGAATCTATATTCTTGATGAACCCATGGGCGGCGTTGACCCCGCAGCAAGAGATTTTATTCTTGAAACTATTCTCCAGAACCGTCCCGAAGGCTCAACAATTCTTATGTCAACTCACCTGATTCAGGACGTTGAAGGAATTTTTGATTCAATTCTTATGATTCGTCAGGGCAAAATCCGCATTCAGGATTCCGTTGACAATCTCACAAAGGACGGCAAAACAATCAACGATATCTTTAAGGAGGTGTTCAGCGTTGACTGGAAATATTAAACAGAAAAACAAGTTCGGTATGCTTCTCAAGCACGATTTTCTTGCCAGCGCAAGAGTTATCAGCCTTTTTTATATTGTTGAAGCAATTTCTCTTATCCTCTTTTCGCTCGGCAATTATCTGATGAAAAACACAACTGACCCCGGCAAAATTGCGGTTAAGCTGATTCAGATTTGTCCCATTGCAGCCATTGTTTCATTTGTTATTGCGCTGCTTCTTATCTTTCTCACAATTTTTTATATCATCTATGATTTCAACAAATCACTCTACAGCCCACAGGGCTATCTGAGCTTTACCCTGCCCGTTTCAAGCGAACAGCTTCTTCTTTCCAAAACTCTTGTTTACGGTGGCTGGATGATAGTCAGCTTCATTGTTTTCTACATTGTAACAGAGCAGATGGCTGTATTTACAAACGAGCTTCTTGTTGATGAGCTCGGTCAGGAAAACATCGAAATGGGTGAAATGCTTATCACCACTCTCTTCGATCTTCCTTCTCTTTCGCAGATTATCGCATCAGCAGTCTTTATGATGCTCAACATTTTCACTATCATGTTCACTTTTGTTGCAACCGCTTATTTCTCAATTTCCGTTGCACATATGAGATATTTCCAGAAGCACGCAATTCTCTGGGCAATTATCATTTTCTTCCCCATTTTCTTTGCGCTTCTCTGGCTCGCACTCAAACCTGCTGAATATCTTCAGCTTATTGTTCAGTTCAAGGCTGACGGCGGCTTCGGCTTCGGCGTTGCAAAACCCGGTGAAGCATATATCGGCGGATACGATATCAGCCGAATAATTATGAGCATCATTGAATGCGTTGGTCTTTTCTTCGGAACGTCTTATATTATGCACAAAAAGGTCAACATCAGTTAAGGAGCGATTCTTATTAAAATCGGCATTTACGGAGGAACGTTCAATCCTCCGCATAAGGGTCACACCCGTTTGCTTGAAACTGCGGCAGAAACGCTCGGCTTCGAGAAGCTGATTATTATACCCTCGTGTATTCCGCCCCATAAGCTTGCAGGCAAACTCGCAAGCGGCGAGCAACGGCTTGAAATGTGTCGCCTTGCTTTCGGCAAAGATCCAAGATGCGAGATTTCGGCTATCGAGCTTGAAAGAAGCGGCAAAAGCTACACGGTTGATACCCTCAAAGAAATCAAAAAAATATATCCCGATGATGAACTCTATTTCATAATCGGCTCCGATATGCTCCACACGTTCAGACAGTGGTATCGCTGGGAAGAAATTCTTTCGCTGGCGGTTATCTGCGCCGCTTCAAGAGAAAACGGCTATCAACCAGATTGGAGTGCTTATACTCCCGAGCAGAAAAGCAGATTTGTTTTTATTGATGCCGAACCGCTTGAGGTAAGCTCAACGGAACTTCGCGGCGGTCAGAAGAGCGATTTGCTTGATCCCGACGTTGCACGCTTCATCAAAGAAAACAACCTCTATGATGACGGACTTACGGAATATAGAGAACTGCTCAAAGAAAAGCTTGACGATTACAGGCTTGACCACAGCGAGTGCGTGAGTGAATGTGCCGCGGTGCTTGCAGAAAAATACGGTGCAGACCCCGAAAAGGCTCGCCTTGCAGGGCTTTTGCATGACGTTATGAAAAACGCTTCCGCCGCAGAACATCTTGATTATATGGATAATATCACGGCGGTTGAACTCAACAACCCAAAGGTGTGGCATCAGATTTCGGGCGAAGCTTTTCTTCGCAAAAACGGAATCATCACCGACGAAGAAATTCTGGGTGCAGTCAGATGGCACACAACAGGCAGAGCAAATATGACTTTGCTTGAAAAAATAGTCTACGTTGCAGATTTTATCTCTGCTGACAGAAAATATGCGGATGTTGCCGAGGTTCGCAAGCTTGCGGAAACAAGCCTTGAGCAAACCATCCTTTACACAAGCCGCTACACAATTCAAAAGTTAGCGCAAAACGATATGCTTATCCACCCCGCAACCGTGGAATGCTATAACGACGTGTTATTGCAAATCGGGTTGCAGAAAGGTCAGGTAAAATAATGGATTCCAACATTCTTGTTAAAGAAATTGCAAAGGTTCTTGATGAAAAAAAGGCGATTGATATTGTTGCCATCAAGACAGAAGAAGTTACCATCGTTTCGGATTATTTCGTTATCGCATCGGGTACTTCAAACACTCACGCAAAGTCACTTGTTGACGACGTTGAATACGAAATCAAACAGCGTTTCGGCATTGACCCCGAACACATTGAGGGCAGAGCAACAGGCTGGATTCTTCTTGATTACGGCACAATTCTTGTTCACGTTTTCACAGCGGAAGACAGAGAATATTATAATCTTGAACGCCTTTGGGCAGACGCGGGCACAGTTGACCTGAGCGACGTTATCACAGAAGATTAATTTATTAATTATAAATATGGTTGAATTGGAAAGGAAGAAGAGCAAAATGGCTCAGTATGATTACGCTAATATAGAAAAAAAGTGGCAGAAATATTGGGAAGACCACGGCACATTCAAAACGGATGTGTGGGACTTCTCAAAACCCAAATATTATGTTCTTGATATGTTCCCCTATCCCTCAGGTGTAGGTCTTCATGCAGGTCATCCCGAAGGCTATACCGCTACGGATATCGTTTCAAGAATGAAGAGAATGAAGGGCTACAACGTTCTTCATCCCATGGGTTATGACTCTTTCGGTCTGCCTGCAGAGCAGTATGCCGTTAAAACAGGTCATCATCCCAACGGCTTCACTCAGGAGAATATTCACACCTTCTCAAAACAGCTCAAAGAACTCGGCTTTGACTATGACTGGTCAAAGATGATTGCCACATCTGACCCCTCATACTATAAGTGGACACAGTGGATTTTCAAGCAGCTTTATCTTAAAGGCTATGCAAAGCTTGTTGATATTCCCGTTAACTGGTGCGAAGAACTCGGCACCGTTCTTGCCAACGATGAGGTTATTGACGGCAAGAGTGAGCGCGGCGGCTATCCCGTAGTCCGCAAGAATATGAAACAGTGGGTTATTGATCAGGTTGCATTTGCCGAGGAACTCCTTGACGGTCTTAATGAAATCGATTGGCCTGAATCAACAAAGGATATGCAGCGCCACTGGATAGGAAAGAGCACAGGTGTTGAGGTCGAATTCCAGCTTGTCGGCGGAGGCAAATTCTCAATTTTCACAACCTGTATCGAAACAATCTACGGTATAACATTTATGGTTATGGCTCCCGACAGCGACCTTGTTAAGGAGCTTATGCCGAGAATCGAAAATAAAGACGAGGTTAATGCTTACATTGAGGAAACCATCAAAAAGTCCGATATGGACCGCACAGACCTCAACAAAACAAAATCCGGTTGTCCTCTTAAGGGCATTTATGCAATAAATCCCGTAAACGGCAAGGAAGTTCCCGTTTATATCGGCGATTTTGTTCTTGCAAGCTACGGCACAGGTGCTGTTATGGCAGTTCCCAGCCACGACCAGCGTGACTTCGAATATGCAATTGTACATAACATTCCCATGATTCAGGTTATTGACGGAGCAGACGTTTCTGAATGTGCTTTCGAAAAGGGCGGTTATCTCGGCAAGGGATGCAAGCTCATCAATTCCGAAGAGTTTACAGGCCTTGTTGTTGAGGACGCAAAAGAAGCTATCACTCAGAAGCTTGAGAAGATGGGCGTTGCCAAGAGAAAGGTCAACTACCATTTCCGCGAGTGGATTTTCGCAAGACAGCGTTATTGGGGTGAACCCGTTCCCGTTTACTATACCGATGACGGAGGAATCCATGTTCTTGACGACGAAGAGCTTCCCCTTGTTCTTCCCGAACTTGAGGAGTATAAAGGTAAGAACGGTCAGGCACCTCTTGAAAACGCAGAAGAATGGAAATATATTGAGAGAAACGGCATGAAAGGCAAGCGCGAAACATCAACAATGCCCGGTTCAGCAGGTTCAAGCTGGTATTTCATGAGATATATTGACCCCGAAAACGATAAGGAAATCTGCGACCCCGAGCTTCTTAAGCATTGGCTTCCCGTTGACCTTTATGTTGGCGGCCCCGAACATGCAGTCGGTCATCTTATGTATTCAAGAATCTGGAACAGATTCTTATATAACGAGGGTGTTTCACCTGTTAAAGAGCCGTTCAAAAAGCTTGTTCATCAGGGTATGATTCTCGGTTCAAACGGCATCAAGATGGGCAAGAGATTCCCCGAATTTGTTGTAAACCCCTCTGATATCGTTCGCGATTACGGTGCAGATACCCTTCGCCTTTATGAAATGTTTATGGGCCCCCTTGAGGCTTCAAAGCCCTGGAGCAATCAGGGTGTTGAGGGCGCAAAGCGTTTCCTTTCAAGAGTATGGAATTTCTTCACCGAAGAATCAAAGTTAAACGACAGCAAATATGCCGAACTCGAAAAAATTTATCACGTTACAATCCGTAAGGTTTCAAATGACTTCGAAAATCTTGCTTTCAATACTGCAATCAGCCAGATGATGATTTTTGTCAATGCGGTTTACAAGGCAGACAGCTGTCCCAAGGAATTTGCAGAGGGCTTCATCAAGGTGCTCAGCCCCATCGCTCCCCATATCTGCGAAGAAATCTGGGAAATGTTCGGTCACACCGAAACAATTGCATTCGAAAGCTGGCCCACGTATGACGAGTCAAAATGCGTTGATGACGAAGTTGAAATCGCTGTTCAGATTAACGGCAAGGTAAAAGAAAAGCTTGTTGTTGCCGCTGACGCTGATAACGACACGGTTATTGCCGCTGCAAAGGCACTTGAAAAGGTTGCAAGCGCAATCGACGGTATGACAATCGTTAAGGAGCTCTACGTTAAGGGCAGACTTGTTAACATCGTTGTTAAGCCGTAATTATATTTCCTTTTTAACAAATCTTGCCCGGATTGCTTGATTTTATCGAAATACGGATGAAAAATTTAATATTTTGGTGGTTGACAATTCGGGTCAAGCTATTGTATAATACAGATTAAGTTATGATTATCAGGAACCCTGTATCATTTGAGGGGAGGGAATATAATTGAGTCAGGTAAAAGTTAAGGAAGGCGAGTCACTCGAAAACGCACTCAGAAGATTCAAGAGACAGACTTCAAGAGACGGCGTTATTCAGGAAGTTCGCAAGAGAGAACATTACGAGAAGCCCTCTGTAAAGAGAAAGAAGAAGTCTGAAGCTGCTCGTAAGCGTAAGTTTAAATAATTAAATTTACAAAAAGTTTAAGGCACTCCGATCGGAGTGCCTTTTATTTTTTAAATAATAAAAAACCACACAGCTGTCAGACTGTGTGGTAAGTTTTATTCTTCAAATTCCGCTTGGTCAATCGCTTTGCAAACGTACATATCGGTTTCGGCATAAACTCTGACACCAAGGTTGATAAAATAATCTTCATCCGCCCTTTCGCAGAGCATTGCAAAGCTTTTGCCGATTTCTTCTTCAATGTTTTCCTGCTTGCGGAGCGCAAGATAATAGAATGTGAAAGAAGTGCCGTCTGAAATATTCTGAAACATACCAGGCGAATTTTCTTTCAGCTTTTCAAACATTGCGTTGACCGCCTGCGTTGCAAGCATTGAATGCGGCATATATTTCTGCAAAGCAATCTGTGCCGCAAAGCTCATAAGTGCACGGAGCTGCACAAGCTCGTTATTCTGGAGCTTTGCCGCATCGGCAGGAAACTTTTCTTCGGGTACAATAGTCGAAAACTTTTCGCCAAGCTTTATTGCTTTTTCAATATTGCCGTTTCGTCTGTAAGCATCGGTCAGCGCCGCAAGATGCATCAGGTCAGAGCCTGCTCCGCCCGTCTTTTTGGGATGAAAGATTTTGATATCATCATCGTTGTTTCTCAAAGCGCTAACCTCCCTTGCGTTTATTTATGTAACAATTATTCTGCTGCAGCCTTCTTCTTTTTCATTTTTGCCTTGTAGCTCATAAGTGCTTTAACTGCTGCATCGGGTGTTTCGCAAGCACCGATTGAAACGGGCTGCTTTGAATACATACCCATAAACTCCGTGCCGCCGATTGAAAGCAGATTGAACTCACGGGCAATATTCATAAGAATATCCTTCTGCTCATCGTTGATTGAAGGATGCCATACTTCAACACCGTCAAGACCGTTTGAGGTAAGCTCTTTAAGGATTTCAACATCTTTATCTGTTGAGGGATGAGCAAGCACGGCAATGCCGCCCGCCTCGTGAATTGCTTCAATAACCTCTGCAGGCTCGGGATAATTCGCCTTAACAAGAACGTTATCGGGGCTTTCAGGTGAGAAAAGCTCATAATAAAGGTCACCGTAAAGCTTATCCGTAAGACCGCATTCCATAAGAGCGTGCATAATATGCTGCTCAAAAACAGCGGTTGCGCCTGTTGCACATTTAAGCACAAGCTCAGGAGTCAGAGGATATTTGCGGGCAATCTTGAGAGTCATCAGCTGGCTCACTTTTTTGCGGGTAAGCATATTTCTGTGGCAAAGACCCTCAAGTCTGTCGGGGCTGTCGCAAAGATAGCCAAGCACCTCAACATACTTTTCTCTCTTGGAATCATAGCATGAAATCTCAACACCGGGAATAACGGTTATTCCCCTGCGCTCACCAATGATTTTGCCTCTGACGGTACCTGCCTGGCAGTCACGGTCTGTGATGGCAATTGTGCTTATTCCTCTTTTCTGAGCAAGAACAATAAGGTCGTCAATACCCATTGAACTGTCAGAAAGTTTTGTGTGACAATGCAAATCTCCGCCCATACTCAATTAACCTCTTTCAAAAATTTAAACGTTGAAAAGTATTCCGATTAAAAAACTGCCTTTTGAGTGCAGAATACCTCAATATACACTAATTATATATCATCGAGCCAAAATCTTCAAGTGTTTTTTGAATTTAAAAGGGTTATTTTTGAATAAATACGGTTGATTTTAAATGGTTTTTTCAAATAAAATTCGCTTTTTTCCGTTAAAATATTTTTTATTAAAAATAAAAATATAATTGCGGCGGCTATTGGAAATATCACTGTGATATGATATAATTAAGTATTATCAACAAATGAGGTGATTCTTTGAAAAAGGTGGCTATCGGTCTGAGCGGCGGTGTTGACAGCGCTGTTGCCGCATACCTGCTCAAGCAGCAGGGCTATGACGTTACAGGCATCATTCTGCGCCTAAAGCCCGATACTATGGCAGATTGCGACATTGCCGATGCCCAAAGAATTGCTGACAAGCTTGGCATTGAGCTGAAAATTCTTGACCGCAGAGAAATTTTTGAGCAAAAGGTTATTTCACCTTTCATAAGTGAATATCTCGGCGGCAGAACTCCCAATCCCTGCATTGAATGTAACCGCGAAATCAAATTCGGTGTTATGCTTGACTATGCACTTGAAATCGGATGCGACTGCATTGCAACGGGTCATTATGCCAAAATTGAAAAATGCAGCGGCAGATATCTGCTAAAACGCTCCGAAAGCGCCAAAGACCAGAGCTATTTTCTTTTCAGGCTCACTCAGGAACAGCTTGCTAAAACGCTTTTTCCGCTTGAAGGTCTTTCAAAAGATGAAATCCGTGAAATTGCTCTCAAAGCAGAGCTTCCCGTTGCCAAAAAGGGTGACAGCCAGGAAATCTGTTTTGTTCCGAACGACGATTATATTTCTTTTCTTGTTTCAAGAAAAATCACGTCACCAAAAGGCAATTTTGTTGATAAAAGCGGTGCCATTCTCGGCACGCACAACGGCATAATCAATTATACCGTCGGTCAACGCAAGGGTCTTGGTGCCTTTGGCAAACCGATGTTTGTTAACAGTATAAACGCTGACAATAACACGGTTGTTATCGGCGAAAACGGAACACAATATTGCAAGGGTCTTATCGCAGACAGACTCAATTTTATTGCTTTTGATTCGCTTGCAGAGCCTATGCGTGCCGAAGTTAAAATCCGTTTCAGAGCAAAGGAACAGCCTGCGCTCATAACTCCGCTTGACGGCGGCAGAATCCAGATTATTTTTGATGAACCCCAGCGCTCAATAACCCCCGGTCAGAGTGCTGTTATCTATGACGGCAACACGATTATCGGCGGCGGCAGAATCATTGAACAGATTGATTAATCAAAAACTGTTTCAATCAGTTTATCACTGTCTTCAGGCGAATACACCCAACGGTCAATATGTCCGCTGTCAATAAAATATTTCAGCGGCTCTGCAGGATAATCGGCATCAAAGGAATCAACGATTATCAGCTTCACCTTCATTTTTGAGGGAATGATGCTTTTGATATAAACGCTTGCGTGGCTTCCCGCTTCAACTCCGCCCGAAAATTCGGCAAGCCCTGCAAGGTTGGGCGCAAGCTCAACAAAAATTCCGTATTTCTCAACGGAACGGACTATACCGGGCACGGTTTCGCCCATTTTCAAGTTTTGTGCGTTCTGCTCCCAAGTGCCCAGAAGCTCCTTGTGGCTGAGGGTAATTCTTCCGTTTTCATCAATGCTTTTAACGGCGGCAAATATTTTGTTGCCTGCCGCAAATCTTGCATTCGGGTGAGGAATTCTTGAAACGGAAATACTGTCTATCGGCATAAGAGCACTTATGCCGCAACCAATATCGCAAAAAACTCCGAAACCCTCCATATGAGTGACTGTTGCAGGTATAACGTCGCCTGACATTAAGGTTGATATATATTCATTCATACAGTCTTCCTGCACCTTGCGGCGGCTCAGGATAGCATAGGTTTCGCCGTTTTCATCGCAATCGAAGCCTGTTATAACAAAAACAACGGGTTTGTTTACCCTTGAAATCAATGCAATATCGCGCACACTTCCGTCATCTATTCCGATTGCTCCTTCGCTGCGCGGAATAACACCTGCCATACATCCCAAATCAACGTGCAGGTTATGCTCGGCATCGCAACGAACAACTCTGCCTTCAAGCAACGCACCGCTGTGAAAAGCCTCTTTAAGCGTGAAAGCTGCTGAGAGATATCTTTTGTTTTCTTGGGTCGCAATAAGCCGACCTTCAGGTTTATAAATTTTCATTTTTTATTGACCACCGTTCCGCCAAAGGCATTTTTTAATAAACTATATGCAGACGTTTCGCCGCATATTTCAGTTTTTTTACTTCTCTGTACATTTTGTTATAATTATGGTATAATATATCGTTAAATATAATGGGTTAGGAAAAACCGACCTTACCTGTTCATCATTAACTTAAAAAGAGGTATTCCTATGGATGTCAGACTCGGCGATAAACTGCTGATGAAAAAACCTCATCCCTGCGGCTGTAATATTTTTGACGTTTTGCGAATCGGTGCGGATTTTCGCATCAGATGCAGCCAATGCGGCAGAGAGGTTATGCTTGAAAGAGCAAAGGTCGAAAAAAACATAAAAAAAATCATTCGTGAAAACGAGGAATAATATATGCTCGATAAACTCATAAAAGTTGAAGAACGCTTTGAGGATATAAACGAAAGGCTTTGCCAGAGCGACGTTGTAGCAGATATTGCCCAATATAAAAAGCTTATGCAGGAGCTCAAGGTTTTAACCCCCATTGTTGAAAAATACCGTCAGTTCAAAGCGGCTGAATCTGCAATGAACGAAGCAAAGGATATGCTTGATGCAGGCGGTCTTGATCCCGAATTTCGTGAGCTTTGCCGCGAAGAATTTGAAGAATCAAAAGAAAAGGTTGCCGTTTACAGAGAAGAACTCAAGGTTCTTCTTCTGCCCCGTGACCCCAACGATGATAAAAACGTTATTGTTGAAATCAGAGGCGGTGCAGGCGGCGAAGAAGCTTCACTCTTTGCAGGCGTTCTTTACAGAATGTATTCAATGTATGGCGAATCAAAAGGATGGAAATCCGAAATTCTTAATTCCAACCCCACCGAGCTTGGCGGTTTCAAAGAAATCAGCTTTATGATTGAGGGTGAGGGTGCTTATTCAAGGCTCAAGTTTGAAAGCGGCGTTCACCGTGTTCAGCGTGTGCCCGAAACCGAAAGTCAGGGCAGAATTCACACCTCAACCGTTACCGTTGCAGTTTTGCCTGAAGCAGAAGAGGTTGATATTGAAATTAATCCTGCCGATTTGCAGATTGATACCTACCGTTCCGGCGGTGCAGGCGGTCAGCACGTTAACAAAACCGAAAGCGCAATCAGAATAACTCACCTCCCCACAGGTACGGTTGTTGAATGTCAGGATGAACGCAGTCAGCACAAAAACAAGGACAGAGCAATGAAAATTCTGCGCTCAAAAATCCTTGAAGCTGAAAGAGAAAAACAACACGATGCCATTGCAGGCGAACGCAGGGCACAGGTTGGCACAGGTGACAGAAGCGAAAGAATCCGCACCTATAACTACCCGCAGGGCAGAGTCAGCGACCATCGAATTAACCTGACTCTTTATAAAATTGAAGCTATTCTCAACGGTGACCTCGAAGAGATTATTGACGCTCTTATCACCGCTGATACCGCAGAAAAATTAAAAAGCGAAGAATAAATTATGAAAACACTCCGTCTTAATTCAAAAAATAAAAACGATTTGTTAACTGCCGCAGAAATTCTTAAAAACGGCGGTCTTGCCGCCATACCCACAGAAACTGTTTACGGGCTTGCGGCAAACGCTCTTGATGCAGATGCGGTCAAAAAAATATTTATCGCAAAAGGCAGACCAAACGATAACCCCCTGATTGTTCACGTTTCTTCTCTTGAAGAAATTCCGCCTCTTGTTAAAGAAGTTGACCCGAGATTATATGAGCTTGCAGATAAATTCTGGCCGGGTCCGCTGACGGTTATTCTTAAAAAATCCGATGCCGTTCCTAACGAAGTTAGCCCAGGGCTTGATACGGTTGCAATCCGTATGCCCTCTCACCCCGATGCAAGAGAAATCATCAGCCTTTCGGGTGTGCCGCTTGCCGCTCCGAGTGCAAACGCTTCGGGCAAACCCAGCCCCACAAGCGTTGCCCGCGTTATTGAAGACCTTGACGGCAAAATTGACGCCGCGGTTGACGGCGGTGACTGCGCAGTAGGTGTTGAATCAACGGTTATAACCCTTGCAACCGAACCGCCGATGCTCCTCAGACCTGGTGGAATAACGGTTGAACAGCTCGAAGAAGTGCTTGGCAAAATTGCGGTTTCTTCTGCCGTTCTTGAAAAACTTAAAGATGATGAAAAAGCGGAATCACCCGGTATGAAATATAAGCATTATGCTCCAACGGCACATGTTACCGTTGTTAAGGGTGATTTTGAAAAATATAAAGCTTTTATGCTTGCTCAAAAAACTCCCGCCTGTGCGGTTTGCTTTAACGGCGAAGGAAAATTTTTTGAAAATGCAATTGAATACGGCATTGAAAATGACGGTGCTTCGCAGGCACACGGTCTTTTTGAAGCTCTCAGAGAAGTTGACGAGAGCGGTTGCGAAACTGCTTTTGTTCGTTGTCCCTCTGTCAGCGGTGTTGGTCTTGCCGTTTATAACCGCCTTATCCGCTCCGCCGCATTCAGGGTTATTGACCTTGAAATCGGCATTCCCGTTATAGGTCTTACAGGTCAGACGGGATCAGGTAAATCAACGGTTGCAACGATTCTTGAAGAAAACGGCATTTATAATATCGATACTGATTATCTTGCAAGGCTTGCGGTTGAAAATTCAGAGGTTATTTCCGCCCTCACAGAAAATTTCGGTGACGATATTGTTTCAAACGGTATTCTTGACCGCCGCGAATTGGCGCGCAGAGCTTTTTCTGACCCCGAAAAACAGAAAAAACTCAATGCCATTGTGCACCCTGAAGTTACGCGTCTTGCGGTTGAAGAAATTCATAAAGCGCAAAAATCGGGTTCAAAAGCCGCTTTGATTGATGCTGCTCTGCTTTTTGAAAGCGATTTAACGGCAATATGCAGTTTTACTGTGAGCGTTGTTGCGGATAAAGAAACACGGCTCGAAAGAATCGTTAACCGCGATTCCATCAGCCGTGAAGATGCTCTTATCAGAATGAATGCCCAAAAAGACGAAGAATATTATATCAATAACGCTGATATCGTTATCAGAAATAACGGAAATAATTTGAACAACGAAATTCAAAAGGTTATTGAAAGAATATAATCTGAACATAATATTTATGAAAGGATGATTAAAATGTGCGATAAAACTCCTGCAGAAACTCTCAAAGAAGAACTTTTTTATTCTCCCGAAAATGCCGCATATGTTTGCGGTGACGATGAAATAAAGGTTGCGGATAATTTCTGCATCGGCTATGCCGAATTCCTTGACAGATGCAAAACTGAGCGTGAGGCTGTTGCTTTCACAAAAGCTCTTGCCGAATCAGAAGGATTCAAGCCCTTCGACCCTGCCGCAAATTATAAAGCAGGTGACAGAGTTTATTATGAAAACCGCAAAAAAGCCCTTATACTTTGCGTTTTCGGCACAGAAAGCCTTGCAAAGGGTGCAAAAATCGTTGCATCTCACGTTGATTCTCCCAGACTTGACCTTAAACCCAATCCGCTTTATGAGGATTCTGAGCTTGCATTGCTCAAAACTCACTACTACGGCGGAATCAAAAAATATCAGTGGACAGCAATTCCCCTTGCTCTTCACGGTGTAATCTGCAAGAAAAACGGCGAAACTGTTGAAGTTTGCCTTGGCGAAGATGACGGCGACCCCAGATTCGTTGTTACCGACCTTCTTCCTCATCTTGACAAAAAACAGGCTTCAAAGCCGCTTGAAGAAGCAATCGTCGGCGAAAACCTCAACGTGCTTATCGGCAGCCGTCCCTTCAGCAAAGATAAGGGCAGTGAAATGGTTAAGCTCAATATTATGAAGCTTTTCAACGAAAAATACGGCATTGTTGAAGCTGATTTTCTTTCTGCAGAGCTTGAGGTTGTTCCCGCTTTCAAATCCTGCGACATCGGTCTTGACCGCAGTATGATCGGTGCTTACGGCCACGATGACAGAGTTTGTGCTTATCCCTCAATTATGGCTTCTTTTGCAGTTAAAAATCCCGCTTACACAACAGTTACGGTTATCACGGATAAAGAAGAAACAGGTTCAGACGGTAACACAGGTCTTCATTCGGCTTATCTTGAACAGTTTATTGCTGACATTGCAAAAATTCAGGGTCTTGAAGGCAGAGACGTTCTTCGCGCAAGCGAATGCCTTTCAGCAGACGTTAACGCAGGTTTCGACCCGATTTATCCCTCTGTTCATGATAAACTCAATGCGGCATTCTTAAACAAAGGTATTGTTGTCACAAAATACACAGGCTCCAGAGGCAAGAGCAGCACAAACGACGCTCACGCAGAGTTTATGGCAAAAATGCGAGTTATTTTTGACGATGCTAACGTTGCATGGCAGACAGGCGAGCTCGGAAAAGTTGATGAAGGCGGCGGCGGAACAGTTGCAAAATACGTTGCAAATCTCGGCGTTGAGGTTGTTGACGTTGGTGTTCCCGTTCTTTCAATGCACGCACCTTTTGAAGTTGTTTCAAAACTTGACGTTTATATGGCATTCAAAGGCTTCAAGGCTTTCCTTGAGCAAAAATAAAATTCGGCTTGATTACAGATGTCAAAGCATAAATTTTGTCTTTTACTGAATTGTTTACAATTTGTTCATAATTCAACAACAATAAAGGCACAAATATTCAATATTATACACTTATACACTAAATGTGTTTTGTTTTGACATCTTCTTTTTTCATTTTTATTTTCTCTTTCCCCAAACACTGCCGAATGCTGCACACATTCGGCAGTGTTCCTTTTATTTATAATGCAAAGGGGCGGTAATATTGAATATCCGCAATCTTCAGAAAACTCTTAAAAAAGGTGAAGCTTTTATTGTTTCTTCGCCTGAAAACAGAAAATATCTTACTTCTTTTTCTTCGTCAGACGGCTTTTTGCTTGTAACACAGAACGAGGCTGTTTTTCTCACAGACAGCAGATATATTGAAGCGGCTGAAAAAACTGTTGTTGGCTGCAGCGAGATTTCGCAGCTCAATTCTCTTTCTGAGCAGCTTCCCGAATATATCTCAAAGCTCGGCGTTGCAAAGCTTTTCACAGAAAGCGCAAGGCTTACGGTTGAGGAATTCAACCGCATTGCAAAAATTGCCGCTTGCCCTGTTACTGCTGAAAAAACAGACAGAGAAATCGGCAATCTGCGCCGCAAAAAAAGCAATGAAGAAAAAGAATCAATTATTAAAGCTCAATCAATTGCCGAAAAGGCTTTTGAACATATTCTCGGTTTTATTTCAACCGATAAAACTGAAAAAGACGTTGCCCTTGAGCTGGATTTCTTTATGCTCAAAAACGGTGCAGAGGGAATTTCTTTTGAAACAATTGCAGTCAGCGGCGCAAATTCTTCAATGCCTCACGGTGTTCCTTCAGATAAAAAAATTGAAAATGGCGATTTTCTGACAATGGATTACGGCGCAGTTATTAACGGCTATCACAACGATATGACTCGCACGGTTGCAGTTGGCTCTGTCAGCGGCAAGCAGGCAGAAATTTATGAAACCGTTCTTAATGCCCAGCTTGCTTCTCTTGCAACTCTCAAAAACGGTATCAGCGGTTTTGATGCAGATAAAGCGGCAAGAGATATTATTGAAAATGCAGGCTACGGAAACTTTTTCGGTCACGGAACAGGTCACGGTGTCGGCATTGAAATTCACGAAGCTCCCCGTCTTTCTTTAAAAACTGATTCTGTTCTTCAAACAGGTGACGTTGTTACGGTTGAGCCCGGTATTTATCTTCCCGGTGAGTTCGGTGTGAGAATTGAAGATATGGCTTATATCACCGAAAATGGCTATGAAAATCTCACAAAATCACCGAAAAACCTTATAATTATATAGTATTAATACTTTTATTAATAAAAAAGACTTGAAAAATTATTGTTTATAGTATAAAATAACTGTGAAAACATATAAACTATAATAAGGAGAATTATTTTATGGTATCAGCAGGCGATTTCAGAAACGGCGTAACCTTCGAAATGGAAGGCCAGGTTTATCAGATTATCGAATTCCAGCACGTTAAGCCCGGTAAAGGCGCTGCTTTCGTAAGAACCAAGATCAGAAACGTTATCGGCGGTGCAGTTGTTGAACGCACATTCAACCCCTCCGATAAGTTCCCCACAGCTTACATTGAAAGAAAAGAAATGGAATATTCATATGAAGACGGCGGTCTTTACTACTTCATGGATCCCGAAACTTATGATATGGTTCCCATCGGTCAGGATACTCTTCCTGAAAACTTCAAGTTTGTTAAAGAAAACGAAACTTGCCGTGTTCTTTCATATAAGGGCAGCGTTTTCGGCGTTGAACCCCCCACAACCGTTACTCTTCAGGTAACAAAGACCGACCCCGGCTTTGCAGGCAACACAGCAACAAACGCTACCAAGCCCGCAACTGTTGAAACAGGCGCTGAGGTTAAGGTTCCTCTCTTCATCGATGAAGGCGAAATGATTATGATTGACACTCGCACAGGTGAATATCTCAGCCGTGCATAAGTGTTACCTTTAAATTAATTTTTTGGAGGACAAAGAAATGACTCTGACTGAAAAAGTTGCTTATCTTAAAGGTCTTGCAGAAGGTCTTGCACTTGACGAAAGCAAGCCCGAAATCAAAGTTATCAAGACAATGATGGATATTCTTGATGACCTTGCTCTCACCGTTGCTGATCTCGAAGACGGCATGGATCTCATCACAGAACAGCTTGACGCTGTTGATGAAGACCTTGACGAGCTTGAAGGCTTCGTTTATGAAGAGCTTGATGATGACGATTGCTGCTGCGACGATTGCTATGATGACGATGACGAATTCTATGATGTAGAATGCCCCACTTGCGGCGAAGTTATCGGCATTGACGCTGACACACTTGACGAAGGAAGCATTGAATGCCCCAACTGCGGCGAACTTCTTGAGTTTGAATGTGAATGCGATTGCGATTGCGACGATTGCTGCGAAGACTGATCAAACAAAAAAATTAACGGGTGGATTAAGTTCCACCCGTTTTTTTTATACCTTTTTATAAGTTGCTTATGCTGTCAACGTAGCCTGTTCTTTTTTGAAGCGTTGTTGATGAAATCTGCGCAATATAAACCTTATCTTCACCTTCTTTATTTCGGCAAACAATAAAGCTTTTGGGCAAATCATAACAAACGTTTTCAACTATGCCTGCTTTTTCTGCCTTTGCAAGATAATTTCTTGTATTTTTTGAAACTGTTGTTGTATCAAGGTCAAAAATACCTATTATATCATCAAAGGTTATAACCTTATCCATACCGAGGTGAAGATACATTTTTTTACCCCATTTCGCTTATTTTTCCTTCTTTAACCTTAAAAGCTTTACCTTTTTTTGAACGAAGAAGTGTTGACGGGTCACAACAGGTTATAAAAACCTGCCAATTATCAAGATAATTCAAAATAAACGATTGCCTGCCTTCATCAAGCTCGCTCATAACGTCATCAAGCAAAACAACGGGGCACTCCCCTGTTATTTTTTCAATGATTGATGCTTCACCAAGCTTAAGTGCAAGTGCACACGACCTTTGCTGACCCTGTGAGCCAAATATTCTGGCATCCTTGCCGTTTAAATTTAAAACAATATCGTCTGTATGCGGACCTGCATTTGTATAGAGCCTCTTAAAATCCGCATCTCTTGATTTAAAAATATTTTCTTTAAGCTTTTCTTTTATTTCACTTTCTGAAATGTTTTCTTTTGAAAAATCATAATAGAATGAAAATTCTTCTCTTCCCGAGCTGATACCCTTATAAATTTCACCTGAAAGAACATTTAACTGCTCAATATAATCAAGCCTGTATTTGATAATTTTTGAACCCAAAGATGCTAATTCTTCATCCCACGGGTCAAAATACATCATATCAAATTTTTTCTCTGCATATTTTTTGAGCAGAGCATTTCTCTGATCAAGCACACGCAGATAACGTGACATTATAACGGCATAATTCGGCTTTATAAGGCTTAATGCGATATCAAGCATCTTTCTTCTTTCAGAAGGTCCGTCCTGCACAATGCCGAGCGTATTAGGCGAAAAAACAACCGCAAAAAATTTACCCATCATAACTCTCGGTGATTCTTCTTTAACACCGTTAAGCATAATCTCTTTGCGTTTGCCTATTTTCATTGCGGCGTTTTGTTCACGCTGCTGTGAATAAAAGACCGTTTCAATTTCAGCCTCATCACTGCCCTGCTGAATAAGCTGGGCATTTTTTCTAGCTCTGAAACTGTAAAATCCCGTCATCATCCAGATACTTTCAATTATATTTGTTTTGCCCTGACCGTTTTCGCCATAAATAACGTTCATTTCAGGGTGAGGAGTAAACTCAATCTCATCTATATTCCTGAATTTTTTTGCGGAATGGAAACTTATTATCAAATTTTAACACCATTCCTTTCAAAAAAATTAAAATGCGGGCGATTAAAATAGTATTAACCGCCCGATTCATCAATCAACAATATAAATAACTCTTTCAAATTCGGCGCTGTCACCTTTGCGGAGCTTTTTGCCTCGCATTGTGCAAACTTCGCCGTTTACCTTGACTTCGCCTTCCTGAATAACGATTTTTGCGTGACCGCCCGACTGAACGGCATCGTTCATTTTAAGAAAAGCATCAAGTCTGATAAAATCGGTATCAATTTTTTTTGTAATTTTCTGCTTTTCAGCAACTTTAACTTTAATTTTCATTTTTCAGCCTCACAGGAAGAATAAGGAAGATGAATTCATCGCCCTCTGTGGGAGTAATGAGGATGGGAGCAATTGCGCCGTTAAGCATAATTCTCACCTCATCTGTATCACAGACCTTAAGTGCATCAAGCATATACTTATTATTAAAGCCGATTGTACAATCTTCACCTTCAATTCTTGCAGGCAGCTTATCATTTGCTGTACCAAGAGAAGTGATGCTTGAAATCTTTATCATATTATCGCTGAAAACGCACTTAACAGGACTCTTAAGCTTATCTGTAATGATAAGAGATGTTCTGTCTATACTGTCAATAAGGCTTCTTGTGTCAACGTTAATAACAGTTTTTGTTGCAGGCGGAATTGCAGCTTTATAATTAAGAAATTCACCGTCAAGAAGACGGGAAATAACGCTGTATCCGTTAACCGCAAAGATAATATGTCTTTTGCCGACCTCGATTGTAACGGGGTCTTCATTAGAATTCATCAGCTTAACAACTTCTGAAAGAGTTTTTGCAGGAACAACAAATGAAAGAGTTTCGCCTGAATATTCGATTTTTTCGTTTCTGATTGCAAGACGCACACCGTCAACGGCAATAAGGCGAAGATGATTTTCTTCAATCTCAAACTTAATACCTGTGTGAACAATTTTACTATCCTTAATTGCGGCAGAAAAAATTGTTTTTCTTACCATATCCTTAAGAATATTTTCATCAACGTCAATCTGATAACCGCCCGAAACTGAAGGAAGCTCAGGATACTCTTCAGATGAAATACCGATAAGTGTTGATTCAAATTCGCCGCTTGTTATAGATGCGATGTGTCTTGAATCACTGTCAATGCTTACTGTGCTTTCAGGCAACTTGCGAAGAGTTTCGCTGAACATATGGGCATTGAGAACAAGCTCGCCTTCTTCTTCAACTCTTGCGGCAATAACTGTTTTAATACCCATTTCAAGGTCATAACCTGTGAGGGTAAGAAGACCATCTTTTGCAACCATAAGAATACCTTCGATTGCAGGAATAGCTGTTTTGGTTGAAGCTGCTCTTGAAACGTTCTGGCAAGCTTCGGAAAGTTCAAGTGCATTACAAATTACTTTCATTTTTTGCCTCCTGAAGTTTTACACTTTTTCACTGCATTGAAAAAGCGTATTTTTGAAAAGACGGATGATTTTTCTTTTATATCATTCGTATCATATCATAATTAATAGTAGTAATAGTAGTGTGCGTTAAAATATGGAATAACTTCTGAAACCGTTGAAGTATAAAGAATTTTTGATTTAATTTTTTTGCACACCCATGTGGAAAACTTTGAGTTCTTAACCTGACAATTTTTGACAAAGTTAATATGTGGAAAACAGGTGTGTGGAAAAGTATAAATATGTGGAAAACTTTAGAGTTCTTTTCTGCCTTCCATTGCCCTTATAAGGGTAAATTCATCAGCATATTCAAGGTCTGCACCAACAGGAACTCCATAAGCAAGTCTGCTTACGCTGACGCCGAGGGGTTTTATAAGCCTTGAAATATACATTGACGTTGCCTCACCTTCAACAGTGGGGTTTGTTGCCATAATAACCTCTTTAACGGTATCGTCACCAAGGCGCATTATGAGCTCTTTGATGCAGATATCTTCGGGGTTAATATCGTTCATCGGTGAAATAACACCGTGAAGAACGTGATAAAGACCGTTATATTCATGTGTGCGTTCAATTGCAATAACGTCTCTCGGGTCTTCAACAACGCAGATAACCGATTTATCTCTTGATTTTGAAGAACAAACTGTGCAAACAGAACTGTCTGTAAGATTGCAACAGATTTCACAACGTTTGATTGAGCTTCTTGCAGTTTCAATTGTCTGAGTAAAAGTTTTTGCATCAGCATCGCTCATTGCAAGAATGTGGAATGCGAGCCTTTGGGCACTTTTTTTGCCGACAGAAGGAAGCTTTGCAAACTGCTCAATCAGTTTATCAAGAGAAGGAGTGAATCCGCTCATTAAAACAGACCGGGAATGGAAAGACCGCCCTTTGCCTTTTCCATACCTTTTTCCATTGCTTCGTTAGCTTTGCGAATGCTTTCATTAAATGCTGAAATGATAAGATCCTGAAGCATTTCGATATCTTCGGGGTCAACAATTTCGGGTTTAAGATTAACTGCCGTAACTTCGTGAGCGCCGTTAACAACAACTTCAACTGCGCCGCCACCTACGGAAGAAGAAAACTCAGTTGCTTCAACCTCCTGCTGAATTCTCTGCATATTTTCCTGCATTTCCTGAATTTTTTTCATCATATTGCCGCCCTGAGGAGCGTTGGGGATTCTTGCTTTCATTGTTTTTTCCTCCGTATATTAATTGTTATTAAAATTACCTATTTTATTTTTGAGATTATCAAGCGGATTTGTTTCGGTTTTAACCTTTTCGGTATTTGAAACTGCTATTTTCATCTTCTGACCGAGAACGTCATAGATTGCTCTTGCGAGCTCTCTTGAATGTGTATCCGCACAAATAAAATCAAACAAAGTTGGATTTTCTGAATTAATTATTACTCTGCCGTTTTTAATAACAGCGCTTGAGCCTGCGAGAATTCCGAAAAGCGGAATATCATATTTTTTAAGAGCTTCAAGAACGTCTGACCAATTATAGAAAGGTCCGTCATCAACAACTGAAGCAACAGGAGCAGAGGGCTCGGGAAGCTTTTCGGCAGGTTTTTCAGGTTCGGGAGTTTCTTCCTGCATAACAGGCTCGGGTTTAACAGGAGCAGGAGCTTCTGTCGGAGTAACGGGAGTATAAACGGCAGGAGCATTTTCTTTAGGAGCCTGAATAATTTTTCCGCTTGAAAGAGCATTTATTTTTTCTTCGAGAGCTGCAATTCTTTCTTCATATTCTTCATTTGAATTTGATGAAGAAACCGGAGTGCACATCTTGATAACTGCTGCTTCAAGCTGAATTTTTTTATTAACGGCATTTTTGATGTTTGCCGCCGCTTTTTCTAAAATTTCAATACAGCTGAGAATTTTTGAAAGCTTGAGTTCGCTTGCTCTTGCTTTTATTTTTTCGAGTTCGTCTTTTGAGCAAACAATCAACCCGTCACAGTCTTTAACGGTTTTTGCAACCATAAGGTTTCTGAAATGAAGTGTGAGCTCTGTGCAAAGAGAATCAATATCACACGATTCGTTATGAAGCTTTGAAACAAGCTTGAGAGCTGAGGTAAAATCACCTTTCGCAACGAATTCAGAAAATGAGAAAAGATGAACGGTGCCTGCAATACCTGCGGCAGCGCTGACTGCATCTTCATCAATATAATTACCCATTGCAAAGCAACGGTCAAGCAAAGAAAGAGCATCTCTCATACCGCCGTCTGCAATTCTTGCAATAAGAGCTGCGGCATTTTCTGTGAGAGTAACGTTCTCATTTTCTGCAACGTAAACGAGTCTTGCGGTTATATCCTCGGGAGAAATACGCTTGAAATCAAAACGCTGGCAACGCGAAAGAATTGTTGCAGGCAGCTTATGTATTTCTGTTGTTGCAAGGATAAAAATAACGTGTGAGGGCGGCTCTTCAAGGGTTTTGAGAAGAGCATTGAATGCTCCGATTGAGAGCATATGAACTTCGTCAATAATATAAACTCTGTATTTTGCATTAACGGGAGTGAAGTTCGCTTCTTCGCGCAAATCACGGATATTATCAACGCCGTTATTACTTGCGGCGTCAATTTCAATAACGTCAAGAATTGAGCCGTTTTCGATTCCCTTACAGATTTCGCATTCGTTGCAGGGATTGCCGTCAACGGGATTAAGGCAGTTAACAGCCTTTGAAAGAATTTTTGCGCAGGTTGTTTTGCCTGTGCCTCTTGAGCCTGTGAAAAGATAGGCGTGAGAAATTCTGCCGCTTTCAAGCTGACTCTGAAGCGTTTTTGTAACGTGGGGCTGACCGTAAACGTCGCTGAACGATTTTGGACGCCATTTTCTGTATAAAGCCTGATACATTCTTTTCACTCCTTTAAAAAAAGAGAGCTTTGTCTTGGTCATATGGCGGCAGGCAGACTGTGGCGCACAAAATTGTCCGCTTAATGCTGCTCGGTTCACCCGCCTGACATGGTTCACGGTATCCTGTCGCACAGGACCCACACGCCACATGACCAAAATAAAGCTCTTGTCTGCTTTTATTCAGCTTACCGATATATTATATATTATTTTTATTATAATATCAAGTGTAATTTATTGTTTTATTGCTTATTTTTAAAAAATAATAATAAAAAACACCTTGTTTTTTTCACGTTTCTTATTATTCGGGAATATCTTGCTAATACAGGAGGTCAGATTATGAATCAGTCATATTTTCTCGGCTCAAGCGGCAGAAACGGTTTTTTTTCTCTTTTTAATCAGCTTATTCCTAAAATTGAAGGGCAATATACGTTTCTTATTAAAGGCGGTCCCGGCACGGGTAAATCATCTTTTATGAGAAAAATTGCCGAAGATATTGAAAATAACGATATTGAATGCGAAAAAATTTATTGCTCATCAGACCCTGATTCGCTTGACGGTATTATTATTCCGTCGCTTCGTGTTTGCATTGCAGATGCAACTTCACCCCATACAATGGATCCCGATTATCCGGGTGCAACGGGTGAAATAATTGCTCTTGGCGAATGTTGGGATAAACAAAAACTTCGCGAAAACAGTAAGAAAATAATTGAATTGACTGATAAAAATAAGTCTTGTCACCGCAGGAGCCGCAGATTTATTGACTCCGCTTTTTCAATTTACGGTGACGGTGAAAAAATCTGCCGCGAAAACGTTGATAAACGCAGACTCGAAAGATATGCGGCAAGAATTTCTGCACGTTATTTTAAAAGACCTTCAGGCAGAATAGGTCTTGAAAAGCTTCGTTTGCTTGATGCAATCACGCCAAAGGGATATTATTTTTTGAACGAAACTGCAGATAATCTTTGCGATAAAAAAATTGTTTTTGAAGATGATTTCGGAGTTGCGGCATCAACAGTTATCGGTGAAATCCGCACTTATGCGCTTGCATCGGGATTCAATGTTATTTCAAGCCCGTTTATTGCAAATGAGAAGAAAATTAGGCACGTTATTATTCCGCAAATCGGTATCGGATTTTTAACAAAAGACAGATTTTGCAACCCCTGCCCCGAAAATGCAAAATATGTTTCGCTCAGAAGATTTTATAATTCAGACGGACTGAGAAGCAACAAAGCAAAACTGAATTTTGCTAAAAAAGCATCAAAGGAACTGATGGAAGAAGCTTTTTCTGCCCTTAAATCGGCTAAAGAAATCCACGATGAGCTTGAAAATATTTATATTTCTGCAATGGATTTTGAAAAGGTTGAAGAAATCAGAAAATCTGTTTCTGACCGAATATGGCAGAGTGATTGGTGGCCCGAAGAATAAAAGAACCCCGTGTTTTTACACGGGGTATATTTTAAGCTAAATTCTTCTTTTTAAAATTGAATGCGGCACTGATTGCGGTCAGACCAATAATTGTTATTACCGTTTCAATGAGCATATATGAACCGTTATAAACCAGTGAATAAACACCAACAAGCATATTTTCGGGTGCATAACCGCTCCAGATTGTAACGCCGCTGACAAAATGGCAAAGGAATCGGATAAAACAAACAACAAGTCCGCCTGTTACAAGTGCGGCAGTCTGATTTTTGATTTTGTTTTTGAAAATTCGGCCAAGACCGAGGCAACCGAATGCAATAATATAATCTGCAAACGCAACAATAAACCAAGCGGCAAGACCGCTTACATAACTGAAATTTTTAAAGCCCATCAGCATTTCAAAAAGGGCAAGACCTGTTGATGCAATCAAGCCGTTTTTGATTCCGTGACGGTAAGAAACAATAATAATCGGTACCTGACCGAACAGGCTGAAACCTCCGCCGTAAGCATATGGCCACGGAATTGCATCTGAAACCGCAAACAAGGCGATTGAAAGAGCAAGCATTATTGCGCTTTCGGCAAGAGAGTGAGTTTTTGAGAGTTTTTTCTGCATAAATATCTTTCCTTTCTTTTGCGGTGTTGCCGCATATAATAAAGGAGCGTGCATATCTCAAAATAAAAACGCTCGGTGCGAAAACACCGAGCGTAAAAAATATGCACTGAGGCCTTTTTCCTACGCCCGCATTATCGGGATCAGGTTTGAGGGTATGATCTCAGCCGACTTTTGTCAGCACCCCTAAATGGCGTTATTTTTTTGTTGTGAAACGATTATATTACTCTTTATTTGATTTGTCAAGAGCCGCTTTACCTTCGGGAGTGTCACGGTAAAACTGTGTTTTGGGGTTAGGATGCTTTGTTGAATTCCAGAGATCTTCTGCAACGGGCTTCCAGGCGGCTGCAAATTTATCGCATCTTGAACAAAGAGTTTCTGCACTTTCGGGAGCGATAAGATCTGTTGATTTTGCGCCTGTTTCAGCAATCATCTTGCGAAGACAATCGGGATTCTCAAGCATCGGACAAGGTCTTAAGTGATTATCGTTGAAGGGCTGATTATGATAATATGCCTGGAAAAGCGGTCTTTTGAGCGCTTCAAGCAGAGTGTGAGTTCTGATATTTGAATCAGAATAATGGATAAACACGCAGGGCTCCATATCGCCTTCTGAATTGATGTGGAAATAGTTTCTGCCGCCTGCAATACAACCGCCGACATATTCAGCATCATTCTGGAAATCCATAACAAAAATGGGTTTACCTGTTTTGCTGTTACGAACCTGGCGGAGCCATTTATACATATGAATTCTGTCATCAGGTTGAGGAATAAGCTCGGGCACGGCATCGTGACCAACAGGCATATATGCAAAATACAAAGCAAATCTTGCACCTTTTTCAACCATAAGGTCCATAAACTCGTCACTTGTAACTGAGGGAACGTTTTTGCTTGTATAGCATACGGAAATACCAAAAAGCAGACCGTTTTTCTTAAGAAGATCCATTGCCTCAATTGTTTTTGCGTAGGCACCGTTACCTCTTCTAAAATCGTTGCTTTCTTCATTACCCTCAATGCTCAGAGCAAGAGAGAGATTGCCAACCTCTTTCATTTTATCACAGAAAGCCTGGTCAATAAGAGTTGCGTTGGTATAAGCAAGAAAAGCACAGTCGGGGTTTTCACGGCAAATTGTGAGAATCTCATCTTTTTTGATGAGGGGCTCACCGCCTGTAAGCATATAAAGGTGAGTGCCCATCTCGGTGCCCTGATTAACTATGCTTCTCATTTCATCAAGAGAAAGGTTTGATTTGTGGCCGTATTCTGCTGACCAGCAGCCTTTGCAATGAAGGTTGCAAGCGCTTGTGGGGTCAAAAAGAAGAATAAAGGGCACGTTGCACTTATATTTTTCTCTGTTTTCGCGAACAGCCTTTGTGCCGTTAACACCTGCGCCAAGACCTAAAGCAAGAAGCATTTTTTTAATAACGCCGGGATCAACGTCGTTGATAATATTCATTGCAAAGCGGTTCCATACGTTATTTTCATCCAGAACAGCCTTGCGGAAAGCTTCAAAATTTTTGGCAGGGAAAGTGTTGCCGATAAGCTTTTCGGAAAGATTGATGAGTTTTATCAGATTTTCTGCAGGGTTTTTTTTGATATATTTAAAAATACCGTCAAAAGCAACAGAGGCAGATGCACGCTGAATTTTTTCTTTTGCAGTCATCATACTCATTTTCTCCTTCCTTTGATATTACATACTTTAACAGTATATCACAGTAATTTAACCGTGTCTATAAAAAAATTGTTAATTATTTGTTTTTTTCTTGCTTTAAGGCTTATAATGGTTTATTATAAACAAGTAAACCGTAAAAAACGGAGGTAAAATTTTGAAAAAAAATAAGCTTGAGTTAAAAACCGTTCTCGGTCTTGCAGCAAGAATTGCAGTTTCATTTGTTGTTATTGCCGTGATATTATGGAAATATGATGAACTTAAAAATATTGACGTGCGCGCCATTGTTGATGCATCGGGCACTTTTGCGGTTGCTGTTATCAGCATTCTCGGTGTTTATCTGCTTAAATCGCTAACCTTTGTTGTGCCTGCATCGATTGTTTATATTGCAGTCGGTATGGCATTTGACTGGTGGGTTGCTCTGATTATCAATGCCGCAGGCATTGCTGTTGAGGTTACTTCAACCTATTTTTTTGGCAAAATTATGGGCGGCAAAAAGGTTATCGAAAAGGTTGAAAGCACAAAATACGGCGAAAAGCTTCTTAAAATGCAGAGCAAAAACAAGGTTTCTGCTTTGCTTGCAATCAGATTTTTGCCCGTATTCCCGATTGATATAGTAAGCCTTCTTCTTGGTGCAATGAGAACACCTTTCGGTCAGTATACGGCGGTTTCGCTTGGTGGTATTTTGCCCAGAGTTTTTCTTTTCACAATTCTCGGCGACGGTCTTTATAAATATATTCCGATGCAGAAGCTTGTTATCGTTGCGGTTATTCTTGTGCCGCTTGCTCTGGTTGCGTGGATTATAAGATATGCAATCAAGAGCTTCAAAAGTAAAAAAGAAAAATAAATCAGAAGAGAGCAACCGAGAGTTGCTCTTTTTTTTTATAAATGTAAATCTTGGTTGGTAGAAAATGGCTGGTTTTTGATATAAAATAATATCATAACAAATGAAGGGAGAATGTTATGAAAAAACATTTCAAAAAGATTCTTGCAACTATTCTTTCGCTGATTGTGGCGGCAACCGTTTGTCTGCCTGCATTTGCGCAAACTTCAGACTCTGCATATTCTGCAATTTATATCAACTCGGGTAACAGTATTTTCAATCCCTATGAAAATATCTATGGCGGATATTTTGTAACTCTCAACGGTTCTGTTTTACCTGGCACAAGCCTTAATTGGAATATTCACTATGACCAGATGACAAACACTCTTACTCTAAAGGATGCGGAATTTGCGATGCCGCTACGTATTCTTGGCTGTGCAAATATTGTTCTTGAGGGAGAAAACAAGGTTGATTGTGTTCAGGCACCTGCCCTGCAGTGCGATGTTAACCAGAAATTTTCAGGCAGCGGCAGTCTGACACTTATCTGCTCGGATTATTTTGCAATCAACTGCAGAGAAACCGTTCATTTTGGTAACGGTGTTACCGTAACCGCAAGCAACGAAATAAGCGGAAGCGATGCTTTTGAATTTAATTCGGAAGATTTTGCAGATTATAAATGGGTGCATATTCAGGGTAACGATAAGCCTGACAACAGCGGAAAAGAGCTTACCTTATGGCAGAAAATCGTTGCATTCTTTAAAAATATTTTCGAAGCTCTTTTCAGTTGGCTTTGATACGGTAATTATCTTCAACACAAAGCATCACCCTGTTCTTTGATGAACAGGGTGATTTTTTATTTTAAAATGTTTTCTTGTTTTTTAAGGGTATATATAGTATAATTTCGGTGTAAATTTATAGAGGGGGTTAAAATGTGAAAAACTTTATTTCACTTTTGCTTGTTGCGGTGATGATTTTTTCTTTTGCCGCCTGTGCAGAAAATAAAAATGAAGAAGAAACAACAGCTTTGCAAACTGTTACCAACAACGAAATAACCGAGATTGTTACAGAAGTTGAGCCTGCAGTTAAAGAAGAAAATATAAAATTTGCGCCCATTAACGATATAACCGATGCAACAAGTGTTAAAGAGCTTGTGAAGAGATGGGCAACGAATGACGGCGATAAAATTTATAACCGCAACATTATCAATATTTTGCTTATCGGCGAGGATTACGTTGACGGTTCAAGCCGTTCAGATGCCGCAATGTTTATTTCAATTGATAAGAAAAACCACAAGATTACCCTTACCTCTTTCCTGAGAGATGCATACACATATATGAATATTGACGGCGATGAGAGATACGACAAAACCAATCATTCATATGCCTGGGGCGGTGCCGAAAAGCTGAAAGAGGTTATTGAAGATAACTATAAGGTCAGAATTGACCACTACGTTATTCTTGATTTTGAAGGCTTCACAAGCATTGTTGATACCATTGGCGGCATAAACGTTGAGGTTACGCAGGCGGAAGCGGATTATATAAATTCCACAAGTTCGCACAACGTTTCAAGCGGAAAAAGCGTCCGGCTTAACGGTGAGCAGGCACTCTATTTTGCAAGAATACGCAAGCTTGACGGTGAAGCACAGCGAACGGAACGCCAGCGCAGGCTTATCACCGCTTGTCTTGACGGAATCAGCGGTTCTTCGCTCAACGAGCTTACTGCCGTTATGGAATCGCTTTATCCTTTTATTGAAACAGATTATTCCGAATTTGAGCTTCTGACTCTTGGTGCTGAAGCTATGGCAGGCGAATGGTTTGATTTTGAAATTATCAGTCAAACCGCACCATCAGAAGAAAACCGCAGAGGTTATAATTCTTATAAAACTCATACGGGCAACCTTTCTGTATGGATAGTTGACTACATTAAAGCCGCGTATGAGCTTCAGATTTCAATCTATGGGCAAAGTAACGTTATATTAAGTGAGGGCAAACGCAACACAGCGCTTGACCTTGCCGCAAATAGCTGATAAAAAAAGGAGCTGTTTTAACAGCTCCTTAATTTTTTAATGCTTTGATTTTTTGGCGGGTTCTTCTTTGTTTTCACCGATTTCGATAAGAGCAAATGCGCCTGTCCAAACAATAATGCAAACAAAAATGATGATGAATGCTGAATGAAAACCGCCAAGCATCAGTGTGTCAACACCAACGAAACCGAGAAGAATGTTGGTCAGCCAGCCGTCTGCCGTTGAGAGAATTGACTGAATGGAGATTTCGCCGCTGACAATAACGCTTGCTGCAGAGTTAAAGCAGGAAATCATAATGATTGCAGAAATAAGACCTGCAATTGCCGCAATAACAACGGGCAGTTTTTTGCTGCTGCAGATTGAATAAACGATAACAAAAAGAGCAATAAGCAGGCAGAGAACGAAGCAAACAGCAACGGTAATGAGTCTGCCGTTAAGGGGGTTAAGAGCCTCAGGCCAGGTGAAACCGCCCGACATGTTGTCAAACATTGAGGAATAAATATGCTCGCCTCTGATAATCTGAACTATCTCGTGGATTGATAAAGCTTCTTCAACGCCAACGCCGGCTGAATTTTCGCTGAAAAGCTGAATCAGCCACTGTGCATTTTTGTTTGTGCCAACCTGAATAAAAAACAGGTCAAGAAAATATGCTGCAGGGAAAATTGCCGCCGCAATAAGGGCATTAATAACTTTCATTACATATTTCATATAGCAAAAATCCTTTCCTGACGATTATTTCCAAGAAGTGTTAAGAGCTACAGTGCGGTTGAAAACAAGCTTCTCATCGGAAGAGGTTTTATCAACGCAGAAATAGCCCTGACGCATAAACTGGAAGGTATCGCCGCATTTTGCATTTGCTATTGAACCTTCAACAAGGCAACCGTCGAGAATTTCAAGAGAATTGGGGTTAAGGTGGTTAAGATAATTTTCTTTTCCGTCAACAAAGGGGTTTTCTGCACAGAAAAGACGGTCGTAAAGACGGATTTCGCAGGGAGCGCAGTCTGAAGCGCCAACCCAATGGATTGTGCCCTTAACTTTTCTGCCGTCGGGTGAATCGCCGCCCCTTGTTTCGGGGTCATATGTGCAGTGGAGGCAGGTGATTTCGCCGTTTTCGTCAGTTTCCCAGCTGTTGCAGGTAACGAGATATGCGCTCTTAAGGCGAACTTCGTTGCCGGGGAAAAGTCTGAAATATTTCTTGGGAGGTTCAACCATAAAGTCGTCTCTCTCAACAAAGATTTCTCTTGAGAACTTAACTGTTCTTGTGCCGAGCTCGGGCTTGAGAGGATTGATTTCAACTTCAATTTCTTCAACCTTATCTTCGGGATAGTTATCAATGATAACCTTGAGGGGGCGAAGAACGGCCATTGCTCTGGGTGAATTTTCGTTAAGATTATCTCTTACGCAAGCTTCAAGCAGACCGTAATCAACAACGCTGTCTGCCTTTGAAACACCGATTCTGTTAATGAATTCGCGGATTGCTGCAGCGGGATAACCTCTTCTTCTCATACCGCTCAGGGTAATCATTCTGGGGTCGTTCCAGCCGTCAACAATACCCTTCTGAACCATTTCAAGGCAATATCTCTTGCTTGTTACGCAGTAGTTGAGGTTAAGACGGGCAAACTCAATCTGTCTGGGGGGCTCTTCAAAACCGATTTCTTTGATGAACCAGTCATAAAGAGGTCTGTGGTTTTCAAACTCAAGGGAGCAGAGAGAATAAGTTACGTTTTCTCTTGCATCTGAAAGAGGATGAGCAAAGTCATACATGGGGTAAACGCACCACTTATCACCTGTCTGATGGTGAGTAACGTGAGCGATTCTGTAGATAACGGGGTCACGCATATTGATGTTGGGCGATGCCATATCAATCTTTGCACGCAGAGTTTTTTCACCGTCAGCAAATTCGCCGTTTGTCATTCTTGTGAAGAGGTCAAGGTTTTCTTCAATTGAACGCTCTCTGTAAGGGCTGTTTTTGCCGGGCTCTGTGAGAGTGCCTCTGTATTCTCTGATTTCATCAGCTGAAAGGTCGCAAACGTAAGCCTTACCTTTTTTGATGAGCTTGATTGCGCATTCATAGATAAAATCAAAATAGCTTGAAGCATAGAGAACCTTGTTCCACTTAAAGCCGAGCCATTCGATATCTTCTTTGATAGCGTCAACGTATTCAACGTCTTCTTTTGAAGGGTTGGTATCGTCAAGACGCAGGTTGCATTCGCCGCCGTATTTTTCAGCGGTAGCAAAGTCAATGCAGATAGCCTTTGCGTGACCTATATGAAGATAGCCGTTGGGTTCGGGAGGGAAACGGGTCTGAACTCTTGTGTTGACTCCGTTTGCAAGGTCTTCATCAATGAAGTCATATATAAAATTAGAGGTGGTGTTGATTTCGTCCATAATTCATACATCCTTTTTTTATTGTGAGGGCAGATGAATCTGCCCTTGTGGTTTATTTAAAGCTTGCAATTGCTTCGGCAAGTCTTGCCTTGATTTCGTCTGTGCCGAGAAGCTGCATTATTGAATAAAGGTCGGGTGTGTTTTTGCGTGATGTGAGAGCGATTCTGATAACGGTTGAAACGTCACCGACGTGACCTTTGAATGCATCGGGATTTTTCTTATATTCCTTAACGTTGGGCGTGAAACCAAGGGGCTCGCACATATCTTTGATTCTTGCAAACCACTGGTCTTTATCGTCTGCAAGGTCAAATTCTGCAAGATATTTTTCTGCAATCGCCTTTGCATCATCTGCCGAAATGTTTTCGGGCAGAGTGTAATCGAGCTGATAGAGGGGCTTGAAGAAATATGCAACGTAATCCTTCACTTCGCTCCATCTTGCAATATCCTTACGGGGCTTGGGATTCTCACGGTCGATATTCATAACCGCTGTTGAGAATTCAGGGTCAGCGGTAAAGATATCATAAAACTCGGGGTCATAAACCTTTGCCCAGTTTGCAACGTTTTCATAAACTTCTGTTGCGCTCATAACGGAGATAACGTTTTTGCTTACGTCGTTGAGCTTAACAAGGTCAAACAGACAGCCGCTTGAGCTCATCTTTTTGAGGTTGAACGGGAATTTTGAAATATCCTCTTTGGGGTTGGCTCTGCGCCAATCTTCAAAGTTTGAGTTAATAAGAGTGAGCAGATATTCAAGAACGCTCTCTTTGGGGAAACCGCCTTCAACGAAATAGCCGACTGCTGCTTCGGGGTCTTTTCTCTTGGAGAGCTTTCTCTTGTCGCCTGTTTCTTCATCTGTTTTAAGCACCTGAGGAGTGTGAGCATATTTGGGCACTTTGTAGCCGCAAACTCTGAAAAGCTCGATATGTTTGGGCACAGATGAAATCCATTCTTCGCCTCTGATAACGTGAGTTGTTCTCATGAAATGGTCATCGCAGGCGTGAGCAAAATGGTATGTGGGGATACCGTCTGATTTAAGAAGAACTTCGTCGATTATGTTTTCGGGCATTTCGATTTTGCCTCTGATAACGTCATCAAAGATAATCTTTTTATCTTCACTGCCGCTTGAACGAAGGCGAAGCACCCATTGCTTACCTTCGGCAAGATTCTTTTCAATATCTTCAATAGTCAGCTCACGGCATTTTGCCCATTTGCCGAAATAACCTCTGATAAGAGCACCGCCGTTTTCCTGCTGTTCACGGATTTCGCCGATTTCTTCTGCAGTGCAGAAACAGGGATAAGCAAGACCCTTTTCAACAAGGCTCTTTGCAATTGTCTGATAAATCTCGGCACGCTGGCTCTGGGTATAGGGACCGTATGCACCTTTCTCTGTGCCGAAGCCGGTAACACCTTCGTTGAATTCAACACCGAAATAATCGAAGCCGTTGATGATTGCCGAAACACCGTCGTCAATCTCACGCTTTTTATCGGTATCTTCAATTCTCAGGTAAGCAACACCGCCTGTTGACTGTGCGGTGAGCACGTCAACAAGAGCACCGAAAAGTCCGCCGATGTGAAGATAGCCTGTAGGAGAAGGGGCGAATCTTGTTACTCTTGCACCCTCTGCAAGACCTCTTTCGGGGTAAAGCTCCTCGTAAAAATCGGGAGTCTTATCAATATGAGGAAACAAAAGCTGAGCAAGTTTTTTGTTATCCAAAAAAACACTTCCAGTCTATTTATAATTATACCCTATTATTATGACAGAAAATATTGCAAGTATCAAGAGAATTTTTTAAATTTTCCTGCGAAAAAGCAAATATTTTATGCTTTGGAATAATCAAGCGGCAAAAAGCCCAAAATAACGTTGCAATCTTTTCAAAGGAGAATCGGAATGAAAAAGAAACTCAAAAACGGAAATATATATGCGGCACTTGGTATTTGTGTTGTTGCCGTTGCGGTAGCGGCGGTTATCAGCCTTACTCCGTCTGAATCGGGTGTACCGCAAGACGGTGGTTTTTCAAGGGTAAGCATAAGCTGGAGCGAAAGTGCGTTCGAGCCCGAAACCGAAGCGGTTGATATCGGCGTGACAGGTATCAAAGATAACAGGGCTGAAGAAACCGAGACTGTTACAGAAAGTGATAAGCCTTATGCAGATAATTTTGCTTTGCCTATGGGTAACGATATTATCAAAGATTACAGCAACGGCGAAATGGTGCTCAGTAAAACAATGGGTGATTGGCGAGTGCATAACGGCGTTGATTTTGGCGGTGCAACGGGCAATGCCGTTGATGCAGTTGCCGACGGGATTATCACCAAGGTTTATGAGGACACGTTTTGGGGCACGGTTTTGGAAATTGACCACGGCAACGGAATGACGGTTAAATATTGCGGTCTTAAAAACGGAAGCACTTTGCCTGAAAATTCGCGAGTTGCAAAGGGCGAAAAAATCGGCTCACTGGGCAAAATCCCCGTTGAATCGGCAGACGGTGACCACCTGCATCTCGAGATTATGATTAACGGAAAAACAGTTGACCCGCTTGAAGCTCTGAACAAGGTCAGAGCAGAATAAAAAACAGGTTTGTCTGATCTGACAAACCTGTTTGAAGTGATATTTTATTCAAGTGCGGCAAGGATGTTTGCAATTCTTGCAAGGTCATCTTTATCAAAGAATGCGATTTCAAGTGTGCCGCATTCCTTGCCTTCTTTTGTAATAACCCTTGCTTTTCTGCCGAGAGAATTGTTAAGAGAAAGCTCAACCTCATCGAAGAAAGAATGTCTTGATTTTGATGCCTTCTTTGCTTTTTTCTCTGCGGTGAGAGCCTTGACCATTCTCTCTGTTTCTCTTACAGAAAGACCTTTTTCAATAACCGCTTCTGCCGCGAGCAGGGCGGTTTTTTCATCGTCGATTGCGGCAATTGCTCTTGCGTGACCTGCTGAGAGTTTGTTTTCGCGCACATAGTCAAGCACCTTTTCGGGAAGCTTGAGCAAACGAAGAGCGTTTGCAACAACGGGACGGGATTTGCCAACTCTTTTTGCGGCTTCTTCCTGTGTTAAATCGAAGTCTTTTATAAGGCTTGCAAAGCCGAAAGCTTCTTCAACAGGGTTGAGGTCTTCACGCTGTAAATTTTCTATTAAAGAAATAACAGCAGCGTCGTCATCGGAAAGCTCTTTTATGATAACGGGCACTTGGGTAAGACCTGCGATGCGGCTTGCGCGCCATCTTCTTTCACCTGCAATAAGCTGATATCCACCGCCAAAAATGGGGCGCACAAGAAGGGGCTGCAAAACACCGTGCTGTGCGATTGAATCGGCAAGTTCTGAAAGAGCTGCCTCATCAAACTGTTTTCTTGCCTGCTCCTTGTTGGGCTCAATATCAAGAATATTCAGCTTGACTGCCTGTGAGGACATATTTTCTTCTAAAGAATTATCGGAAAGCAGAGAATTGATTCCTCTGCCGAGACCGCCTTTTTTGGGTGCCATATGTTTTCTCCTTATCTGCCGTTTAATTTAAGAAACTCGTCTGCCAAATCGAGATATGCGTGACTGCCCTTTGAAGATTTATCATAATATAAAACGGGCTGACCGTAGCTGGGGGCTTCGGAAAGACGCACGTTTCGGGGAATGACGGTTGAATAAACCTTCTTGGGGAAGCATTTTTTAACCTCTTCAACAACCTGCTGGGTGAGGTTAAGTCTGCCGTCATACATTGTGAGAAGAACACCCTCGATTTCGATATAGGGGTTATAAAGTCTTTTAACTGTTCTGACTGTTGAGATAAGCTGTGACAGACCCTCGAGAGCATAGAATTCGCACTGAATGGGTACCATAAGAGTGTCTGCGGCGCAAAGACCGTTGAGGGTTATCAGACCGAGCGAGGGCGGACAATCAAGGAAGATGAAATCGAACTCATCCTTAACTGCAGCAAGAGCATTGCGAAGTCTGGCTTCTCTTTTCTGAATTTCAACAAGCTCAAGCTCTGCACCTGCAAGGTCCATGCTTGAAGGCATAACGTAAACGTTCTTATAAGGCGTTTGCACAATTGCCTGGTTTGCGGGGCAAGAACCGATGAGCACGCTGTAAGATGAAAAGGTAAGACCTCTTTTGTTTATGCCGAGACCGCTGGTTGAGTTACCCTGCGGGTCAATATCAACAAGCAGAATTTTATATCCTTTGCTGCCCAGAGCGGCTGTGAGATTAACGGCAGACGTTGTTTTGCCGACTCCGCCTTTCTGGTTAACAATTGCAATGGTTTTTCCCAAATTTATCTCTCCTATTAATAATTACATTAAATAACGCTATAAGTATATCACAATTGGTTGTGAAATGAAACATTTTTTTGTAAATTTTTATGTTTCACGTGAAACAAAATATAAATGCGAAAAGAGCAGGCGCAAAGCCTGCTCCTTCCGCATTGGATGTGGGTGTGAAAGAGAAAGATATGGTAATTGGTGGAACTCAATAATTAAGCCGAATTCTTTTTTGCTTTTATGAAGCAACCTTTGCTTTTTGGAATACGAACGATATATTCAATGTATTCTTCAGTTTCGCTTTTGGCTGAATCGGCTTCAATTCCTGCGCGGCGCATAGTATCAACCGCGTGGTTAAGTGTATTAACAAATATCCGCACGTCTTTGAAAAGCTTGACGGGCGGTTGCTTTTTCCCTGAATCGTTTGCTATTATCTGGCTGACAAGCTTTTCGCTTTCTGCAACGGTGAGTCTTTTTTCAGCTATAATTGAAATGGCACGTTCCATCTGGCTGAAACTTGTCAGGCGCAGAAGCGACCTTGCGTGGCGTTCTGTGAGATTTTCCTGAGTGATTTTATGACGGATTTCTTCGGGAATACGGAGCAAGCGCAGTTTGTTTGAAATGGTTGTAGGTGCTTTACCGAGTTTTTTGCAGATATCTTCGCGGCTCATACCGTAATCGGTAATCAGTTTTTCAATAGCACAAGCTTCTTCAAAAAACTCAAGGTCACAGCGTTGCACGTTTTCAATCAGAGCAAAAAGAGCGGATTTCTCGTCATCGGCTTCCATCATTATGCAGGGTACGCGTGTTATGCCAACCAGTCTTGATGCCCGAAGCCGTCTTTCACCCGAAATCAATTCGTATTTCCCCTGCCCGTTTGTTCTCACGGCAATGGGTTGAATGATTCCGTTTTGTCTGATGCTTTGTGCAAGACCCTCAAGCTCATCAAAATCAAACCGTCTGCGTGGCTGATTGGGATTAGGATATATATCTTCTTGCGGAATAAGTATTATCTGACCGCCGATTTTATATTTGCTGTTTTTCAAAAAATCCCCCCGTTCGGTGCTTCGTTGCTTAAAGCATAGCACCTGACGGAGGGATTGTCCAATCATTTCGGTTGATAAAAACCACGCTGAAATGACAAAGAATATTAAATTAAAGTGGCTTTTTTGAAATCTGGGCGGAAACTCGCGGATATTTTGGCGAAGTCTGCGATATCTTTTTAATCATAATCAGCGTTCTTTCGCCGCCGTCGGAGAGAGTAAAAGTCTTTTTATCGATTATTTTACCGCCGAGAATGCCGATTGCTTTCTTCGCATCGGCAATTTCTTCTTCGGCCTTTGCGCTTTTCATTGCAACAAACATACCGCCAACCTTAACAAACGGCAGGCAATATTCGCAAAGAACGTTCAGCGCGGCAACTGCTCTTGAACAAACGATATCATATTGCTCTCTGTATTCGGGGTTTTTACCCGCTTCCTCTGCCCTTGCGTGCAGAGTTTCTGCTTCAAGACCAAGCTTTTCAACGGTATCGGCAACGTAGCGGAGCTTTTTGGCTGTGCTGTCCACCATGGTCAGGCGGATATCGGGTCGGGTTATAAGAAGCGGAATACCCGGGAAGCCTGCGCCTGTGCCGAGGTCAAGGATTTTTGCGCCTTCATCGGGATTGACTGCAGAGAAAAGCGAAATGCTGTCTGCAAAATGCTTTATAACAACCTCGTCGGGGTCTGTGATTGCAGTGAGGTTCATTGTTTTGTTTTGCTCAATAAGAAGCTCTGCAAGCATATCAAATTTTTGGAGTGCTTCGTCATTCAGTTCAACGCCCAGAGAAGCGGCGTTTGATTTAAGCAATTCTTTATTAATTAACATCAGTTAATACCGTTCCTCTCAAGATAAATCAATAAAACAGAGATATCCGCAGGCGAAACGCCCGAAATTCGGGATGCCTGACCAACTGTTTCGGGGCGGATTTTTGAAAGCTTTTCAATCGCTTCAAGGCGAAGCCCTGTGATTTCATTATAATCAAGGCTTTCGGGAAGACGCTTGACCTCGAGGCGGTGAAGTTCATTTATCTGTTGCTGCTGACGCTTGATATAGCCTTCATATTTAATATCAATCTCAACCTGCTCAAAAACTTCAAACGGCAGGTCGGGTCTGTTTTTATCAAACGGTGCGAGTGCATCATAGTTTATCTGCGGTCTGCGTAAAAGCTCAATCATTTTAACACCCTTTTCGAGTGCAGATGTTTCACGTGAAACAAGCATTGCATCAATTTCGGGTGTTTTGGGGATTGAAAGAGCGGCAATTCTTTCTCTTTCTGCTTCAATCATACGCATCTTTTGGCAGAATCGGTCATATCTCTCCTGCGAGACAAGACCTGCCTTATAACCGATTTCGGTGAGTCTGCGGTCCGCATTATCCTGACGCAGAACAAGACGGTATTCGGAACGCGAGGTCATCATTCTGTAAGGGTCGGAGCAGCCTTTGGTTACAAGGTCGTCAATAAGAGTGCCGATATAAGAAGTTGTGCGGTCAAGAATAACGGGCTCTTTGCCAAGAATTTTGAGGGCGGCATTAAGACCTGCAACAAGACCCTGGGCAGCGGCTTCTTCATATCCGCTGGAGCCGTTGAACTGACCTGCGCCGTAAAGACCTTCAAAATCCTTGAATTCAAGGGTCTGCTTGAGTGAAAGCGGGTCAACGCAGTCATATTCAATGGCATAGGCGGTGCGCAGAAATTCTGCTTTTTCAAGACCGGGAATGCTTCTTACGATGCGAAGCTGAACGTCCTCGGGCAAAGAGGATGAAACACCCTGAAGATACATTTCGTCTGTGTTTGCGCCGCAGGGTTCAACAAATATCTGATGCCTCTCCTTTTCGGAGAAACGAACGATTTTATCTTCAATGCTGGGGCAATAACGGGGTCCGACACCGTCGATTTTACCTGAATAGAGCGGTGAACGGTGCAGGTTATCAAGAATAACCTGTTTTGTTTCGGCGCCCGTATATGTTATGTAGCAAGGTTCTGTGTTTTTAACCTCAACGTCGCTGAAATAAGAGAACTTAACAATTCTCTCGTCACCGTACTGTGGTTCGAGCGATTCGATATCAACACTTCTGCGGTTGATTCTGGGCGGTGTGCCTGTTTTGAATCTTCTCGTAGCAACGCCGAGATTTTTGAGCGCAACGGCAAGTTCGTTTGCGGGAAACATACCGTCGGGGCCGCTGTCATAAACAATATCGCCGATATAAACCTTACCTGCAAGGAAGGTGCCTGTTGCAATGATAACCGCTTTTGCTCTGTGCAGAGCTTCAAGACGTGTTTTGAGAATCCATTCATCGCCGTCTTTGCGAAGGTCGATGATTTCAGCCTGACGCAGATAAAGATTATCCTGCCTTTCCATAACTGCTTTCATATAATCGGAATAGAGACGGCGGTCAATCTGAGCGCGCAGACTGTGCACCGCAGGACCTTTGCCGAGATTCAGCATACGGCTCTGCAGTGTATTGTGGTCAGCGGCAATACCCATCTCGCCGCCGAGTGCATCTATCTCGCGCACAAGGTGGCCTTTTGATGTGCCGCCGATTGACGGGTTGCAGGGCATATTGCCCACCCAGTCAAGGTTGATTGTAAAAACTGCCGTTTTGCATCCGAGCCTTGCAGCGGCAAGACCTGCCTCAATACCTGCATGACCCGCGCCGATAACGGCAACGTCATAATTTTCGGAAATATACTCCATATTGTCACCAAAGAAAAATAAAGTGTAAAAATAAGCAGTTATTATTCTTATAAAGAACTAAAAACGCCAATTCTCGTTTACAGACGATAGAAATTTTTAAAACGATGCAGAGTTAATTCGAAGATGCGTAATCGGCTGAAAACGAGAGATGAAAAATGAGGATTTTTTAACAACAGTAATTAATAAGTATGTTCGCAGATTTCTTTTATCTTGCGTTCAAGAGCAAGAAAGTCTTCCAGAGCATCGGGCTTCTGGTTGGGGTTTCGGAGCAAAGCTGCAGGGTGGAAGGTGCCCATAAAGAGGATACCTCCCTTTTCAATAAACTGACCGTGCTGCTTAGTTACTCTGAAATCTTTATCAATAAGTCTTTGTGCAGAAATTCTGCCAAGACAAACAATAATCTTCGGACGGATGAGTTTTGTCTGCTCGCGGAGCCATTGAATGCAGGCTTCCTGCTCGTCGGGCTTGGGGTCTCTGTTCTGAGGCGGACGGCATTTAACCATATTTGCAATGTAGATGTTCTTTTTGCGGTCAAGGTTGATTGCTTCAAGAAACTTATCCAGAAGCTTGCCGCCTCTGCCAACAAAGGGCTCGCCCTGCAAATCCTCATTTTCTCCGGGACCTTCGCCGATGAAAAGCACCTCGGCATTTTCGTTGCCTACACCAAAAACAAGATTTGTTCTTGTTTTGCAGAGATCGCATTTCTGGCACTGCATACAGTCGTTTTTAAGCTGTTCCCAATTTTCATACATTGCCGTCTTCACCTCTTTTGTATATTTCTTTTGAAGCTTCGGCATCGCTTTTGATTTGTGCGCCGAGAGCTTCCATTGAATCAAATTTCATTTCTCCGCGGAGATATTGCAGAAGTCTTACTTCGATATCCTTGCCGTAAAGGTCACCGCTGAAGCCGAGAATGCAGGTTTCGCTGCGCAAATCCTCATTCTCGAAGGACGGACGCAGACCGATGTTTGTGACTGACGGATACTCAGTTGAATCAACAACCGTTACGGAAGCATAAACACCCTTTTTCGGAATAACAAAGTTTCTGCCGAAATGCTGATTAATTGTGGGTGCGCCCATCAGTCTGCCTCTCTGGTCACCGCTCACAACGGTATATTTATAGCGGAATTCTCTGCCAAGCATTGCGTTGGCAAGGGGAATATCGCCGCTTTCAACCGCTTGTCTTATACGGGTTGAGCTTATGGGAGAGTCACCGAAAGTTATTTCGGGGCTGATTTTTATTTCGATGCCGAATTCATCGCACAGAGCCTTGAGCTCGTTAACGTCGCCTGCACCGCCTTTGCCGAAACGGTAATTTGAACCGCAACAGACTGCGCCTGCATTGAGCTTATCGAGAAGAATTTCTGTAACGAATTCGCGGCAAGAAAGGTCTTTTATTTCTTCAAAAGAAACAACATAACTGTCAACTCCCCTGTTTTCAAGAATTTCTGCCCTTAATTCGGGCTGAAGAATTTCTGCGGGAGCTTTGCCGGAAAGCGACTTTAACGGGTGATAATCAAAGAGCATAACAAGCGGAATAAGCCCACACTCTTTGAACGAAAGAGCGCAGGCGATAACCGACATATGTCCTTTGTGAAGTCCGTCAAAGCTGCCCAGAGCGACAGCCGTTTTGTTTTCAAATATCATCGGAATACCTTATTTTTTTCTGAACTGCTGCTTCATACGAAGCTCTTTTGAGAGAATGCGCTTGCGCAGGCGGAGTGAGGTGGGAGTTACCTCAAGAAGCTCATCGTCCTTGATGAATTCCATACACTGCTCAAGGCTGAGCACGCTGTGGGGAACAAGGCGAAGAGCATCATCGGAGCCCGAAGCACGGGTGTTTGTGAGATGCTTTGTTTTGCAAACGTTACAAACTATATCTTCATTTTTGGCACATTCGCCAACAATCATACCTTCATAAACGTCAACGCCTGCAGGAATAAAGAGTCTGCCTCTGTCCTGTGTGTTGAAAAGACCGTAAGCGGTGCTCACACCTGTTTCGTGAACAACGATTGAGCCTCTTTCGCGTGTCTGAATGTCACCCTTATAAGGAGCATAGCCGTCAAAGAGCTGGTTCATAATGCCGTTGCCGTTTGTATCGGTGAGGAATTCGGCTCTGTAGCCGATAAGACCTCTTGAGGGAATTCTGAATTCAAGGTGGGTTGAGCCGCCTTCACGGGCACCCATATTTTCAAGCTCACCTTTGCGTGAGCCGAGTTTTTCGATAACTGCGCCAACATACTGTTCGGGCACTTCAACAATAAGAATTTCCATAGGTTCAAGAAGCTGACCGTCCTGTTCCTTGAAGATAACTTTAGGTCTTGAAACCTGGAATTCATAGCCCTGACGGCGCATTGTTTCGATAAGAATTGAAAGGTGAAGCTCGCCTCTGCCCGAAACCTTGAAGGTATCAGTGCTTTCTGTTTCTTCAACTCTCATACTTACGTTTGTTTCAACTTCTTTGAAAAGGCGGTCACGCACGTTTCTTGAAGTAACGAACTTGCCTTCTTTGCCTGCAAATGGGCTGTCGTTAACGATGAAGTTCATTGAAATGGTGGGCTCGTCTATCTTGATAAAGGGAAGAGCCTCTACGCATTCGGGGTCGCAGGCAGTTTCACCGATGTTGATGCCTTCAATGCCTGAAACGCAGATGATATCGCCTGCTTCGGCTTCTTCGCATTCAACTCTTGCAAGACCTTCAAACTGATAAAGGCGCGAAACCTTAACGTTCTGACGTGTACCGTCATCCTTGCAAAGAACAACCTGCTGATTTTTTCTGATACGTCCCCTCTCAACTCTGCCAACGCCGATTCTGCCAACGTAATCGTCATAATCAAGGCTCGAGAAAAGAACCTGAAGGGGCTCATCGGGGTTGCCGCAGGGAGGATCGATATTCTCAAGAATAGCATCAAAAAGAGGCTGCATATTGCCGCTTCTTGTGTTTGGGTCAAGGCTTGAATAACCGTCTCTGCCGCTTGCATAAACAACAGGGAATTCAAGCTGGTCTTCGTCTGCACCAAGGTCGATGAAAAGGTCAAGAACCTCGTCAACAACCTCATAGGGTCTTGCGTTGGGTCGGTCAACCTTGTTGATAACAACAAGAACCTTCTTTTTAAGACCGAGAGCCTTCTTAAGAACGAATCTTGTTTGGGGCATACAACCTTCAAATGCGTCAACAAGCAGAAGAACGCCGTCAACCATCATCAGAATACGCTCAACCTCACCGCCGAAATCAGCGTGGCCGGGAGTATCAACGATGTTGATTTTTGTGTTTTTATAATGAATTGAGGTGTTTTTTGAAAGAATGGTGATACCTCTTTCACGCTCAAGGTCGTTAGAGTCCATAACTCTGTCTGCAACCTGTTCGTTATCGCGGAAAGTGCCGCTCTGCTTAAGCATTTCGTCAACAAGAGTTGTTTTGCCGTGGTCAACGTGAGCGATGATGGCAACGTTTCTTAAATCTTTTTTCTGGGACACCGGAATCGCCTCCAAGGAATAGAATATTTATGTAAAAAAGATATTGTTTTCGTTTTAACAGACGGTGAGAATTTACCCGAATATCGGGGCAGGCACCGTAACCTGCCCCGACGGATAGCGAATATTATTCAGCAACGGTGAAGCCTTCTTTTTCACGCTTCACTTTGAGTTCTTCAAGCATTTTTTCTTTTTCTTTGCCTGCAATTTTATAGAAGAACATGGGAATTGAGCAAAGGAGCATACTGATGCCGGGGATAAGAGAAACGAGAAGGAACATTGAGAATCTCTGGTCCATGGGAACTTCAAAAGCAAACTTAACTGCTTCTGATGAAAGCATATTCTTGGGGTCCATACCGATAACCATATAGAGAACGATGATGCCCGAGGTCGCAAAAGCGTTGCCGATTTTGTTGATGAAGCCCTGGCAAGCGGAGCCGAGACCGTTTTCTCTGTGGCCTGTTGTAAGTTCCATATAGTCAAGGCTGTCACAAATCATTGCGTAAGAAACAACGTTGATAACACCGAGAGGAATTGACTGAACGATGATGAACGGAGCAAGAATATAGATGCTTGAAAGCTCTGTGAAATAACCGATAACGGTTGTGAGAATGCTTGCTGCAAATCCTGCAAGGCAGGTTACGATAACAAGCTTCTTATAGTCAAACTTTCTCATCAGTTTGGGCATAACCATTGTTGTGCCGAACATACCGACAACTGTGCAGACAAGGAAGATTGTGTTAACAAGACCAATGCTCTTTTCGTAAGCAGCAGTTTTTTCGGCAAGTGACATTGCATTGGTGATTTCGGGTCCGATATAGAATGAATAACGGGCAACGTGAGCGGCTGCAGCCTGAACGAGGTATCTGCCGCTTGAAAGAACACCCATAATAACAACAAGCATAAGGGGCTTGCAATGGAAAATTCTTGAAAGGCTGCCGGGCTGACCGGGAATCTTTTTCTTATCGGGTAAAACAACTTTTTCCTTGATGTGGAAATAGCTGTTGATATAAAGAACACCGCCGATAACAACAGTCAGAATCGCGATAACAAGATATTTTATCTTGCCGAATGCGATGGGGTCTGTATCCTGGCTGATGAAAAGACCAACAACGATGGGAACAACCGCAAAGAAAATTTCGGGGAAAGCGGAGCCGATGCTGTTGATAATCTTTGTGAATGAAATAACGTCACTGCGCTCCTTTGAGTTGGGAGTGAGAACGTTTGGCAGAGTCCAGAACGGAACGTCTGCAAGTGTGTAAGCCATACCCCAGAGAACGTAAACAACCGCAGTGAAAATCATAAGCGGAACGGGTTTAAGGTTGGGGCTCAGGAACATAAGGATAGTCAGAACGGAGATGATGGGAGTTGCGATGATGATATAAGGCCTCATTCTGCCTGTTTTGAGCGAGCGTCTGTCAACAATCATACCCATAAGGGGGTCGTTGATTGCATCCCAGATTCTTGCTGCGAGCATAAGAATGAGAACAAACATAAGGTCAAGCTGAAGAACGTTGGTGTAATAGTCACTGATTTTGCCTGACATTGAGGCATAAATCATACCCTGACCGCCTGCACCGAGAGCATACATCCACAGCTCTTTTTTGCTGACGTATTTTTTATCCTGCATAAAAGATTCTCCTTTTATTTATTTTCGGCAATCTTTTTTGCCCATTCTTCTTCGAATTTAACTTTGATGCCTTCATAGATTTCTGAGGGAACGTCGGGGTTACCCTTGGAATAGCTGGGAACAAGCATATCGCCTGCAACTTTTGCGACGGTGCATTCGGTATCGTTTCTCCATTTTTCTCTTTCTTCGGGGTTACGAAGATCGGGAATATCAAGGGGAATACCGCCCTGAAGCACAGAACGGTAAGCAAACATACCGGGCAGGAACATATCCATTGCTTCGTAAACGTCAATGATGTCCATGTTTTCTCTGCCTCTTACAGCTTCAACAACGTTGTGCATAACGTACCAGTCGGAGCCGCCGTGACCTGAAGGTGCGGCAAGACGGGTGAAGTTATCGTTTGTTGATATTAATCTGGGCTCGTTTGCGTTTTCGCCTTCAAATTCGTCGAGGTTAGCGTAAAGCACGTTAACGTGACCTTCTTCGCAGGCATCTTCACGGGCACATTCCATTCTGCCCTTTGAACCGTAGATGCTGTACCAAACGGAGTTTCTTGAGGGGCCAACGCCGTGAATGCTCTTAAGAACGGCGCCGTTTTCAAGAGTAATCATTTCAATGCCGGTATGACCTGCCTTTGCGCCCATTCTTGCCATTCTTGCGTTGAATGGAAGCTCAAAGCCTGTTACTTTAACGGGTTTAAGACCTGTGATATGAATGAGCGGACCGATTGAATGTGTGCAATAGTAGCACGCATGCATTGTGTTTCTCCAATGGTCGGGGTCACCGAAGGTGATGTTGTGCCAGATGCTTTCGCAGTTATGCAGATATTCGCCTTCACCGTATTCGAACTCGCCGAGTTCACCGTCACGGTAACGCTCTCTCATCTCTTTGGGAGCGCCCATATAGCAATAGTTTTCTGCATAGAAATATTTTTTGCCTGTTCTTTCAACAGCTTCAATGAGTTCAACCGCTTCCTTCATTGTCTGAACGGGAAGAACTTCGCTGAGAACGTGGAAGCCTTTTTCAAGAGCTTTTACGGCAAAAGGAGCGTGTTCGGTTGCAAAGTTTGCAAGAACAACAACGTCCATATCGTGGTTGAGGAAATCCTCATAGTTGTCATAGAAAGTAATATCTCTGTCGGCATAGTCTTTCTTTGCTTTATCAAGAAGAATATCGTAATTATCGCAGATGGCAACTGTTTTTGCGCCCTTAACGGTATCGCAGTGGTTAATCATTGTTCTGCCTCTGCCAACGCCGACAACACCGATTCTGATAACGGGAGCTTTTTCGAGTTTTCTGCAGAATGAGCAGTCTTCATAGACCATATCAACGCTGTCAACACCGAGTTCACAGAGCATCCACTCCCAGCGACCCTTCATATCCTCTTCTTCATCATATTCAACGGGGATAAAGCCTGCGGAGAGATAGCTCTTAACCGCACCCTTTCTCCATTCGTCTGTTGTGAGGTAGATATAATCCGAGCCCTGCTGAGCAAGTTTTTTAACGGCAACGTTGTTGATATATTTGCCGAGACCCTTGCCTCTGAATTCGGTTTTGATGCCAACCATATGCACCTGTCCGTAGTTTCCTTCGGGGTGATAGATGGCGGCGATTGTGCCAACGTGCTCGCCTTCGTAATCAAGGAAGAAGAGATCGTTATAAACGTCGATATCGTCTGTTCCGAGAATGCAATCGTCAAAAACCGTTTCATCAGCGTTATCGCCGACAAGACCGTTTTTGCAGCATTCAACCCAAGCCATTTTATCAGCTTCGTCTTTGTAATTTACGATTGTGTAGCCCTCGGGCAGTGTGAGATCAGCAACGGGAGTGCCTTTGAGCCAATACATTTTAAGCTGTGACATAATAAATACCTTCTTTGGATAATACTATAAAAAACTCAAAAACGGAGCTGTTAAAAAACAGCTCCTTTTTTTATTAATTATTCGCCTTTCATTTCAAGGAGCTTAGCTGTGCCGTCATAAACAGCCTGGCTGACCTTGATTGAATCTGTGATAGCAGCAACGATATCGTCTTCAGTTGCACCGAGTTCAACTGAATATTTCTTATCGATGAAGAGGTTGCGTGCCATAATATCTGCAAGACCGTCAACGTCGATACCGCTTTCGATGCCCTTTTCAGCATATTCCTTCTTAACCTTGCCGAGACCCATTCTCATCATCCAAGCAGGGATGCTGAGGATCTTTCTGTTGTTGCCCATGCCTCTTGCGGCGTAAACAATCTTAAGGAACTCAACCCAAGTCTGGTTATACATTGAGATGGGCCATGCCTTTGCGCCCTTTGACTTTTCAGCTGCACCAACGATAACTTCACCAACCTGGCGAACTGTGAGCATTGCTGTGCCGCCGCCGGGATACATTGTGAGGGGAAGCTTATCCATCATCTTGATCTGCTCGATGAGGATAACCCAAACGGGCTTTCTGCCGGGCTGTGTGCCGAAGATATAAGGAAGCTCAAGAACAGCAACGTCGAAGTTTTCATCAGCAAATGAGAAAGCAACTTCTTCCTGATCGATACGGCTTCTGATATAAGGATGCTTCTTTGTGAGCTCCATTTCGGGCCATTCTTTTGCTGCGTATGAGAAATATGAGCCAAGGATAACAGCGTTCTTCATACCGATCTCTTTGCAGAGGGGAAGAATTCTCTTAAGAGGAGCGATGTTATACTTATAGTAAGCATCATAAACGGGTGCGGGGAATTCAACTCTTTCGTCAATGCCTGCTGCAAAAACGAAGCAATCGCAACCCTGCATGATTGCCTTGATTTCGTCGTCTGACTTTTCATAAATATTGCAGAATTCAAGCTCCATAGCTTCGGGGATGGGAGCTCCTTCGGGAAGAGGGGGAAGAGCAACGCTCTTAACTGCATGACCTCTTTCGAGGAAGATGCGGGCTGCTTCACAGCCGAGAAGGCCTGTGCCGCCGATCATAAATACTTTCATTGATATATTCCTCCTTAATTTTGTACATAAGTACCGTACTTTTATAATATAAATCTTTTATCCTAATTAGTCAAGAAGTTTTTATGATGTGAGAGGATTTTATGACACCGTTAATCGGAAAAAATCATTTAAATTCTTAAGAATTAATTAATTATGAACGAAAAACCCTGATTTTTATTAAAAATTAATCTTTTTGTCACCCTTTTGTAATTGCGATTTGGAAAATGGTGTGATATAATCCATATCAAACAAGAAAATTGGGAAAATTTGTTTTCATAGATGAGGACGGAGGGATGCTATGACACAGAATATTCAATTCAGAAGAAGAAAACCCAGAATTCCAAAAGCACCGGTTATTGTGCTGAGCGTTGTTGTTGCCGCGGTTATAGTTGCGGTTGCGGTGCTTGTTATTGCACATTTCACAAAAGACAAAAAAGCGGCTGAAAACTATGGCGAATGCACCTGGTCAACTTCGGGATACGAAAATATTTCTGATGCAAAAATGCTTGACGAAACAATGATTATTTTCACGGATTCCGCAACGGGCAACAAGGGCATTATGGCTCTTGACGGCAAAATAACAGAAGAAGCAAAGCACGAGAGCTTTACTGTTGTGAGCGATATGTGGAGAAGCAAAAGATACATTGCCAAAAGCCCCTCGATGTCAGAATATAATCTGCTTGTTGATGCAAAGACAGGCACAGTCACAACAAGGCAGTATCACGGCTTGACAGAGCCTGAAAACACACCTTATTGGGAAGAAAAACATAACCATCTTGCATGGCACGATGCCAAGGGATATAAGGGCAAAGTCAAAGCGAGCGAGCTCTCGCTCGGTGACGGAATTTACCCCATCTCCTGCCCCCCTTCCGATGGCTCAAAATGGGGATATATCAACAAAAATCTGCAGCTCGAAATAGTTCTCAGCTATGATAAAGCAATGGATTTCAGCGGTGATATGGCGGCTGTTTGCAAAGACGGAAAATGGGGTTATATCAATAAAGAAGGCGTAACAAAAATCGGTTTTGATTACGACCCCGTGACCGAGCTTGATATTATGGGCGAAAACAGCGCTTATTCTTTCAGAAACGGTTTTGCTCCCGTTAAAAAAGACGGTAAATACGGCATTATCAATACTTCGGGCGAAACTGTTGTTTCCTTTGTTTTTGATGCCATTCTTCAAGGCAAAAACGGTGTTTATCTTGCCAAAAAAGACGGCAAATGGGGTCTTATAACCATCAACAAAGATCAACTTACCGCAAAAGTGGAAGAAACAACCGTTGTCAATGAAGATGCCGCAGGAATTCCCGTTGAAACAGGCAGCTATATCGTCAGAACTTCGGGTGATCCGCTTAACATCAGAGCAGATGCAAATTCAAGCGCAACAAAGCTTGGTCAGATTCCCAACGGCGCAACCATCAGGGTTTCAAAGTCTGTCGGCGGTTGGGCATACGTCAAATACAGCACTCTTGAGGGCTGGGTCAGCGCAAAATATATTGTCAAAGCTCCTGCAAGCTCCCCTGCCGTTACAACAACTGCAGCTGCTCAAGGATAATTTGACATCATTTTTGGAATTAAAAACTTAAAAAACAATTAATTTTTCAAAAATCTATTGACCTTTGTAAAATTTCGGATATACTTATCTTGTATGGTTTATCCATACTTCTGCATTAGTGAGCAACAATGTCAGAGCCATCCGATAAAAGACGGAGAACGATTTGCGCGTTCTCCGTCTTTTATCATTTACGGGGCTGTTTCGTTTTGAAACAGCCCCGAATTTTATGTTATTTATTCATATAATCCATAATTCCGTGCCAATCATCGCGGCAGAAAAAGTGGGTGCCCTCACGGGTGCAAAGCCCTACCCTGCCCTCGTGCAGATATTTGGGCTTGAGAAAATCGGAATCTTCATAAACGAAGCCCTTTTCGCCGTAAAGCTCAAAAACCTCTGATGCCGCGGCACAGCAAAGAAACTGCACCTGCGGACCTGCCCAGATATCGCCCAGAGCCGATGCAATATGCACCTTTCTCGGAGCAATAAGTGCATGCAGAAAATGCTGTTCAAAGGGAGTTTCGTTATCCCTGTCACGGAAGTTTTTGTAATTCTCACAAAACCAGAAGTCAAAGCGGTCAAGAATGTCACCGATGAGCTCGTTTCCCTCAACCTTTCCCCTGTTCAGCGAGTCGCCGCTGCAGCCTGCGCAGTTGGAATGTGCGGCAGAAAAACGTTCGTCAACCGCCGCGGTGAGGAGTGCCGTTTTGCCGAGTCTGGAGTGACCTGCAACGCAGATATTTTCTTTATCAACTTCATCGCGATTCTGCAGAAAATCCATAACTCTCATTGCCGCCCAAGCCCACATTGCAATCTTGCCCGGCGAATATTCCGAACGCCCGGAATCCTTATATATCAAGCCTGCCAGCCCGTTTGTGAAATCGCCGTTATCGCTTGTAACGTCTTTGTAGCAGAATGATGCACAGGCAAAACCGTTATCAATAATTTCTTCGGTGGGAATGTATCTGTCGGGAATATCGGGTCTGAAATTTATAACAACAAAAGTCTTGAATTTGTCACCTTTTGAGGGGTAAACGTATGAAAACGGAAAAACAAATTTTTCGCCGTAAACGGTGCAGACTGCCTCAAGAGTGAGATAGATTGCTTTGCCTGCGCAGAAGCGTTCCGATTCGGATGCAACAACGTTGAATTCGATGTTTTCGGGAGCTTCGGGCAAATAACCGTATTCGCATTCAAGCATTGTTTTGAGCACGAGAGGTCTGATTTTTTCCCATTCTTCAACGGTCTGAACTCTTTTGCCACCGATTTCAAGCGGCGAAGGAATTTTAAGCTCTTCAAGCATTTTTTTAACCATATCCGAAAGCTCCTTTCAAAAGCTTATAAGAAAAGTTTAGTTTTATTTTATGTGTTTGTCAAGTTGGCTTTACAGAATATTCATATACTTTTTACATAAAAAATAAAATAAACTCTTGTAATTCTCTTTAAAAGTAATTATAATAAACATCATAATAGGATAATAGGGTTTTATCATCAAAAATGAGAGGACTGAAAAAATGTCTGTTCAGGCGGTAAGGGATTACCTTGAAAAATTCGGTTATGCCGAAAGAATAACGGAATTCAATGAATCCACCGCAACGGTTGAGCTTGCGGCTGCCGTTGTTGGCGTTATACCTGCACGAATTGCAAAAACACTGTCCTTCAAGGTGAATGAAGTCGTTATTCTTATTGTTGCGGCAGGCGATGCAAAAATCGATAGCCGCAAATATAAAGATAAATTCGGTGCAAAAGCAAAAATGCTTACGGCGCAAGAGGCGATTGACCTTGTGGGTCATCCCGTGGGTGGTGTTTGTCCCTTTGCGGTCAATGAGGGCGTTACCGTTTATCTTGATGAATCTCTCAAACGGTTTGAAACCGTTTTCCCTGCCGCGGGCAGTGCGGGCAGCGCAGTCAAGCTGAGCTGCGATGAACTTTTTGAAAGCTCGCAGGCGGCAGAATGGGTTGATGTTTGTAAAATAATTGAAGATTAACAACAGTTTCAAGGAGGAAAATATGAGCAAAAAGTATGTTATTTCTTATGATATAGGAACAACGGGCGTTAAGAGCTGTCTTTTTGAAATTGAAAAAACAATAAAGCTTGTAAGCGCGGCAATGGAAGGTTATAATCTCTATATCCTGCCCGACGGCGGCGCAGAGCAGGACCCCGACGAATGGTGGGGTGCAATATGCTCAACAACAAAAACAATTTTTGAAAAATGCGACGTTAAGCCCGAGCAGGTTGAAGGCATTTCGTTCTGCTCACAGATGCAGGGTCTTGTTCTTGTTGATAAAGAGGGCAAACCCGTGCACAGAGCTTTCAGCTATATGGACCAGCGTGCTAAAAAGCAGATTAAAGAGGGTATGGCAAACGGCATTCAGGTTGCAGGCGCAAATATCTTCAAACTTCTGCCTTCTCTGATGATTACGGGCGCTGTTTCCGCAAGCGTTAAAGATCCCGTCTGGAAATACAACTGGGTCAAGGATAACGAGCCCGAAAACTTCAAGAGAATTCATAAGTGGCTTGACGTTAAGGAATACATAATCAGCCGTATGACAGGGGAGTTTGTTATGACAAGAGACTCCGCGTTCGGCACTCTGCTTTATGATATCCGCAAGGGTCACGAGGATTGGAGCCCCACAATCTGCAAGCTTCTCGGTGTTAATCCCGATCACCTTGCAAAAATTATCGACTGCACAGAGAAAGCAGGCGGTCTGACTGCCAAAGCGGCGGCAGAACTCGGACTTAAAGAAGGTACGGCTGTTTTCGGCGGCGGCGGCGACGCATCTCTTATCGGTGTTGGCGCAGGCAGCGTTGAGCTTGGCGATACACACGCTTATTCAGGCACTTCGGGTTGGGTTTCAACCGTTGTTGATAAGAGTGTTGTTGATGCTTCGGCAATGATTGCCGCAATCGTTGGTGCGCAGAAGGGCAGATTCAATTATTTTGCAGAGCTTGAAACTGCAGGCAAGTGCCTTGAATGGGTTAAAGACCACCTTGCACTTGACGAAATCGGCATCTTTATGCAGAAAACCCACGTTGCAGAATCTCCCGAATCCGTTTATACAAGCCTTTATGACTATATGTCAAAGGTTGTTTCTGAAATCCCTGCAGGCAGCGGCGGAGTTATCTTTACACCGTGGCTTCACGGCAACCGTTGCCCGTTTGAAGATCCCAATGCAAGGGGAATGTTCTTCAACGTAAGCCTTGACACAGGCAAAACCGAGCTTATCAAATCGGTGCTTGAGGGTGTTTGTATGCATCTTCGTTGGTTCCTTGAAACACAGGATAAGAAAATCAAAACCTCATCGGTTATCCGCTTTGTCGGCGGCGGCGCACTTTCAGACGTAACCTGCCAGATTCTTGCAGACGTTACGGGCAGAACGGTTGAAACCGTTGACAGTCCGCAGAACGTTGGCGCAGTCGGCGCAGCGGTTATTATGGCGGTAGGTCTTGGAATGATTGACAGCGTTGCAGACGCAAAGAAGCTTATCCCTGCAAGCAAAACATTCAAGCCTAACGCAAATAATAAAGAGGTTTATGACCGCAACTATGAGGTTTATAAAACTCTTTATGCAAACAACAAAAAAGCGTTCAAAGCATTGAACGGTTAATCAGGACGGTATGCTCATATGAGCTTATCATATACAGAAGCCGTAACGGCTTAACGAAAGGAAAAACATTATGAAAAAATCAATTGCATTAATTCTCACGTTTGTGGTTATTCTTACCTGCTTTGCGGGTTGTAAAAAAGGTAAGCCCGTAGACAGCGTAACAGACTTTGCAGGTGAAGCAATTGCTCTTGTTACAAAAGATGGCGGCGGAGTTGTCCGTGATGACAGCGGTAATGTTGTTGTTTACGTTACAGATGCAGACGGCAACAGCGTTGAAGGCGAAAACGGCGAGCCCGAAACAAAGGCACAGGCTGTTGAGCACGCAATCGTTATCGGCACAAGAATTGAAATGCCCGATTTTGCAATCAACGTTCCCGAGGGTTGGTCAAACTCAAAGAGCTATAAAGATCTTCATATCAAAAAGGACGGCACAGAAGATTTGATTTCAATCTCAACAATGAGAAACGAAAAGCTTACCGACGTTGAAGCTGATAATAACGAGATGTTCAAGCTGTTCCCCGGTGATGCAAAAACCAACAAAACAATTAAAGTTGCAGGTAAAGAAGCTCTTTTCACATCTGCATTTACAACAGTTAACGGCACAGGCGTTTATCTTGGCTTCATAACCTTCTCACATCAGGGTGTTATTTTCAGATGCATGCTCACATCTGATCGCAACCTTGCAGGTGAGATTGATAATATCATTGCAATTATCAACACCATCGAATTTGTTCACTAATAGTTTTTCGGGAGGGAAATAAAATGTTATTTACACAGGATATCGGTATCGACCTTGGTACCGCCAACACTCTTGTTTTCGTTAAGGGCAAGGGCATTGTTATCAGAGAGCCTTCGGTTGTTGCCGTTGACCAGAAAAGCAATCCGCCCAGAGTTGTTGCAGTCGGCAGCGAAGCAAAAGAAATGATCGGCAGAACTCCCGGTTCAATCATCGCGGTGCGTCCTCTTAAAGACGGCGTTATCGCTGACTTTGAAATCACCGCAGAAATGATTGCTTCTTTCATCAAAAGAACAACAAAAAGAACTCCTTTTGCACGCATCAGAGTTCTTATCTGCATTCCTTCGGGCGTTACCGAAGTTGAAAGAAAGGCTGTTTATGATGCAGCGAAGGCAGCAAACGCAAAATACGTAAGCCTTATCGAAGAACCTATGGCAGCAGCTATCGGTGCAGGTCTGCCCGTTAGTGAAGCAACAGGCAGCATGGTTGTTGATATCGGCGGCGGTACTGCAGAAGTTGCCGTTCTTTCTCTTGGCGGTGTTGTTACCGCAAATTCCTGCCGCGTTGCAGGTGATAACTTTGACGAAGCTATCATTGCATATATCAAGAAAAAGTATAATCTTCTTATCGGTGAGAGAACCGCAGAAGATATCAAAATCAAAATCGGTTCAGCTTATCCCTATGAAGGTGAAGGCACAATGAACATCAAGGGCAGAAACCTTATGGACGGTCTGCCCAAGAACGTTGATATCACATCGGAAGAAATCAGAGAAGCTATGGCAGATACCGTTGCACAGATTGTTGATGCCGTTAAGTCCACTCTTGAAAAAACTCCTCCCGAGCTTGCTGCTGATATCATTGACCACGGCATTATGCTCACAGGCGGCGGCGCACTTCTCAGAGGTCTTGATAAGCTTCTTTCTGCCGAAACAAAGATTCCTGTTAACGTTGCCGTTAATCCGCTTGACTGCGTTGCAGACGGCACAGGTATTTGCCTTGAAAACGATAATCTTAACATTATCAGCAACAAGAAATATATCTAAATTTTAAGTATGATTTGTAAGGAGCAAACCGATGATCCGCTTTTTTAAGAGCACAGCTTTCAAAATATTTGCAGTTGTTTCTGCCGCGTTGCTGGCGGGCTCTGTTTTTGCGCTCTTTTCAAGGAGCGGTTCATCGCCTCTTACAAGTGCCGTGACCTTTGTTTTTGGTCCCATAACAAGAGCTTCAACATACATTGCGGCGAAATTTGAAGATTTGCCGATTTCGTTCAAATCTTCATCAGACCTTGCAGTGCAGGTTGAAGAGCTTGAAGAAAAAGTTGATTCCCTTATGGAACAGCTTGTTGATTATGAGCAGGCAAAGCATAAAAATAAATTCTATCAGGAATTTCTTGAGCTTAAAGAGGAGCATAGCGACTATGAGTTTGCCGAAGCGGCAATAGTTGGCAGGGATGCGGCAGATAAGCTTGGCTATTTTACGCTCAACAAGGGCTCGTTAAGCGGCATCAGCAAAGATGACCCCGTTATTTACGGCGAATATCTTGTTGGTGTTGTTGAAAGCGTAACACCCAATCAGTGTACTGTCAGTACGATTATTAACCCCAAGGTCAACGTGAGTGCTTATGAAGTGCGTACCCGTGACCTCGGCTACGTAACCTCAAGCGTTGCTCTTGCCCGTGAGGGCTATTGCCAGATGCCCGGTCTTGCTTCCTCAACGTCTGTAACGGCAGGCGGCATTGTTTGCACCTCGGGTGTTGGCGGCAAATTTCCCCGTGACCTTATAATCGGCACAATTGTTGACATTGTTGACGGAACGGTTGATATTTCTGCAAGCGCGATTGTTCAGCCGGGCGTTGATTTTTCAAACATTACCGACGTTTTTGTTATAACATCATTTGACGGTCAGACCGTTGTTGAATAATTTTTTGATATGACACTTGAAACCGAACGCAAAAAGTTGATATTGCGACGGGGTAGCCTTGCTTTGATTCTGCTGGTGCTATCGGTGATTCAGAACACCGACGGCTTCTTTCCGCAGATTTTCGGAGTCAGGGCTTTATTGCTCATACCTGCAGTTGTTTGCATTGCGATGTTTGAACGCGATATGGCAGGTATGTTTTTCGGTCTTTTTGCGGGTGCGCTTTGGGATATGCACGCTTCGGGTGCAAGCTTCAATGCGCTTTATCTTTTTGTTGTTGGATTTATCTGCGGAACGCTTATAAACACAATAATGCGAAATAATATTGTTACGGCTTTAATTCTTTCAATGGTGTTTATCCCCGTTTATGTTGTGGGATATTGGTTTTTCCATTATATTGTCGGCGGTCTTGATATGGCAGGATTTATGTTCTTGCGTTATTATCTGCCCGAGATTGTTTACACCGCTTTGTTCCTGCCGATTATGTTTATTATTGTTAGGGGAACAGAAAAGATTTTTGTTGAAGAATGATTTATGAAAGGGGATGCAGACTTTGCACGTTAAAATAACTCTCGGCAGACGAATTGCTTCGGTCTGCATTGTTCTTTTCTTTTTTGCTTTTTTTGTTATTGATCTTGTTAAAATTCAGCTTATAGACGGTGAAAAATATAATGCGGCAAGTCTTGCGATTTCAGAAAAAACCGCAAATATTTCTGCCGCAAGAGGCGAAATCGTTGATTGCAACGGAACACCTCTTGTTTATAACACTCAAGGCTATACGATAGTTTTTGATGCGGCATATTTTCCCTCGGCAGAGGAACAGATTATGCGCAACGAAATTATTCTCAGCCTTATCAAACACTTTGAAAATAATTCGCTTGAATGGATTGACGTTCTTCCGCTTGTTTTTGATGAAAACGGAGCTATAGCATATAAAGAAGATTCCGAAGCTCTCATCAAAGAAATGAAGAGTGCCGATATGCTCAAGCTTAACGATTATGCAACCGCACAGAACTGCTTTGATGCTCTTATTCAGCGTTATGCACTTGAAACTTATTCACCCGAGGATGCCAGAAAGATTGCTTCCGTATGCTACGGAATGAAGAGGGTATATTTCAGAATCGGTACACCCTATGTTTTTGCAACTGACGTTCCTGATGAAACTGTTTCGCTTATCAAAGAAAACAGCGGATTTTATCAGGGTGTTGACGTAAGAGTTGACCCTGTGAGAAATTATACAGACGGAAAGCTTGCACCGCACATTCTGGGCAGAGTGGGTGCTATTGATGCGGAAGAATATGCTGAGAAAAAAGAACTTGGCTATAAAATAACAGACCAGACGGGTAAAAGCGGTATCGAATACGCTATGGAAGAATATCTCCGTGGTGTTGACGGCGTTGAAACCGTTTATATCGATGCTGACGGTAACAGATCCTCCGAGGTAACAACTCCCCCTGTTCAGGGCAATAACGTTGTTTTAACAATCAACGCTCCCTTGCAGCAGGTTGCGCAGGAAGCGCTCAGAGATGCGCTTCTTGATTATGCAGGCTCAAAGGGCAACATGGTTGATAATGCAGGTGCGGTTGTTGTTATTGATTGCAATACGGGTGCGATTCTTGCCTGTGCAACTTACCCGACTTATGATATTTCAACTTATGCCGAAAATGCGGCGGCACTCAACACTGCAGACGGCTCACCGCTTTGGAACAGAGCTTTGCTCTCAACCTATGCAACGGGTTCAACAATGAAGCCTTCGGTTGCGATTGCCGCTCTTGAAGACGGAGCTATTACCGAAGAAACAACGATTTATTGCTCGGGCAGTTATGAATATCTCGGCCAGCATTTCAAATGTGAACAGAGCCACGATACCCGTCACGTTAACGTTGTTAATGCTATTGATGAATCCTGCAACACCTTCTTCTATGAGGTTGGTAAGAACATCGGTATCGAAAAAATGAATGAATACAGAACCCTTTTCGGTCTGGGTTCAAAAACAGGCTGTGAGCTTGCTGAAGCATCAGGCGTTCTGGATAGCCCCGAATACCGCACATCTATCGGTCAGACATGGCTTCCCGGTTATACCGTTCAGTCGGCAATCGGTCAGGCAGGCAACCTTTTCTCACCCATTCAGCTTGCAAACTATACCGCCACAATTGCAAACGGCGGAACAAGATATAAAACGCACTTTGTCAAGAGCGTTAAAAGCTATGATTATTCGCAGACCGTCTATGAAACCCAGCCTGAAGTTGTTGCTGAAACAGGCGTTTCGGCTGAAACTCTTGATACGGTCAAGAGGGGTATGCTTAAGGTTGGCACAACGGGCTATTGCGCTGATTATTTTGCTCATCTTCCCGTTCAGGTTGCATGTAAAACAGGTACTTCACAGGAAATCAGACAGATTGATGGCGAATCAGTAAAAATAAACAACGGTTTCCTTATGGCGTTTGCTCCCTACGAAAATCCCGAAATTGCCATTGCCGTTGTTGGCGAAGGTATGACATCGGGTGTTTTCGTTGCTCCCGTTGTTGCAGATATTTGCGAATATTACTTCGGGCAGAGCGGAACTTTTGAAGATTTCAGTCCCGAAGATACGTTTATTCCCTAAACCAAACGAAAGGAGTTATGCCTTATGGCTGAAATAATCCTTGTTACCTCGGGTAAGGGCGGCGCAGGCAAAAGCTCTTTTACCGCAGGGGTCAGCAGAGCACTTGCCGCAGACGGCAAAAAGGTGCTTGCAATTGACTGCGATATCGGTCTGCGTTCTCTTGATTTACTTCTTGGCGTGAGCGATAAAGTTGTTTTTGATTGGGGCGACCTTTTGCTTGGCAGATGCACCGCAGAGCAGGCGATTGTTTGCTCTGACGTTGATTTGCTTGCCGCACCTGCGAGATTCAACGATGCTTTCACTCCCGAAGCCGTTGCCAAAACGGTGAAACCCCTTAAATCAAAATACGATTATATTTTCATAGATTCACCTGCAGGTATTGACAGGGGATTTGAGCTTGCCGCCGCAAGCGCAGAAAAGGCGGTTGTTGTTTCAACACCTGATAGTGTTTGCGTGCGCAGCTGTTCAAGAGCTTTCGATGAGCTTGCAAAGCTTGGCGTTAACGACGTACGCCTTATTATAAATATGTTTGAGGTGAAGCCTGTTTATAAGCACAAACTTCTCAACGTTGACCAGTGCATTGACGAAACGGGTGTTCAACTTCTCGGCGTTGTGCCGCGCGACCCAAATCTCGGGTATTGCTCGGTTACGGGTATGATTCCGGGCGAATTCTCACCCTCAACGCTTGCTTTTTCACGCATTGCAAAAAGAATCACGGGCAAAAGAGTTCCTCTTGTTTGCGAATGAAAGGAAATAACATATGAGCAACCGAACAATTGCCGCAATCGCAACTCCCAATGCTCCCGGCGGAATAGGAACAATCCGAATTTCGGGCGAAAATGCGGTTGAGATTGCCGCAAAGGTATTCAGACCTGTCAGCGGCAAGAGCCTTTGTGAGTTCAAGGGTTACACAGCCGCTTTCGGCGGAGTTTATGATAATAACGAAAAAATTGACGAGGCGGTTTGCCTCGTTTTTCGTGCACCCAAAAGCTATACGGGCGAAGACGTTTGCGAAATAAGCTGTCACGGCGGTCTTTATATAACAAAAAGAGCTTTGCGCGCCGTGCTTGATGCCGGAGCAGAGCCTGCAGAAGCAGGCGAGTTCACAAAAAGAGCTTTTCTAAACGGCAAAATTGACCTTGCAGGCAGTGAGAGCGTTATGGCTCTTATCGGCGCATCGGGCAAACAGGCCGCCGCCGCCGCGCTCAACACGCTTGACGGTAATCTGAGCAAAAAAATCAGAGAATGTGCCGACGGAATAATCGGTGTTTGCGCTTCTCTCGCAGCTTGGGTTGATTATCCCGACGAAGACATTGAGGATATCAGCGCCGCACAGATGCTTCCTGTTTTTGAAAAAACAAAAGCAGACCTCGCAGATATTGTTCGTCGCTATGATTGCGGCAGAGCCGTAACCGACGGTGTTGACACTGTTATCGTCGGCAAACCGAACGTTGGCAAATCCACGCTGATGAATATGCTCACGGGTTTTGAACGCTCGATTGTTACCGACATTGCGGGCACAACGCGCGACGTTGTTGAAGAACGCATTATGCTTGGCGAAATTATTTTGCGAGTTGCGGACACTGCAGGTATCAGAGAAACAGAAAATGTTGTTGAAAATATGGGCGTTAACCTTGCAAAGCGTCGCCTTGAAAGAGCAGAGCTTGCGCTTGCGGTTTTTGACACCAGCGTGCCTCTCAACTCCGATGACCTTGATATTATTGAGCAATGCAAGGAAAAGAAAAGCGTTGCAATTCTTAACAAAGCAGACTTGCCTGCCGCCGCAGACAGAGCTGTTATTGAAAAGGCATTTCCGTTTACCGTTGAACTTTCAGCTTCAACAGGTACAGGCAGAGAAAAGCTTGAGCAGGCGGTTGCCGAGATTATGATGACAAATGAATTTGACCCTGCCGCGGCTTGTCTGACAAGCGAAAGGCAGAGACAGTGCTGTATAAGGGCGATGAGCCACATCGATGAAGCGATTGTCGCTATCCAGGGCGGCGTGACGCTTGATGCGGTTAACGTTTGCGCTGATTGTGCTATTGATGCTCTGCTTGAGCTGACAGGCGAAAAAGCAACGGCGGCGGTTGTTGACGAAGTGTTCTCGCGTTTCTGTGTAGGTAAATAAAAAAACGGCTGATTCATAACGAATCAGCCGTTTTTTTGTTTTTAATTAAAGTCTTGTGAGCTCGATGATAAGAGTCCAGATTTTTGTGCCCTTGAAGAAGTTGACGATCTTGGTGAAGAGAGCATCAAGACCTGATACGGGCTCGTCAACGATTGTGTCGCTGCCGTTATCAAGAACGAATGCCTGTGAGCAGCAAAGACCGCCTTCGCCAAGAAGTTCAGCTCTGATATAAAGGAAATCTTCTGCGCCTTCAATTTCGTCAAGGTTAAGGGTGTATGAACCGCCGTTTGAAACGTCAACAGTCTTGATAACCTTGCCGTTCGCAATCCACTGAAGAGTTGTTGCGTCTGTTGTTGAAACGTCAACTGTGTGGTTGTTAACTGCAATGTTTGTGAACATGGGATAGGGAAGACCCGAATCAATGCAATCGATTTCGGTTGCGGGACCGATTTCGTTAAGTGTGTTTGCACGAAGTCTTCTTGTAACACCGAAGAATGCACCGCTCTGCATAGTTGCTTTGATATTATCGGATGTGTTTTCTTCCATCATAAATACGCTGAAGGAAGAATCGATTGTGCCGGGTTCATGAGCATCGGAGTTGCTGAAGGCGATGATGTTTTTGCCTCTGGGAAGAGTATACATAAGCAGGTTATCCCAAAGAACTCGGTCATAGCCTGTTGTGCCGTTTTTCTCGTTAAGGATTTCCATACCGAGGCAGCTGTCATATTTGAGAATAAGGTTGCCGTAGAGCTCGATGGTTGATTGTTCGTTAACGATAGCGGGGTTGGAGTTACTGTCAAGCCAGTCGCCGGGGTGGTTGATATATGAAAGACCGCCGTGTGCATCGATATAGGCAAGAGCATCGTCAAAGCCCTGCTCGTTTTCCATACCGGGGAAGCCGTTACCTTCATTTGCCTTGAGGAAGTGACCGTTAACGTGGTTCTTGGAGAGTGAGAGGTTGTTGAATTCGTTAGCGCCGAGCACGGGAGTCATGCCGTAACCTCTGTCATTATATGTGCCGTTTTTGATGGCTTCATATTCTTCTGTTGTGAGGTGCTTGAATTCGTTGCCGATAACAAGCTGATAGAGATAGAGGGGATGAAGATAAGGAGCTTCGTCCCAGTCAACGCCTGTTACGCCGTGGTCAGCAATTGCAAGAAAGTCGTAGCCTCTTGCATATGATTCCTTAACCATAACGTCAAGAGAATAGTTAGCATCACTGTAGGTTGTGTGTGAGTGGAGAGAGCCCTTGTATGAGCCCCAGGCATTATCGCCTGTCCAAACAACGTCTGCATAGGGGTTAACGATGGTGTAATCAGCGGCAGCAGTTTCGTTCTGAGCAAAGCCCATAATACCGAGCTGCAGGCAGAAAACAACGCTGAGAACAACGCATAAAGCTTTTTTGAAGTTTTTCATTTCTGAGCCTCCTAGAATATTACAGTATGTTAATATTAAACCACTTTAACGAGATAAAGTCAAGCTTTTTGTTTGCAAAGCAAGCATATCGTTTCTACTGTTGTTTTACTGTCCCGACAGGAATGTATCACATTTTCATCCCATCATAAAAGACCGAGAATCTAAAAATTAAAGCTTTTGCATTTTTTGTAATGCTCAGGCAAATCTTTTGTAGAATATATATTACCTAAATTTTCAACAAAAAAAGAAGGCTCTTTAGGAAATTTATATTTGTTAAGCCACTCAATAAAATCAGATTGGTCAAACGCAAAGACTCCATATTTTTTAATGTAATATTTTTGTCCTTCGGAAGTTGTTTTAATCCATTTCTCAAAATTGAGACAATAGCTTTTCAAGTTAATTGAAACCTCATCGGGAACAGAATAAACCACACGGTCTCCATCTGCACTTAAAATAACATTTTTCATAACTAAACCTTTATCCTATGTCGCTTTTTATTCTTTTTATAGTTTTTGTGTTCAATAATGTTTACTTGGCGTCGGTCTTTCGTTGGGACAACTGAACAACCGCCTCCACATGACCTGTTCTGGGGAACATATCAACGGGGGTTGCTTTGGTTGCGGTGTAGCCGAGAGATGCAAAAATTCCGCAGTCCCTCGCAAGGGTTGCAGGGTCGCAGGAAACATAAACGATTCTTTCGGGTGCCATCTGCGCCGCGGTTTCAAGCATCTCGGGTGAGCAACCCTTTCTGGGCGGGTCAAGAATGATAACGTCGGGGCGAATGCCTTCGTTTTTTAGGATTTCAGCAGCCTTGGGTGCATCGCCGCAAAGGAAGCGTGCATTCTTGATGCCGTTGATTTGCATATTGAGCTTTGCGTCCTCGATAGCTTCGGGCACGATTTCAACACCGATGATTTCTTTGGCATTTTTTGCCATTGAAAGACCGATTGTGCCTGCGCCGCAATAGAGATCAAGTACCGTTTCGTTGCCGCTCAGAGCCGCATATTCCGCCGCCTTGTTATAAAGCCTTTCTGCCTGGTCGCGGTTGACCTGATAGAAAGAAAGGGGAGAAATGCGGAAAGCCAGTCCGCAGAGGATATCCGTTATGTAATCCTCGCCCCAGAGAGTGCGGCATTGCTTGCCGAGAATAACGTTTGTTTTTTCTTTGTTTACGTTAACGATAATGCTTTTTATTGAGCTGTCGCATTCAGTCAGAGCAGAAACAAGCTTATCTTCATTGGGGAGCTTTTTGCCGTTTATAACGGCACATACCATTGTTTCACCGCTCTTTGTGCCTTTTCGCAGATAGATGTGGCGCAGCAGACCTTTGTGTGCCGTTTCGTCATAAACGGTAACGCCGTTTTCTTTTATATAAGATGCGAAAACGCCGAGAATTTTTTCGAATTCTTTCGGCTGAAGCAGACAGTCGGGGCAATGGATAACCCTGTGACTGTGCGATGAATAGAAGCCTGTTTTGATTTCTCCGTTTTCAAGCGAAACGGGGAATTGCGCCTTGTTGCGATATCTTTTATCGCTTTCTGCGGCAATAATCGGTTCAAATTCGGGTTCAACACCGCCGATTCGCTTAAAGCATTCGGCAACGTGAGAGGCTTTGATTTTTGCCTCCGCCGCGTAATCCATATGTGAAAAAACACAGCCGCCGCACTTGAGATAAACGGGGCATTCCGCTTCAATTCTGTCGGGCGACGGTGTTAAAACGCTCTCAACCTTGGCATAGGCATAGGTCTTTTTCACCTTGAGAATATGGGCGGTTATTTCGTCGCCTACAGCCGTTGCAGGCACAAAAACCGCCATTCCCTCATGGTGACCCACGCCGCTTCCGTTGGATGAGCAGCTTTCAATATTAAGATTTATTCTGTCGTTTTTCTTAAGCATATTATTTAAGGAAGCCGCTGATGATAACCTCTTCGGCTTCTTCCTCGTTCATTCCGAAAGTCATCAGCTTGATAAGCTGGTCATTATTGATTCTGCCGATAGCCGCTTCGTGAACAATCTGCGCATCGGCTGAATTTGCCGTGATGGCGGGGATTGAGCTTACGTTTGCTTCGTCCATAATGATTGAGTCGCACTGAACGTGAGCTCTGCATTTTGCGTTGCCGATTGCGTTGGGATGGAAAATCTGCTTGGATTTATCCTTGGCAACTGAACGGGAAATAATCTGAGCGGAAGCGTCTTCGCCCTCAAGATAAACGTCCATGTCAGAGCGCGCATACTGCTCGCCGTGGGTGAGAAGTCTTTCTGTCATAATCAGCTTTGCGCCTGCTTTGAGGTAGGCCTTTGAATCTCTGACAGTTGAATCAACACCCTTAATCTGCACCATTTCCATTTCGCAAACAGAATTTTCGTCCTGTTCAATAACGGTTACAGGGTTAAGCACTCTTTCGCCCTTGCCGTCACCGTCGCCATAGTGCTTTTCAACGTATTTAACTTTCGCGTTTTTGCCGATGTGGAAAGTGTGGATACCGTCATGCTGTGATTTTTCATCGCCGCTGTTGTGGATACCGCAACCTGCAACAATAAGCACGTCTGCATCGTCACCGATATAAAAATCGTTATAAACAAGGTCGTTTACGCCGGCTTCGGTGATGATAACGGGGATATGCACGCTCTCGTTTTTGGTGCCGGGAGCGATGATGATATCAATGCCGGGCTTGTCCTCTTTTGTTACAATTTCAATGTTTGCCGTTGAACGTCTTGAAAGACCGCCGCCGTTTTTACGGATATTATATGCGCCTGCAGGAATTTCGTGCAGGTCGGCTATAGCTTCAAGAAGATTGCTGTCTGTTTTATTCATCGCTGCCTGCCTCCTTTCCTCTGAAACCGCAGTTTTCGCTGAATTCGCCCATAAGAGCAGGGAAAACTTCGTCTTTTGTGCCGATTGTTCTTACTTTACCGTCGGCAATAACAATCATTGTATCTGCAAGCTGCATAATTCTCTCCTGGTGAGAGATAACGATAACGCTGTTGTGGTTGCCGCTGCTCATTGCCTTGAAGGATTCAACGAGCATTGAGAAGCTCCAGAGGTCAATGCCTGCCTCGGGTTCGTCAAAAATAGCAACACCAAGCTTGCGTGCCATAAGAGTTGCAATCTCAATTCTTTTTGCTTCACCGCCCGAGAGAGAATTATCCATTTCTCTGTTAAGATAATCCTTTGAGCAAAGACCGACGCTTGTGAGATAACCGCAGCATTCATCAACGGGAAGCTCATAGCCTGCCGCAAGAGAAAGAAGGCGGCGCACTGTGAGACCCTTGAATCTGGGCGGATGCTGGAAAGCAAAGCCAATGCCGAGCTTAGCCCTCTCTGTTACCGACATATCGGTTATATCTGTGTCATTATATAAAATTCTTCCGCTCGTGGGTTTTTCGATACCCATAATGAGCCTTGCAAGGGTGGATTTGCCGCCGCCGTTGGGACCTGTAATAACAGTGAACGCTCCGTCGGGAATTTCGAGCGAAATATTATCGATAATGCCCAGACCTTTGCCGTCAACATCCACGCTGAATGAAATATTTTCAAGCTTTAACATATCTGTTCTCCGTTTTTCAACATTTTAATTCAGCTTATTATATACCAAAAATTCCTGTTTATCAATATCATTTGCAACAGTTTACAAAAAATAAAAGTTTTTATTGAAAAAATATTTTCTAAATATTATAATATCTTATGTATATATTCAAAGGAGGAACTCAAATGAAAAAGATTCTTTCAATTTTTATGACTCTGGCAGTAATTTTTAGTTTTACTGCTATCCCTGCTTCGGCACAGGCGGATGATTCCGCACTTAAATTCGGTGAAGATGGCAAGTTCAGAATTCTTCAGATTACCGATATTCAGGACGGTGCATTTCTTGAATATGCAACTCTGCAGTTTATTACCGACGTTGTTGCAGAAACTCATCCCGACCTTGTTGTTCTCACAGGTGACAACATTTCAGGCGGCAGTTCACCCACAAAGCTTCTTGCAAAGGGAGCAATTTCAAGATTTATGAATATCTTTGAAAAAGCAGATGTTCCTGTTGCGGCTGTTTTTGGCAATCACGACAGTGAAGGCCCCGCAAACAAAGAATATCAGATGGAAGTTTATGAGAGCTTTGATTGCTTTGTTGGTTGTGAAGGTGAAGACCTCACAGGCTGCGGCAACTATAACCTGCCCATCTATGATGCAAACGGTGAAAAGGTTATTTATAATATCTGGATGATTGACTCACTCACATATAACAGACATCCCGAAAATGATAAGGACGTTGCTTATTACGAAAACGACCTCGGAGGCTATGCCTGCGTTCACAAGGACCAGATTGACTGGTATATCGAAACGTCAAACGAGCTTAAGGAAGCAAACGGCGGCGAACCCGTTCCTTCAATGATGTTCCAGCACATCGTTGTGCCTGAAATCTTTGATGCTCTTGTTAAGGATGCAGACGGAAACTGGGCACTGCCTGAAGGCAGCGAAGGAACTCTTGGCGAAGTTCCCTGTCCTCCTCCGTATTCAAACGGTCAGTTTGATGCAGCGCTTAATCAGGGCGACGTTGTTGCAATGTTCTTCGGTCACGACCATAAGAACAGCTTTGTTGTAAACCACAAGGGTATTGACCTTTCAACAACTCCCGGCGTCGGTTTCTCATCTTACGGTGATATCAACAGAGGTGTCAGAGTTATTGACCTTGATGCCAAAGATCCGAGCACTTATGAAACAGAAGTTATCCGCTGGGTTGATTTCTATGACGTTGAAAACGACGTTGTTGCAAACAGCACCTTTATCATCCATGCAAATGAATATCCCTTTGGCGAAAAGCTTGTTGCTTTCTTCAAGCTTGCAGTTGAAGTTCTTACTCCCGTTATTAAAAAGGCTTTTGCATTGATAGTTGAAATGATCTGAACAAAATAAAGGAGATAAATTATGAGCGGAGCATTATTAAATTTTCTTAAAAAAGTTCTCGCACTTGTTCTTTCTCTTATCACACCTCTTCTTTTCGGCATTCATTATGAACCCCTTTCAAAGTTTGATCAGGAATGTCGCGTTGCAGAAGAAAAAATCGGCGGTTTTATGAAAGGCGTTTGCCATGCAGACCCCGATTATGAACTGATTAAGGATGCAGGTATTGAATGGACCCGCAAGGATATTCCCTTCCCCTATAATGCAGACGGTACTCTCAGCCAGCATTATCTTGGCTGGAAAGCAGAGATGCAGGCTTATGCTGATAACGGCATTAAAGTTTTTGCAATCACACCTTATCCCGATGACTATATCGCATACGGTCTTGACCCCAGAGATCCCGAAGCAAAAGAGGGCATTCAGGATATCGCAAGATTCTATATTGAAGACCTTAAGGGCATCGCAGGTGCAATTCAGGTAACAAACGAAATGGGTATTGACCGTTTCACTTATCCTCTCACTCTTGATGAAGCTGCTGATTTCATCGGTATGCAGCTTGAAGCAATGTACCCCGTAAGAGGCGATATCATCATCGGCTATAACCTCGGCGGTCTTGCAATTGTTTCTCTTCCTTTCAAGATGACAGAATATCATCAGTATTGCGACTACGTTGGCCTTGATATGTACCTCGGCTCATTTGAGGATATTTCGCACGATATCAACCACTATCTTGTTATTCTCGGTTTTGTGAGAAAGGTAACAGGCAAGCCCATCATTATGTGCGAATTCGGCTATATCGGTTACGGTGAACCCAAGACCAAAGAAGAAAAGAAGGCAGTTCTTCAGCAATACGGCTTCAACAGCGAAGAAGAAGCAACCGCAGATATGGATACATTCATCAGCAGACTTCCTGAAGATATGAAGGAAGAGATACTTGAGCTTTATCCCAACTATACTGCAGAAGAATATGCACAGATTCTTTTTGAAGGCGAATATAAAAATCACCTCTATACCTCTCTGCCCGAGGGCTACGGCCTTAACGGCTATGCACATACACCCGAAGGTCAGGCAAAGTTTTATGAAAACCTTATCCCGAAGCTTATGAAAAAGGATTATTGCATCGGTGCAGTAATCTATTGCTGGGGTGACAGCGAGGCTTGCTACGTTTGCGGTCAGGCTGAATGTCCCGTTGAAACAGGTTGGGGTCTTGTTGATAACGAAGGCAATCCCAAGCCTGCTTACTATGCAGTAAAGGAAGCTTTTGCTGAATAATAAATAACCAAGGAGGCAGAAATTATGTGGCTTATCATTAAATCTGCTATAACTCTTATCGTTTCTTTTATGCTCACGATTTTTCCGAACAGTCAAATTCTAAAAGCTGCGGATATTCTTGAGTTCAAAACACAGGAAGAAAACTGCCTGCTCAATGCAACAATCGTTTCTGACGTTCACATTGACGTTGATTGGGCAATCGGCGAATGGGTGTGGGCAAACGGTCTGAATGACCTTAATCGCTCGGCTGATACCATTGATGCGCTTATTGTTTCGGGCGACCTTACAAACTACGGTGACGGTCCCTCGATGGAAAGCTTTTTCAACATAATCGGCGAAAAGAATCCTGCCGAAAACCTTGTGGTTGCAATGGGTAACCACGACGTTGGTCACGTTGAAGATACCACTCAGGAAGGCGCAAGAGAGCGCTTTGTTGAAATTTTCAATAATACCAATCCCACGTTTGATATCGAAAAGGCTTACTATAAGGCTGATATAAACGGCTACCGCTTCGTTGTTCTTTGCGATGACGGTGAAGATACCTGGGACCATCCCGATATGGCAGAAGAACAGTATCAGTTCCTCGATGATTCTCTTGCAGAAGCAGCTGACAGAGGCTTGCCGATGTTTGTTGTTTGCCACGTTCCCGTTGAAGGCGTAAACGGCCAGGATAAAATCTGGGAAGACGGCGGTCTCGGCGATTGCAGTGACAGAGTTCAGTCTATTCTTGAAAAGTATGAAAACGTTTTCTTCATCAGCGGTCACGTTCATACAGGTCTCAACGGTCCTCTTGTTGAAAATGCGTTTGGCTTCTCCTGCGTTGAAACAATCAATGGCGTTAACTATGTTAATCTGCCCACATATATGATTGTTAACCGTTACGGTGTGCCCTGGGGCGGCATGGGCTTCCAGATGGAGGTTTATGAAGATGAGGTTCTTTTCAGAGCAAGAAACTTCGGTTCCTCAAAGTGGTACCCCGTTTATGACCACAGCGTTCCGCTTGTATAAATGATTTAAGCCTGCAGACTTCGGTCTGCAGGCTTTTTTGTTGCGACAAATCAAGGCAAAAAAATAACCACCCTATTGGGTGGTTAAATCAGTGTCGGCGTCGACCTATCTTCCCGGGCCGCTTCCAGCCAAGTATTTTCGGCACTGTTGAGCTTAACTACCGTGTTCGGGATGGGAACGGGTGGACCCTCAACGTCATCAACACCGACTCAAAAACGCAACGGCGTTTCTTGAATGCTTGATGATTATACCCCCGAAAAGCACTTTTGTCAAGTCTTTTTTTAAAAAAATTTAATTTTTTTCGAATTTTGATGTTTTTTTGCTTTTGAAGGTAAAAATAATGCAGAAACAGGTTGTTATTTTGTTTAAACATCAGTCGCAAAAAATTTGTTGCAAAAAATTTTTAAAAAGCTCTTGACATTTGCCTGACGGTTTGATATAATCCCTCTTGCAGTTGCGGATGTAGCTCATCTGGTAGAGCGCCACCTTGCCAAGGTGGAGGTAGCGAGTTCGAGCCTCGTCATCCGCTCCATAAAAACCTCTTGCTTTGCAGGAGGTTTTTCCATTTTATAAGGAGTGAGCAGAATGCAGAGATATTATGCAGGCGATAATATAATCAACTGCCGTGACCTTGGCGGCTACGTTTGCCGCGGTGGTATAACTGCTTTTGGCAAAGCTCTGCGTGCAGGAGTGCTTCGCGACCCGAGCGAAAAAGACCTTGCTAATCTGCGTTCTTTCGGAGTTAAAACCGTTATTGATTTGCGCGGCATTGAAGAAGCAAACGATATGCCGTCGTATTTTAAAAACAATCCCGAGTTTGATTGTCACCATATCACCTTGCTTGAGGCAAATCCCGCTATGGCAAGGGGCGAAATGAGCATGGTTGAGCTTTATGAGCTTTGTCTGCGTGACTACAGCGAAAATATTGCTAAGGTGCTCAGGGTTATTGCGTCGCTCAAAGAACCGTTTATGTTTCATTGTTTCTGCGGCAAAGACAGAACGGGTATGCTTGCAGCTCTTCTGCTGAGTGCGGCAGGTGTTTGCAAAGAGGATATCATAGCCGACTACGAGGTATCATACACTTATATCAGACCGTTCATTCAGCGTGAAATCCGAAACAAGAGCGGTCTTATCTGGGATGGCGCATATGAGCGGTTTTATTCACTCGGAGAGAATATGGCTCACATTCTCGGATTTATTGATGATGAATTCGGCGGAGCAGAGGGATATTTCAGAAAAATCGGTTTAAATGAAATTGAAATTGAAGCTCTGCGAACAAAACTGCTTTAATTTATCTATTGACAATAAAATGAAAATAGAATAAAATATCAAACGGCAAAACTAAATAACGGGGTGTGGCGCAGCTGGTAGCGCGCGTGGTTTGGGACCACGAGGCCCAGAGTTCGAAACTCTGCACTCCGACCACCTAAACACAACGGTTTCAATGCAGAGCTGTTGTGTTTTTTATTTTTGTGCTGTATGGTGATGGTGTCCGTGCGCAGAAGCTGCACTGATTTCTACATGACAAAGTTTTTTCTCACACAGTTCTTCGCTGGTTTCAATTTCAATCGTTATATGATTTATTCCGTGTTCGTTCAGTTCCTCACGAACAGCGTTTTTAATTTTTGCGGGTTCGCCGTTGGTAACGATATGCATCGTAGCAATTATGTTTTGCCTGTCTAAACTGCGGATATGGATATGATGAACGTCAATAATGCCTTCGATTTTGCCGATATGCTCCCTGAGCTCTTTTGGTTCAATACCAGGCGGTGTTTTTTCAAGAAACAAGTCTGCAACCTCTTTCAGATTTTTGACGGCATTGATAAGAATAAAGAGTGATACTCCGACAGACATTATCGGGTCAATGAGAGCAAAATGCGTGAAACGCATTGCAACGGCTCCCACCAACACAACCACCCAGCCAAGCACGTCTTCAAGCATATGCAGATTAACAGCTTTTTGATTGAGAGAATCACCTTCACGGGTGAAAAAAGCTGCGCAGAAATTTACGCAAACACCGATAACGGCAAAAACAATCATTCCGTTATAGTTGATTTCGGCGGGCTTGATAATTCGCCTCACGGCATTTAGTATCATCATAACAGAGCCGAATAAAAGAATAAGAGTGGTGATAAAACCGCCTGCAACAGAATACCGCGTATAGCCGTAGGTGTGTTTTTCGTCGGGCGGATTTTTGCTCTTTTTTTCTAAAAAGTATGATATGCCGATGCTTGCCGCATCGCCAACGTCATGAACGGCATCAGAAACGATTGCAACGCTGCCTGTAAAGATGCCGCCGAAAAATTCAAAAACAGAGAAAAGCAGATTGAGAATAAAAGCGATAAATATGTTTCTTTCGGGTTTCATATTTGCCTCCGTTGACTGACATGATTATTTGTGATAAAATTTTGTTGAACATATCGTTCAATAAAATTTTACCGTAACAAACAGCAGTTTCAATATATGATATTGCCCGCTTATTCATTACTGAACAATTTATCAAATTTGTATGGAGAAAAATATGGACAGACGCCAAAGAAAAACAAGAGAAGCAATTTTTAATGCATTCACAAAGTTGCTTTCCAAAAAGGAATTCAACAAAATAACCGTTGGTGAAATTATTGAGGAGGCAGACGTTGGCAGAGCAACCTTTTACTCCCATTTTGAAACAAAGGATTTTTTGCTGAAGGAATTCTGCGAGGACTTGTTTTGCCATATATTCGACACCGAAAACAACAAGGGTCACGAACACAGGCATATTTTTGAGTGTGACGGAGCAGAAACCGTTTTTCTGCATCTGCTTCGGCATCTGAAGAAGAATGATAATAACGTTTTGGTATTGTTATCTTCCGAGAACAACGAGTTGTTTTTGAGATATTTCAGAGCGAGTCTGCAAAATCTTGTTGAAACGCAGTTTTCCTTGTTTGAATCTGCGAAGAAAGAAGGTTTACCCGAGTCTTTTCTGAAGCATTATATTCTGTCTGTTTTTATTGAAACGATACGGTGGTGGATTGATAACGGAATGAAAGAAAGCCCTGAAGTTATAGCGGAATATTTTTATAAAGTTATATGAAAAGTTGATACCGCAAAAAATAAACCCCTCCGTCCGGAGGGGTTGTTTTTTTATTCGAATCTTGCCTGCCAATCAGCGGGAGCGTTTTTGAGTTCGGCGAGAGTTTGTTCAAAGCTTGGTCTTTCAATCCTTTTGAAGGGATTAACGATGCTGACCTCAATGTTTTCTTCACCGTTTTGGCTTGTTACAGAAACGAGGGCGATAACGTAACCGCCGTTGAGACGAGTTCTTTCTTTGTCTGTGCTTTTAAGTCTGCCGCTGACAAGATAAATGGTTTCTTTGTCATATTCGGATTTTTCGGGCTTGAAAGTTTTTTCTTTGGTCAGAGAGTTAACCTCATATAAGTAGCTCTTTATAACAGCGGATTCAACCTCTGTTTTAATTTTTTTAGGCACGCTTCTGACGAGAACTATAACGAGCACCGCAACAATAACTGCTGCAACGGCAGAGGCAATAATGCCGAGTTTTTTTGCTGAAGAAACTTTTTTTGTTTCTTTTTTATTCGTTGTTTTTTTATCAGCCATATCAGGCACCTCTTTTTTGAACTGTATAACATTATTATAATGTTTTTTCAAAAAAAATCAATAGATGACAATTTAAAAAAAATAAAAGCGGAGCTGACTTTTGTCAACTCCGCTGAGTGGGATCAGAAATCAATCTGTGAGAAGAGAGCGGCTGCAATAGCTTCGTCAAGGTCCATATCGTCTTCCTTGATAAATTCAGCGATTTCGCTGAGGAATTCTTTTGTTTCCTCTTTAGCGTCGCTGTCGTAATCTTCCATCATTTCTTCAATTTCATCTTTAAGATCATCTTTGTCGTCTTTTTCAAAGATACCGCCTAAAGAAACGCAAACTTCGTCCTTGTATTTGTAAGCGGAAGCCATGAAATAACCGCCTTTGTAATCTTCATAGTTTTCGAATTCTTCGTCATCTTCAACTTCGCCCTTGAACTGGCCGGTGATAACATAGAAAGATACGCCGTCGGAAGAAACTTTCTTTTCAACGTCAAGACCCTTGATTTTGTAGCCGTATGTATCCTGAATCTTATCTTCGAGTTCCTCTTCAACCTTGCCGGGAACACCGTTGCCGAGAAGAGCAATGAGAAGGATGATTGCTGCAACAGCGGCTACAATAGCGATGAGCTTTGTGGGGAGAGGCTTCTTTTTAGCAGCAACGGGAGCGTTGAACTGAGGCTGAGCGGGAGCATACTGGTTGTTCATATTGATATCAGACATTTTTAAAACCTCCGGATTTAATTAATAATTAAGTTCAGCACCGGGAACGTCTGAGCTTACGCTCCAAACAACCCACTTGCCGTCTTCTTTAATCATGTAAACTGTGCACTTAGCATCTTTGTCTTTCTTTTCGCCCTTAAGAACGAGTTCGCACTTGATTTTGTAACCTGCTGTGATTTTGGGTGATTCAAAATCTTCATAATCGTCTACGATTTCATCATAAGCTTCTTCGTAGTCTTCGAGGTCGTCCTTGTCAAGCTTTTTAGCGTTTACGTCTTTAACCTTATATTTGTAATCGCCGAATTTCTTTTCGATATCTTCCTGTATATATTCGAAACGTTCGTCAAGAGCTTCTGCCATATCAAAATTTTCGCCAATGATAGCGTCACTGCTATCTCTTGCGGGGAGAAGTTCGATAATCGTTGCTGAATCAGCATTTGAAAGAGCCTTGAAGTATTTCTTCATTGCACCCTGAGCGCCTGTGTTGGGAACGATAATCTTAAAGATAACAATAAGAACTGCAATGATGCCAACAACAGCAGGAACTGCAATTTTAGCAATCTTGGTGATAAGTTCTTTCTGTTCGGGTTTGATGTCGTTTACACCGGGGATCTTAGCAAGAAGATCGTTTACGCCGTTTTTAGTTTCAGCGAAGGGAGCACCGCAGTTACCGCACATTTTTGCGTTATCTTCGGATGCTGCACCGCAATTTCCACAAAATTTTGCCATGGTAAAAAACCGCCTTTCATTTGTTTTTATAATCAAAAATTTTGCGCTGTAATAAGTGGTTGTTTATCAAACAACTTTTGTTCCGCATTCGGAGCAGAATGCGCTGTCAGCAGAAACCTCTTTGCCGCAGTTGGAACAGAATGAGGGTGCTTCTTCCTGAACAGGGACAGGGGGAGCAACAACCTGAGTTGCCATCGGTTTGCCGCAATAGGTGCAGAAACGCAGACCCTTTGCAACGTGGTTACCGCAAGAAACGCATTTCTCAAGCTCAACGCCGTTTTCGATTCTGGGCATTTCGTTGCCGCAATTAGGGCAGAAAGCAGAGTTGCGGGGCACTTCGGCACTGCATCTGGGGCAGGGAGAAACACCTTTGAGCTGCTGAAGCTGCTGGCGATATTCTGCAAGCTTGCCTTCGACCTCGGCAATCTGAGCCATCACGCCGCCGAATTCATACTGATAATCGGTGGGGTGAAGTGAAACGTAAAGCTTGCCGACCTGATAGTAAAGATTATTAAGTCTTTTTTCTTCTTCTGCAAGAGCAACGTTTATTTTTGCTGAGTCTGCAAGATTTTTTGTCTTTTTGCCGATATCATCAAAAAAAGCCAAATCAAAAACCTCCTTCTTCAAATGTAAGTTTTGTGAAAAAATACCCGAAAAAGGTCAAAATATATAATAACATTATATACACTTTTAATCCTTTATGTCAATATATCTATGCGAAGAATTATAAATATAACTATAATAAAGTATTTACAAACGGAGATTTTGGATATTAATTCAAAAAAGCACGGCATATGCCGTGCTTTGATTTAAGCGGGGATATAACTGATTGTGAAGCAATGTGAGCGAAGCTGATAATTTAAAACGTCGCTTCTGAAGCGGTTGCCTCTTATCTCTTTGTTGCCCACCCTCACGGTGGAGGCATAGCCGATATCGGAGCTGTATGCTTTATCGTGCGAAACAATTTTTATCCATTGAGAAGGATCATCGCCGAGAACGATGGTGTTGTCGTAAGCAAGAATAAGAGCTTTCATTTCTTCGGCACTTATTTTAAGCTCGGCAACGTCAACCTTTTCGGGGCTTTTTGATCCGCCCGAAAGATAAGCATAATTACCGCCCCAAACGGACGAAGCTGATGCCGTTTTGCCTGCGGAGCTTGCAAAATAGCAAGTGAATGCAGGCTGGCCGTTATAATCAACGTAAACGGCAACAGGAGCATCTTCTGCGTTTGTTATACCCAAAACCTCAAGGCAGGCTTTGTGGGTTGCGGTGCCTTCGTAAGCCCAGTTTGGCGAATATGCGTGGCGCGAAGAATCAACGTCAAAATTATATGTTTTTGCAAAGGTGTAGATTGCAATTATCTGTGCTTTCAGAGCATCTGCGGGTGCGCTGTTGCCTATTTCCCTGTACGAAGCCTTACACAGATATTCAACTAAACCGTATTCAACGCCGCCGTATTTAACGGTCAGGGGAGTGGAGGGGTCGGCTTTGATGGTTGTGCCGGGATAATAGTTGGCTAAAATCTGCTTGTAATTACTGCCGCTTTTTGCCATTGCAATCGCACCTTCCTGGCTCATACCAACGCCGTGACCCCAGCCGTAGCTTGTGAAAACAAAAGTGCCGTTTGCCGTTTTGTTTTCAGTTGGCTTTGCGGTTGTTACGGGTTTTTGAGTTGTGGGAGCAACGGTTGTTGCGGGTTTGGTTGTCGGTGCGGCGGTGGGCTTGAGCGTTGTTTGCTCAGCTTTGGTTGTGGCTATGGCAGTTGCCGTCGCGGTTGGCTTTTGCGTTGGCGAAACCTGTTGATTGGTTGTTGTTTCAACAGATAAATCTGAAGCAAAAATCTCGTCACCGATTCCGCTTCCACCTCTTGAATCGGTTTCTTCTTCAAAGGGAACGGTTTCAACAACGGGATTGGTTGTTGTTTCGTTTTCTGCTGCATAAACAGCAAGGCTGTCTGCCTGAAACTGTATTTTTGCGGTTGTTTGCGGTTCGTCGGCTGTTCTTTCACCAACGAAAAATGCAACGAGTAAAGACAAAACAACTGCGGTTGCAATGCCGATAGCCGTTATGATTATCGGCAAAATGGGGTTTTTCTTGGGCGTGGGAGGAGGATTGGGGTTAACCAGAGCTCCTGCGCCCGCAGCTTCATTCATCATCTCGCAAAGCTTTATTATTGCTGCGCCTGCAAGTGCTTTTGGAGTTTCGCCGCTTTCTGCATAAACCTTTGCCACCCTTGCTCTTTCCGAATCGGCAAGGCAAACAAGCATAAAGCTTTCGCCGTTTTCGTTTTCAACTGCGGAAACAGATGCGCCGAAGTCTGCACCCGAAGCTTCTTTGGCTTCTTTGGCACAGGTAGCAATCGAATCTGCAGAGTTTGTGGCTGTTTCGGTTATTTCTGCAAGACTGAAGGCATCTTCCGCGCCCTCAACGCTTGAAATAACCGCCATAAGAGCACCTGAAAGACCTGCGGCGGCAACAGCGGTTTTCTTTCCGCTTCTGACAGCCGCTTCGATGTTTTTGCGAAAGCCTGAGGGAGCGGCTTTTTCTGCATCGGTACCGAAAACAAGGGGGATAAGCTCACGGAGCTTTTCTTCAATCAAAGGAAGAAAAACAACCGTTTTGCCGTTTTTTTCAAATGTGAAAGCTGAAAACAGACCGTCTGCCGTTACAAAAGATTTTGCACCAACGGGAATTGCACAATGCAAATCGTATTCTTTATCGCTGAGAGAACAATCCTCACCGATGGCGGCGGTGATTGAACTGCTTCTGACGGTTTTTTCGCCCAGATATTTGATAAGAGCGATTTTTGTTTTGAGAAAAATATTTTCGGGCACAGCGATAACGGCGAAACCGCAATCGGCTCGCCTGAGCGCCGCACCAAGCTGCGACGGCGCTTTGAAATCTATGATTTCAGGTTCTGCCGCAGATTTCGGAACGCTGTGAATGAGCAGATTTGCCGCATTGCTTTGCAGTTCAGACTGCGGAAGAAAAATCCCTGTTTTGTTTATCATGGATTTTCACTGTCCCTTCAAAAGATTAATAATACCAGCGGGCATCGGATGCGTGGTTGTTGGGTTTGCCGAGTTCATCATACCATGCCTGCGGACCCTTGGGGTCGGGATTTTTAACTGCCTTTGAGGTGTCAACGCTTACGCTTTCACCTTCTCTGAGAAGTCTTGCAACAACAACGAGTCTTGCACCGTCAAAGTCATAGCAGCAGGTTGAGAGTGTGAGAATCTTATCGGTTATGGCAAGGTCAACGCCTGTATCATAGAAAGATCTCTTTTCAAGCTCAACAATATATTCTGCAAAGAGCTGGTCGCTGCAATCGATGAAGTTATAGGGGAAAACATAGCCGTTATCGTCTTTCGGGTTGCTGTTTGAAATGAATACACCGCAAACAAGCCAGGTGAAATCGCCGTAGATGGTGTTGCACTCAATAACGGGTGCACGCTTGAATCCGTCAATATCCCTATATTCTTCAAGCATACCGAAGATAAGGTCATCGCTTCTCATATTGTGACCGTATATAACGGTGTTTCTGGGCAGGGTTTTGAACTGGTTTTCAGCGATTCTGTAATCAAAGAAAGGCACGCCGTATTCAACCCATTTTTTATAAATGTTTCTCTTGAGATAATAGTTGTTATCGTTACCCTGAACAACGGGAAGATTTATCTCGTAAGCGGGGATTGAAATCCAGCCGCGAAGGTCAGCGTTTGAAGCGTAGAGCTGAGAATATTTTGCAAGCATACCGTCGGGGAACTCGACGTTGTATTTATCTCTCAACGCGCTGTCAACAACGGCATCGCCGTATTTCTCTTCACCGTCAGCCAGATTGTTCATTGATTCGCCTATAACCTTTTTGGCAAGTTCGGGCTGGATAATATATGTGTTCACAAGAATAACGGCACAAGCAAACATAACGGCAAATGAAAGGGCAAGAACAATTCTTCTCACAATTTCGCCAGCGCCCAAGGGCTTCTTTTCACCGTTTTTCTTTTCTTCTTTTTCTCTCTTTTTTCTTTCTTTTTTCTCTTGCTTTGTTTCGGTTATATCCGCTTCAAGAGCAGCCTTCTGTGCCGCTTCAAAATCGCCGATAACAACTCTTTCGGGCTGTTCGGTGAGGGGCTTTTCATAGCCTTCGGCAGCACCGAAGAACGGAGTGGGAGCTGCATAGTTCTGTTCTGCGGCAAAAGAATAATCGTTGCCGTCATCGGGAACGTTCACAACAAAGCCGCCGTCTGCATCATCGTTCATCTGATTTTCGGCAACGGGTTCATCGTTAAGAAGAGAAGCAAGAGTGCGCTCAAAATCTTCGGAATCGGTATTGATAACCTCTTCTGCGGGTTCGGCAACGGAATCTTCCGAGTCGGCAGATAATTCTTCAATAACAGGTTCAGTTTTTTCTTCGGTTACAGGCAGAGTTTTAAGAAAGTCGTCAATGGCATTATAGTCATTTTCCAAAGGCAGGATTTCTGAATTAGATTCGATTTCGGCAAGAATATTGCTGAAACCGGATTCACTGTCTGTTTCGCTTTTCATGCTGTTGATAAGACCGAAGATATCGTCTTTTGCGGAATCGGCAGAGAAAGAATCGGAAGCAGCTTCTTTTTCATCAGCAGGCTCAGGCTTAAAGAAAGCTTCTTCGGGAAGAGCTTCTTCTTCCTCTGAATCGTCAAGAGAAACCACGGGGATATCGATATATTCCTCGGGGTTCATCCACATTTCGCTAAGTCCGTTTTCGGCAGGAGTTGTTTCTTCTTCTGCGGTAATGGCAGACAGGGGCTTGGGCACAATTGTTGCGGGACCGCTTTTCATTATATCGTCGTAAAGACTCTGGAGCTCGCTTTCAAAACTTTTTTCTGTTTTCTGAATATTCTCGTGGAAGTCCTCAAAAACAGGGGCAGGCTTTGACGTTTCATCAAGAAAACTGCCCAGATCGATTTCGGTCAGAGCTTCTTCGTCAGACACAAAGCTGAGATTTTCATTTCTGTTTTCGTTATTTTTATCCATAAGTCAATCCTCCGAAATCAATTTGCACTGGGTAACCAGCGTTCGGTATTTTTATAGGGGTTAACAAGACCTTTTTTGTTATACCATACCTGCGGTCTGCGGTAATCGGGGTTATCCTTAACAAGGGAAGCATCAATTTCTTCGCTTTCGCCCTCGTGAAGAAGTCTGCCGACAACAACCAGACGGGTGTCAACGCTTGCACCGTAATCATAAATGCAGGTTGAAAGAGTGATAACCTTATCCGTGGGTTCAAGAGAAACGCCTGTTTCATAAAGCATTCTCTGCTTGACCTGCTCAATATAACCGACCATATTGTTATCGCTCATATCGGGATAGATGTAGTTGAACATATAGCCGTTATCGTCTGCTTTCTGAGTTGTTGAAAGGAAAACAGCGCAGATTTTATAGGTGTGTTCACCGTTGAGGGTCTGATATTTGATAATCGGATTCTCAATGAAGTGGTTCATATCTCTGTAATCATAAAGTGAACGGAAAGCCTGCTTGGGAACACCGCTTGCTCTGCCTGTTGTGTGACCGTGAATAACCATATTTTTGGAAATATCATCGGTGTTTGAGCAGCGGTAATCAAGATAGAGGTTGCCGTAATTGGTGCTTGAGGTTTCGGTTGTGTATCTCTCATAGAAATCATAGGTGAGATAATAGCTGTTATCGTTGCTCTGGAGAATTGCGGTGTCAACCTCGGTGCCGGGGATTGAAAGCCAGCCGACAAGATTGTTGTTGATTGAATATGCCTGCTTGAGATCTTCAGAAATTGTTTTGCCGTCAAAAGTTTCTGCCTTGTAGCTGTTTGATTTAACCGCATCAAGCTCTTTTGCAGCGGCATCGTATTCAACCTCACCCTGAATTTTTACGGGTGAAACGGGTGTGCCCTCACTTGCTGGCAGGTTTTGCGTTGCTTTGTTGTCTTTTATAATGTTTGTTACCGTAAGAACGCCGAAAACAAGGGTAACTGCAGTCAGTACGGCACAAACGGCAATCAGAATTTTTTTCATTATCGTAATCCTTCCTTTTTCTCAATGTAGCGTCTTACAAGGTTAAGAGCGCGTGAGGAGTTGACATATCTGTTATATTCTCTGTTGTTCTTTCCTGTTTCGATTTTTTCGCAGATTTGTTCATCAGCCGTATCGAGAGCGACGTAGCAAAGACCGACGGGCTTGTTTGTGCCGTCGCTTCCCGGGCCTGCGATGCCCGTAACGGAAATTCCGATATCCGCACCCGAAACGCGGCGGATACCTGCCGCCATTTCTCTTGCCGTTTCTTCGCTGACTGCGCCGTTAGCAAGAAGTGTTTCGTGCTTAACGCCAAGCACTTTTTCTTTGACTTCGTTTGAATAAGTGATTGCGCCGTATTCAAAAACCTCGCTTGCGCCCGGGATATCGGTTATTCTTTTGGGAATATAGCCTGCAGTGCAGCTTTCTGCGGTTGCAAGGGTGAGCTTATGCTTTTTGAGAAGCTCAACAACTCTTTGCTCAATGCTTTCGCTGTCTATGCCGTAAACGTAAGTGCCGAGCCTTTTTTTGATTTCTTCAATAACGGGAGAGAGAAGCGTTTGCGCTTCGGTTTCAGTTTTTGCTTTTGCGGTAACACGAAGCAGAGCTTCGCCCTTTTTTGCATAAGGGGCAACGGACGGGTTTTCGCCTTCAAGAAGGTCAGCAACAATTTCTGCCATTGCGCTTTCGCCGATTCCCATAGTACGCACAGTGTGTGAAACGATGATTCCGTCTGAATATTCAGCAAGGTAGGGCACAACGCTTTCGTGGTACATCGGAGCCATTTCATAGGGTGGGCCGGGCAGAATAACAACGCATTTGCTGTTTTTCTTAAGACCCAGACCGGGGGCGGTGCCGTTTTTATTTTCAAATACCGTGCCGCCAACGGGCACATATGCCTGACGGAGATTGTTTTCGGGCATTGAAATGCCTTTTGACTCAAAGTAACCGCGGATTCCTGCGGCGATGTTTTCGTCAAGAGTCAATTCAAAACCCATAACCTCACAGCAAACGTCTCTTGTTATATCGTCTGCCGTGGGACCAAGACCGCCTGTTGCAATAACGATATCGCTTCTTTCGAGAGCCGTTTTAAGTGCGGCGGCAAGCCTTGCGGCATTATCACCGACTGTTGTGTGGCGCAAAACGGAGATGCCGATTTTGGCAAGCTCAACTGAAAGATATCTTGAATTTGTGTTTAAAATGTCGCCAAGCAGAATCTCTGTGCCGACAGATAAAATTTCGCAAATTGCCAAGAAAAGCAACTCCTCTTTTTATTAATAACCGCTGATGAGAACGAATCTTGCGTTTTCGGCGGCTTCGTCAACAAGCTTGTCCACCTCAAGAGCCTTTTCGCATTCTTCAACGTATTCAACGGTGGGTTTTGTTCTGGGGTGTTTGGGTGTGAAGACCGTGCAGCAGTCTTCGTAAGGTAAGATCGAAATATCAAAGGTGTCGATTTTTCTTGAAATCGCAACAACCTCGTCTTTATCCATACCGATAAGCGGTCTGAAAACGGGAATTTCGCAAACGCTGTCTGTGCAAGCAATTGCCTGCATAGTCTGGCTTGCAACCTGACCGACGCTTTCGCCTGTGATGAGTGCACCTGCGTGTTCTTTAGCGGCAATTTTCTGCGAAACTCTCATCATCATACGGCGCATAATAACCGTAAAGATTTCTTCGGGGCAGTTATCCTTGATGAGCTCCTGTGTTTTTGTGAAGGGTACAACAAAAAGAGCGATTCTGCCCGAATATTTGCTTACCTGCCTGAGGAGCGAGTGAACCTTCTGCTCTGCTCTCTCGCTTGTGTAAGGGGGAGATGCAAAGTGAACGGCGATAAGCTCAAGACCTCTTTTTGCCATCATATAGCCTGCAACGGGGCTGTCAATACCGCCCGAGATGAGGAGTGCGGCTCTGCCTGCGGAGCCTGTGGGCATACCGCCTGCGCCCTTAATCTGTTTGCCGTGGATATAAGCGTTTGAATCTCTTATTTCAACGGTAACAACGATATCGGGATTATGCACGTCAACCTCAAGATGAGGGAATTTGCGAAGCAGATATCCGCCTGTTTCTCTGCAGATTTCAGGCGAAGTGAGAGGAAATTTTTTATCGGAACGCTTTGCTTCAACCTTGAAACTTCTTACAGTCAGAAGTTGGGGAGCCAGGTATTCTTCAGCGCTTTTAAGAATAACATCCATCTCTTTTTCAACTGCGGCGGCTCTTGAGAAGCCTGCAATGCCGAAAACTTTGCCGATTCTTTCAACTGCCTCGTCAAGGTCAATGCTTTCGTTTTCGGGCTCAGCAACGATTGTTGACTGTGCAACGGTGAACTTGAATTTGCCGATGCTTTCAAGTCTGCGGCGCATATTTTTAACGAGCATATCCTCAAACGTTCTTCTGTTAAGACCCTTGAGAGCAAGCTCTCCGTTTTTAATAAGAATGATTTCTTTCATTTTTAACTCCGAATTATCAAATTATTTTGTGGCTCTTATAAGCTTTTTTGCTTCGGCAATGCCGAGAATAAGAGCGTCGATTTCCTGAATTGTTGTGAATCTTGAAAAGCTTATTCGCAGGGGACTGTCAAGACGTTTGTGGTCAAGACCCATCTGCGAAAGAACGTGGCTCTTTTTGCCCTTTGAGCAGGCTGAGCCTGCAGAAACGCTTATTCCTCTGTCAGAGAGGAAGTTGAGCATCGGCTCGGATTTAATTCCGAGAACCGAGATGTTGGTAACATAGGGTAAGGCATCGGGAGGAGAGTTGATAACGATATCTCCGATTTCCTCAAGCTTTGAAACCATATAGTCGCGCAACGCGGTGATATGCTCAAGCTGTTTCTTGGGGTCGGGCAAAACCTTTGCCGCCGCCGCAAAGCCTGCGATTGCGGGCATAGGCTCCGTGCCGGGTCTGATTTTGCCCTCTTGCGAGCCGCCGAAGGTGCGTGCGTTGATTTTAACGCCTTTGCGCATATAGAGAGCGCCAACGCCTTTGGGGCCGTGGATTTTATGGGAGCTTACAGTCATCAGGTCAACACCGAGCGCGGAGGGCTTGACAGGCATTTTACCGAAAGCCTGAACGGCATCGCAATGAATCAGCGCAGGGGAGCGAGCCATAAGCGCCGCTCTTTTTGCCGCTTCAACGGGCATAACCGTGCCGACCTCGTTGTTGACAAGCATCATGGTTATGAGAATTGTGTTTGAGTTAACGGCGGCATAAAGGTCTTTTTCATTTATTCTGCCATAACCGTCAACCTTGAGCTTTATAACCTCAAAGCCCTCTGCTTCAAGCTGATTGAGAGCTTCGTCAATGCTCGGGTGTTCAACGCTTGTTGAAACAATGCGTTTGCCTTGACGGCGCATTTTGTGAGCCGCGCCGATAACGGCAAGGTTGTTTGTTTCCGTGCCGCCCGAGGTGAAATAAATTTCTTCGGGCAAACAGCCGAGCTTTTTTGCAATATCCGCTCTTGATTCATCAAGCAATTCTTTTGCGCGGTTGCCTGATGAATGCAGCGATGAGGGGTTGCCCCAGCAATGAATCAGCGCATCTGAAACGGCATTGACCGCTTCGCTGCAGGGTGCGGTTGTTGCGCTGTTATCAAAATAGGCCTGCATAAATTTTGTTTCCCCCTGTCGGCACTACGCCCATTATAATCATATTTAAAACATTATACACCATTTTTCCCTCGCTTGCAATAATTTTTTTAATAACAGTTTATTAATATAATATAAATAAAAGCAAATTTCTTTGCAGTATCATTATATGCAGGCGTATTGTGATGAGTTCTGCGGATGCAGGGGTATAATATCTTGATTGAAATTCAAAAAAAGTTATGTTATAATTTAAGTGTATAGACAAAATTTCTGAAAGGAGGACTTCGGGTGGTTAAAGAGAAAAAGCAACCTCGCTTTAAACAGATAACAGTGTTGTTTCTGATAACGATGTTTCAACTTGTGTGTTGCGCCTGTGTTCTGCTCAGGCAAGAAAGCATCAGCGCAATAACGATTTACACCTTTCTCGGCTATATTGCCATTGAATGGATTTATATGGCTCTGGGCACGATTATAACGGGGCACGATTATTTTGAGCTTGAAGCTATCGGCTTTTTCTTATCGGGCATCGGTATTACGGTGTGTGCAAGCTTCAACGATGCATATGCATATAAACAGCTTTTTGCCGTAATCCTCGGTCTTATAACCTATCTCGGAGTTATCCTGCTCACAAAAGACGTTAACCTTGCCTCAAAAATGCGCACACCTGCGGCAATCGGAAGCGTGCTTATTCTGGCGGCAAACCTTGCGCTTGCACAAACCATCAACGGCACGCTCAACTGGATTGACCTCGGTTTTTTCTCAATTCAGCCCTCGGAGCTTGTTAAAGTAACTTTTATTTTTGTCGGTGCAGTATCACTTGAAAAACTGCTTTCTCAGACAAGCCTTACAAAATATCTTATTTTCTGCATCGGTTGCATCGGTGCGTTATTTCTGATGAGAGATTTCGGCACGGCGCTTATCTTCTTTTTCACCTTTATTCTTATCGCTTTTATGCGTTCAGGCGATATCCGAACAATCTTTTTTATTTGCACGGGTGCACTTATGTGCGCGGTTCTTGTTTTTTATTTCAAAGATCACGTTGCCGCAAGATTTGAAGCCTATAGGCACGTCTGGGAATATATGGACACCACGGGTTATCAGCAGTCCAGAGCTCTGATTTATATTGCCAGCGGCGGAGCTTTCGGTCTTGGTCTTGGAGAAGGTCACGTTCGTGATATCTATGCGGCATCAACCGATATGGTTTTTGCACTGATCTGCGAAGAATTCGGACTTATTATGGGTGTTGCGATTATGCTTTGCTTTGCGGGAATTGCGTTTTTTGCGATTCACGCATCGAAAACGGCAGGTTCAACATTTTATACTATTGCCGCGGTTTCGGCCGCAGGCATGATGCTTTTTCAGCTTGCGCTGAATGTTTTCGGTATAACGGATTTGCTTCCTCTGACGGGTGTTACGCTCCCGTTTGTGAGCCGAGGCGGTTCAAGTATGATTTGTTCGTGGGGCTTGCTTGCATATATCAGAATGGCAAGTGCTCCGTTTGTGCCGCCTGAAGCAGACCCGAGACCTCTGCCTGTTCGCAAACACAGAGCTTCTCGCAGACAGACACAGACGGCAATGCCTGCTCCGCCCCCGCCACCGTCAAAGAAACCGAAGGACAAGCCCGACCCGATGCTTGGCAAGCGTCCCTATGCTTCTCCAAAAGAGAAAACAGGCAAGGGAGGTGTCTCGAGATGAAAATAACAGTCAGAAGAGCCTGCATTTTTTATGCGGTTATTCTTGCTTTTCTTGCAGGAACGGTTATTCTTGTTATGAATATCGCAACGAACGGAAAAGCCTGGGTTTCAAATCCTGCGAACCGCCATCTCTATACGCGTTCAAAGGATGTTGTCAGCGCAGGTCCCGTTCTTGATATCAGAGGGAATATCCTTGCCGAAACACAAGACGGCAAACGAATTTATAATGACGACGTTGTTATCAGAAAAGCTGTTCTTCACGTTTTGGGCGACACAAACGGATATATTTCAACAGGCACACAGAATCTTTACAGCGATGCACTTTCAGGCTATAACTTTGTTGACGGTATCTATTCTCTCAAAAAGCACGGTGTTGGTCCCGAACTTGTTATCAATATCGATTCTGAAGCCTGCCGCGTTGCATACGAAGCACTCGGCGAATTCAACGGAGCGGTTGCAGTTTATAACTACAAAACAGGTCAGCTTCTTTGCAGTGTTTCAAAGCCCACGTATGACCTTGTGAATAAGCCTGATGACGTTAACACTAACCCTGCTTATGAGGGAGCTTACCTTGATAAGGTTGTTTCCGGTCTTTATACACCCGGCTCAATAATGAAAATTGTTACAGCGGCTTGTGCGATTGAGAATATTCCCGATATTTATGAGCGTACCTTTGACTGTAACGGAGAATACGTTGTAACAGAAGGCCAGAGGGGTGTTATCTGTAACGATGACCACGGTGAAGGTTTGACGTTTGAGGAAGCGATGAATGAATCCTGCAATGCCGTTTTTGCTCAAATTGCAATTGAGCTTGGTGCAGAAAAACTCAAGAAAACGGCTGATTCAATGGGCTTCAACACAGAGCTTTATGCCAAAGAAGTAAGAATCAAACACAGCCGTTTCAGTCCGCCTGCAAACGATAAGCTTGAGCTTGGCTGGGCGGGTATCGGTCAGTCAAAAACTCTTGTTAATCCCGCTCATTTTCTTGCTATAATGGGTGCGATTGCAAACGGCGGTGAGGGTTATGCCCTTGACAGAATTTACTCTCTCGGCGGCACGTCTGCAGGTAACAGAGGCGCGGAGATTATGGTTTCCATAAACCCCGAAACTGCGGAGCAGCTTGATTATCTGCTCAGGTCAAACATAGAAAATGAATACGGCGATCACAGATTTCCCAATCTTGAAATGTGCGGCAAAACAGGCACGGCACAGATTACGGGTGCAACGAGCCATTCGTGGTTTGTTGGCTATTCGCAAAGAGAAGATTTACCGCTTGCCGTTGTGTGCGTTGCCGAAAATGCAGGCTCGGGTATGAAAACCGCGGTCAACGTTTCAAATGAAATAATGCAGTATTTTCTTGAAAATCCATACTAAAAAATGAAAGCCACCGATATCGGTGGCTTTTCTTTATTTATCTTTGATTTTGTTGATAATAACACCAAGACGGGTATTGCCGAAAGCTTTTTTGCGCTTCTCTGCAGGGGTAAGGGGAGCGGGCTCTTTTGTTTCAATTATAAGCTCTGCCATATTGCCTGCATCGCAAACGAAGGGCTGAGTCATACAGATTCCGCCTGCGCCCTTAAGCTGGCAGCGCACGTAGCAGCTGATTTTATCGCTCTTATCATTGAGGTTAACGGTGCAGGTCATCTCACCGTCTTTTTCTGCAGTTGCACTTTCGATGATTTCGCCGTCGGCAATCCATTCAATCGCATTGCAGTTTTTGCCTGAAACAGTAATTGTCTGTGCTTCCTCATCAACCTTGATTGAGGTCACAACAGGGTAGGGACCCTTGCCTGCAAAATCTTCGCCGAGTTCATTTTTGGCATAGCGTGCAACGGCAAAGAAATGGCCGTTTTCCATCGCTGTGCGAAGATTTTTGAGCGAATATTCGGGCAGAATAAAATCCATAAAAGCTGTGTCGATTTCGCAAACTCTGTGAGCATCGCTGTTGCCGAAGCCCCAAACGGTTCTGCCCTCGGGAATGAGCGTTCTGAGCAGACCGTCCCAAAGAATTCTGTCGCTTCTGTTGGGTCTGTCATACATATTCAGAACTTCCATACCTACGCAGGATTTATATCTGCGGAATAAATCGGCAAAAAACGCAACGTTTTCGGGAACCTTTGCACAGTCGGGGTCTTTATAAGCGCCGAGCCAGTCAGAGGGGTGGTTGATATGTGAAATGCCGCCGCTTTCTTCAACAAGTCTTATCGGAATTTCAAAATCGTTTTCTTTGCCGTATTTACCCTCATAAACGTTGGTGAAATAACCGTTGACGTGATTTTTCATAAGGGTAAACATATTTGTTTCAATTGTATCGGGCACGCACTGAAGACCTCTGGTTTTTGTGCGCAGACCCTGTGCGGTTTTATAAGTGCCGTTGAGCACTGCGTGATACATCTCGGTTGTGGGGTGACTGCGCTTGCCGTGCCAGAGAAGCTGAAAATAAAAAAGAGGAATTTTTGTGGGTTCCTGATCCCATTCTTTGCCAACGATGCCGTGCTCGGCAAAGGCAAGAATGTCAAAATCATTATCATAGAAACCCTCAACCATCTCGGTCATTGTGTTGTTTGCATCGCTGTATGTTGAGTGAGTGTGGAGATTTGTTTTATAATGGTTATCGGGGTTTTCGATGAGAGCTGTAACGTTCTGATAAGGGTTTGTTATTTTGAAGTTTGCCATAATTAACCTCCGAAAAATGGATACTTATTGATTATATCATAACAGAACAATGATTTCAATATAAACGAAACCGATTAAAAACTAAAAAATACCGAACGCTTTAAAATCCTTGCAAAAGCTTAGAATGAAAGATATTATAAAATTGCAATCCGGAATGCACACTTTGAGAGAGAAGGAGTGGTTGAGTGAATTTCAGACTGATTATAGATGAAAACCGCGAAGAGGAGGTTGTGGTCTATGCTCACAGCAAATCCGCGCTTGTTGAAGCGGTTGAACGGCTTGTATCAGAAGAAGAGTTCAGGCTTATCGGTTATATAGACAGAGAAGCAGTCAGACTTGACTTTATTGAAATATGCCGATTTTTTGTCGAAGAAAACAGAGTTTTTGCGGAAACGGCAGAGAGAAAATACCGCATTAAATACCGTCTGCGTGAAATTGAAGAAAAAATGCCTGCGGATTTTGTTAAAATCAATCAGTCCTGCCTTGCAAATATCAATATGGTTGAACGCTTTGATGCATCTGTTTCCGGTTCGTTGCTTGTTAAATTCAAAAACGGAAGCACGGACTACGTATCGCGGCGTCAGCTTAAAATCGTAAAAGAAAGGTTTGGTTTATAATGAATAAATATGTTAAAGAGTTTTTTCACAGAGGACTTATGTTTGGCGGCTTCGGTCCGATTATCCTCGGCGTTATATATTGGATTATCCATGCAAAAGGAGAGGAGCTGAATTTGAGCGGATTTGAAGTGTTTCTCGGCATAGTTTCAATCTATTTGCTTGCGTTTGTGCAGGCAGGAGCAACGGTGTTTAATCAGATTGAGCATTGGCCCATCACAAAATCGCTTCTCTGCCATTTTTCAACCCTGTTTGTTGCCTATTCTCTTTGCTATCTCGGTAACACGTGGATACCGTTTGAACCCGGTGTGATTGCAATTTTCTTTGCAATTTTTGTTGCTGTTTATTTTGTGGTTTGGATTACGGTTTATTTTTCTGTCAAAGCGGCAAGCAAAAAATTCAACAAGAAAATAAAATAAAAAAAACCTGCCGACGAAAAAATCATCGGCAGGTATTTTTTTATTCAGCAAAAATTTCTTCGGGGTTAGCGATTGCACCGAGTGCGTATGCAGTGTTCCAGTCAAGGATAAACTCATGGATACCTGCGCCGACACCTGCACCGTCTGCAAACTTGGATTTGTTGATTACAAAAGCGATGTAAGAATCGGTAATATAGATGTTTGCAGGGTCATAAGCGTCCGCAAGTTTTTCTTTTGCAATATCTTCTTTCTGCTCTGCTGTCATATCATCTGTTTCTTTAACAAGGTTCATTGCATCGGGCAGGAAATATTCAAGAACAGCGGCTCTTGTTGCTTCTTTGTCAGCACCAAAGAATTCCTCGGCGTTGATAACGGTGCCTTCGATAAGATTGAAGGTTTTGGCATTGAGGAATTTGTTCTGTGAAGAATAAGCGGTTGAGAAAACAACGCTCAGCATTGTGTCGCTCAAATATTTGATTTCATATGAAATCTTGATTGTTCTGGGCTCGGTTTCGCTGTCTCTTACGTTTTTAACGTTGATTTCAGCAAAGTCAAAGGCGGGCTCAAGAAACGTCTGGTCAATATAGTTGTTGAATATTGCTGCAGCGGCTTCGCTGTATTTTTCGCCTTTGAGTTCGGGAACGTTATATTCAACCTTATAAACAACCTTACCGCTTTCGTTTTTGAATTCTTTTGTTTCTTTTCTGTGCGGGAAATCAGGTTGTCTTAAACCGCTGTTGAGAGTTGCGGAATCTGCGTCAGGATCTTTTTTGTCGCAGGCGGCAAACATTGTTAAAGTGAGAACGGCAACCATAAGAGCTGCGATTATTTTTTTCATAATCAAAATCCTTTCAATTGATTTACAATTATGTATTTTAACAGATTAAATCGATTTATTCAATAGTTTTTTCATTATTGCATTTTGGGGAATGTTGGTATAAAATAGAAACAATTCCTATAAAAGGGGGAGAACGAATGAAAAATATTGAAAACGCAAAATGGATAAAACACCCGATGGTGCACGTTGACCGTGTTATTGAATTCAGCAAGAATTTCTCGGCAAACGGAACGGTTGTAAGAGCAAAGCTTGAGATAACTTCACTCGGTATTTACGAGGCAAAAATCAACGGCAAAAGAGTAGGCGATTTTATTTTTGCACCCGGCTGGACGTCATATAATAAGCGTCTGCAGGTTGATACATATGACGTTACCGATATGATCAGAGAAAACAACCACATTCAGGTTGGCGTTGCACCCGGCTGGAGAGGCAACTATATGGCACAGCCCTTCCATTACGGCGGTGATTATATAGGCGCTAAAGAGGTTGCGCTGATTTGTGCACTTGAAATCGTTTATAAAAACGGTGAAACACAGGTTGTTTACAGCGGCGAGGATTGGCGTGCACGCCAGTCGAAAACCCGTTATTCAAACATATATAACGGCTATATCTATGACTGCGAATATCTTGATATGAAGCCCAAAAAGGCGATTGAATTCCCTCATCCTACCAAGATTCTGATTGACAGAGAGGGCGAAAAGGTTGTTGAGGTTGAAAGAGTTGCCGCAAAAGAGCTTATCATCACTCCCAAGGGCGAAACGGTTATTGACTTCGGTCAGAATCTGACAGGCTACGTTGAGTTTAAAATCAAGGGCGAAGCAGGCGAAATGGCAACAATCCGCCACGCAGAAGTTCTTGATGCACAGGGCAATTTCTATACCGATAACCTCCGCGCCGCGAAGGCTGAGGCGGTATTCATCTGCAACGGCAAAGAGCAGATTTTTAAGCCTGCATTCAATTTCTACGGCTTCCGATATATCTGCCTTGACGGATTCAGCGATGAAATAAAGCTTGAGAATTTCACGGCAATCGTTGTTCATTCAGAGATGAAGAGAACAGGTTATTTTGAATGCTCAGACAGCAGAATCAACAAGCTTTTCTCGAATATTATCTGGGGTCAGAAGGGCAACTTCCTTGACGTACCCACGGACTGTCCCCAGCGTGACGAGCGTCTTGGCTGGACGGGCGATGCACAGGTTTTTGTTAAAACTGCGGCATATAACTATGACGTTGAGCGTTTCTTTATCAAATGGCTCGGCGATCTCAGAGCAGACCAGACTGAATGGGGCACCATCCCTCACGTTATCCCCACTGTTTTCGGTATTGATAACGAATGCTCTGCCGCCTGGGCAGATGCGGCAACGGTTTGCCCCTGGCAGATTTATCTTTCATATGCAAACAAAGAGATTCTCAGCGATTCTCTCCATTCGATGAAAGAATATATCAGCTTTATCGAAAGCAGACTCCGCGACGGTATCTGGAAAGACGGTTGGCATTTCGGTGACTGGCTCAACCTTGATGCAAGCGACGATACAGACTGCAGCAAGGGTACTGATAAAGAGCTGATTGCAACTGCATATTTTATTTATTCAAGCGAAATTCTTATCAAATCAATGAAGATTCTCGGTGAAGATTGCGAACGATATGAAAATCTTCGCAACGAATCAATCGCCGCTTTCCGCCGTGACTATATGAAAAACGGCAGAATCATTCCCGAAAAGGCAACGCAGACTGCTTGCACGGTTGCCCTGCATTTCGGTATAACCGATGATGCAAAAGAAACTGCGGCTCAGCTCAACGAGCTTGTCACAGAGTGCGGTCACATCAAAACAGGCTTTGTCGGCACACCTTACGTTATGCACGCATTGAGTGATAACGGCTACGGCAAAACCGCTTATGACCTGCTTCTTCGTGAAGAATATCCTTCATGGTTATTCTCCGTTAAGATGGGCGCAACAACCATCTGGGAGCATTGGGACAGCTTGAGAGAAGACGGCTCAATGTGGAACGTTTCAATGAACTCCTTCAACCACTATGCATACGGCTCGGTGGGTGACTGGCTCTACGGCGTTGCGGCAGGTATCAATCCTGTTGAAAGCGCACCCGGCTACGAAAAGATTGTTTTCAGCCCGATTTGCGATGAAAGACTTGATTATGTAAAGGCTTCTTATGAAAGCCGTAAGGGTCTTATCAAATCTGAGTGGGCAAGAGAAAACGGCAAGGTTAAATATACCTTTGTTGTGCCCGAAGAAAGCACGGCTGTTGCTTATATCGGCGGCAAAGAAATTGCTCTTAAAGCGGGCATAAACGAGATAACAGAATAATAAAAAAGGGCAGGAGAAATCCTGCCCTTTTTTAATTGAAACAAAAGGAAAAGGCGCCCTCCTTGCGGAGAGCGCCTGAAAGTATGTTGAAATTAGATAACAACGTCGTATTCAACAGCAGCATCGAGGTTCTTGAGGTTAATGTTAACAACAAGATTGAGCTTTGCGTTTGTGATGTTGATGTTAACGGTGTGATGCCAGTGACCGCTAACGATTGTGCCTGTTGCTTCGTCAACAACGCATTCGATGTAAGCGTTTGTGTACTTAAGCTTAACGTTTTCTCTGCCTTCCTTGATTGTTGCACCAAGTTCGGTGAGAGCGCCGTCGATGTTACCAAGAGTACCGATAGCTCTTGCTACGGGACCTGTTGTGTCACCGTCGGGAGCGTCGGGACCATCAGTCTGGCTCTTGATTTCCATACGGATTGTTGTTTTGCCGTTCTTTGAGATAGCAGTTGCCTTTGAAACGTCGTTTGCTTCAAGAACGCCCTTGCCGGGGATGTAGTCTGAGGGGTTGGAGTTCTTTTCAAGTGTGCTCTTGATAACGGGCTCAACGATGCCGAGAACAGCACCAACAGCGCCGTCACCCTGGATGCCGCTTGCGCCGAGCTTCATTGTCTGCATACCTGCGGGAGCGCCTGCTTCTTCAGTCTTCTTTTCTGCTGCGTTGTAGAATTCAACGATAGCAGCGATATCCTGTGAAGTGAGACCCTTGGGAGCTTCTGTTACAACTTCTGTAACGATTTCTGTCTGGCCTTCAGCGTTTGTAACAACAGCTTCTTCAACCTTTGTTACAGCAGCCTGAGTGTTCTTGAGAGCTTCTTCAAACTCTTTGTCAAGAGCAGCCTGGTCGAATGTTGTTTCAACTGTGGTAGGAGCTTCTTCTTTCTTGCCGCAAGCTGCAAATGCGAAAACAACTGCAAAAGCAAGAACGAGTGCGAGAATCTTTTTCATGGTTTTTCCTCCTGAAAAATATAGTGTTTTTGGCAGAATGCACAGATGATATGCATTCCGCACATCCGCTTATAATAAAAATACAACACAAAATGAGTTTTGTCAAGATGGTTTTTGCGCGTAAAGCGTAGTTTAAAGATTTAAATTATAAAACAAACTGTAATTAATAATATTTACATTTTATTAATTAATTTATAGTGACAGAACGAGAAAAATGTGTTATAATGCTTCTGACTATAATGGAGGACTGTGCGAAATGGCAACAAAAAAGTTTGTTTCATGGAACGTTAACGGAATAAGAGCTTGTCTTGGCAAGGATTTTTATGAGAGCTTTGCATCGCTTGATGCCGATATATTCTGCCTGCAAGAAACAAAAATGCAGCTCGGTCAGGCGGAGCTTAACCTTGACGGCTATCATCAGTATTGGAATTTTGCCGAGAAAAAAGGTTATTCGGGTACCGCTGTTTTTTCAAAAGAAGAGCCTGTTTCCGTTTCTTACGGCCTTGGCATTCCTGAACATGACACAGAGGGCAGAGTTATTACACTTGAATTTGAAAACTATTATTTTATAACGGTTTATGTGCCCAACGCAAGAGACGGTCTTGTGCGTCTTGATTTCCGAATGGAATGGGAAGATGCATTCAGAGCCTATATTAATAAGCTTGATGAGAAAAAGCCTGTTATTTTCTGCGGTGATCTGAACGTTGCGCATAATGAGATTGATCTCAAAAATCCGAAAACCAATCGCCGCAACCCCGGTTTCACCGATGAAGAAAGAGGCAAGTTCAGCGAAATGCTGTCAAGCGGCTTTATTGATACGTTCAGATATTTTTATCCCGATCTTGAGGGTGCATACAGCTGGTGGAGTTACAGATTTTCTGCCAGAGCAAAGAATTCGGGCTGGAGAATCGACTATTTCATTGTTTCAGAAAGACTCAGAGAAAGTCTTAAGGATGCAAAAATCCATAGCGAAATTTTTGGCTCTGACCATTGTCCCGTTGAGCTTTTGATAGAACTGTGAGGAAATGAAAATGAAAGAAAAAACTTTAAAAATAATTGCAATTGTGCTTGCCGTAACAACAGTTGCGTCTGTTGCGGCGTTCATTATTACAAATAACAAAGGCATAAGCAGATTCGAGGCTGTTGCGGGCGCTACCGCCGCCCAGACAAGCGAAACTGTTTATTCTTATGATGCTTCTGCTTACACCACAAATGTTTCTGTTAAAGGTACAAACGGTGAAATCTTTTTGCCCTCTGACATTGAAAATGTTTATTTCACAGCCGACCTTGCAGGCAACGTTAAATTTTTTGACTATGCAAACGATGCTTTTGTTGCAAACACTCTGCCTGTTAAGCAGGTCAGCACAAAGCTTGCCGCAACGTATGAAACAATTCCCGTTACCGTTAATTATATTGAAAAAGACGGCAAAACATTCGGTATCGGTGTGTTCACTTCTGATATGAGTGAAGCGGTCAAGGTTTATTCCTATGCCTTTGTTAAGCTCATAAACAAGCCCTCGGGCTACGGCACAGGCTATCTTCTGCTTGCTGATTTTGAAAAAGATAATTTCTACAGCGCAGATAAGACTTATTCCGAAATCTATAATTTTGACCTTGCTAGCGGCAAGGCAAGCACCTACGTTTCAAACAACACCCGCCTTATCGATAAAAACGGTGCGTTCAGAAGCGACTGGACAATGCTGACCGATGATTTCATCGCAAACCTCGGCGGCGCAAAATATTTCTTCTCATCAAGATACTACACGGCTGATGAGAAAGGAACAAGAGCCGACATTATGGTTCTTTCAAATGCTTACAGACCCGAAATCGTTGCTGAAGATATTCTCGGCACATGGTTCGTGAACGATGTAAACGGTATGCACTATCTGCGCAAAACCGATAAGGGTTTCAATAACGTTCACAATAATCTGACGGCAGAAACTGTTCTTTCACAGTTTGAAGGCGATTACTTTGCAGATTATCTGCAGGACGGCAAATGGCTTATAAACAAAAAGAGCCTTGTTATGACCGACCTTATGACCGGCACAACAAAGACTCTTGCTGGCATTAATATTATTGGTTTTGATTCCGTGAGCGTTTCACCCGACGGCTCAAAAATTGTTTTTGCCAAAAACGGCGTTACAAACTCAAACGGCACAATTGTTCAGCAGGTGATTTATTGCACCGCTGACGGCTCGGCTGAACCTGTTCTTTATAATGAACCGTTTCTTTTCAGCGAAAGCGCAAGCTTTGTATGGCTTGATAACGCAAACGTTATGAGCGTACGCGCAATTGACGGCGCAGGCTCAAAAATGGGCAGCGTGGTTTACAGCTTTTAAATATTCTCTTTTCTGAAATCAAGCACGATTTCGTCGTGGTCAAGAGAGAGCGCGGTGTATTTAACGCCTGCGGCATCAAACATTCTTTTTGATGCGCGCACACCAACGGTATCCTTATATTTATCGGAGAGATATACAACCTCTTTTATTCCGCACTGAATGATGGCTTTTGCGCATTCGTTGCAGGGGAAAAGAGCAACGTAGATTTTGCAGCCCTCAAGGCTCGAACCGCCGCTGTTGAGAATGGCATTGAGCTCTGCGTGGCATACATAAGGATATTTTGTTTCGTATTCGTCACCGCTTCTTTCCCAGGGGAAGCAATCGTCGCTGCAGCCTCTCGGGAAACCGTTATAACCAACAGACATAATCTTATTATTATTGTTAACGATGCAGGCACCTACCTGTGTGTTGGGGTCTTTGCTGCGGCGAGCAGAGAGCATTGCGATACCCATAAAATATTCGTCCCAGGTGATGAAATCTTTTCTTTTAGGCATAATATCGCTCCTTTTAATTTTCTGATTTGAATTTTAGCATATAAAATCGAATAATACAACCGCAAAAGTGAAATAATTCTGATTTTAAAATATAAACTTAACCTACGAGGTGATTGAAATGGGTTTTTTAACCAAGATTTTCGGTGATTACTCAACAAAAGAAATTAAGCGCATCAAGCCGCTTTGCAACAAGGTTCTTGAGCTTGAAGAGGAATTTGCCAAGCTGACGGATGAACAGCTTCAGGCAAAAACTCCCGAGTTCAAAGAGCGTCTTGCAAACGGCGAAACGCTTGACGATATTCTTCCCGAAGCATTTGCCGCTTGTCGCGAAGCATCGTGGCGAGTTATCGGTCTTAAGCATTTCCCTGTTCAGATTATCGGCGGTATTATTCTGCATCAGGGTAGAATTGCCGAAATGAGAACAGGTGAAGGTAAAACCCTTGTGGCAACCCTGCCTGCATATCTTAACGCTCTTTCGGGTGAAGGCGTTCACATCGTTACCGTTAACGACTACCTTGCACGCCGCGACAGCGAATGGATGGGTAAGGTTTACCGTTTTATGGGCCTTACCGTTGGTCTTATTATTCATGAAAAAGAAAATCCCGAGCGCAAAGAGGCGTATGCTGCGGATATCACTTACGGCACAAATAACGAGATGGGCTTCGACTATCTGCGTGATAATATGGTTGTTTATAAGGAGCACAAGGTGCAGAGAGGTCACAGCTTTGCCGTTGTTGACGAAGTTGACTCAATCCTTATCGATGAAGCCAGAACTCCTCTTATTATTTCGGGCAGAGGCGAAAAGTCAACCGATCTTTATAAGATGGCAAACCGTTTTGCATCTTCACTCAAATGCACAAAAATCAAGGAAGTCAACTCAAAAGAAAACGTTGAAGACCTTGTTGATGATGACTGCGACTACGTTGTTGACGAAAAGGCAAAGACCGCTACTCTCACAAAAGCGGGTGTTGCAAAGGCAGAAGCCTTCTTTAACCTTGAAAACCTTATGGATGCCGAGAATATGACTGTTCAGCACCATATCAACCAGGCTATCAAGGCGATCGGCGTTATGAAGCGCGACGTTGACTATGTTGTTAAGGATAACCAGGTTCTTATCGTTGATGAATTCACGGGCAGAATTATGCTCGGCAGACGCTATAACGAAGGCTTGCATCAGGCTATTGAAGCAAAAGAAAACGTGAGCGTTGAGCACGAGAGCAAAACTCTTGCAACAATCACTTTCCAGAACTATTTCCGCCTTTATAAAAAGCTTTCGGGTATGACGGGTACCGCTATGACCGAAGAAGCGGAATTTAACCAGATTTACGGTCTGGACGTTATCGAAATTCCCACAAACAAGCCGATGATAAGAAACGATATGCCCGATATCGTTTATAAAACAGAAAAGGCAAAATATCTTGCTCTTATTCAGACAATTGAAGAATGCCACGCAAAGGGTCAGCCTGTGCTTGTCGGTACAGTTTCAATTGAAAAATCAGAGCTTCTCAGCGCTCTTCTTAAGCGCAAGGGAATCAAGCACGAGGTTCTTAACGCAAAACACCACGAAAAAGAAGCTGAAATCGTTGCTCAGGCAGGTAAATTCGGCGCAGTAACAATCGCCACCAATATGGCAGGCCGCGGTACTGATATCAAGCTTGGCGGTAACGCAGAATACCTTGCAAAATCCGAGATGCGCCGTATGGGTTGCACAGAGGAGCTTATTGCGGAGGCAACAGGCTTTGCTGAAACCGATAACCAGGAAATCCTTGATGCAAGAGCACTCTACACGTCTCTTGAAAAGAAATACGATGCGGAAATCGCTCCCGAAGCTGAAAAGGTAAGGGAAGCCGGCGGTCTTTGCATTATCGGCACAGAGCGTCACGAATCCAGACGAATCGATAACCAGCTCAGAGGTCGTGCGGGCCGTCAGGGCGACCCCGGTGCAAGCCGTTTCTATCTTTCTCTTGAAGATGACCTTATGCGTCTTTTCGGCGGCGAAAGAATCACTGCTGTTATGAATACCCTCAAAACACCCGAGGATATGCCCATTGAAGCGAAGATGATTTCCAACACAATCGAAAGCGCACAGAAGAAGATTGAAGGAAGAAACTTCGGCATCAGAAAGAACGTTCTTCAGTATGATGACGTTATGAACCGTCAGAGAGAGCTTATCTATAAACAGCGTAATCAGGTTCTTGACGGCGAAGAACTCAAGCCCGTTATCGCGAGAATGATTGAAAACAGCATCAACGATGCCGTTGATATGTTCTGCTCTGACCAGGCATCCAAGAAGGATTGGAACATCGACGGACTTAAGGATAAGTTCAAGAACTGGGGCCTGGTTGAAGAAGGCGATTTTGAGGATACAACCGATAAGGAAGAAATCCGCGAAACACTTCTTGAAAGAGCCGAAAAGAGATATGAAGAAAGAGAAGAGCTCTTCGGTGAAACCGAAAAGGGTGAGCCTGTTATGCGCGAACTCGAAAAGATGGTTCTTCTCAGAAACGTTGATAACCGCTGGATGGATCACATCGATGCAATGGATCAGCTTCGCAGAGGTATCGGTCTGCGTGCATACGGTCAGACTGACCCCGTTGTTGCTTACAGACAGGTCGGTTCCGATATGTTTGACGGTATGAACGAAGAAATCCGTGAGGATACCGCAAGACAGATTCTGACCGTTATGATCAGAAACAAAGAAGAAACAAAGCGTGAGCAGACCGCTAAAATCACAGGCACAAGCGGAGCTTCCGACGGAACGGAAAAGGGCAGAACAGTCAGAAAGAAAGAAAACGTCGGCCCCAATGATCCCTGTCCCTGCGGCAGCGGCAAAAAGTATAAGAAGTGCTGCGGTAACGTAGTAAACGGCGGCACAAAATAATCTGAATAAAAAACCGCATTGCCAAAAAAGCAATGCGGTTTATTTTTTATCCGATTTTTCTGCCGTTCTTGAGCTTTACTTTGCCGAAGAAGGGGATTTTGAGATAGCCGTCAAAGGTGTCGTCATCAATCGTAACAAAAAGGGTGATATCCTTGCCATCGAGCAGGCTGGTTTCAACAGTTGCGGTGATTGTGTCGTCATCTTCATCAACTTCTTTAACCTTGATATCGGGAACTTTTACGCCGGGAATATCAATATTGAAGCCGTATTCACCGTTATTATCAAAAATTTCAAATTCAACGTCGCCTGAGAAAAACATTGTGTTAACGCTGCAAGCCCATTTGCCTAAGCCTATCATTGCAAAAACTCCTTTCATATCCGTTATGGGGGTATTCTAACATATAAACACAAAATTATCAATATGTAAGTTCAAAAATAAATATGACCACATTATGTTGTGTTGTGACGGTTTCGGATGAAATATAATATTACTATACCTTTTATATATATGCACTGTGGCGGAATATGCACTCTGCTCCGTTAAAGCGCAAAAGCCTTGATACCATTGGGATTGAGGGCTTTGAAGCCTGCAAAAAAATTTGAAAAAATATCAAAAAAACTATTGACAAGCAGGGGGTCTTATGTTATCATAATCGAGCACGCTCTCGGTTTAGGGGCAAATTATGCCCAAAATCAGACCGAAAGCGAGTATGATATGCGTTGATGCAGGAGGTGGCCGCTCTCTGAAGCGGGAAATTTCTGCGGAGTATGTCCGATTTTAAACCGGGCGAATTGTGTCCTTGCGTAAGGTCTGCCAATCCCGGGCAGCCTTGTTGCGGGATACCTATGTGCAAATGAGCGAAAGCTAACCCGGAAATATGTTTTTCCGGTTTTTAAATCGGACGGGTTGAAACACCCGGGTCGGTTTTCACAAAGTTTGCGGCCCGCCACAATTTTAAGGAGGCGTTCCAAATGGCAGTAAAGGGAAAAATCAGAATCAGGCTCAAGGGCTATGATCACAGCATCGTTGATAAGGCTGCTGAAAAGATCGTAGAAACAGCTAAGAGAACAGGTGCTCAGGTTTCAGGCCCCGTTCCCCTTCCCACAGAGAAGGAAGTTGTTACAATCCTTCGCGCAGTTCACAAGTATAAGGACAGCCGCGAACAGTTTGAGCAGAGAACACACAAAAGGCTTATCGACATCATCAGACCTTCAGCAAAAACAGTTGAAGCTCTGACAGGTCTTGAGCTTCCCGCAGGCGTTGAAATCGAAATCAAACTTTAATTTCAACAAATGCAGGTCATGTTGGCCGAAAGGTCAACCAATAACCTAAAGGAGGAAAGCATAATATGCAGAAAGCAATCATCGGCAAGAAAATCGGTATGACACAGATTTTCGACGAAAAGGGAAATGTAATTCCCGTAACAGTTGTTGAAGCCGGCCCCTGCAACGTTGTTATGAAGAAAACAATCGAAAACGACGGTTATGAAGCAGTTCAGCTCGGTTACGGCGACGTAAAGGTTCAGCGCGTGAATAAGCCCATGATGGGTCACTTCAAGAAGGCTGACGTTGCTCCCAAGAAGACTCTCAAAGAGTTCAAGCTTGACGATATGGCAAGCGTTAACGTGGGCGACACAATCAAGGCAGACATCTTTGCAGTTGGCGAAAAGGTAGACGTAGTCGGCACAAGCAAAGGTAAGGGTACTGCCGGTGCAATCAAGAGATGGAACTTCTCAAGACTCAAGGAAAGCCACGGTACAGGTCCTGTTGCAAGACATGCCGGTTCACTGGGCGCCTGCTCCGACCCCTCAAGAGTTTATAAGGGCAAGAAGCTTGCAGGTCACCTTGGCTGCGAAAGAGTTACAATCCAGAATCTTGTAGTAGCAAAGATCGACGCAGAAAACAACCTCCTCGCTATCAAGGGTGCCATCCCCGGCCCCAAGGGCGGTATCGTTGTTATCCGCGACGCTAAAAAAGCATAAGGAAAGGAGTAGAAAAGAATGCCTACAGTATCAGTATTCGACATGACAGGTAAAAAGCTTTCCGATATGGAGCTGAATGACAGCATCTTCGGAATCGAACCCAGCATTCCTGCTATGCACCTTTGCGTAGTAGCATATCTGGCAAATCAGCGTCAGGGCACACAGTCTACCCTTACCAGATCAGAAGTAAGCGGCGGCGGCAAGAAGCCCTGGAGACAGAAGGGCACAGGCCGCGCAAGACAGGGTTCAACAAGAGCTCCCCAGTGGTATCACGGCGGTATCTCACACGGACCCAAGCCCCGCAAGTATCACAAGGATGTTAACAAGAAGGTTAGAAGACTTGCTATCAAGTCTGCTCTCTCAGCTAAGGTTGCTGACAGCGAACTTATCGTTCTTGATTCAATCAAGCTCGACGCTATCAAGACCAAGGAAATGGCTAAGGTTGTTAACGCACTTGAAACAGGCAAGAAGGTTCTCTTCGTTCTTCCCGAGAAGAATGATATCGTTTACCGCTCAGCAAGAAACATCGCTGGCGTTAAGACCACTCTTGCTTCCACACTCAATGTTTACGACATCCTTAACTGCGACACAGTTGTAGTTCTTAAGGACGCTGTTAACAAGATCGAGGAGGTTTACGCATGAGCAAGTTAGCACAGGATATTATCCTCCGCCCTATCATCACAGAAAACAGCATGGACGGCATTGCAGATAAGAAGTACACCTTCGAAGTTGCTAAAGATGCAAACAAGGTAGAAATCAAGGCTGCTGTTGAAAAGCTCTTTGGTGTTAAGGTTGCAAAGGTTAACACAATCAACGTTGACGGTAAGCTCAGAAGATACGGTCGCTACGAAGGCTACACAGCTTCTCGCAAAAAGGCTATCGTTACTCTTACCGAAGACTCCAAGACAATCGAATTCTTTGACGGAATGATGTAATCCCGATTACTTAACGTAATCAAAAGGACAAGGTTCCTATAAAATCCGGCGGTAAGGTATGGAGAATGACATTGCTCCGCAAAGCCGCTATAAGGAGAGTGTAGAAAAATGTCTATTAAGCTTTACAAGCCGACAAGTAACGCAAGACGTAACATGTCGACTACAGATTATTCCGAGCTTTCAAAGGTTGCTCCCGAAAGAAGCCTTCTTGTTTCACTCAAGAAGAACAGCGGCCGTAACAGCTACGGAAGAATCACAGTTCGTCATCGCGGTGGCGGACAGAGAAGAAAGTATCGTGTTATCGACTTCAAGAGAGATAAGTTCGATATTCCCGCACAGGTAGCAAGCGTTGAGTACGATCCCAACCGCTCTGCTTTCATCGCACTTCTTCAGTATGAAGACGGCGAAAAGAGATACATCCTTCAGCCCGCAGGTCTGAAGGTTGGCGATACCGTTGTTGCCGGCACAGGCGCCGACATCAAGCCCGGTAACGCACTCCCCCTCACCAACATCCCCGTTGGTACAGTTGTTCACAACGTTGAGCTCTACCCCGGTAGAGGCGGCCAGCTTGCAAGAGCAGCAGGTAACTCTGCTCAGCTTATGGCTAAAGAAGGCGTTTACGCTCTTCTCCGTCTTCCCTCAGGCGAGCTTCGCAACGTTCCCGTTTCCTGCATGGCTACAATCGGCCAGGTTGGTAACGTTGACCATGAAAACGTTAAGGTTGGTAAGGCCGGCCGTAAGCGTCACATGGGTTGGAGACCCACCGTTCGCGGTTCAGTTATGAACCCCTGCGATCACCCCCACGGTGGTGGTGAAGGTAAGGCTCCCATCGGTAGATCCGGTCCTGTTACACCTTGGGGCAAGCCCGCTCTTGGTTACAAGACCAGAAAGACAAAGAAAACGTCCGACAAGCTTATCATAAAGCGTCGTAACGACAAATAAGTGAAAGGAGCAGATAATAATGGGCAGAAGCGTTAAAAAAGGACCTTTTGTGCAGCCTAAACTGCTCGAAAGAGTTCAGAAGATGAACGAAGCCGGCGAGAAGCAGGTTCTTAAGACCTGGAGCCGCTCATCCACAATCTTCCCCGACTTTGTCGGCCACACATTTGCAGTTCACGACGGACGCAAGCATGTTCCTGTTTATGTAACAGAAGATATGGTAGGTCACAAGCTCGGCGAATTTGCGCCTACAAGAACCTTCAAAGGTCACGCAGGCTCAAAAACATCAAATAACGGTAAATAATCGGCGAAAGGAGTGTATTAACAATGTCAGATATGGCAATGCAGAGTGTGCCCACAGCAACAGCTAAAGCCACTTATATTCGTATTGCGCCTCGCAAGGTTCAGATTGTGCTTGACTTAATCCGCAATCAGCCCGCAGATAAGGCAATGGCAATTCTCAAGTACACGCCCAAGGCCGCGTGTGAACCCTTGATGAAGCTTTTAAAGTCAGCTATGGCAAATGCTGAAAACAATAACAACATGGACGTTAGCCGCCTTTACGTTGCAGAATGCACCGTAAGCCAGGGCCCCACTCTCAAGAGAGTAAGACCCAGAGCACAGGGCAGAGCGTTCCGCATTAACAAGAAGACATCTCACATCACCCTTGTTCTCAAGGAAATGGAATAAGCGAGGAGGAGGTTAAACAATGGGACAGAAAATTAATCCTACCGGTTTAAGAATCGGTGTTATTAAGAACTGGGAATCCCGCTGGTATGCGGCTCCCGAAAAGTTCGGCGATACTCTCGTTGAAGACTACAATCTTCGTGAGTACCTTCTTGAGAAGCTTGCTCCTGCAGGTGTTCCCAAGGTTGAGATTGAGCGTGACGCAAAGAGAGTTTACGTCAACATTCACTGCGCAAAGCCCGGTATGGTTATCGGCAGACAGGGCGCAGAAATCGAAAAGCTCAAGAAAATCTGTGAGAAGAAGCTCGGCGGCAAAGAGGTTTCGCTCAACATCATCGAAATCAAGCAGCCCGACCTTAATGCACAGCTTGTTGCTGAAAGCATTGCTTCACAGCTCGAAAGAAGAATTTCTTACCGTCGTGCTCTTAAGCAGGCTATCGGCCGCGCAATGAAGCTCGGCGCAAAGGGCATCAAGACTCAGGTTTCAGGCCGCGTTGGCGGTGCAGAAATTGCACGTTCAGAAACTTATAAAGAGGGTACAATTCCTCTTCAGACAATCAGAGCCGACATCGATTACGGCTTTGCAGAAGCTAAAACCACATACGGCCGTATCGGCGTTAAGGTTTGGCTTTACAGAGGCGAAGTTCTGCACGAAAGCAGAAACAACAACTCTCGCCCCAGAAGACGCAGAGAAGGAGGTAACCAGTAATGCTTTTACCTAAGCGCGTTAAGCACCGCAGAGTGCAGAGAGGCAGACTTAAGGGTAAGGCTACAAGAGGTAACACAGTTACTTACGGTCAGTTCGGCCTTGTAGCTCTCGAGCCCGCATGGATTACCTCAAACCAGATCGAAGCAGCCCGTATCGCGATGACAAGATACATCAAGCGTGGTGGCCAGGTTTGGATCAAGATCTTCCCCGATAAGCCCATCACAGAGAAGCCCGCTGAAACTCGAATGGGTTCAGGTAAAGGTTCTCCCGAATATTGGGTTGCAGTTGTTAAGCCCGGCAGAGTTATGTTTGAAATCGCCGGTGTTGACAGAGAGCTTGCTGCAGAAGCTATGCGTCTTGCAGCTAACAAGCTTCCTATTAAATGTAAATTTGTTACTAAAGAAGAATTGGGTGGTGAGCAATAATGAAAGCCAGTGAAATCAGAAAACTTTCCGCCGCAGAGCTGGATGCTAAGCTTCTTGAGCTGAAGGATGAGCTGTTCAAACTGCGCTTCCAGCAAGCCGTAAACCAGCTCGACAACCCGATGCGAATCAGTGCCGTTAAAAAGGATATCGCTCGTATTAAGACAGTACAGAGAGATATCGAACTCCACGGCACCAAGGCGTAAGGAAAGGGAGGTTAAAATTCAATGAGCGAAAGAAACCTCAGAAAAACTCGCGTTGGTATCGTTACCAGCGATAAGATGGATAAGACAGTTGTCGTATCCGTTAAGGATAGGGTTAGACACCCTCTCTACAAAAAGATTGTTAACAACACATATAAGCTTAAGGCACATGACGAAACAAATATGTGCGGTATGGGCGACAGAGTGCTTGTTATGGAAACCCGTCCCCTGTCAAAGGACAAGAGATGGCGTGTAGTTGAAATCATTGAGAAGGCTAAATAATTTAGCCGTTATGTAAGGAGGAAAACACTGTGATACAGCAGCAGAGTTACCTCAAGGTTGCCGACAACACCGGCGCGAAGGAAATTATGTGCATTCGCGTTCTCGGCGGTTCCGGCAGGAGGTATGCCAATATTGGCGACGTCGTTGTTGCTTCTGTTAAAAAGGCAACACCCGGTGGCGTAGTAAAAAAAGGCGATGTTGTAAAAGCGGTAGTAGTACGCACCGCAAGCGGCCTTCGCCGTGATGACGGAACTTACATTCGCTTCGATGAGAATGCAGCCGTCATCATTAAGGAAGATAAGAACCCCAAGGGCACTCGTATCTTTGGACCCGTAGCAAGAGAGCTTCGTGAGAAGGATTACACAAAGATCCTTTCACTCGCTCCCGAAGTACTTTAATCGGAGGTGCGAATGATGAATAAGGTTCATGTAAAGACAGGCGATGAAGTAGTTGTTATCAACGGTAAATACAGAGGCAAGAGAGGCAAGGTTATGCAGGTTAGCCCCTCAGAAGGAAAAGTAATCGTTGAAGGCGTAAACATCGTTACAAAACACGTTAAACCCCGCAAGATGGGTGAGCCCGGCGGCCTTATCAAGGCTGAGAGCGCACTCTATGCTGATAAGGTTCAGCTTATCTGCCCCAAGTGCGGCAGACCCACAAGAGTTGGCCACAAGATCAACGCAGACGGCAAGAAGGTTCGCACTTGCAAGAAGAGCGACTGCCTTGCAGAATTTTAATTAAGGGAGGAAACAACAAATGGCAGCAAGATTAAAAGAAATGTATGTCAAAGAAGTTGCACCTGCTCTTATGAAGAAATTCGAATACAAGAGCGTTATGCAGATTCCCAAGCTTGATAAGATCGTTATCAACGTTGGCTGCGGCGAAGCAATTGCTAACTCAAAGGCAATCGACGCTGTAGTTTCAGACCTCAAGCAGATCACAGGTCAGACACCTGTTGTTTGTAAGGCTAAGAAGTCTGTTGCTAACTTCAAGCTTCGTGAAGGCATGGTTATCGGTGCTAAGGTTACTCTCAGAGGTGAGAGAATGTATGAGTTCATGGACAGACTCTTCAATCTCGCTCTCCCCAGAGTTCGTGACTTCAGAGGCATTAACCCCAACTCATTCGACGGAAGAGGTAACTATTCCATGGGTATCAAGGAACAGCTTATCTTCCCCGAAATCGATTATGATAAGATTGACAAGGTAAGAGGTATGGACATCTGCTTTGTCACAACAGCTAAATCCGACGAAGAGGCCCGCGAGCTCCTCGCTCTTATGGGTGCTCCGTTCTCAAGATAAGGAGGGATTACCGTGGCAAAAACATCAATGAAAATCAAGCAGGCTCGCCCCGCAAAGTTCTCATCAAGAGCCTATAACAGATGTAAGATCTGCGGAAGACCCCATGCTTATCTTCGCAAGTACGGTGTTTGCCGTATCTGCTTCAGAGAGCTGGCACACGCAGGTCAGATTCCCGGCGTTAAGAAAGCAAGTTGGTAATTGAGCAATTGCAAAGGAGGTAAACAGTATGCAAATTACTGATTCCATCGCTGATATGCTGACTCGTATCCGCAATGCGAATGCGGCTAAGCATGACACAGTGAAAGTTCCCGCATCCAACATGAAGAAGGCGATTGCTCAGATTCTTGTTGACGAGGGATACATTAAAGGATACAAAGTTGAGGATGACGGCAAGCAGGGCATGATCGAAATCGCTCTCAAGTACGGCCCCAACAAGTCTCAGGTTATCACCGGTCTTCGCAGAGTTTCAAAGCCCGGTCTGAGAATTTACACAAACTGTGAGGATATGCCCAAGGTTATGAAGGGCATCGGCATTGCCATCCTCTCAACATCAAAAGGCGTTATGACTGACAAGGACGCACGCAAAGCCAATGTAGGCGGCGAAGTTCTTGCATTTATCTGGTAAGGAGGTGCCCTAACATGTCACGTATAGGCAAGAAACCTATCGCAATCCCTGCGGGTGTTGAAGTTAAGTTAGACGGCACAGTAATTACCGTTAAGGGTGCTAAGGGCACTCTCACAAGAAATCTTCACCCCAACATTAGTGTTGAAATTGACGGCGCAGTTATCAACGTTAGCCGTCCCAATGATGAGAAGCTCAACAGATCACTCCACGGTCTTACAAGAACTCTCATCAGCAACATGGTTATCGGCGTAAGCGAAGGCTACAAGAAGGAACTTGAAGTTAACGGCGTTGGTTACCGTGCAGAAGTTAAGGGCAAGGATCTTGTTCTTAAAATCGGTTATTCCCACGATGTTATTATGACAGCACCCGAGGGAATCACTGTTGAAACTCCCAACCCCAACAAGGTTGTAGTTTCAGGTCCTGACAAGCAGGTTGTCGGACAGTTTGCCGCAAATATTCGTGAAAAGAGACCCCCCGAACCCTATAAGGGCAAAGGTATCAAGTACGTTGACGAATATATCCGCCGTAAGGAAGGCAAAGCCGGCAAGGGTAAATAAGTCTATATTAAGGAGTGAAAATTTATGGTTAACAGACCGGACAGCAATAAGGCCAGACAGGTTCGTCACACCAGAGTCCGTGCTAAGATTTCCGGCACTGCTGAGTGCCCCCGCCTTAATGTATTCCGTTCCCTCCAGAATATCTACGCTCAGTTAATAGACGACGTTAAGGGTGAAACCCTTGTGTCCGCATCAACTGTAGAGAAGGATTTTGAGGAATACGGCGGAAACAAGTCCGCTGCTCACAAAGTGGGCGAATTATTAGCAAAACGCGCTGCAGATAAGGGAATAACAACAGTTGTTTTCGATCGTGGCGGTTACATTTATCACGGCCGTGTTAAGGAACTGGCCGAAGGCGCCCGTGAGGGTGGCCTCAAGTTCTAAGAAGGGGAGGAATACAAATTGGCTAAGATTGATGCATCGGCATATGAGCTCACAGAGCGCGTAGTAGCCATTAACCGTGTTTCCAAAACCGTAAAGGGCGGTCGTATTTATAAGTTTGCGGCTCTCGTAGTAGTCGGCGACGGCAACGGCATCATCGGTTTCGGACTTGGCAAATCAGGCGAAGTTCCCGACGCTATCCGCAAGGGTATCGAAGATGCAAAGAAGAATCTCATGAAGGTTGCTCTTAAGGGCTCAACCATTCCTCACGAGATTATCGGTAAATTCGGCGCAGGCGTTGTTCTGCTTAAGCCCGCAGCACCCGGTACCGGCGTTATCGCAGGCGGTCCCGTTCGTGCGGTTGTTGAAACAGTAGGTATCAAAGATATCCGTACTAAGGCTCTTCGTTCAAACAATCCTTGCAACGTTGTAAGAGCTACAATTGACGGTCTTTCAAAGCTTCGCAATGTTGAAGAAGTTGCTGCTATCCGCGGCAAGACCGCAAAAGAAATTTTAGGTTAAGGAGGGCGGATTAAATGGCAGATATTCAGGTAAAGCTCGTTAAGAGCCTTATTGGAAGCACCAAGCCCCAGATTGCAACCGCCCATGCTCTTGGTCTTCATAAGATTGGCGACGTTTCCGTTCAGCCGGATAACGCCGCAACTCAGGGCAAGGTCAGAAAGATTTCTCACCTTATCGCAGTAAGCGAAGCCAAGCAAGGAGGTGCAAACTAATGAAGTTGCACGATCTCTCACCCGCAGCTGGTTCATCAAAGGAACGTAAGCGTATCGGCCGTGGTCCCGCATCAGGTCAGGGTAAAACAGCCGGTAAGGGTCATAAAGGTCAGAAGGCACGTGCAGGCAGAGGTATGCGTGCCGGCTTTGAAGGCGGTCAGATGCCCCTTCAGAGAAGAATCCCCAAGAGAGGATTCAACAACATCTTTGCAACAGAGATGGCAATAGCAAACATTGCTACTCTTGATAAGTATTTCGAAGACGGTGCAACCGTTACCGTAGATGCGCTTATTGAGAAAGGCATCATCAAAAAGACTATGGACGGCGTTAAGATCTTAGGTAATGGCGAATTAACGAAAAAGCTCACCGTTCAGGCAAATGCTTTTTCAGATAGCGCAAAGTCAAAGATCGAAGCTGCCGGAGGAAAGGCAGAGGTGATCTGAGGTGTTTAGAACACTTATCAATGCATGGAAGATCGCTGACCTTCGTAAGAAGCTCCTTTTCACAGCTCTTATCGTTCTGATTTTCAGAATCGGTTCAGCTATCCCCGTGCCTTTCACAAACATCGGTTCAGAAGGTATCCTTGCTGACCCCAACGGCTCAACATTCATGAACTATCTGACAATGATGACAGGTGACGCATTCAACTATGGTACCATTTTTGCAATGTCAATCACACCTTACATCAACAGCTCGATTATCATGCAGTTGCTTGCTGTTGCAATTCCCGCCCTTGAAAGACTTCAGAAGGAAGGCGAGGAAGGTCGCAAAAAGATTGCAACCATCACTCGTTTCGTAACAATTGTTCTCGGTCTTCTCCAGAGTACAGCTTACTACTTCTATCTTCGTAACGGCGGCACAGTCGGCGGTACATTCCTTATTGCGGATGCTAATGGCCAGCCCTTCACTGGATTTGTTGGCTTCTTCCAGGCACTCGTAATTATTCTCTGCTTCACCGCAGGTACAGCTCTTATCATGTGGCTTGGTGAACAGATCAATGATAAGGGTATCGGTAACGGTATTTCGATTATCCTTTTCGCAGGTATCGTTTCCAGAATCCCCACACTCTTCACTCAGATTATCAGCTACTTCACAGCAGGTGGTCCTTTCTATGCACTGGCTCCCCTCGTATTTGTGATTCTTGTGCTCATGATCGCATTCATCGTTTGGATGGATAACGCAGAGAGAAGAGTTCCCGTTCAGTATGCAAAGAGAGTTGTTGGCAGAAAGATGTATGGCGGCCAGAGCACTCATATTCCGATCAAGGTTAATATGTCAGGTGTTATGCCCGTTATCTTCGCTTCATCAATTCTTTCACTGCCCCCCACAATCCAGATGTTCATTTCTCTGGATTCAAACAGTCCTTGGAACAAGTTCTTCAACCTGTTCAACCAGACTCACTGGGCATATGCGATTATCTATTTCGTATTCATAATCGCTTTCGCATACTTCTATGCAAGCATTCAGTATAACCCCATCGAAATGTCAAAGAACATCCGTGATAACGGCGGTTCAATCCCCGGTATCCGTCCCGGCGAGCCCACATCAAGATATATCGGCAAGATCATCAACAGAATCGTTCTTCTTGGTGCTCTTCTTCTGAGCGTTGTAGCTCTCTTCCCGATTATCTTCTCTCAGGTAACAACATTCTGCCTGCAGAAGTTCTGGCTCCCCACAGCTTCAATGAACATTTCACTGGGCGGTACATCAATCATCATTCTTGTAGGTGTTGCACTTGAAACAGTTAAGCAGCTCGAGAGCCAGATGATGATGCGCCACTACAAGGGCTTCCTTGATTAAGCCCTAAACGGAGGATCAGCATGATAGTGCTCAAAACAACAAGAGAACTCGGGCTTATGAAAGAAGCCTGTGTTATCGCTGCAGGAGCATTAAAGGCAGCGGGTGCGGCGGTTGAACCCGGTATTTCAACCGAGGAAATTGACCGCATCGCCCATAACTTCATTGTTAAGAGCGGAGCAATTCCGACTTTCAAAGGTTATAACGGATACCCTGCTGCCACATGCATTTCCATAAACGATGAGGTCATTCACGGCATTCCGAGCAAAAAGCGCATCATCAAAGCGGGCGATATTGTCAGCATCGATGTTGGCGCAACCTTCAACGGCTATGTCGGCGATAATGCCGCCACTTTTGCGGCGGGTGATATTTCACCCGAAGCTCAGCGGCTGTGCGACACAACCAGAGAGAGCCTTTATGAAGGCATCAAGATGGCTGTCGCAGGCGGCAGAATCGGCGATATCGGTTCAACAATCCAAAGGTATTGCGAGGAAAGAGGCTTTTCAGTGGTCAGGGAATTTACCGGCCACGGAGTTGGAAAGCAGATGCACGAAGACCCCAGCGTACCGAATTTCGGCACGCCCGGAAGAGGTGTGCGCCTGCTCCCCGGCATGACAATTGCCATTGAGCCCATGATTAATCTGGGCGGTGCAGGTATCAGGCAGTTGCCTGACGGATGGACTATCAAAACAAAAGACGGTTCGCTTTCAGCCCACTTTGAGCATACCGTGGCCATAACTTCAAACGGCCCCGTTATTCTCACACAGATTTAAGGTGAGAGTATGCTTGAGAGAGGCAGAGTAGTGAAATCGCTCGCAGGCAGAGATGAAGGCAGCTTGCTTGCTGTTATGCAGGTTGAAAACGGCTGTGTTATCCTGTGCGACGGTAAAGAACGTCCCATTGATAGACCTAAAAGCAAGAATATTCGCCACGTTGAAGCAACGGAGTTTTCGCTCAGCGAAGCCGAGCTTGTTTCAAACAGAGCGCTCAGAAAAGCGCTGAGGCGATTAAGTTATTAACGTCAACACTTAGGAGGTAACTATGTCTAAGCAGGACATGATCGAGATTGAAGGTACGGTAGTAGAATCATTGCCCAACGCAACCTTCCAGGTTGAGTTGGAAAACGGACACAAAATATTGGCTCACATCTCCGGCAAGCTTCGTATGAATTACATCAAGATTCTTCCCGGTGATAAAGTGACGGTTGAAATGTCGCCATACGACCTCACAAAGGGCCGCATTACATGGCGTTCTAAGTAAGTTCAAGGAGGTATTCTAATATGAAAGTCAGACCTTCTGTCAAGAAAATTTGCGAAAAGTGCAAAATCATTAAGCGCAAGGGAAAAGTAATGGTTATCTGTGAAAATCCCAAGCACAAGCAGCGCCAGGGTTAATCCCGGCGAAAACCAATTTAATTTGGAGGTGCAACTGACAAATGGCGCGTATATCAGGTGTTGACCTGCCCAGAGAGAAGAGAGTAGAAATCGCTCTTACTTACATCTACGGCATTGGTCGTAAAACCGCTAGCGACATTATCGCAGCAACCGGCGTTGATCCTGACCTTAGAGTTAAGGATATGACCGAAGACGATGTTTCAAAGCTTCGTGAATACATTGACCGCAACCTTAAGGTTGAAGGTGATCTTCGCAGAGAAACAGCATTCGATATCAAGAGACTTATCGAAATTCAGTGCTATCGTGGCGTTCGTCACCGCAAGAGTCTCCCCGTAAGAGGCCAGCGTTCAAAGACAAACGCACGCACACGCAAGGGTCCCAAGAAGACAATTGCGAATAAGAAGAAATAATTTAGGAGGGATATTATGGCTAAAGCAGCATCTAAAAAGACAACAGGCACACGCAGACGCCGTGAGCGCAAGAATATCGAGCGCGGCGCAGCCCATATCCAATCCACCTTTAACAACACTATCGTTACAATTACCGATACTCAGGGCAACGCAGTTTCATGGGCAAGCGCCGGTGAAATGGGCTTCAGAGGTTCAAAGAAATCAACTCCCTTTGCTGCTCAGACTGCTGCTGAAACAGCTGCCAAGGCTGCTATCGAGCACGGCATGAAAACTGTTGAGGTTTATGTTAAGGGACCCGGCCAGGGACGTGAAGCTGCTATCAGAGCTTTACAGACAGCGGGTCTGGAGGTTAACATGATTAAGGATGTTACCCCCATTCCTCATAACGGATGCCGTCCGCCTAAGAGAAGGCGCGTGTAACCAGAATTATTTGGAGGTGTAACACAATATGGCAAGATATACCGGTGCGGTATGTAAACTCTGCCGCCGTGAAGGCAAAAAGCTCTATCTCAAGGGCGAACGTTGCTATACCGGCAAGTGCGCTATCGAGCGCAGAGCATATGCTCCCGGCCAGCACGGTCAGAGCCGCAAAAAGGCAACTGAATACGGTCTTCAGCTTCGCGCAAAGCAGCAGGCTAAGCGTTATTACGGTATTCAGGAAGGCCAGTTCTACAAGTATTTCCTCATGGCTGAGCGTAAGCAGGGCGTAACAGGTGAAAACCTTCTTCGTATCTGCGAAAGCCGCCTTGACAACATCGTTTATCTTCTTGGCTGGGCTAACTCCAGAGCAGAAGCTAGACAGCTTGTTACTCACGGTCATTACAAAGTAAACGGCAAGAAGGTCAACATTCCTTCATACCTTATCAAGGCTGGCGACGAAATCGCTATCAAGGATAAGAGCAAGGAAAGCACAAAGATTCAGGCAACTCTCGAAGCTAACGCTTCAAGACCTGTTCCCCAGTGGCTTGACCTCAACGCAGAAGCTCAGACAGCTAAGGTTCTTGCTCTGCCCACTCGTGAGCAGATCATGGTTCCCGTTGAAGAGCATCTCATCGTTGAACTTTACTCCAAGTAATAACCTGAGTGATATGCCCGCATTTCGGGCATTCACCGGGCAATTGCTTGGTGACCAAAGCGTTTTTGAATGCATTATGAGCAGGATGAATTCCTGCCGTCTTATAAGGAGGGTTTTGAATGATTGGTATTGAAAAGCCCAGAATTGAAACTGCAGAAATCTCTGCCGACGGCAAATACGGTCGTTTTGTTGTTGAGCCCCTTGAAAGAGGATACGGAACAACTTTAGGCAACAGCCTCAGAAGAGTTCTTCTTTCTTCTCTTCCCGGCTATGCAATCACATCCGTTAAAATCGACGGCGTTCTGCATGAATTCACAACCATCCCCGGTGTTAAAGAAGACGTAACTGAGATTGTTCTTAACCTCAAGAACGTTATTCTTAAGATTCACGGCGATGGCCCCAAAACAATTTATATCGATGCTAACGGCGATGAAGAAATCACCGCAGGCAGCATCAAGACCGATTCAGAGGTTGAAATTCTCAACCCCGAGCTTCACATCGCTACTCTCAATTCCGATGCACACGTAAGCATGGAGCTTACTTGCGACAAGGGCAGAGGCTATGTTTCTGCTGAGAGAAACAAGCAGATGATGCAGCCCATTATCGGCTTTATAGCAATTGACTCAATTTACACACCCGTGTTAAAGGTTAATTACACAGTCGAGAACACACGTGTTGGTCAGATTACTGACTACGACAAGCTTACTCTTGAAGTGTGGACCAACGGCACCATCAATGCAATGGAAGCTGTTTCTCTCGGCGCCAAGATCCTCAACGAGCACCTCAACCTCTTCGGCGACCTTTCAGGTGAAGCTTATGATACAGAGGTTATGGTTGTTAAGAACGACAACGGCAAAGAAAAAGTGCTGGAGATGACCATTGAGGAACTTGACCTGTCTGTGCGTTCGTTCAATTGCTTGAAGCGTGCTCAGATAAATACGGTTGAAGATTTGATCAACAGAACCGAGGAAGATATGATGAAAGTTCGTAACCTCGGCAGAAAGTCTCTTGACGAAGTTGTTGCAAAGCTCAATTCACTTGGCTTTGACCTTCGCAGAGACGAGGAATGATTTACCCACCAAACGGTAAAGGAGTGTGAACTAAATGCCCGGTACCAGAAAGCTTGGCCGCACAAGTGACCATCGCAAGTCGATGCTCAGAGGCCTCGTTACCTATCTTTTGGAAAACGGCAGAATCGAAACCACCGTTACAAGGGCTCAGGAGGTTCGCGCAATGGCTGAAAAAATGATCACCATTGCTAAAGACGATTCTCTTCACTCAAAGCGCAAGGTTCTTGCATACGTTACTAAAGAAGACGTTGTTAAGAAGCTCTTTGATGAGATTGCCCCCAAGTATAAGGAAGTTAACGGCGGTTATTGCCGTATAATCAAAACAGGTCCCCGTAGAGGCGATGCTGCTGAAATGTGCATCATCGAGCTTGTTTGATTATAAGATAGCTTAATAAAAAACAGCACCCTGCTTCATAAAGAGGCAGGGTGTTTTGTTTATTGAAGAGTGAATAGTTGTGGGTGGGTTTCACCCACACCCGATTATAATTCTTTTTCAGGTGCGATTAAAGAATTACCCGAAAAATCAGCATCTCCGTAGCGGAGCGCCTGCAAAAAGGGGTGAAGCCTCGCCCTGTGGAGAGGCGAGGCTTCGTGAGGAGTTGTATATAAGAGGGTAAGTAGTGGTTGAAATTATTCGTCAATGCCGAGCATTTCGTTAAGGCTCATACCGAGGACTTCAGAAAGTGCTTTGAGCTCAAAATCGGTAACGTAACGAAGCTGACCTTCGAGTTTTGAAAGACCAGATGCGTTAAGGTCAATACCCTTAATCTGAAGCTGAGTAAGAAGATCTTTCTGCTTCATGTTGATTGCTTTGCGTCTTGCTTCGATTTTTGCGCCGACAATATTTCTGTCGCCGAGCGACTGTTTTCTGATTCTCATTTCTGTATCCTCCGTTTTGAGCCAAAAATTATACAAACTGTATATTTGTAAAGCAGAATTTTGCTGATGTGACAATATTCTTGTTAACGTTGTGTATTCTACCATATTTTGAACAAAAAATCAATACTTTGTAAAGAAATTATAAGAGATTAACAGAATATAAATATAAATATTTTTAAAGAAAAAAATTCATTTTAGATATTGTAAAAAATTCAGAAATATTACATAATAAGAGTTATCATATACCGATTTCGGAAAAGGAGAATGGTTATGGATATCAAG